>JAFRQH010000009.1 GCA_017428725.1 Bacteroidales bacterium | reverse complement strand
TTGTGTTTCAGGCGAGTCAGGCAGACCCCCGGAAAACCGTGGCCGCCCGTGGCCTCGTGAACGGGAGGGGCCCGCCGGCCCGAAGGGACGGTGGGAGGGATAGCGCGAAGCGCGTAGTTTTCCGGGGGTCTGCCTGCGAGCCTACGAGAACGGCACTACAGCCTGCGAGCAGCCTTCCGGAGAGGGGGAAAACAAAGACCGCCGGCCTGCGGGGGTCGGCGGTCTTTGTCCGGGAAGGAGCTGATTACCAGCGATCCTCAGCGGAGACGGTGAGTTTCTTGCGGCCGTGGGCGCGACGGGCTGCGAGGACCCGGCGGCCGTTGGGCGTGCTCATACGCTCGCGGAAGCCGTGCTTGTTGACACGCTTGCGGTTGGAGGGTTGAAAAGTCCTTTTCATATCTTCTATTTTTTAATTTTCGGATTTGGGAGGGCAAAGGTAATCTTTTCCGATTTCAATTACAAATTTTTCTGCAAAATATTCATCTTTCAGCCATTCATCAATCCTCCAGAGCCGGACTTTGCCGGGTTGGACACCGCATTTGCGGGTCAGTTCGGAGATCTCCGCGGCCACGTCCCCGCCCTTCAGGTACAGGATGCCCCGGCGGAACTTGCCCCGCACCCAAGGGTAGAAATTGTCCAGCGAAGTGACCGCGCGCGAGACCACCCAGTCGAAAGTCTGCGGGAGCGACTCCGCGCGCGCATTGACACAGGTGACATTGCGCAGGCCGAGCCCGTCCGCGACCGCCTGCGCCACCCGGACCTTCTTGCCGATGGAGTCGCAGAGCGTGAAGTGCGCGTCCGGGAAGACGGTCGCCAGCGGGATGCCCGGGAAGCCCCCGCCGGTGCCGAGATCCAGGATCGAAGCCCCGTCGAACGCGCCCGGATGGAAGCGGCCGACATACTCCGCGATGGCCAGCGAGTGCAGGATGTGGTGCGCGAACAGGTTGTCGACGTCCTTGCGGGACACGACGTTGATCCGCTCGTTCCACTCCCGGTAGAGCGCCACCATCGGAGCGTACGCCTCCTGGTCCGGAATCCGCATCTTACTTCAGGCTCTCGGCGAAGGCCTTGCCGGGCACCACGCAAGGGCCGATGAGCTCGCCGGTGCGGATGTAGTTGAAACCGGGCTCGAAGAGCACGGGCTTGTACTTGCCGAAATCGAGCTTGCCCTTGGCATCGAGCAACTCCTCGCGGGCGTAGGTGTGCTCCACCTTGCAGATGAGCAGGTAGCAGCCGTTGGCGTCGTAGATGTCCAGCAGCGAACACTCCATCGAGACCGGGGCGTCGTCCACCAGCGGAGCGCCGAGTTCGCCCAGGCTGCAGGCGAAGACGCCGCTCTTGTCGACCTTGGCGCCACTCACGATGCCGACATAGTCGGCCCGCGGGATCAACGCCTCGTCCAGGAAATTGACGGAGAGCTTCTTCTCCGCGCGGATGCCGTCGCAGGTCTTGTGGGTCTTGGTCACGCTGAGCGTCACCACGTCCGCATCTCCGATGCCCGTCCAGGCCACCTCGAACCAGTTGGGATTGCCGTCCACCATCGCACCGACCACCACGACCGGGGTCGGGAAGGACGCATTGACTTTACCGATATTCTTTTTCATCTTCTTGGTTTTGACAGATTCCTTTTGCCGGAGTTGCCCTGCCCCTGGGAGTGTCTCGCTTCGCTCGACCCCTCCCACCGCTTCGCGGCGGGCCCCTCCCTCTTACGTGCCGAGGGTGGCAACGCCTCCCAGGGGCAGGGCAGTTCCGGCAAAGATACAAAAAATCCCCGGCGCAAACCGGGGATTCAGGAAAGAAAGATCT
This sequence comes from Bacteroidales bacterium, assembly GCA_017428725.1. GTDB lineage: Bacteria > Bacteroidota > Bacteroidia > Bacteroidales > UBA932 > Cryptobacteroides. The sequence continues at coordinate 126,659 of JAFRQH010000009.1, read as the reverse complement.
ATTTCTTGTAGCGGTCGATCAGCTCCTGCGGGAGCTTGACGATGCAGATGTTCATCGAGCGGTTGTCCTCGGAGAGCATCGCGGACTGGATCTCGATCTCCGTGCCGTCCGGCTTGAAGGTCGGGTGGACGTGGTCCGCGGCCGTGGTCTTGTGGCCGGCCGTCAGCAGGATGCGCTCCTTGGTGTGGCGGTCGACGAGCCAGAGTTCGCGGGCGAAGTCGTCGCCGGCTACCCAGTGGCCGTCGGAGGAGCCGGCCACGTGCCAGAAGTTGTCGCCGTCCACCTGTCCCTCGAGCGTAATCTCGCGGGTGCGCATATTCACGACGGCCATGCCGGTGGGATACTCCTTCGTGCCGGAGGGGCCCCAGTCGGTGGTGGTGTCCATATTGCGTGCGCCTTCGGCGATCTTGCGGTGCCCCAGGATGGCGATGACCAGCTCGTCCGCGCTGATCACGGCCTCGTGGGTCACCCAGTCATACTCGGTCTCGCGGTAGATCGGACGCAGGTTGGTCCCGTCGGCGTTGACCATCCAGGTACGCTGCGGGGCCTTGCCGCCGGTCTCCCAGCAGAAGATCACCTCGCCGGGATGCCAGGGATTGCCCTGGATGTGGCCCACCTTGAAGTGGACGGCCACCACGGGCTCCACCTTGCCGGTCTTGAGGTCGATCTTGCCGATGCCGCCCGGGCCGGCGCCCATGTTGCGGGGGCCGAAATTGGGCGCGATCTGCTCGGCGATGGGATACTTGCGGGCGAAGTCCGGAGCGAGCCGGAAATAGGCCAGCTCCTCGCTGCCGTCCAGCGCCAGGTCGCCCTCCACGCACATCTCGCCGGGGATGATCCCGCAGATGCGCTCGTAGGCGTCCTTCTTCTTCAGGCGGCCGGCGGCGGAATCCTTGAAGAGCTTCTCGAGGTTGATCTCGACGATCTGCCAGCCGTAGCGCGGGATCTCCACTTTCTCGCCGGCACGCTGGCGGTTGCGGAGTTCCTGCATCTCGGCCTTCTGGGCATCGGTCATATCCTGACGCTGAATGTAGAGGTTCATCGAGTTGCGGGCCACGCAGAGCATTCCGCTGTAGCCGCCCTCGGTCACCTGCACCATCACGCCCGTCTCCTCATTGACGGCCATCGCCTCGCCGGGGACACGGTTGGAGCGGAAGATCACCCACTTGCCGTCGGCGGTCCACTGGTTGTGGGTCTGGTAGATCTTGGAGTCGCCCTTGCCCTGCTGGCTGGTCAGGAACACGAGCTCGACCCCTGTCTTGGGATCCTTGATCACCTTCTTCTCGGAAGGGAAACGACGCCCGATCTGGGCGGAAGCAGGCGCGGCCACCAGGATGGCAAGCACCGCACACGATAGAATCTTGGCTATAGTTTTCATCTCGGGATATAATTGGTTCCGGTAAATATACAAAAAAAGGTCAAACCACCGTGGTTTTTTTTGACGGTGGCGGGGAGTCTCAGACGCTCCCCGCCGTTCCGTCGTCTCAAACCAAATCGTTTAACCCAACCATTTTTGACCAACAATCAGTGCGCACCACGGCGGCTGCTTGTTGTTTCCATTGCAAAGGTATGGAATGATTCCTACACGGAGGCACTCCGAATCCGTCATCCTGGGTAGAATAATCTTGCAATGGAGTCTGGCGGGCGGAAAAGGACCGTTATTCGATCGTGCTCTTGAAGCCGTACCCGTTCTTGAGCCCCGTCGTGGCGCATACCGACGCCTCGTAGGGATTCAGGTAGATGGGCGCCTTCTTCGCGGCATAGTCCGCATCGGTATAACCGCACATAAAGGATGCGCTCCAGAGATACTCGCGGTCAGGATCATACTTGCCGTTCACGGTGTACATCGCAACGCCCCACTCGGTCTTGGTGTACCCGTCCGCCTCCAGCGCCTTGGCTTCGTCGCTTTCGGGATCGATGTAGCGGAAGAGTCCGCGGATCGCCAGGTTGGACATATCGGGCGAGAGCTTCTTGAGATCGTAGCCGTCTTCGGTGGCCACCTTGACCCAGTCGTCGTGCTGGCCGCGCCAGCCCGGGATGAGGAGTGCACCCAGCTCGGAGTCGGGATCCGTACCCGGCGGGGTCTGCATCGTCAGGCGATAGCCCAGGGCCTCCCTGCCGTTGACCAGCTTGGTCCAGATGTAGTTCGGGAACTGGTTGCCGTTGTCATACTGGATATAGCCGTTGGCCTCGATCTCGTTCATCTCGCGGACGAGCCGGGCGCGGAACTCGACGGCCACCTTGGGGAACTGGCCCGTGCGGACGAGGTCCCAGCGGCGGAGCCCCTCGTCGACGAACTCCAGCATACGCTCCTTGAGGATGGCCTCGACCATGTCACCGCCGACGGAAGCGAGGAGCTCCTCGTATTTGGCATCCTCGATGTCATCAGGGAATGCGCGGTTGTGGATCTTCTTGAGTTCCGTGGCCGCGGAGCCATTGTCACCGGTGCGGGCATAAGCCTCGGCGAGCATCAGGATGAGGTCCGCCTCACGCATGATGACGCGGTTCATACCGGCCTGGGTGTTGACGGCGGACGGATTCTCCTGGCGGTTGACGTCGTACTTGTTCATCTGCACGCCGCCGGTCTGCCGGTTGGACAGATTATAGTTGTTGATGATCTCCTGGCCCTTGCCGTTGGACGCGGTGACCGTCATCGAGACGTCGCGCCGCATATCCTGGGGATCGAACAGGTCGTAGAACGTGACCGGATAGACGCAGGCGCCGGCATTCGCCTTGGGCGGATAGCCGGTGCCGCCGCCGGAGCAGGCGCGGCCCTGGTCGTAGGCGACGCGGGAGCCGCCCGTATACTCGGCGTAAGTCTGCTCATAGATCGTCTCCTTGGCCATGACCAGGTCGTTGATCTGCTCGAAATACCACTGGAACGGGTTCCCGTAGGTGCGGTTCTGGCTGTCGGAACGCGGGTCGACGAGGGTCAGCTCCACGCCGGGCGTCTCGTAGATCTCTTTCTTGAGCCAGGGAATGGCTTTGGCGTAGAAGTCTTTCCAGTCGCTGCGGCGCGCATACTGCGCCTTCCGGGCATCGTCGGTACCCCAGACGTCGAAGGAGAGGGCCTTGCCGCTGGCATCCGTGTAGAAGTCGGCGCCCAGGTCGGTCCGGCGGGTCTGGTAGCCGGCTTCCATGAAGCACATGCGGGCGATCAGGCCTTCCGCATAGTTCTTGGTCATCTGGTCGGAGAAATGGTTGTTCTGTCCCCTGTGGTACATCAGCGGTTCGGCTGCGATCACGTGGGCCATCTCGCTCTCGATGATGAAATCCCGGCTGGAGATCTCCTCCTTCATCTGGTAGGAATGGTCGATGTAGATGACATCGCCGAACCAGCGAGCCATGTCATAGTATATGGTGCCGCGCAGGCAGTAGGCCTGGCCGAGCAGGTCGGACCAGTCGTTCGGTGCCGTGGCCTTGATCTGGTCGATGTCGTCGAAAGCCTCGATGTTGTCGATGACCTGGTTGCACAGGGCGATGACCTTGTAGTATTTGTCCCACTGGCCCTTGATGTGGCCGGCGTTGATGTTGAAATTCTCCACGGAGTAGGAGGCCTTCCCGCCGTAGAGCTGACCGGCACCGAACTGGTCGGCGACGAAGCCGAGGTTGGCCCGCTCCACATCGTTGTGGTTGACGTCGATGCTGGCGAAGAAACCGGAAGACGTATATGTGTTGTAGGCGCCCAGCATCACGCTCTTCGCGGTCGTGTAGCTGCCGAACACGAAGTTGCCGTCGACCACGGAAGGACTGGTGACGCCGAGCTGCTGGTTACAGGAAGTACCCAGGATCCCGAGAACCAATGCTGCAAGAGGGATGATTATTTTTTTCATGGCAATTTGTCTGGATGAAACGTTAGAAAGTGACATTCAAGCCGAAGGTATAGGCTTTCGCCATCGGATAAGCGTTCCTGTCGACGCCCGGGGTCGGGAACCCGTTACCGGCGCTGCGGCTCGTGTTGACCTCGGGGTTCAGGCCGGAATAACCGGTCAGGGTGAGGAGGTTGGTCGCCGTGAAGTACACCCGCAGGTTCTTGACGCCGAACTTCGTCGTGAAGTTCTTGGGCAGGGTATAACCCACGGTGAGGTTCTTCAGTCTCAGGTAGGAGGCATCCTCGAGGAACTTGTCGAGCAGGAATCCCTTCATCGAGCTGGGGGAATGCATCGTGGCGTTGGCGTTCAGCTTGTCCAGTTCGGCCGGGGTGGACACGAACTCGAGTTCGCCGTTGTTCCAGCGGTAGGTGGTGTAGGCCCCGGAGACGATCTCGAGGCGGTTGGCGCCGAACCGGTTGTCCTTGGCTCCATACTGGGACATCAGGGCCTCATAGTTCATGATCCGGCCGCCGATCACGTAGTTGAAGTTGGCTGCGAAGTCGAAGTTCCGCCATCTGCCGTCGAGGTTGAACGAGCCGGTGGAGCGCGGGGTCATCTCACCGACGATGTAGGTATCGTCCGTGGTGAGGGACTTGTCCCCGTTGGTATTCTCGAACTTGATGGCTCCCGGGAAGGCCGACTGGCCGGGCGCACGCTGCAGGCTGGTCCAGTAGGAATCCAGCTCGAAGTCGGGAACGCCGTCCTTCAGGGTGTAGACACCCGTGGCCGGGTCGTAGTTGAAGTCGTTCGTGGTGTACCAGCCCAGGTACTTATAGGCCTTCACGGTGCCGATCGCCTGGCCTTCCAGGAGGACGTACTCACCGTTGACCGGGGCCCGCTCGGAACTGACCCAGGCACCATAGGTGTTGACCTGGAGGGACTCTGCGAGCTTCTCGATGCGGTTGACGTTGTAGTTGTAGATGAGGTTGGCACTCAGGGTGAAGTCGGAGGTGCGGACGATGTCGCCGCCGAGGCTCAGTTCAAGACCCTTGTTGGAGACGATGCCCATATTCTGGTACTGATAGGTATAACCCGTCGAAGAGTTGATGGAGACCGGCATCAGCAGGCCGTTCGTCGTACTCCAGTAACCCTCGATGGTACCGTAGATCCGCTCGTTGAGGAAGCCGAAATCAACGCCGAGGTTGCGGGTGACGGTGGACTCCCACTTGAGGTCGTAGTTCGGCATCATGCTGCCGGGAGAATAAGGACGGCCGAAATCTTTCTCGGTGTCGGTCTCCTTGTCGCTGATGGTATAGGCGGTGTTGCCGGATGCGAGCTCCCAGGTCTCTTTCCAGAGGTTGGCATTGATGGCGTCGCTACCGGTCACGCCCCAGCTCAGACGCAGCTTGAGGTTGCTGAGCCAGTCCCGGGAACCGGCCATGAACGGCTCGTCGATCACGCGCCAAGCGAACGCCACCGCCGGGAAGTAGCCCCAGCGGTTGTTGGGCGCAAAGCGGCTGGAGCCGTCGGCGCGGAACGTCGCGGTCAGCAGGTAGCGGTCCTTGAAGGCGTAGTTGGCACGGGTGAAGAAGGAGATCGACCGGCCGGGCGTATTGTAGCTGGTGGAATACGTGTACCGGTCGTCGAACTGGTTCATGAAGGCGAACGTCTGCTCGCGGTTGAAGTTCTCCGGATACTCCTGGGCAGTGAAATACATACTCGAGCCGCTGGATCGGATGACCTCGCTGCCGACCATGATGTCGGCGCGGTGGTCCTGGTTCTGGATCGGCAGATTGTACTGGGCGGTCGTCGTCCAGTGCAGGTTGTTGCCGTCGGAGCGCGTGAGGGCGGCGGACTTGAAGGTCGAGCCGAAGCCGCCGGTGTAGTTCATGATCTTGCCGAAGTTGACCCCGACACCGAGTTCGCTGCGCAGGGTGAGGCCGTTGATCGGCTTGTAATTGACGGCGGCGATGCCCCGGAGCTGATGGCTGTAGTTGGTATTCTGGGTGTTCCAGGCCAGATCGACCGGGTTGTCCTCATCCGCGACGTACTTGTCGCCGTTGCCGAAGCCGGACACATTGGACTTGTCGCCGGCGGGATTGTCGATCGGACGGTACCAGAAGGCCTCCGCGGAACGGTTCGCACCCCGGTTCGTGGTGTAGGAATAGCTGGCGTTGAGTTCGAGGCTCAGCTGGTCGTTCAGATCCTGGATGGCCTTCAGGGAGGTGTTCAGACGGTTGTAGAAGGAATTGATCTCGGTGCCGTCGTCGTGCAGGTAGTTCAGGTTGAACATGACCCGGCTCTTCTTCGTGCCCGTGCTCACGGTGAGGTTGTGACTGTGGGTGATGCCGGTCTTGTAGAGATCGTTCTGGTAGTTGTGCGTCTTGGCGTTCGCATAGGCGCTGAAGTGGTTGCCGTTGTCGATGCCGATGGAGGAGTCATTGATGCCGAAGTAGTTCAACATATTGGTATAGTTGAAGTTGGCATAGTCCCGGGCATATCCTAGCGTGAACTTCAGGTAGTCGAGCGGCTGCATCACCTTTTGGATGTTGTAGGAGGAGTCCTTGATCTGGACGTAGCCGTTGTAGCTGACGGTGGTCTGCCCCTCGATGGCGTTCTTCGTCTGCACGAGGATGACGCCGGAGGCGCCACGCGAACCGTAGATGGCGGTCGCAGCGGCGTCCTTCAGCACGTTGATGGACTTGATCTGGTCGACCGGGATGTCCTGCAGGTTGCTGACCGGGAATCCGTCCACGATGTAGAGCGGGTCGTTGGTCTGGGTGATGGACTTGGCACCTCTGACGCGGATCTGCGGAGCAGCTCCCGGAGTACCGTCGTTCAGGGAGACCACGACGCCGGCCATCTTGCCCTGGAGAGCCTGGGCGACGTTGGCCACGGGCAGGTCGATGTCGTTGGAACTCACGGTGGACACGGACCCGGTCAGGTCACGTACGCGGGCCGTACCGTAACCGATGACGACGGTCTCTTCCAGCATCTCGCTGTCCTCGCTCAGGACAATGTTGTACTTGTCCTGGTTCCGCACCACAGGGATCTCCCTGTCGGCATAGCCGATGCAGGAGACCACCAGGATCGACCCTTCCGGGACGTTCAGTTTGAACTCGCCGTTGAGGTCGACGACCGCGCCGAGGGTTGTGCTGCCTTGTACCACGACGCTGGCGCCGACTACCGGTACCCCGGACACGTCGACGACCTTGCCGCTGATGGCGTGCTGCGCGAAAGACAAGGTACAGATGCCCAGGAAGAGCGATATCATCGCCACTTTCCTGAGACAGCGATTCAGAAACAGATTTTTCATTTGTCTTTGTCTTAGTGTTTATATGAATGGTATTAAAGGACTCTATCGGGTCTGGAGTTCGAGCCGGGCGCCCTTGAGCCCCGGCGCCGAGGCTTCCAGCGCGACGGTGCCGGGCGTGGCGCCGGCACGGAGCACGACCTGGCAGGTGCCGTGCCACAGCGTGTGCTGCGAGCCGGTCATATCCTCGCCGCTGGAGATGTCCCCGCTGCCCACACCGGCAATCCGGGCATCACCTGCCACCTTGAAAGAGACCAGGTCGTCCGCATCGAAGACCTTCCTCCCCCGGCTGTCCACGGCGATGACGCTGACATACTGGATGTCCCGGCTGTCGGCCAGCCAGGGCTCCTCATCCGGGACCATCACGAGCCGGACGGCCTTGCCGGTGGTCTCGATCACGTTCCGCGCGACCTCCTTGCCGCCCGTGCGTGCGATGGCCTCCAGTTTGCCGGGAACGTATTTGACGTTCTCCCAGAGGATCATGTTCCGGGACCTGGGATCCCGGGTATTCTTCTTGACGCCCAGGCTCCGGCCGTTGAGGCGGAGTTCGACCTCGTCGGCGTTGGTGTAGGTATAGAGCTTGCCGACCGTGGTGCCCTTCTCCAGGTTCCAGGTGTGCTCGATGGTGGGAGAGCCCGTCATCATCCCGTTCCACATCCGCTGCCGGGCCGGGGCGCGCTCCACGCCGATGTACACCATCGGCTCGTCGCTGAACATGCTCTTGACCATATAGGCCATCGGCTTGGGCTCCAGCGTGATGTCGAACTGGCCGCCGGAAGAGCCCTTGGAGGGCCAGCCCCCGCTCTCTCCGAGATAGCCCACAGCGCCCCAGTAGGCCAGGCCCACGACGCGGTCGAGGTTCATCGAATAGAAGTTCTGCGGGATGCTGCTGTTGGCCTCGCTCTGGTAGAACATCATCCACGGGAATTTCTTGCCGTCGCCCGGGAAATACATATACCGGTAATTGTAGGAGGCGATGTCGGTCTCGAGCGCAAGCGGCGCCGGCAGGCTGTCCGTCTGGTGGTTGCGTCCGCGCGGATGCATCGCCACGGTGATCGGGCGGCTCTGGTCATAGCGGTGGACGAGTTCCTTCATCATCCGGTAGGGCGTGACGCCCCAGTCGCGGTACGGGAGATTGGCATAGGTCTGCAGCTCGTTGCCGAGGCTCCAGACCACCACGCTCGGGTGGTTGCGGTCGCGGGTGACGAATTCCCGTACATCGTACTGCCAGATCTCCTCCCAGTCCCGGCGGCCGCCGGCATACTGCTTCAGCCACTTGTCGTACAGCTCGTCCACGACCAGGATCCCGTACTCGTCGCACAGGTCGAGGAAGGCCTCGCTATAGGGGTTGTGGGAAGTCCGTATACTGTTGTGGCCGAAGGCCTTGAGGGTCTGGATCCGCTTGCGGGCGGCCTTCGGGTAGGCGGCTGCGCCAAGGCACCCATAGTCGTGGTGGTTGGCCGAGCCCTTCAGGAGGACTTTCTTGCCGTTGAGCTTGAGGCCGAAATCCGGGGAGAACTCGAGGGTCCGGAAGCCGAACCGGTCGCAGACGCTGTCGATGAGCCGGCCGGACTTGTCCAGCAGGGAGACCCGGGCGGAATACAGGTTCGGGTGGTCGCAATCCCACAGGAGCGGGTCCGGGACTTTGATCGTCTCGCAGACATATTCGTAGTCGTTGCGCCGCGGGGCGAAACGGAGCGTGCCTTCGGACTTGGCGGCCAGCTTGCCGGCGGGATCCAGGATCTCCACCCGGACGGTGAGTTCCCCGGGATCCTGCTCCATATAGACGTCCGCCTTGAGGTCGACGTTGCCGTGCATATCCGCGAGGATGTAGAGCGGATGGCGCGGGAAATAGGTCCCGGCCGGCGTCAGCACGAGGTTGACGTCGCGGAACAGCCCGCCGCCGGTATACCAGCGCGAATTGGTCGGGATGCCGGTGTCGGCGCGGACCAGGATCTCGTTCGGGCGGCCATAGGCCAGCTTGTCGGTCAGGTCGACTTCGAAGCCCACGTAGCCGTAGTCCGTCCCGCCGACGCGCTCGCCGTTGAGGTAGACGTCTCCGACGAGCATAATTCCTTGGAAATCAAGCAGGACCCGCCTGCCTTTCCATTCGGCCGGCGGGGTCAGGACCTTACGGTACCACCCGGCGCCCATCTCCTTGAAGGCCCGGGAGGCCAGGCGCGAGGAGATGTTGCTGGCCTGGTCGCCGTAGTCTCCGGCATCCCCCGGCAGGGGTTCCACCCAGGGCTGGCCGATCTGGTAGTCGTGCGGAAGGTCCACGGACTTCCAGTCACTGAAAGAGGCGGGATCGCCGTCGCCGAGATGGAAATCCCAGCCCAGGTTCAGATTGACGGACTCCCTGCCGGACAGGGTGTTTCCGGCATATGCCCGCCCACCTGCAAAAAACAGGACCAAGACGGTCGCGAGCGCCACCAGCGCCCTCCGCCACGGTGAAGACATCGTTGTTGAATGCATATCTGAATGTGGTTATAGTTGGTTATCTCATACAAAGATAACCGATACTCTTTCCGGCATAAGGTCTCGATTCTTTCAAATACGGTACAGAAATCGGTCACCGCCCCGGGCAGGAATTATTTGTGAGATTCTTTGTATCTTTGTATTTCCAAACCGAAAGTGCGATGTTTTTGCTTCAGGTACAGAATCCCATCAAGGAGGAAGAGATCATCAGCCGGGCCGACTCCGCCAAGGCCGCCTTCCAGCAATTCACCGAGATGCTGGCCGCCGACCCCGGCACCGCCCTGCAGAACCTCGGCCGGCAGGCCATCCAGTTCGGCCTCAAGGTGCTCGCCGCCCTGGTCATCTATTTAATCGGTGCCTGGATCATCAAGCGCGTCAAGCGCGCCTTGGAGCGCCTGTTCATCCGCAAGCAGACCGACCGGGCGATGGCCTCGTTCATCAGCAGTTTCGTCTCCATCGCGCTGACCATCATCCTGATCATCATCACGATCAGCACGCTCGGGGTCAACACCTCCTCGCTCGCCGCACTGCTCGCCGCGGGGGGCCTGGCCATCGGCATGGCGCTCAGCGGCACGCTGCAGAACTTCGCCGGCGGACTGATGATCATGGCGTTCAAGCCCTTCAAGGCCGGCGATTACATCGAGGCGCTGGGCTATGCCGGCACGGTCACCGACGTGACCATCGTGGGGACGCACCTGGTCACCTTCGACAACCGCAAGGTCATCCTGCCCAACGGGGCCCTCTCCGGCGGCAACATCGTCAACTACTCCTACTTCCCGCTCCGCCGCATCGACGTCACCGTGAACGTGGAATACGGCACGGATGCCGCGGCGTGCAAGGAGAAGCTCACCGAAATCGTCAAGGAGGATCCGCGTTTCCTGGACGCCGCCACTCCTGGCGCCAAAGACCCGATTATCGCCATCCAGAAACTCGACAGCAGCTCGGTCAATTTCCTGATCCGCGCCTGGGTCAACACCGCGGATTACTGGAACGCGTGGTTCGACCTCAACGAGCGCATCTACACCGAGCTCCCGCAGGCCGGCATCCACTTCCCGTTCCCGCAGATGGACATCCACATCAAAAACTGATTTTTTCCACCTTCGTATGCTAACATCCGGCGATTCCCTTCGTCTTTATTGACAGATGTCACCGGAAGAATTCATACGCCGCTTCCTCCCGCTGGGCGACAACCTGTACCGTCTCGCCTTCTCCCTGCTCGGATCGCAGGAGGAGGCGGAGGATGCGATACAGGACGTATTCCTCAAGATGTGGGCCTCCCAGAAGCAGCTCGACACGGTCCGGGACCCCGCATCCTGGAGCTACATCCTGATGCGCAACCTGTGCGTGGACCGGCTCCGCGCCCGCGGCGACCGCCGGCAGGAGCCCATCCCCGAGGGGCTTCCGGCAGAGCCGCCGCCGGAGGAGGACGAGCGGCTGCAGCGGATCCTCTCCGCGGTCCGCAGCCTCTCGCCCAAGAGCCGTGAACTCCTGCGGATGCGCCTGGTCGAAGGCCTCCCCTACGACGAGATCGCCCGGCAGACCGGCCAGTCGGAGCTGGCGCTGCGCGTGGCATTCCACCGGATCAAGAACCAAATCAAAAAGAAAATATGAAGCAAGACACCCACATACCGGAAGACCTGGCCGGACGCCTGGAAGAGGTCGCCACTGCCATTATCCTTGCAGAAAGGGGCTTGCAAGCCCTGGATGACAAACCGCGTCGCCGCTGGGTCTGGGCCGCCGTGCCCGCCGTGGCGCTGGCCTCGCTGGCTGCCGTGCTGCTCGTAGGCCGGCCCCGGCCGCTTCCGCCCGAAGCCGAAGCGGCATACGCCCAGTTCGAAAAAGCCTTCAGCTACTTCTCCGAAGCCATCACCGACGGGATGGACTCCTTCTCCACGCCTTACCAAGAAACCCTTTTTATCCCTGAGCAATGAAACGCATCCTTCTGTTTGCCTGCGGGCTGCTCCTCGCCTCCAGTTTGTTCGGACAGGGCATCACCGAGCAGGAATGGAACAGCATTCCCGCCGAAGTCCGGGTAAAAATCCAGAAACTGATCGACACGCAGGCCCAAATGCTGGCTTCCCGTCTGAAAGAGAGCGACCAAGGCGTCACAGTCATGGTAGAAGACGGTCAGCATTTTTATACGGTTCCCGCCAACAGCATCTTTACCCAGGTGCCGCGCAACCGCCAGGCGCCCAAGGACGGGAACTATGTCTTCAGCCGCTGGTGCGATATGACGGATGTCAATTCCGCTTACATCGCACCGGAGCTCTTCCAGATGACCCGCCAGCTGCCCGATCTCGAGATCCGGGGCAGGAAACTGAACCTGTCCCGCATCGTCAAGGAGTTCAGCGGGCTGTATATGCTGGACTTCGCCCGGTACCGGAAGGGGGATCACAACGTCAGTTATTGCCGGAATACCACGAGCGGAGGACTGCGCAAGGACATCCGTGACTATCTCGACAGCAAGGGATACACGACCCTGATGGACCTCCGTGAGAACGGGCAGTACACCCGGCTCTATATGGCCTCTGACGGGCAGACCGTCACGGGATTCGTGCTCGTGAACCTGGACGACAGCTTCGACTACGGCCGCTTCGTCTGCCTGGAGGGGAAGATCCCCTACAATCAGTTCCAGGCCGTCATCAAGCAGATTACGCAATGAGGCGGCTTCTTCTGCTGCTCCCGGCCGTGCTGCTGTCCGGCGCCGTCCACGCCCAGGTGATCGTGATGGACTACGACATGTTCGAGAGCAACCGCAACATCCGCGTCAAGCTCTCCGTCCAGGATGCGAAGTCCGCGGATCCGATCCCATTCGCCACGGTCTATCTCAACCGCCAGGGCGACACCACCATCACCCACTTCGCCCTGTCCGACCAGAAGGGTGCCGTGGAGATTCCCGACGTGCCCGTGGGCCGCTACCGGCTGAACGTGGAGATGATCGGCTACACCCCCTTCGCCAAGGACTACACCTTCCGCAACTACACGGAAGATCTCGGCGTGATCAAAATGGAGGAAAATCCGGAGGTCATCGACGCCGCATCCATCACGGCGGTGGGCAACGCCATCGAGGTCCGGCAGGACACGCTCATCTACAACGCCGCGGCCTTCCACGTCGGTGACAACGCGATGCTGGAGGAACTGATCAAGAAGATGCCCGGGATGGAGGTGGGCGAGGACGGCACGGTCAAGGTCAACGGCGAGCCCGTGGACAAGATCACCGTGGGCGGCAAGACTTTCTTCTTCAACGATCCTTCGGCCGCCCTGAAGAACCTTCCGGCCAAGATCGTGGACAAGATCCAGGTCATCGACCGGGAGAACAAGGAGGCCGCCTTCTCCGGCATCGCCGGGCAGGATACCCGCGAGAAAGTGATGGACCTCCAGCTCAAGGAGGAATACAAGCAGGGCTGGTTCGGCAACGCCAAACTCGCCGGCGGCTACCGCCAGGGCCGTTACGACGAGGGCCTCAGCGACGACCGTCACGCCCTCTGGGGCGGCAACCTCCTGCTAAGTGGCTACAATGAGCAGGACCAGCTCACCCTGCTCGCCAATGGCCAGAATGCTTCGGAACCCGGAAGCGGCACGACCATTTTCATCAGCAGCGGCGAGGATGAGATCGACACGGCGGACCTGATCGCCATGCTCGGAGGGCTCAAGACCTCCGCGATGGCCGGAGCCAACCTCAACTCCGACCGCATCAAGGGCATGGAGTCCACCGCCAGCGTCAGCTACAACTTCTCCGACCAGGTCTCCGGACAACGCACCAAACGCCAGTCGGCGCTGGTGGGCGAGAGCCCGCTGTTCACGGACGGACTCACGGACGGCAGCAGCCGCAACCACCGGGTGGACGTCAACTTCGAGATGGAGAAGAAGGATACGAAGAAATACAACTTCGTGTTCACTCCCTCGTTCCGTTTCAGCGGCGGCAGTTCGTCCTCCCATAACCGCTCCGCCACGACGGACGCGCAGGGGGCGGAACTCAACGGCACGGACGCGTTCAAGTCCGCCGATTCGCGCAGTTTCCGGGCCAACGGCCGCATCTCCGGCGGTATCAAGGACATCGGCAAGGAAAGGCGCAGCATGACCCTGACCTTCAATTACAATTTCTCCCAGAACCAGGGCACCAGCCTGGAACGCTCGCAGACCCGCTACGGGACGGACGTCACCCCGCGCGACTTGCATTACGACAACGCCGGCGGCGGGCGCATGGTTTCCAGCACCTTGAGCTACCTGGAGCCCTTCGGACAGAACTGGGGTCTCTCGGCCCAGTTCTCCCCGATGTGGCAGCAGCGCAGCAGCGGCAAGGCCGCCTTCAACCAGGACGGCAGCGCCAACGACTACTATTCCTCCACCTCGCGCAGCGATTACCTGCTGCTCCGCGAGCGCCTGCAGATGCAGTGGCGCAAGGAGAGCAACCAGTTCTACTTCGGCCTGCAGCACGACCAGACCCGCAACGAGATCCGCTCCCGCTCGCTCGGGAAAGATACCGAGTCCGGCATCGGGGAGTGGATGCATGACTGGTCGCCGTACGTCAATTTCCGTTATTCCAACCAGCAGGGACACAGCCTGTCTGCCCGGTATGAGGGCAACTCCAACCAGGTGTCCGGCAGCCGGATCCTGCCCGTGCTGGACATTTCCGACCCGCTTCACATCTCGACCGGCAACGTTTATCTCCGGCCCACCTTCAGGCATTTCGCCTATTTGGACTGGAGCTACAACAACCGGGAGACCTTCTCCTACATCAGCATGGACCTCTCCTGGTCGATGACCCAGCGGGGCATCCAGACGGCCTCGTGGTTCGATGCGGACGGCATCCGTTACTCCGTGCCCGTCAATACCCGCAGGCCCGCTTCGTCGCTCTCCGGCTACCTCACCTGGCGCCAGCCGGTCGGGCAGAAGAAGCGCCTGACCTTCCAGGGGGCCGTCCAGGGCGGTCTCTCCAGAGGTACCGGCTACCAGGCCACTTCCCGGCGGGCCGGGATGGACCTGCTGACCTTCGATTACAACGCCTTCATGGCGGATTTCTGGGGAGACGCTTCCGGCAGCCGTTTCTATAACGGACAGAGCGGCTTCGCCGAGAGCCGGACGGACCAGATCTTCCTGGAAGCACAAGTGGGCGCCACCTACCGGCTGGACCGCTTCTCCGCGTCTTTCATCTCCGTATTCGAAAACGAGCGCAGCCGGTACAGCCTGGACGCTTCCGCCAACACGGATTACTGGCGGTTCCTCCAGCACCTGGACCTGCTGTACGAAACCCAGCACGGCTGGGAGTTCAAGACGGAAGCGACGTATTATTCTTTCCGGGGCTACACGGCCGGGTTCAACGACCCGTACTTCATCTGGAACTTTTCCGTCAGCAAGAACATCAAGGCCTTCACCCTGAGCCTGGGCGTCTCCGACCTGCTGAACCAGCAGAGGTCCCAAAACCGTACGGTCAATGCCGAGTACATCGAAGACAGTTTCAGCCTCGTGATGGGCCGCTATGCGATGTTCTCAGTGAAATGGAACTTCGGCAGGATGAATCCCGCCAAGAACGCCCGGATCCAGAGTGCGATGTATAATATGTTGTAAGAAAACAAGTCCGCAGATTGTTCAATCTTGCGCGAGGAATCGGTCATTTCTCCGGGTTTTTCCGGAAAAATGGCCGGTTTTTCCTTTTTTTGTGTAACTTCGTACAAAACCAATGATACCATTCCAATCCCTATGATGAAGATGAGACAGCATTCCAGCCTCCTGCTCGCCGCTTGTGTCCTGCTCGCCGGCGTGTGCGCCTGCGGCCCGCAGCCGGCCGCCGAAGAGCAAGCCCAAGCCGTGCAGAACGACTCCAACACCCCCCTGCACCTGCTGCAGCCCGACTACAAGATCCCCTACGGCGTGCCCACCAAGGAGGATATCAAGGCCGACCTGGACCGCATCCTCAAGTTCGTGGACGCCGAGACGCCCTGGCAGCCCGGCGAGGACGGGGAGATCCCCCGCGGCGCCTTCCGTCTGAACAGCTATGAGTGGGGCGTGACCTACGCCGCCATGCTCACCGCCGGCGCCACCACGGGCGACAAGGCCTTTACCGACTATACGTACAACCGCCACAAACTGCTGGCCACCCAGGCCGAGGAATACCGCGCCACGAACGGCAAGCCCGCCCACAGGATCAGCGTCACGATGACCCCGCACGCGCTGGACGACTGCGGCGCCGTGTGCGTGTCGATGATCAAGGACCAGGTGGCCCACCCCGAGCTGAACCTCCGTCCGCTCATCGACCTCTACGCCGACTACATCATGAACAAGGAGTTCCGCCTCAAGGACGGCACGCTGGCCCGCAACCGGCCGCAGCTCAACACCGTGTGGCTGGACGACATGTTCATGGGCATCCCCGCCCTGGCCTGGTACGGCAAGCTCACCGGCGACCGCCGCTACTTTGACGAGGCCGTCCGCCAGATCCGCCTGTTCAAGGACAAGATGTGGGTCCCGGAGAAGAACCTCTTCCGCCACGGCTGGGTGCAGGAGATGGACGAGCATCCCGCCTACCACTGGGGCCGCGCCAACGGCTGGGCCATCCTGACGATGTGCGACGTGCTCGACGCCCTGCCGGAGAACTATCCCGGCCGTGCCGAGATCCTCGACCTCTACCGCAAGCACGTCAAGGGGCTCGCCGCCCTGCAGAGCGGCGAAGGCTTCTGGCACCAGCTCGTGGACCGCAACGACTCCTACCTGGAGTCCTCCGCCACCGCCATCTACGCCTACTGCTTCGCCCACGGCGTCTGCGAGGGCTGGCTCAACCCGCTCGAGTACGGTCCCGCCGCCCTGCTGGCCTGGGATGCCGTGCATACCATCATCGACGACGAAGGCAAGGTCAACGGCACTTGCGTGGGCACGGGCATGGCCTTCGACCCGGCGTTCTACTACTACCGTCCGGTCAGCCCGTTCGCGGCCCACGCCTACGGCCCGGCCATCTTCGCCGGCGCCGAGGTGCTGCGCCTGCTGGACAAGTTCCACCCGCGGATGAACGACAGCGCCATCCAGTTCTACTACGAGGACTATTCCGACAAGGGAGCCATCTTCTCCATCAGCAAGTAAAATGAAGAAAATCACGACTTTGTGCCTTGCCCTGCTGGTTGCGGGGCAGGCACTTGTCGCTCAGGAGCACTCCTGGGCCGGCATCCACCGCACGCCGCTTTCCGAGGCGGCGAAGCAATTCGACAACCCGCCCCTCGAGTTCGCCAGCCACGTAATCTGGGGCTGGGAGGGTCCGATGGACATCGAGACCATCCGCCACGACCTCGATTCCATTAAGACCAAGGGCTTCCGCTCCGTCATCTTCGAGGCCGGCTACCGGCTGCCGTACGAGTACCTCTCCGAGGGCTGGTTCGAGGGCATCCGCGCCGGCGTGATGGAGGCCAAGGCCCGCGGCCTGAAGGTCTGGCTCATCGACGAAGGCAAGTATCCCAGCGGCTTCGCCGGGGGGAAGTTCACCCGGGAACGCCCGGACCTGCGGATGAAGGCCGTCGTGGCCGTGGACACCATCCACGTGGCGCGCGGCAGCGTGCTGCGCGGCCAGGCGGTCCCGCCCCGGGCGCTGAGCGCCGTGGCCGTGAGCCGCTCCGGCGCGCCCAACCGCACCGTGGAGATCCAGGACGGCAAGTTCAGCTTCAACGCCGGCCTGGACGACTGGGACATCGTGTTCGCCGGCACGGACTTCCGCACCGGCAACACCCGCGCCGTCAACAACCCGACGGGCGGCAAGGACACCTCCAACTCCATCTGCGACTACCTCAGCCCCGAGGCCGTGCGCCAGTTCATCGACTGGACCCACGAGCAGTACAAGAAATACCTGGGCGAGGAGTTCGGCAAGACGCTCCTGGGATTCCGCGGGGATGAGCCGGACTTCGCCTACACCCCCTGGACCCCGAAGATGGTCGAGGAGTTCGTCGCCCGCAAGGGCTACGACCCCACGCCCTGGCTCGCCAGCCTGCTCGCCCGCACGCAGACCGTGCGCGAGCGCCGCTTCCGCGCCGACTACTGGGACGTGTGGTCCGAACTGTTCGCCACCAACTTCTTCCAGCAGCAGGCCGAGTGGTGCGAGGCGAACGGCCTCGCGCACATCACCCACCTCAACAACGACCACAACATGCCGGTCTGCATCCGCGCCGAGGGCAACTTCTTCCGCGACCTCAGCCGCGTGCAGGTGCCGGGCGTGGACGCCATCTGGAACCAGATCTGGCCCGAGACGGTCAACGACTTCCCCAAGTTCGCCTCGTCCGTCAGCCACGCCTACGGCAAGCCGCGCGCCTTCAGCGAGAGCTTCGCGGCCTACAACACCCCGCCCACCATCCCCACGGCCAAGTACGCGGTGGACTACCAGGTGGTCCGCGGCATCAATTTCTTCGAGTTCATGTTCTGGATGGGCGGCTCCGAGAAGCCCAACTGGATGACCGACCCGGGGATGAAGGGGCTCAACGACTACACCAACCGCGCCACGTACCTGATGGCCCTCGGCGAGCCGGGTGCGCGCGTAGCCGTCTACTACCCCACGATGACCTTCTGGCTCAACGACCAGTCCGTCAATCCCGACCTCGTGGAGATGGCCCAGCTGCTGCTCAAGCACCAGTTTGACTTCGACTGGCTGGACGACGACGCCTTCAAGGAGGCGCTCACCGTCAGCGGCGGCACGCTCGTCAACCGCAGCGGCCAGCGCTACCAGACCCTCGTGATCCCCTCCTCGGACGTCCTCTCCGAAGAGGCTTTCGCCGTGATCAGCGACTTCGCCAAGACCGGCGGCAAGGTCCTGTTCTGGGGCCGCAAGCCCACGATGCTCGTGGGGCGCAGCTTCATGGATCCCAAGCCCCTGCCCGACACGCCCGACTGGCTCGAGGAGCCGTCCGTGAGTTGGACCGCCAACGTGTATGCGGCGATGCCCGACGTCCCCGAGATGACCATCCTGCCGATGATCGACACCGACCGGATGATGCGCAACCCGCCCCGGGGTCAGGGTCCCATCGTGGAGCCCGCGACCTACGCCGTCCGCTACACGCGCCGCGTGATGCCGGACGGGGTGGTCTATTTCCTCTTCAACGAGGGTGAGAAGGATGCACTGTTCATGGCCGAGTTCGATGCCGACGGCATCGTGAAGGAGTGGGACGCCACCACCGGCGAGGTCCGCACCATCCCGGCCGAGCACACCGGAGGCAAGGTCCAACTGGCCCTCGACCTCGCCCGCTGGGAGAGCAAGATCATCTCCATCGAGCGCGGCACCAAGGAGTACAACGTCAAGAAGTTCGGCGTCAAGGGCAAGGGCGTGGAGACGGCGGCCATCCAGGCCGTGATCGACCGCGCCGCGGCCGAGGGCGGCGGCACGGTGGTCTTCCCGGCCGGCAAGTACCTCAGCGGCGCGCTCTTCTTCCCGCGCGGGGTCAACCTGCGCGTGGAGAAGAAGGCCTTCCTGCAGGGGACCGTCAACCCGGACGACTATCCCATCGTCAAGACCCGCTTCGAGGGCATCGAGCGCGAGTGGCGCTGCGCCTTCCTCAACTTCGACAACTCCGAGAACGTCCGCGTGAGCGGCCAGGGTACCATCGACGGCAACGGCGTGGCGTGGAGCAAGATCCCCTTCGGGACCACCGGTCGTCCGCGCCTGATCTGCCTGACCGGCTGCGACGGCGGATCCATCACGGGGCTGCACCTGCAGAACCAGGCCTCGTGGTGCGTCCACGTCCTTTACACCCGCGGCTTCACGATTGACGGGCTGGACATCCGCGCCATCGACTACATCCCCAGCTCGGACGGGCTCGACATCGATTCCTGCTCCGACGTGTACATCGCCAACTGCTTCATCCACGTCCACGACGACGACATCTCCATCAAGTCCGGCAAGGACGAGGACGGGCGCCGCGTCGGGCGTCCCAGCGAGAACATCCTCATCGAGGACTGCCACTTCGCCTACGGCCACGGCGCCGTGACGATGGGCAGCGAGATCTCCGGCGGCATCCGCAACGTCACCTCCCGCCGCATCAAGGTGGACGGCGACAACTGGGGCCCGATCCGCTTCAAGAGCCAGCCCCCGCGCGGCGGCTGGGTGGAGAACATCACCTTCGAGGACTACGAGATCGAGAACGTCCGCAACATCCTGGACATCAACCTCGACTGGAACACGCGGCGCCCGTCCGGCCAGCAGCCGGTCTATGCCGACCCGGTCACGCAGCTGCGCAACATCACGATCCGCAACGTCCGCGCCAAGGGTGCGAAGCTCGGCACGATGAACGCCTTCCCGGTCTCGCCCTTCGGCTCCGATGTCTTCCACTTCGAGAACTGCCGCTTCGAGGCCGAGACCGGCCTGACTCTCGGCAACGCACCCGGCGTCAGCTTCGACGGCGTCGAGCTGATCGTCCACAACGGACCGACCTTTATTCCTGTACGCACCGATTAGCCTCCGCCAGTTTGGCGGGGCTGCCGATGTCGATCAGCCGGAGGTCCGGGGCCAGCACGCCCCGGACCTTTCCGTCTGCGCACTCGCTGAGATAGAAATCGATGATGGAGAACTTCTCCGGCCAGGCGGCCATCTTGTCGAAGACGGCCTCGGAGACGATGTGGATGCCGCAGAAGGAGTAGCGGCGGTATTCCGAAGGGTCGAAGTCCGGCAGGTAGGGGCTCTTGACTTCGCCCGTGCGGACGTTGGTCCAGCCCACCAGACGCATGTCGTCGTCGAAGAGCAGGTAGCGGTCGGCCGGGGCGTCGATGAGCAGGAGCGTGGCCAGCGACGAAGGGTCGTCCTGCTGCAGGAACCAGCGCACGTCCAGGTCGCTGAGGATGTCCACGTTGTGGACGAGGAAGCGGCCCTCGGGCGAGGCGAGCAGCGGGGCGGCGTGGCGGATCCCGCCGCCGGTCTCCAGCGGCTCGGCCGTCTCGTGCGAGATGGCGACCTGCGCGCCGAAACCGGCATTCTCCGAGAGGAAATCCTCGATCTGTTCCGCGAAATGGTGGACGTTCACGACGAACGGCCCGAGCCCGGCGTCGCGCAGCTTGCAGAGCACGCGCTGGAGCATCGGCACGCCGCCCACGGGGACGAGCGCCTTGGGCATCGTGTCCGTGAGCGGCCGGAGCCGGGTCCCGAGCCCGGCGGCGAAGATCAGCGCTTTCATAGGGCCACCTCCATTCCGGGGATGATCGTCCGTCCGTCCCATTCCGAAGCGAGCCGCTGCAGGACTTCCGTCAGGTAGGGGTAGCGCGCGAAGGGCTCGGCCGTAAGCTCCCGGAAGCAGCCCAGCACCGTGGGGATGCAGTCCAGGAAGAGCTGCTTTCGCTCCACCAGGCCCCGGAAGCCGTAGGCGCCCGTCTCCTGGAGCAGGCGCACGAGCGTGAGCAGGCGGTACTGCCGGTAGAATGCCGGCTCGTCCACCGGCCGGAAGGCATCGAGCGAGCGCAGGTAGACCTGCTCCAGCTCGCGGCGCAGGGGCGCGCTGAAGTGCGTGCCGGCGTTCCAGAGGAAGGAGGCGAGGTCGTACTGCACCGGGCCGCGCCGCCCGCCCTGGAAGTCGATGAAGCAGGGCTCGCCGTCCTTGATCATCACGTTGCGCGCCTGGAAGTCGCGGTACATAAAGGTGTCCCCATCGAAATCCAGCGCGTCGGCACGCAGGCGGTCGAAGTCGTCCTGCAGGCGGATCTCATTGAATTCCAGGCCCGTGAGCTTGAGGAAGTCGT
The DNA here is from genome assembly GCA_017428725.1 of Bacteroidales bacterium. Classification (GTDB taxonomy): domain Bacteria; phylum Bacteroidota; class Bacteroidia; order Bacteroidales; family UBA932; genus Cryptobacteroides. Next base: position 105,368 of record JAFRQH010000009.1, on the reverse strand, counting down.
ACTTGAAGTAATTGAGGTCGAAGTCCACCATCCGGGCGTTGAACTCCCGGTCGGGGAAGCAGACGTCCCAGTCCAGACCCTCCCCCACCTTGAACTGCACGGCGGGCAGCAGGGCCATCGTGTCGTGCAGCCAGTCGCGCTGCTCCGGCGTGAAGCTGCCGTCCGCGAGCGCGGGCTTCAGCAGCTCGAAGAGCTGGCCGCCGCCCAGGTCCTCCTGCAGGTAGGCCATCCCGTCCGCCGACACGGCGTAGACCGCCGGGGCGTGCAGGCCGTGGTCACAGAACTGCGCATCGATCGTCAGGAAGGCGCGGTTCTCGGCCGGGTTCGTGCCGATGCAGCCGACCACCGTCCCGGCGGGACCGGACAGGCGGTAATACTTGCGGGCGCTGCCCGACAGGGGCAGCAGGTCGCACCGGTCCGGGGCTTCTTCGGACCAGTCGCGGTAGAGTCTGATGAGTCGTTGCATAACCGAAGGCGAATTTACGCACTTTTTGAGAATCCCCCAAAAGTCCTTATCTTTGTCTGATTGTGAGCCTTCTTTCGCGCATATTGTTTCCGGTCGCCGTGACGTCCTTCGCCGCTGCGGGGATCCTTTTCCCGGCAGCGGAGTCTCCCGGACGGGCGGACGCCGCGCCGCTGTCCGTCGCCGCAAACGTGCACGCGCCGGACACGGTGGTGTACCCCCGGGGCGGGTACAAGCTGCGCCGCACCCTCTCGCTCGAGGAGATCACCGTGCAGGACACCACCTCCGCGGACATCGCGGACACGCTTGCGCTCGCAGCGCCCACCGACACGGTGGAGCGGCTGAGCCCGCGCGACTCCTTCAAGGCGCAGCTCGACACCGCGCTCTGGAGCAAACTCGACTCCCTGTGGATCGTGGATTCGACCGCCAGGGCCAAGGCCGCCTTCGATGCCTGGTACGCCGCGCTCCCGCCTAAAGAGCGCCGCGCCTACGACCTGGAGCGCAAGGGCCAGCTCAAACTGGCCCGGATGGACTCGCTCGCCAAGGTCCGGGAGGAGCGCCAGAACATCCGCGATTCCCTCATCGAGACCACCCCGCGCATCCTGGAGACCTACGCCCTGCCCGACTCGCTCTACTACAAGCGCATCGTGGCCTGGACGCGCGACCCGGACTTCGGCAAGATGTCCGCCTACGTCCCGGACACCACCTATAACTACCACTTCCACGACTACCCTTTCCACCGGCAGGACGTCAACGCCAGCTGGCTGGGCGTGGCCGGCTCGCCGGTCCAGTACTACAACTGGTTCCTGCGCCGCAGCGACGAGGGCGTGGAGTTCTATGACGCGCAGGAGTCCTGGAGCTACTCCCACCGCACGCTGCCGCACTATAACACCAAGGTCCCCTACACCGAACTCGCCTACTACGGCACCCTGCTCGCCAACCGCGACAAGGAGTCCGACAACCTGCACCTCTTCACCACCCAGAACATCACTCCGGCGCTGAACTTCGCCCTGATGTTCGACCGCTTCGGCGGCGGAGGCATCCTGGAGAGCGAACAGACCGCCAACAAGACCTCCGTGGTCCAGGCCAACTACCTGGGCAAACGCTACACGATGCACGCGGGCTTCATCCGCAATGTCGTCAACCGCCAGGAGAACGGCGGCATCGTGGACATCAGCTGGATCCGCGACACCACGGTGGACGCGCGTGACATCCGCGTGGCCCTGTCCGGCGCCTCATCCAAGATCAAGAAGAACACCTTCTTCCTGGACCAGCAGCTCCGCATCCCCTTCACCTTCATCAGCCGGATGCGCGCAAAGCGCGACAGCACCTTCCATTTCAACGCCGACAGCCTGGACCGCGACATCACCACGGCCTACATCGGCCACAGCAGCGAGTTCTCCACCTACACCCGCAACTACGTGGACCTCATCCCCGGCAGCACCGGCGTAGACTTCTACAAGCTCTACCGCTACGGCGAAGCCAGCGACGACTCGCTGCGCGTGGCGCGCCTCGACAACAAGGTCTACATCCGCCTGCAGCCCTGGTCCGCCACCGGAGTCGTCTCCAAGCTGGACGTCGGCATCGGCGACTACCTCAAGCAGTACTTCGACAGCACGACGGTCCGTCCGACCAAGCACGTGGAGAACTCCGTCTACCTCTATGCCGGGGCAGAGGGCCAGCTGCGGGACAACGCCTTCTGGGACGCCAAGGCCCGCTACGTGCTGCTGGGCCACGACTTCGGCGACCTCGGGATCGAGGCCAACGCCTCCTTCCGCTTCTTCCCGTTCCGGCGGGCCCGCAAAAGCCCGATCACCCTGTCGGCCCACTTCGAGACCACGCTGCAGGAGCCGACCTACTACCAGCAGCACCTCAACCTCAACCATTTCAGCTGGGACAACGAGTTCGGCAAGATCTCCACAACCCGCGTCCAGGGCCGGCTGGACATCCCGCGCTGGCGCCTGTCCGCCGACGTGGGCTACGCCCTGCTGGGGAACAACCTGTACTACGGCACCGACGGCATCATCCGGCAGAACGCCGCGGCGATGAGCGTGCTGGCGGCCAACCTCCGCAAGGATTTCGCGCTGGGGCCCGTCCACCTCGACCACCGCGTCCTGCTGCAGGTCTCCTCCAACCCGGAGGTCCTCCCCCTGCCCGCCGCGGCCTTCAACCTCCGCTACTACCTCCAGTTCGTGGTGCAGCGCAACGAGCAGCGCCAGAACGTGATGGTGATGCAGGTCGGGGCCGACGCGTACTACAATACCCCCTGGCATTCCCCCGCCTGGAATCCCAACCTGGGCGTCTTCTACAACCAGACCGACCGCCTCTACACCAACGGTCCCATCTTCGACGTGTTCGTCAATGTCCAGTGGAAGCGCGCCTGCGTGTTCATCAAATACCAAAACGCCGGCGGCGGCTGGCCGCTGCGCAAGTTCGACTACTTCAGCGCCGACCGCTACACTGTGACCGCCAACGGGATGGACGGTCTCAAACTCGGCATCTACTGGCCGTTCTACACCCAGCCCACCGGCCGGCCCCGCTAGACTTATGCAACAGAAAGACCGCTCCGCCCGTATCGCCCTCATCTTTTTCGCCTCCCTGCTGGCCGGCACCGCCGTGGCCACCTTCTTCAAACCCGCCCGGACGCCCGCGTACGTGTCGCCCGCGCACCTGCGCGCGGTGCTGGAGCTGGCCTCCCTGACCGACACCTCCCGCGCCCTGGTGGTCGGCTACCATTATGAATTGCTGAAGCGCTATGCCGCGGACGGCGGCGCAGACATCGAGATCCGCCTGACCGGCCGCGACCGCTCCTGCCTGGACTCGCTGCGCGCCGGGGTCGTGGACATCGTGGTCCTGCCCTATGAGGACAGCCTGGCGGTGGACAGCGTGCTCGTATCCACGCCCGTGGACAGCCTCAGCGTCTGGCTGATGCGCCACGACGAGCACGCCGGGATGCGCGCCCTCAACGACTGGATCGGCGACTGGCACCGGAGCGCGGACTATGCCACCACGCGCGAGGCCTTCCTCGTGCAATACAACCCGATGCGCGGCGGCGCGCGCACGCGGATCAGCCCCTACGACAGCCTGATCCGCGCCCACGCCGACTCGCTGGGCTGGGACTGGCACCTGCTGGCCGCGGTCATCTACCAGGAGTCCCGCTTCCACATCGAGGCGCGCTCGCCGCGCGGGGCCGCCGGACTGATGCAGATGATGCCCGCCGTGGCCGACCGCTACGGCGTGACCGACCCGCTGGACCCGGAGGCGAACATCGCGGCGGGTGCCGAGATGCTCGGAAACCTGATCCGGCGCTACTACCAGGTGGGAGACAACATGACCGAGCGCTACAAGTACGCGCTCGCCGCCTACAATGCCGGGGTGGGACGCATCGACGACTGCCTGCGCGTGGCGCGGCTGCTCGACGTGGACACGGGCTACTGGTTCAACGTGGTCAACCGGGTCCTGCCGCGCATGCAGGACGAGACCACCCTCGCCACGGGGGCGGTCAGGGTCGGACCTTTCAGAGGGGACGAGACGGCCTACTATGTAGACCGGGTCATTGAGATTTACGAGCGCTTCCGGCGGATCTGCCCTTGATCCAGCGGGCGAGCAGCGGGTCGGTCAGGCGCATCATCCAGCCCGGCAGGACCGCCAGCAGGAGCGTCCCCAGGCCGATCACAATGCCCGGCGTGCGGGCCAGCAGCACATCCCCAAGCCCCGTCCAGACGCCCGACCCGAAAGGGTTGGCGAAGAAAATCCACGCCAAGACGGCCGCCAGCACCACCGTCAGCGAATCCATCACGATCTTGACCCGGTGGAAGGGCTTGCCCAGCACCTGGGCGAAGGCGCTCACCGTCATCTCGGCCGAGAGCATCCAGGCGTTGGCGGCCACTTCGATGCTCACGCCCAGGGCCGTCACGGCCCCGGCGAGCACCGTCAGGCCCACCCGCCCGGCGAAGGTCACGGGATGCAGCCAGCCCAGGGCCCACAGGCAGCCGTCGATCAGGTAGCCGAACAGGGCGGAGGCCACGACCTGCATCAGGTACTTCGCCTTGAACTCCTTGCGCAGCAGCGCGATCTGGATGAGCATATAGGCCGTGTTGACCAGCAGGGTGAAGGTCCCCACCGACAGGGCGGGCCACTCCAGGTTCAGCACATAGGCCGGGCAGGACAGCGGCGCCGTCCCGAGGTTGGAGATGATGGACAGGGCCACGCCCAGCGCCACCAGCACCAGGCCCACGGTCGCAAAGCCGTATCTCCGGAATATGTCTTTCGCCTTCGCATTCATCACGTGTGCAAATATCGGAAAAAATTGCGTATTCCAATGTCACGGAAAAACCGTATCTTTGCCAATTGGATTGAAACTTAGGAACCAATCACTCCAACAATATGAGAAAGTTATTTGTACTTATGATTCCTGTGATGATGCTGGCGGCCTGCCAGCCCAAGGAAGTGAAAGCGCCGGCCCTGGATCCGACCGACATGGATCTCAGCGTCAAGCCCGGCGACGACTTCTTCCTCTATGCCAACGGCGGCTGGATGAAGAAGAATCCCCTCAAGCCCGAATATGCCCGTTTCGGTTCGTTCGACGTGCTGCGTGAGCAGAACGTGGAGAACCTCAACGCCCTTTTCTCCGAGATGACGGAGATGACCCCCGAGCCCGGCACGGTCGAGCAGAAGATCGTGGACCTGTACAAGCAGGGGCTCGATTCGACCCGCCGCAACGCGGAGGGCGCCGCCCCGCTCAAGAAGTATCTTGACGAGATCTATGCCCAGCCCGACAAGAAGGCGCTGGCCGCCCACCTGGGCAAGCTCAACCTCATCGGCGAAGGCGGATTCTTCGGCGGTGGCGTGGATGCCGACCTGATGGACAGCAAGAACCAGATCTTCTACCTGGGCCAGGGCGGCCTGGGTATGGGCGACCGCGACTACTACGTGGATCCGGCCAACGCCGCCCTGCGCAAGGGCTATGAGGAGATGCTCTGCAAGCTCTTCACCCTCGCCGGCCTGGACAAGCCCGAGCAGCGCGCCGCCAATGCGGCGGGCATCGAGGACAAGCTGGCGCAGTTCTCCTGGACCAGCGTCCAGAACCGCGACGTCGAGAAGCAGTACAACCCGATGAGCTCCGCCCAGATCTACAAGGCCTATCAGGGTTTCGACTTCAAGGCTTTCGCCCAGGCGATGGGCCTGCCCGAGATGGACAAGGTCATCGTCGAGCAGCCTTCCTTCTTCCAGGGCTTCAGCAAGCTCTTCAAGGACACCAAACTCGACGTGCTCAAGGACTACCTCGCCGCGCAGCTCATCCAGGGTGCCGCCGGCTCCCTGTCGGACGACTTCTACAAGGCCTCCTTCGACTTCTTCAGCACCCAGATGAGCGGTGTGACCGAGCAGCGCCCGCGCTGGAAGCGCGCGATGAGCGTGCCCAACAGCATCCTCGGCGAAGCCGTCGGCCAGATGTACGTGGCCAAGTACTTCCCCGAGACCTCCAAGCAGAAGATGCTCGACCTGGTGAAGAACCTGCAGGTCGCCCTGGGCGAGCACATCGACGCCCTGGAGTGGATGTCCGCCGAGACCAAGGCCAAGGCCCGCGAGAAGCTCGAAGCCTTCACCGTCAAGATCGGCTATCCCGACAAGTGGAAGGACTACAGCACCCTCACCGTCGACCCGCAGCTGAGCTACTACGAGAACCTCCGCGCCGCCAGCGCCTGGTACGTGCAGGACAACCTCTCCAAGCTCGGCAAGCCCACGGACCCGACCGAGTGGGGCATGACCCCGCAGACGGTCAACGCCTACTACAACCCGACGACCAACGAGATCTGCTTCCCGGCCGGCATCCTGCAGCCGCCGTTCTTCAACCCCGATGCGGATGACGCGGTCAACTACGGCGCCATCGGCGTGGTGATCGGCCACGAGATGACCCACGGCTTCGACGACCAGGGCAGCCTGTTCGACAAGGACGGCAACATGAACAACTGGTGGACCGACGCCGACCGCGCCGCGTTCGTGGCGAAGACCCAGGTGCTCGCCGACCAGTACAGCGAGGTGGAGATCCTGCCCGGCGTGCAGGCCAACGGCGAGCTCACCCTCGGCGAGAACATCGCCGACCACGGCGGCGTGAGCGTGGCCTGGTCCGCGCTGCAGAACGCCCTCGGCGGCGTGGAGCCCGCCCCGATCGACGGCTTCACCGCCGCCCAGCGCTTCTTCCTCGGCTATGCCCGCGTGTGGGCCCAGAACATCACCGATGAGGAGAAGGCCCGCCTGACCAAGCTCGACGTGCACTCGCTGGGCAACAACCGCGTCAACGTGACCCTGCGCAACTTCGGCCAGTTCTTCGATGCCTTCGACATCAAGGAGGGCGACCCGATGTGGCGTCCGGAGGCCGAGCGCGTCCATATCTGGTAATCGGATGCAGGCGGAAGGCTTCATCGCCGCACGTCTGCGTGTCAGGGAAAGGATGGCTGTCGTGGCGATAGCCATCTCTTTCCTTGTTATCATCATAGCTGTCGCGATCTCCGGCGGGTTCCGCCGGGAGATCCGCGGCGGCGTTTCCGCCGTGACCGGCGACGTCCTGCTGACCAATGTCACGGCGGACCTGACCGGCAGCGACGATCCCGTCAGCGCCGCGCCCTCCTACCTCGCCGAACTGGAGGCCGTCCCCGGCGTGGAGCGGATCGAGCCGGTGGTCTACCGCGCCGGCATCCTCAAGGTCGGGGACGACATCCACGGCGCCATGTTCAAGGGCACGCAGGCCGACACCGCCTCGCTGGGCGTGCGCCTGCCCGCCTCGCTCTCCGAGCGCTACGGGCTCGGTGTCGGGGACGACCTGACGGCGTATTTCATCGGCGAGAAGGTCAAGATCCGCAAGTGGCGCATCCTCTCGGTCTACGAGGACGCGATGGCCACGGAAGAGGGCCAGCTGCTGTACGTGCCGATCGGCGACCTGCGGCGCGTGGCCGAATGGGAGGGCGACCAGGCCTCGCTGCTGGAGGTGACGCTCTCGCCGCGCCACCGCGGGCGGCGCGCGATGGCGCGCGCCACGCAGGAGCTGGGCTGGCGCGCCACGCTCAGCGCGCGCGAGGACGAGGAGCCGCTCCGCGCCGTGTCGGCCTCGGAGCGCTTCGCCCAGCTGTTCGACTGGCTGGACCTGATCGACTTCAATGTCTACGCAATCCTGCTGCTGATGACCATCGTGGCAGGTTTCAACATGATCTCCGGGCTGCTGATCCTGCTCTTCCGGCACGTCTCCACGATCGGCACCCTCAAGACCCTCGGGATGGGTGACCGTGCCATCGCGCGGGTGTTCCTGCGGGTCGGCGCGCGCGCCGTGGCCATCGGGATGGCCGCCGGCAACGCGCTCGCGCTGCTCTTCTGCCTGGTCCAGGGCACGACGCACTGGATCAAGCTCAATCCCCAGAATTATTTCGTCTCTTTCGTGCCGGTGCACGTCAACCTGCCGGCCATCCTGCTGGCGGACCTCGCCGCCTTCGCGGGCATCCTCCTGCTGCTGCTCATCCCGACCCTGTTCATCTCCCGGGTCGATCCCGCCCGCACCGTCAAGGCCGACTGACGCTTGGGCTTGCCAGCGTCATTCCGGGCTTGACCCGGAATCTACTTCGCCTCGCGGAAGACTTCCTGGATGGAAGGATACGTGTTTTTCAGATAGGGCGGCAGGCTGGACCGGGCCACCCACGCCGCGCGCGTGATGTCCTCCTCGCGCTGCGGGGTGAGGTTGACCGGGTCGGTGTAGAGCATGTCGTACCACCAGGTGTGCTTGAGGTGCCAGATGCCGCCGCGCAGGTAGCAGTGGTCCGTCACGCAGATCAGGCCGCGCAGCTCCAGCTGGTCCACGCCGGTCTCTTCCTGCACTTCGCGCAGCGCGGTGACGGCGATGTCCTCGCCCTCTTCGCGGTGGCCTTTGGGGAGGTCCCACAGGCCGCTGCGCTGGATGAGCAGGTAGTCGCCGCGGCGGTTGGAGACGAGTCCGCCGGCGGCGTCGACCTCGCGGAACTCGGCGCAGACGCGCCGGTACATCCAGGCGGTGTTGTCCGTGGGGATGTAGATGCGGGCGAGGGACCGGGACGCTTCGAACATCGCCACCAGGGCGTGGATGTTGATCGTCTCGCCGAAGTGGAATTCCACGGCGTTGGGGTCGGAGAGCGCCTGCTCGTCGGGACTGCAGATGATGATGCAGCGTTTTTCGAAATAGATCCTGTGCATCGGAAATTTGCTATCTTTGCATCCTGTACCACAAATGTAAGCATTATTTCTGACTATGACAGCACACTATACCAGCAAACACGGCCAGGTGGCCAAGCGCCCCGAGGAGCTTTACATGGCCTTCACCGACCTGCGCAATTTCGCGCAGATGGTCCCTACGGACAAGGTCCAAGCGGAGGTCCAGGCCGATTTCGACACCCTCACCGTGACGGTGCAGGGCTTCCGGATCGGCGTGCGCGTGGACGAGCGGGAGCCCTACCGGCTGATCCGGCTCGGCAGCGCGGATTCGCCCGTGGAGTTCGTGGGCGTGCTGCATTTCGAGCCCTCGTCCCTTCCGGACCGGACGGATTTCTGGATCGACCTGGACGCCAACCTCAACTTCATGATGAAGACGATGCTGGGCGGCCGGATCCAGCAGGCGGTCGACAAGATCGTGGACGGCCTGGTGGATGCGTCCGAGGGTCGTATGCCGCAGATGCCCGGCAATTTCAACTTCTGATGGAGGAGGCGTCCGTCTCCATCCGTCTCAATCCGTTCAAGGGTCTCGCCGGCCCCGACGGTGCTCCCGTGCCCTGGTCGCCCTACGGCCGCATCCTCGCTGAGCGCCCCGTCTTCACGCTCGACCCCCTCTTCCACGCCGGCTGCTACTACGTCCAGGATTCCTCCGCGATGTTCGTCGGTCACCTCTTCCGGCAGATCCTTGCTTTGCGCAGCAAGGGTTCAGCCCGACACAATACCGATTCTGACGAAGCGGAGACGGCGACTGCCCCCGGAAACCGTGCCACCCTCGGCATCGTAAGAGGGGGGACCGCAAGCGAAGCGCAGCGGTGGGGTCCGGCGCAGCCGGACGTTTCAGGGGGCAGGTCGCCGCGTAGCGAAGGAGAATCGGTGATAAAAGTACTGGATTTATGCGCTGCGCCGGGAGGGAAGACCACGGACCTGGCGGCGTCGCTGCGGGAGGCATACGGGGACGGTTTCGTGCTGGTGGCCAACGAGGTGATGAAGGCGCGCGTGGGTGTGCTGGACGACAACGTGGCGCGCTGGGGCGACCCGAACGTGGTCGTGACGAGCGTGGACCCGGCGGCCTTCGCGCAGCTGGAAGGTTACTTCGACATCATCGTCGCGGACGTGCCCTGCAGCGGCGAGGGGATGTTCCGCAAGGACCCCCGCGCCCGCGCCGAGTGGAGCCCCGCGGTGGTGGAGCTCTGCGCCGCCCGCCAGAAACGCATCCTCGCGGACGTCTGGCCGGCGCTGCGCGAGGGCGGGTACCTCCTCTACAGCACCTGCACCTACGAGCCCGCCGAGAACGACGACAACCTCGCCTGGGCGGCCGCGGAGCTGGGCGGGGAGATCCTCCCGCCGGAGGACGCTTTCGAAGGGAGCGGCGTGCGCCGCACCCCGCACGGCCACCTGCTGGAGGCCGGCGTGGTACCGGGCGAAGGCCAGTGGGCGGGCGTGCTGCGCAAGAGCGCGCCGCAGCGCCGCGCACCGCGGGCGGAGCTCGCGGCGCTGCACCCGCTGCGCCAGGGCCTGCGCAAGGGCGAGGCCAAGGGCCGCGACTTCATCCCCGACCCCGACTACGCTTTGAGCATAAAATTTGATAGGGAGGAATACCGGTGCGTGGATGTGGACCGCCAGACGGCCCTGCGCTACCTCCACCGGGACGCGCTCGTGCTGCCGCAGGCCGCTCCCGGATACAATGTGATCACCTATCAGGGCCACCCGCTGGGGTTCGTCAAGAACATCGGTTCCCGATGCAACAACCTCCTCCCCAAGGGCCGCCGGATCCTGATGAACGTATGATGAAATGACAGTGATGAAGAAACTGATTGTCCTGTTCTGCGCAGCCCTGCTGCTCGCCTGCCCCGCATTCGCCCAGGATGCGGGCCCCGCCGAAGATTTCGCCGCCCGCTACGAGCGGCTCGTCCGCAACGTCGGCTACTCCGGCGTGGGCGTGGTGACCCTGATCGACCGCTGGGAAGAGGCCAGCCCCGACGACCCGTCCATCCCCGTGGCCCGGTTCAACTACTACTACGCCAAGTCCCAGAGCTCCGAGGTCGTGCCCAAACCCGGTGTGCGCCGCTACCTCGGCAACGCCCCGACCTTCACCCTCAAGGATTCCGAGGGCAACGACATCAATTACTTCGAGGAGGTCACCTACGACGAGGAGCTCTTCGGCGAGGCGATGAAGGTCCTGGACCGCCAGGTCGCCGCCCAGCCGGACGAGCTGCGCTGGCGCTTCCTCAAGATCACGGCCCTGGCCGCCTACGAGAAGGAGAGCCCGGACATGGCCGCGGCGGAGCTCAAGGCGCTCGTCGAGCGCAACGCCTCCGCCCACCCGGCCTGGACCCTGGACGGGGTGAGCGCCGGCACGGACGTCTTCGAGCAGGGCGTCGGCGAGTATTGCGCCCTCTTCTACGGGATCGGCTCCCCCGCCAGCTATGAGTACTTCCGCGAGATCTCCGAGCGGATGACCAAGCTCTTCCCCAAAAACCCGGCCTTTATCGACAACATCGGCTCCTACTGGATGGTGGTCAAGGGCAACGACAAGCAGGCCGCCAAGTACTACAAGAAGGCCCTCAAACTCGATCCCGACGACTACGCCGCCACCCGCAACCTCAAAATCATCGAGCGCCGCCAGGCCCAGGCGAAAAAAAAGTAAAAAGTTTCATCCCTGCCTGAAACTTTTGGCAGGCCTTGTCCGTATATATATCGCTTGTGTCAATACGGAACGTGTATGAAACTTTCTCAATTCGACTTTGAACTCCCGCAGGAGCAGATCGCCACGGAGTTGATGCCCGTCGTGGACGGACACGTGCAGTGGCGCGACGAGTGCCGGCTGATGGTCCTCCACAAGGACACCGGCGAGATCGAGCACCGGCAGTTCAAGGACATCATCGACTATTTCGGCAAAGGGGACCGGTTCGTCCTCAACGACACCAAGGTCTTCCCGGCCAAGCTCTACGGCAAGAAGGAGAAGACCGGTGCCGACATCATGGTCTTCCTGCTGCGCGAGCTCAACAAGGAGCAGCGCCTCTGGGACGTGATCGTGGATCCGGCCCGCAAGATCCGCATCGGCAACAAGCTGTATTTCGGCGAGGACGAGAGCATGGTGGCCGAGGTGATCGACAACACGACCTCCCGCGGACGCACCCTGCGTTTCCTCTTCGACGGCCCCTATGAGGAGTTCAAGGCTTCCCTGTTCGCGCTCGGGCAGACCCCCGTGCCGGAGTGGGTCAAGCAGACCCCGACCCCCAAGGACGCCGAGGAGTTCCAGACCATCTTCGCCACGCACGAAGGCGCCGTGTCCGCCCCGGCGGCCGGCCTGCATTTCAGCCGCGAGCTGCTCAACCGGATGATCCTGCACGACATCGAGAAGACCTTCATCACCGTGCATATGGGCATCGGCCACTTCCGCACCGTGGACGTGGAGGACCTCTCCAAGCACCGGATGGACGGCGAGCGCATCATCATCAGCGAGCAGGCTGCTGCGGAGATCAACCGCACCAAGCGCAGCGGCCACAAGATCTGCGCCGTGGGCGTGACCGTGATCCGGGCCCTGGAGACCTACGTGACCACGGACCACGAGGTGCGCGCCAACGACACCTGGACCAACAAGTTCATCTTCCCGCCCTACGAGTTCTCCGTGCCCGACGCCATCGTGTCCAACTTCCATATGCCCAAGTCCACGATGCTGATGAGCGTGGCGGCCTTCGGCGGCTACGACAAGGTGATGAACGCCTACCGCACCGCGCTGGAGCAGGGCTACCGCTTCGGGCCCTACGGCGACGCGCTGCTGATTGTGTAGGATTCCACCAGGACAGCAATCTCCAAGCCCCGGCTGACACCGCTCAGCCGGGGCTTTCTGTTACTGGCAACCGCTTCCCCACATAACCGTTATATAACGGATATAACCTGTTATACCATCAAGGGCATAAGCAGTTTAACATCGTTAAACCACTTATATCCGCCCTCCGGCGACAGCCAAATACGCCATCTTCGCTGTCGTAAAAACATAACAGGTTATGAAAACGACCAACATCTTTCTCGCAGTCACTGCAGCAGTGCTGCTGTGCCTGCTCTTCCTTCCCTGTTCCCTCCGCGCCCAGGACGTCGCTTTCTGTTTCCCCGAGAATATGTACTGGACGGCCACGCAAGTTGCCGAACAAGTCCTCACCATCGACACCGACCAGGAATAGGAAATCTATGGATACGGATCAGACTTCTCCGTCGGGACCAATGGAAATCCCGCGATCGCCGCCACGATGGCCTACGCCTACGACCCGGACATCGCAAGATGGAACAGAATCGACCCTCTGGCGGGAGAACAGCAGGCTTTTTCTCCATATTCTTTCTGTGGCGGGAATCCCATCCTGCAAGTTGACGCTGACGGGCAAGTCTTTGAGACCGTTTGGGATGCCGCTTCTCTCGTCATGGGGGTCAAGAGTTTTGTCCAGAATGTTAAAGAGGGAAATGTGGGTGCAGCCATCATGGATGGTGTCGGCATAATCGGTGACGCCTTGGCTGTCGCAACCCCGCTTGTCCCTGGCGGTGTGAGTGCTGGTATTGCTGCGGTACGAGTTGGAAAGAATATCGATCATGCAGTTGATGCTGCCAAGGCTCTTGATCGTGCTGGAGACCTGGCTAAAACAACTGACAAGACTTCCAATGTCGTAAACGTACTGAATAAAACAGATAATACAGAGAAAACATATCAGACTTATATGAAAGTTAACCAAAAAACAGGAGAAGTATATATAGGCAGAACCGGAGGAACAGGTTCTCCTAGAGAAAATGTATTGAAACGAGATCCGAATCATCATATGAACGAAAAAGGTTATGGGCCAGCGGTCTTGATCAATAGCTCCAAAAATCAAGATGCAATTCGGGGGCAGGAACAATATTTGATAGATTTATTTGGCGGAGCAAAGTCGAAAGGTGGAAACGCGGGAAATGCTATTAATGGCGTGAGCCCCACAAACCCCAAAAGACGCCAATACGAAGAAGCTCGATTAAAAGAATTCGGACAATGAAGAAAGCACAGCGCTATACGATTGGGGCAATCGTTGAAATCCCTATTAATAAAGGCGAGTACTTTTGTTATGGACAATTACTTGATCATGGAGAGTGTGCTGTTTTTGATTACCGCACAAGATTACCAATTGATAGTTTCAGTGTTTTAGAAGATGTTCCTACGCTTTTCCGCGTCGCCATTTATAGACAGATTATCAGTCAAAGAGATTGGGTAAAAGTAGGGGCTCTCCCCATAAGACAAGAATACAAAGTCTTCCCTGATCAGTACATTTATCACGAATGGGACCAATCTTTCTATCTTTATAAAATAGAAACAGGAGAGATTATTCCAGCAACAAAGGAGCAATGCTATGGACTCGAACGCTGTATGGTTTGGGACAGTAATCATGTCGAGGATAGAATTGTTGCGCATTACGATAACGAGCCTTGTCCTTGGTTGAAAGAGCATTATAAACTCTTTCCTATCTAACTTATCTTTTTTGAGAGCTTCGTAAGCTACCAGCTACTTTCGAAGCTCTTTTTCTTTTACGCTTTCTCCTACGACAAGGCCCACCGCCTCACCGCCGGGCAGTTCTACGACAACGGGACCGCCACCAACTCCTTCTCCGAGAAGGCCATCACCTACAGCCGCACGGGCAACGTCACGTCCGATGCCACCAACAACTTGCAATCGTCGTACAATTTGATTAACTTGCCTGCACAGATCAAGTCCGGGTCCACCGTGAAAGCCAACTACACATACCTCTCCGACGGGACGAAGGCAGCCGCATACACCTCCGCCAGCGCCGGGAAGGACTATGTGGGCTCCTTCATCTACACCCGGGGGACCAACAACTCCCACACGCTGGAGAGCGTCGCCTTCGGCGGCGGGCGCATCCGCAAGACGGGCACGAGCAGCTATGCCGTGGACTACCACATCACGGACCATCTGGGCAGCGTGAGGGCCATCGTGAACGCCGCCGGCGCAATCCAGGAGCAGAACGACTACTACCCCTTCGGCACCCGCCATCCCAACAGCCTGACCCAACTCCCTGCCAACCGCTGGCGCTTCAGCGGCAAGGAGGAGCAGGACGCCTTCGGCATCGCCTACAGCGACTTCGGCGCCCGCCTCTACGACCGCACCGCCGCCTGGACGGCTATTGATCCAATGGCGGAAAACTACTTCCCCGTTAGCCCGTATGCGTACTGCGCTGGAAATCCGATAAAACTAATTGATCATGATGGTGGCGTTATTCGACTTGCAAACAATAAAACAAAAGCATTAGATTATCTTGCTCAGATAGCTGCCACGAGCGTGGGAAAAAGTATAGTTACTGAATTAATTTCATCACCAAAGACAGCCACATTTATTGCGATACTCTTTCCTGTTGAGTTTAATCCAACAGGAAGGATTTCATATTGCAACAATCAACTTTTTCGGAATATTGATGGCGGCATTATGACTCCGATGCTTTCGTTTGCACACGAAATGATGCATGCATATGATAGTTTCTGGGGCCAAACAAAGTACCGTTCTTATACGGAAGAAAATGCGGTATCCTTCGCTAATTATATTCGAGAAAACTATTCTTTAAAACCGCAACGGGAGCATTATGGTGCATTCACTGAAGGAAATTTCCATAAATTCCAATCTGTTGGGAAGGATGAACGAATTAGTAATTTCTCTCTTGTTTACTCTGCAGCAGACAACAAGACACGTGGCTATCAGTATACAAAGACAATGCGGACAGCAAATAAGTGGATAGGAAGAATTCCCGTTGATTATGTTGAAACATCGGAAACAGGTTATCTTATCCTTACAATTGACGGGAATCAACATATAAAAATGTCTAGTTATGAATCTGAAAGAGATTTTAATCAAGCTTTGGGCTTATAGAAGAGCACGGTTAATACTGTTTGTTTTATTTTCCTTGTTCTTCTTAGTTAATCTGTTTACGTTTATACGTTTGCGGATTACCGACCTGATCCCGCAGATGGTGTTTCTACTTCAATACCCGACATGGATTCTATATACAGAGATGCTCCTATCTCTAATTGGATTGGAAGAATCATTTGAACTACTATCAGCAAAAAAGTTATTTACGCCGCTCATTATAATCATCACTATTATGTTGGTCATAGTGATAATTCAATTCCCGAGGTAGTGTCCCATCCAGTGTGTCTGGAGTAGGGTCTGAGCCCTGTTCTAAAAAGTTATCAACAATCGACACCCGGGCTGGATGCAGGCCGGGTGTTTTTACATATATTTGTACTCGGCATGGCAATGGAAAAATGAAGAGACTAAATGCTTCAGAACAGTGTCACATACGGTCCTGTCAGGACCGAGATGGACAGATGCGCAGATGTAACGGCTCGCTCGCGGACAGGCGGCGAGAGCGCCCTTCCCGCACCTGAAGCGAGGCCTGTCTCGATCTCTCCTCCTGCAAATTCTGCGGCGTACCAGCCGTTCCGCCAGGTCTGTTCCGATTTCTTTACGCCCGGGAAAATTGAGTCTCCGGGATATCTGTATTCCTCGACAGGGCAATCGGACATCTTGGTAAGCAGTCCTATCCCCGGATACCCGCCATGTGGAGTGCGGGAGATAGATTCTCTGGCCAGATATCATACTTGCCTGGGACGCATCGTCACATTCCTGCAAGACGATCTGTTCGCTTCCTTCAGAAAGGTCTGCCAGGGGTTCATCATAGGGGAAGGACACGACTGTGATTACGAACGGATCTCACTTGTCCTTGGCAGTCTGGAGAGTCTGTTCTACGCCGCAGAAGCGAGCGGGAATATGCTTCTGAGGGATTTGGTCCTTTCCTATTTCGTCATTCTGGATACCACGCTGATGATTGTAGACGGATCCAATTGTCTCCGCCGCTTCTGCTATGAAAACGGATGGGCAAAGGTTATGTCCGCCTGTTATCCAACAGGGCATTCTGCACATTGTTCAACCGTGGTATGTTCGGTACTGCTCAGAGATCTTGACGCTTTCGTCAGGCGGGAAGAAACGCTTTGTGGCTTGTGTCGCAATCCACATTGCCCGCTCCGCTGTTATCTTGGGGAAAGGAGGGAAACTGTCAGGGCCGTCGCCGGCATCCAATCTGAGAGTTTACCATCTCCTGGTAAAAGAGCCAAGGTCACACCACTCTCGGAAGCGGAGACCAAGGCTGTCGCTCCTTTTCTTAAAGCCCTTCGCGAGCAGGGTTTCCTGGACGATTGCAACCACTGGATCAAAGGGAAACACAAGAAAGCCTATGCCGGGTGGGTCGCCCGGGTGATCAGTTATAACGTTGAGACTGTGTCTCAACTTCAGGTCGGGGACCTGCTGGGGGTCTCGTATATCTTGAAGGCGGCGTCGGATGCCGACGGGGACATCTCGGTCTGCAATACGGTGGAAAAGATCTTTGACGATGCCAGTATTCCATTCAGCAGGCCGCCCCGGCACTGATTCGGCGACGCGCTGCTGATTGTGTAGCGGTTTCCTGCACGGATGATCCGAAAAACCGGTTGACTGGGTCGGCCGGTTTTCGTATTTTTGTCCACGGACACAAACACTATGAGAAATGGACAAAGATGCATCTGCCCCCCTGGTGAGCGCCATCGCGCTCAACGCCATTTTCGGCAACGAACCCAAATTCTCCCACAACCTGATCGACGCGCTCGGCTCGGCCGAGGCGGTCTTCGCCCTGTCCGGGCAGGAGCGGCTGGAGCTGTTCGGTCCCTACAACGCCCGAGCGGAGCGGATCGGGCCGGAGGCCCTGGAGGCCGCCCGGGCCGAGTATGAGCGGCTCCGCTCGCTCGGCTACCAGTTCCTGAGCCTCTTCGACGAGCACTACCCGGAGGCCCTGCGCGCCTGTCCCGACGCGCCGCTGCTGCTCTATGTGCGCAGCGCCACGCCGGTGGCGGAGCTGTTCGGGGAGCGGCCCGCCGTGGCCATCGTGGGCACGCGCGACCAGAGCCTGTACGGGCGCGGGGCCTGCCAGCGCATCGTGTGGGCGCTCGGCGAGGCGCCGGCCCGGCCGCTGGTGGTCAGCGGGCTGGCGCTGGGCGTGGACATCACCGCCCACGCGGCGGCGCTGGACTGCGGGCTGCCGACCGTGGGCGTGAGCCCGGTCGGCGTGGAGGACGTCTACCCGCGCCGCCACGCCGCCTTCGTGGAGCGGATGACCGCCACGCCCGGCTGCGCCCTCGTGACGGACTACCCGCCCGGGACCTGGCCGGCCCCGTTCAACTTCCTGCGCCGCAACCGCATCATTGCGGGGCTGGCCGGGGCCACCATATTAGTAGAGTCGCGCGAGCGCGGAGGCGGGATGATCACGGCCCGGCTGGCCGCCGGGTACGGCCGGGACGTCTTCGCCGTGCCTGGCCGGATCGACGACCCGCGCTCGCAGGGCTGCAACCGGCTGCTGCGCGAGCAGGTGGCGGCGCCGGTCACGGACCCGGCGGCGCTGCCCGTCGCGCTCGGCCTGGGACGCCTGCGGCGCACCCGCACGGCCGACCTCGCGACGGCCGTGCGCCGGCGCTTCGAGAGCGCACTGCCCGCGGACGAGGTGGAGCGGCTGGTGCGCCTGGCCACGACGGTCCGCGCGCAGCGCGGCATCCAGTTCGACGAGCTCTGCCGAGAGACCGGCCTGGGCTACGCCGACGTGGCCCGCGGCACGGGCCTGCTCGAGGAGGAGGGCTTCCTGCACATAGATCTGCTGCAGAGATGCTCCATTAATACAAAAAATAGCTAACTTTGTCTAGATGGAATTCATCGACACGCATACCCACACGTATGACGAGGCTTTCGCCGGGTGCGAGGACGAGATCGTCGCGCGCGCCTTGGCGGCGGGCGTGTCCGTACAGCTGCAGGCGGACGTGGACTCCCGCGAGCGGGAGCGGATGTTCAGCCTGTGCGCCCGGCACCCCGGGGTGCTGCGCCCGATGCTCGGGCTCTACCCCGGGTCCGTGGACAAGGACTGGCGCCGGGAGGTCGACGCCCTGGAGGCCTGGCGCGGCCGCGGGATCGTGGCCGTGGGCGAAATCGGGCTCGACTACCACTACGGCGCCGAGACCAAGGAGGAGCAGAAAGAGGCCTTCCGGGTCCAGCTGGAGCTCGCCGCGGCGTGGGACCTGCCGGTCAACATCCACCTGCGGGAAGCCACGGAGGACTTCTTCGCCATCATCGCCGACTGCCGGCACCTCGGCCTGCGGGGCAACCTCCACGCCTTCAGCGGCAGCGCCGAGATGTTCGACCGCCTGCGGCGGCTGGGCGGGGACTGGTACGTGGGGATCGGCGGCGTGGTGACGTTCCGCAAGGCGTCCCTCGCCGAGACGGTCAAGCGCATCCCGCTGGACCGCATCCTGCTGGAGACGGACGCCCCCTACCTGACCCCGGTGCCGCACCGCGGCGAGCGCAACGAGAGCGCCTACATCCCCCTGATCGCCGCTTTCTTGGCCGGCCAGAAAGGCGTCAGCGTGGAGGAAGTGGCCACCGTGACCACAGACAACGCCAGAAGACTGTTTGCCCTATGAAACTGAGTTTCAACCTGTTCCCGGAGCGGTCCATCCGCAATGCCGTGCTGCTGATCTATACCGGCGGCACCATCGGGATGAAAGAGGATCCCGCCGACGGGACGCTCAAGCCCTTCGACTTCAGCGGCATCCTCGAGGAAGTGCCCGAACTGCGCAAGTTCGCGATGAAGATCGACTCCTTCACCTTCAACCCGCTCATCGACTCCTCGGACGTGGAGCCGGCGCTCTGGCAGTCCCTGGCGCGCCTCATCCGGGAGCGCTACGACGACTACGACGGCTTCGTGATCCTGCACGGGACGGACACGATGGCCTACAGCGCCTCCGCCCTGAGCTTCATGCTGGAGAACCTGGGCAAGCCCGTCGTCTTCACCGGCAGCCAGCTGCCGATCGGCCGGCCGCGCACCGACGGCAAGGAGAACCTCATCTCCGCCGTGGAGATCGCCACCGCCAAGGACTCCCACAAACACCCGATGGTGCCCGAAGTCAGCATCTGCTTCAACGCGCAGCTGCTGCGGGGGAACCGCAGCGTCAAGGTCAACGCCACGGGCTTCGACGCCTTCAAGTCACCCAACTACCCGCCCCTCGCCACGGCCGGCATCAACATCAAGTACAACAACAGCTTCATCCACTATGGCTACGACCGCCGCAGGGGCGTGTCCATCCACACCACGCTGGACACGCGCGTGTCCGTGCTCAAGCTGCACCCGGGCATCACGGAGCAGGCCGTCCGGGACATCCTGCTCGGGGACGGCTCGCGGGCCGTCATCCTGGAGACCTACGGCGCCGGCAATGCGCCTTGCCGCCCGTGGTTCCTCTCGCTGGTGCGCGAGGCGGCCGACCGCGGCAAGATCCTGCTCAACGTCACGCAGTGTCTGAGCGGGGACGTGGATATGGACATCTACGCCACCGGGCGTGCGCTCAAGGACGCCGGCGTGGTCTGCGGCCACGACATCACCACGGAGAGCGCGCTGGGCAAACTCTTCTATCTGATGGGCGAACACGCGGACAATGCCAAAGTCAAGGCCCTGCTTGAAAAGAACTTGAAGGGCGAAATCTCAAAATAATTATTGATAAATGGATTTTTTTTGCTAAATTGCACCGCTTTTAGATAGATTTGAACGCATAGAATATATCACAACTAATACATTATCAAATTCATTATGAAAAAGTTTTTCAGGTTTTTGGCAGTTGCAGGCGCTATGGCCTTCTCTGCAAACGCATTCGCCCAGGAGATGAGCGCAGCTGACCTGCTCAGCGGCAGCGAGCAGCCCCTCAACCAGGCTCTCAAGCAGAAATTCATCGAAGGTGGTCCTGCGTTCATGTCCTTGATCATCATCTGCTTGATCATCGGTCTTGCCCTCGCCATCGA
Source organism: Bacteroidales bacterium (assembly GCA_017428725.1). Lineage (GTDB taxonomy): Bacteria > Bacteroidota > Bacteroidia > Bacteroidales > UBA932 > Cryptobacteroides. Next base: position 84,786 of record JAFRQH010000009.1, on the reverse strand, counting down.
GCGCATCCTCTATCTCTCCTTCTCCAAGATCAACACCAAGAAGCTCGTGGAGAAAGTCGAGGCTGCCCTTGAGGAAGGTGGCATTGAGAAAGCCAAGGAGGTCTGCCGCAACACCCGCGGTCCGGTCGCCAGCATCTTCTATCAGGGTCTCCTCCGTTACGACCAGGGTCTCGATGTGGTCGAGAAGACCATCGTCTCCTACGGCAGCGTGCAGCAGAGCCAGCTGGAGAGCGGCCTGTCCTGGATCTCCCTGTTCATCGCCATCGCCCCGTCCCTGGGATTCCTTGGTACGGTTATCGGTATGATCAACGCCTTCGACGCCATCCAGGCTGCGGGTGATATCTCCCCGAACGTCGTCGCCGGTGGTATGAAGGTCGCCCTTATCACTACGGTCGGTGGTCTGATCGTCGCCATGATCCTGCAGGTGTTCTACAACTACATCCTCGCCAAGATCGAGTCCATCACCATCGACATGGAGGACTCCTCGATCAGCCTGATCGACGTGCTGACCAAATACGGCCAGAAGAAATAATCACCCCCAACCCCCGTTTTCAAAAACTGTTTTTCTAAAAAACTGAATAATGAAACTCAACAAGATATTCAAATGGGGTATGGTGGTGCTGATCCTCATCAGCGTCGCGATCGTGGTCTGGGGCTTTGTCTCCGGCTTCGAAGTCAACAAGGTCGCGACCAAACCGACGAATGTGCTGCTCACCTGGGCGGCCATTATGATCGGCATCGCCCTCTTCTGCTGGATTATCATCGGGCTCATCATCAGTGTTGCGAACGATCCGAAGTCCCTCGTCAAGATGGGCATTTCGCTCCTCGCCATCGCAGCCGTGTGCCTGGTGGCATTCCTGCTTGCCAAGGGCAACCCCGTTCCCGGCTATGTGGGACCCGAAGTCCCCGCCGGACAGCTCAAGCTTACTGATACCATCCTGAACCTCACGGCTATCGTCGGTGTCGGCGCCGTTCTTGCCATCATCGTCGGTGAAATCCGTCTGGCTATCGCTAACAAGAAGTAACTATGGCTAAGAAAACACCAGCAATCAATTCGAGTTCTACGGCCGATATCGCCTTCCTGTTGTTGTGCTACTTCCTGATGACCACAACGATGGGTTCGCACTTCGGATTGTCCCGTCGTCTCCCCCCGATGCCTGATCCCAATCAGAAGGTCGAGGACCAGAAGGTCAATCGCCGCAATATCATCGTGGTGAAGATCAACTCTGCCGATAGGATTCTTGCCGGTTCCGATGCCATAGATGTCTCCCAGCTCAAAGACAAGATCAAAGAGTTCTTAAGCAACCCTGCCAACGATCCCAACCTCCCCGAGAAGGAAGTGAAGGAGATCGAAGGATACAGCCGGGGCACGTACCCTGTCTCCAAGGGCGTTATCTCCCTGCAGAACGACCGTGGTACGAGCTACCAGGCCTACATCGCCGTCCAGAACGAACTCGTGAAGGCCGTCAACGAACTTCGTGACGAGTTCTCGATGCGCGAATTCAGCAAGGTCTACTCCGCCCTCACCGAGGATGAGCAGAAGATCGTCCGTGACTGTATCCCGCAGAACATTTCCGAGGCAGAGCCTAAGGACGTCGGAAGAAGAAGATAAAATAGGAGGAAAGCATTATGTCAAGATTCAAGAAAGGCGACAAGAAAGAGATGCCGGGTATCACCTCGAGCTCTCTGTCGGATATCGTGTTCATGCTCCTGTTCTTCTTCATGGTCACCACGCAGATGCGTGAGACCGAGCAGAAGGTCAAAGTCACCACGCCTGAGGCCTCCGAGGTCGTCAAACTGGAGCGCAAGGACCTCAACTCCTACATCAACATCGGCTCCCCGACCCTTCAGTATCAGGGCCAGTTCGGTACCGATGCCCGTATCCAGTTGAACGATTCCTTCCGCACCACGGACGACATCCGCGACTTCATCGCCGCGGAGCGTGACGCCCTGAGCGAGGCCGACCGCCAGCTCATGACCGTGTCCATCCGGGCTGACCAGGATGTCAGAATGGGTATCGTAACCGATGTTAAGCAGGAGCTCAGACGTTGCTCCGCGCTTAAGATCATGTACTCCGCAAGGAAGCCTGCGAAATAAGTTTTTGCAGTAACGCATACGAGCAGCCCCCTTCAACGAGGGCTGCTTTTTAAAATCCATAAATCGAAATGAAGGAAATACTTCGAACCAAGGTGAAGGACCTGCTCCGGATGGAAGCAGGACAGGAGGTTCTGGCCAAAGGTTGGGTCAGGACGAAGAGAGGGAACAAAGAGATCGCGTTCATCGCACTCAACGACGGATCGACCATCAAGAACCTGCAGGTCGTCGTGGACAAGAACGCCGACACGGAGCCGGTGCTGGCTCAGATCAGTACGGGCGCCTGCATCGGCGTGCAGGGCCGGCTGGTGGAGTCCGTGGGCAGCGGCCAGGCCGTGGAGGTCAAGGCCGAGCAGATCACGGTCTACGGCGGCTGCGACCCTGTGCGCTATCCGCTGCAGAAGAAGGACACGTCCTTCGAATACCTGCGGACCGTCGCGCACCTGCGTCCCCGCACCAACACCTTCGGCGCCATCTACCGCCTGCGCAGCCAGATGGCCTTCGCCATCCACGAGTATTTCCACAGCAAGGGCTTCGTCTACCTCCACACCCCGCTGATCACAGCCTCCGATGCCGAGGGTGCAGGCCAGATGTTCCAGGTCACGACCTTCGATCTCGAGAACGTGCCCCGCGACAAGAAGGGCCGCATCGACTACGCCAAGGATTTCTTCGGCAAGCAGACCAGTCTGACGGTGAGCGGGCAGCTGGAGGGCGAACTCGGCGCCACGGCGCTGGGCGAGATCTACACCTTCGGCCCGACCTTCCGCGCCGAGAACTCCAATACCCCGCGCCACCTCGCGGAGTTCTGGATGGTCGAGCCCGAGATGGCCTTCTACGACATCAAGGACAACATGGACCTGGCCGAGGACTTCATCAAGCACCTCGTCGCCTACGCCCTGGAGCACTGTATGGACGACATCCAGTTCCTCAACGACCGCTATGACCCCGAGCTCATCGAGCGCCTGCGCGGCGTCATCGGCACGGAATTCGTCCGCCTCGAATACACCGAGGGCATCCGCATCCTCGAGGAGGCCGTCAAGAACGGCGTCCAGTTCGAATACCCGGTCGCCTGGGGCATCGACCTCCAGAGCGAGCACGAGCGCTATCTCGTGGAGAAACACTTCGGCAAGCCGGTCATCCTCACGGGCTATCCCAAAGACATCAAGGCCTTCTATATGAAGCAGAACGAAGATGGCCGGACGGTCCGCGCGATGGACGTGCTCTTCCCGAAGATCGGCGAGATCATCGGCGGTTCCGAGCGCGAGGCCGACCTCGGCAAGCTCGAGAAACGCATCGACGAGCTCAAGATGAGCCGCAAGAACCTCGAGTGGTACATCGACACCCGCCGCTTCGGCAGCTGCCCGCACAGCGGCTTCGGCCTCGGCTTCGAGCGCCTGCTCCTCTTCATCACCGGCATGTCCAACATCCGGGACGTCATCCCCTTCCCGAGAACCCCGAAAAACGCGGAATTCTAATGTTAGTCATCGGTATTGCAGGTGGCTCCGGCTCCGGAAAGACCACCGTCGTCAAGGCCATCACCGAGCAGCTCAACGCCAAGCGCGTGGTGGTCATCCCCCAGGATTCCTACTACAAGGATTCCAGCGACCTCTCCGACGAGGAGAAGCGCGCGCACAATTTCGACCACCCGGACGCCATCGACTGGGACCTGCTCTGCGACCAGCTCCGTGACCTCAAGCACGGCAAGACCATCCAGCAGCCGGTCTACTCCTACATCTCCTGCTCGCGCTCCAAGACTGAGACGGTGACGGTGGAGCCGGCCGACGTGATCATCATCGAGGGCATCCTGATCTTCACCTGCAAGCGCCTGCGCGACCAGATGGACGTCAAGATTTTCGTGGATGCGGACGACGACGACCGCCTGATGCGCGTGATGGCGCGCGACATCACCGAGCGCGGCAAGGACGTCCACTGGGTCATCGAGCGCTATTCGCGCACGGTCAAGCCGATGTACCTCCAGTTCATCGAGCCCAGCAAGCGCTACGCCGACATCATCATCCCGCAGGGCGGACACAACAAGGTGGCCATCGACATCATCACCGCCACCGTGGAGAAGTCCCTCGCCAAAAAGCAGTAATCCGCCGTGCGCCGGCTCTCCTCAGAAGACAAGGCAGGCATCTACACCACCGTGATCGTCCATCTCGCGGTGGTGATTGTCTTGTTATTGGCGGGGCTGGACTATTCCCTCAAGCAGGAGAACAGCTTCGTGCTCGATTTCTCGAAGTACGAGGAGATGGAACGCCTCCAGGAGGAGGTGGAGCGCCTGCAGCGGGAGGCGGAATTCAAGGAGAGCATCAGCCGCCGGTTGCAGGAGCAGCTGGCCTCCACGCCGGCTTCTGCCATCCGTGGCGTGGCGGTGGACCGCGCCGCACTGCGGGACGACCGCGGCACGGACGCGGAGCAGCTCTACAAGGACGCGCAGCGGCTTCAGGAGGAGCTTGACCGGGGGTACCAGGTACAGGACGACAATGTGGCGGATCCGGGCTCTGTGGTGCCGCAGAAGCAGACTGATCCGGCGCCCAAGGATGCGCCTGTCTACAGCGGTCCGTCTGTCGTGTCTTATTATCTCGAGGGGCGCAAGGCCAGCAAGCTGCCCATTCCGGCGTACCGTTGTATGGGTGCGGGGCAGGTGACCGTGATCATCACGGTCAATCCCGGTGGGGCTGTCATCAATGCCAAGGTCGACGAGGCGGTCTCGTCCACGGACGGTTGTCTGCGGGCTTTCGCCATCCGCGCCGCCCGCCTGTCCAAGTTCTCCGCCAAGGCGGACGCCGCTCCCAAGCAGCAGGGCAACATCGTCTACGAATTCATCGCCCAGTAATTCCCTATTCTATTCCCGGAATGCTGCTCGCAGGCTGTTGTGCCGTTCTTGACAGCTCGCAGGCAGACCCCCGGAAAACTACGCGCTTCGCGCTATCCCTCCCACCGTCCCTGCGGGCCGGCGGGCCCCTCCCGTTCACGAGGCCACGGGCGGCCACGGTTTTCCGGGGGGCAGATGTCCTCGACATCTGCCCCCGTCGTTTCACTATGTCTGAGGGGTGGTCCCCTCAGACTCCCCCGGTCGCTTCGCTCCGAAAGTGCCTTCGCCTGACCGGAATGCTACAGCGAGACAGGCAGGGTCCTTTGAGGAGCATTTTGCCCGGGCAGGGCCGCAGTCAGCAGCGCGTGACGCAGTCCGCGATGCGTGGATGCGCGTGCGACGAAAAGGATCCCTGCCTGCGAGCAGCATTCCGGAAAAGAATTATAAACATAACGAAGTGGACGTCTCCCTTTTTTTGTGCCTCGCTGGACCGTGGCAGTCGAAGCAAAGCGACCGAGGGGGCCTGGGGGAATCATCCCCCAGACATAACGGAGTGACGTCTCCCTTTTTCGTGTCCGACAGACACGAAAAAGGGAGACGCTCCTGGCGCGTCTCCCGAAAAACCAATTATTAACCGTTAGTATCCAGGATATGTTTAAGGTTAGGACTGCTTGTTTTTTTCAAGAGCAAAGGTAGTGACCCGGCAGGAATCTTCTGTCGAAAATGGTCCTGATATGGTGGATTATCGTCCAAAATCCGGAAAAAAGTGTATTTTTGTACGGAAAATAATTAACGATGCGGTTTTCAAGGCTCATTCCCGTCCTTTTACTCCTCGTAGCGTGTCTCTCCGCGCGGGCGCAGGCTCCACATTCCTTCTCCCGGTACGGGAGGGAGAACGGCTTTGCCGGCACGACCGTGGAGGACATGGTCCAGGACGGCCACGGCCAGTTGTGGCTGGCCACCTGGGGCGGGCTGTACTCCTTCGACGGGCGGACCTTCCAGAATTACAAGACGAATATTCCGGACGACCGGGACAATTCCCGCAGCAACCGCTTCGTGGACGTGGAAGCCTTCGACCGGGACGAGATCCGGGTCGTCTCCTATGACAATCGGCTCTACTCCCTGGACAAGGAGGCGCGCGCACTCGTACCGATGGACTGCCGGGGACACGGCATCCAGCAGATTTTCCGTCCCACCGAGGAGGATTGCTTCTACCTCACCCCGGACAACGAAGTCCTGGACGCCACCTTCTCCCACTACTGCACCGTCAGCCGCAATGCCACGGTCCATACGATCATCCGCGACCCCGAAGGCCAGATCTGGATCCTGACGGACCAGGGCATCTACCGCAGCGGCGCGCAGACAGTCGAAGTGCCGACCTTCTGTGCCGAAGTCGTGGACAGCGCCTTGTATATCGGCACCTCCGGCGGCGAAGTCCTGCGCTACCGCGACCAGCTGCTCACCCCGCTCCCCACCCAGCTCAACACCGACGTCACCTTCATCGCCAAGGTCCCCGGGAAGCCGGAGCTGCTGATCGGCTCCGACACCCAGGGCATCGAGATCCACAACCTGGAGGACGACTCCCACAGGCACCTGCCGCTGGTCAACACCTCCGACGAAGACGGCTCCTTCACCTGCCGCGCCGACATCTTGGGCAACCTCTGGATCTATTCCTCGCGCGGGAGTCTCTACTGGTATGACGGGGAGGCCTACGAACTGGTCCCCTTCCTCAACAAGAACATGCAGCAGGGCTGGAATTCCGAGACCGGAATCACCTCTTTCCTCGCCGACCGGCAGGGCAACCTCTGGATCGGATCCACCTGGGGCGGCCTGGAGCGCGTCACCTTCCAGGAAGACAATTTCAAGTTCAAGACCATCGACGGCAGCGGGCGGATCTCGCCCGAGAACAGCGTCCGGGCCCTGGTGCAGGAGCCGTCAGGCTGGATCCTCGCCTCCACCCGCGACGGGCGCCTCCACGCCTTCGACGAAAGCCTGCAGGAGCGCGCTTCCTGGTTCACCCGCCAACCCGGCTACGCAATCACCATCACCCACGACGGCAAGATCTGGGTCGGGACCCGGGGCGCCGGCCTGGTCGAGTTCACGCGCACGCCCGGCGACCTCTCCCAGTCCTCGGTCCACCAGGTGCATCACCCCAAGAACGACCTCTTCTACGGGCCCAACAGCAACGACATCTACTCCCTGCTTGAAGATGGCACCCAACGCCTTTGGATCGGCACTTTCGACGAAGGCCTCGCCTACGTGGACCTCAGCCTGCAGGACCGGCTGTTCATCAGCAAGAAGAACCGCCTGAGCTTCCCGACCGACCGGCGCAACAGGATCCGCTGCCTGGCCCTCGGCCCCGACGGCCGGCTCTACGCCGGCGGACAGATCGGTCTGTTCGTCTGCGAACAGCCCTCCGGCGAGCCGGAGGACATGCATTTCGAGCGCTTCACGCAGATCCTCGACTACGACATCCAGCACATCCTCTTCACGCGCGAAGGCGAACTCTATGTCTCCTCGTTCGGCGCAGGGCTGCTCCACTTTGACAGCGCGAATCCTGACAGTGGATTCAAGGCCTTCACCATCGACGACGGGATGCTCTCCGACTACATCCTCTCCACCATCGAGGACGACGCCGGGAACCTCTGGATCGCCACCCAGGGCGGTCTCAACCGCCTGAATCTCCAGACCGGCAGCCTGATCGGCTTCCCCTACGACCGCATCGGGCACCCGATGCGCTTCAACGAAGGGCAGCCGCTCCGCGCCCGTGACGGCAGTCTCTATTTCAACACGACCGCCGGCATCCTGTATTTCGATCCAAAGGAGATTTCCAACAACGACTTCGTCCCGGAACTCGTCATCCAGGCCTTCTACATCTCCGGCATCCGCCAGCCGCTCGCCGAAGGCGGGACGGTGCGCATCCTGCCCTCCGACGGCATCCGGCTGCAATTCGCCGCCGTGGACCTGACGGCGCCCGAGCAGGTGCTCTATTCCTACAAGCTGGACGGACGGGACAAGGAGTGGATCCCGCTGGGTCACCAGGCCACGATCAGCATTCCGCCACTGCGGCCCGGCAAATACACGCTGCGCATCCGCTCCACCAACGGAAACGGCCTGGAGGTGGACAACGAGAAGGACTTCGTCATCGCGGTCCACAACACCTTCCTGCACTCCGGCTGGGCGGGCCTGCTCTTCGTCCTGCTCTCCGTCGGGGTCGTCTTCCTGATCACGCGCACGCGCAGGAAAGACCTGGATCAGTCCGCCCCCGCAGAGGATCCCCTGCTGGAGCGCCTGCACGGCGACGACCGGCGCTTCGTCGAGGATTTCCGCACCTTCCTGGTCGAGCATCTGGACGACGGATCGCTGGAGGTCCCCCAGATGTGCGAGGCGATGAACGTCAGCCGCTCCGTGCTCTTCGAGAAATGCCGCACCCTGCTGGACACGACGCCGGCCATCTACCTGCGCCACCTGCGGCTCGAACGGGCGAAAGCCCTGATCCGCGAAGGCGGTCGGACGATGGCCGACATCTCCTATGCCGTGGGGTTCAACGACCCCCACTATTTCAGCAAGATCTTCAAGCAGGAATTCGGGCAGACCCCGACAGGGTACCGCGCCAGCCTGAAGCAGGAAACCTGATTATCCATATGAAACGACTGCTCACCCCATTGCTCGCACTCCTGTGCGTCTTCTTCGCATCTGCGGAGAACTATCCCTACCGCTCTGACTACCTGTGGATTACCGTTCCAGACCACGCCGACTGGCTCTACAAGACCGGCGAGAAGGCCCGGATCCGCGTGGAATTCTTCAAATACGGCATCCCGCGCGACGGCGTGGTCGAATACGCCCTGGCCGACGACCGGCTCGAAGCTGATACGCACGGTACCGCCACGCTCAAGGGCGGGACCTGCACCATCGACATGGGCACGCGCAAGACGCCGGGATTCCGGGACCTGCGTCTCAGCCTGAAATTGGACGGCAAGACATACTCCCACCACATCAAGGTCGGTTTCTCTCCGGAGAAGATCGTACCCTACACCCAGGAGCCGGCCGACTTCAGCGCATTCTGGCGGCAGACGCTGGACGAAGCCGCGCGCACGCCGCTCGCCTACACCCGCGAGCGCTATCCCGAACTGTGTACCGACAAGGTGGAATGCGACCTGGTGAAACTGAAAATCAATGCCCGCCAGAGCATCTACGCCTACCTGTTCCGGCCCGCCGGGGCGCAGCCGGGCACTTGCCCGGCCGTACTATGTCCTCCGGGAGCCGGGATCAAGACCATCAAGAACCCCAAGCCCTACTATGCGGAGCACGGGTTCATCCGCCTGGAAATGGAGATCCACGGGCTGGATCCGCGCATCAGCGAGGAAACCTTCGCCGAGATCACGGCGGCGTTCAATTCTTCGACCAACGGCTATCTGGAGAACGGGATCGACTCCCGGGAGCGCTATTATATGCGCCACGTATACGTAGCGATGGTCAAGGCCATCGACCTGCTGACCTCGCTGCCCGAATGGGACGGCCGCAACGTGGCCGTCCAGGGCGGCAGCCAGGGTGGCGGGCTCGCGCTTGTCGCTGCTGGATTGGACCGGCGGGTCACCCAATGCGTAGTCAACCACCCGGCGCTCACCGATATGGCAGCCTACGCCGAACCCAGCCGCACGGGCGGCTATCCCCATATGAGCCGGGAGATTCTGACCCCGGAGCACGTCCGCACGTTGTCGTATTTCGACGCCGTCAATTTCGCCCGTCACATCACCTGCCCCGTGCGGATGACCTGGGGCTACAACGACGACGTCTGCACCCCGACGACCTCCTATGCCGTCTGGAACACGCTGACCTGCCCCAAGGACGCGCTGATCACCCCGATCAACGAGCACTGGACGACGGACGAGACGGAGTGGGGCCATATGGAGTGGATCCTGCAACATCTCAAATAAGTACGAAGCTATGAAAAAGACCATCCTCTGCTGCCTGTGCGCCCTGTTCTGCGCCGGCGCCGCCCGGGCCGCCTCCCCGGTCGTGACCACCGTGGTCGTCGCCAAGGACGGCAGCGGCGACTTCACGACCATCCAGGCCGCCGTCAATTCGCTGCGGTCCTTCAAGCCCGAAGGGCGCTCCTGCGTCTTTATCAAGAAGGGGGTCTACGAAGAAAAAGTCCTGATCCACAGCCACAAAGCCGAGATCTCCCTGGTCGGTGAAGACCGCGACTCGACCATCATCCTTTGGCACGACCACGCCAACCTCCCGGATGAGATCGGAGGCACGATCGGGACCTTCCTGACCTACACCCTGCGGGTGGACGCGCCGGACTTCGTCTGTGAGAACCTGACCGTCATCAACGACGCCATGACACACAACAATCCGGGTTGGTTCTCCGATTTCAGGGACACCGCCCGCGTGGGCCAGGCGGTCGCCCTCCACGTAGAAGGCGACCGGGCCTGTTTCCGCAACTGCCGTTTCCTGGGCTTCCAGGACACGGTCTATACCGGCAACCCGGACGGACGGGAGTACTTCGAGGATTGCTACATCGAGGGCACGGTGGACTTCATCTTCGGTCCCGCGACCTGCTGGTTCGAGCGCTGCCACATCCACGCCCTGCGCAAAGGCTATCTCACTGCTGCTTCCACCCCGGCGGACCATCCGATCGGATATGTCTTCAACCGCTGCCGGGTGACGGCCCGCGAGGGCATCACGGGCGAGTGGCTCGGCCGCCCGTGGCGCGCCTGGGCCTATACGCTCTGGAAAGAATGCGAACTGGACCTGGACCTGGATCCGGCGGGCTGGCACAATTGGAACAATCCTGAGAACGAGAAGACGGCCCGCTATCTGGAGTATCGCTGTACCGGGCGCGGCGCGGACCGCTCCGCCCGCGCGCCCTGGTCGCGCGAACTCAGTCCGCGCGAGGCCCGGCACGTCACGCCTGAGGCGGCGTTCCGCGTCCTTCAGGCCGACTGGATTCCCTAAAGGCTAGCCCAGGAAGCCGATCTTCTGCATGAAAGCGTAGAGCAGCTCGATCCAGACGAAGGAGGGCCGCTGGCGCTCCGCGTCGGGATAATAGCCGAAGCCGTGGTTCTCCACGGCGAAGTAGTGCGCCTCGGCGGGAATCTCCGCCGCGCGCCACGCCGTCATCATATTGAGGCTGGACAGGGTCGGCCACAGGTCGATCTCGGGGGCCGCGATGAAGAGCGGCGCGGCATCGGTCGGGAGCTGTTCGGGCATCTGCCCGGACGAGCCGTAGATCGGCGCCACGAGGTTGGGCCGGTTCTCGGGCGTGTGGTTGAGCGCCACGTCCGTGGTGAGCATCGCCCCGGCCGAGAAGCCCATGATGCCGATCTTGTCGGGCTTGACGCCGAATTCCGCCGCGTGCGAGCGCACGTAGGCGATGGCGGCGCGGCCGTCGTCGCAGCCCAGCGCCCGGGCCACGGGCCGGTGGGCGTCCAGCGCCGCCTGCTCCTCGGGGGTATAGACGGGCGCAGGGGCGCCGGTGATCGAGTAGAAGGCCTCCTGCTCGTTGCGGGCGAAGTGGACGAGCCGGTATTTGAGCACGAATGCGGCCACGCCGTGCTCGGCCAGCCACTGCGCCACGGTGGCGCCCTCCTTGGTGTAGTAATTGACCGTGAAGCCGCCGCCCGGACAGACGATCATCGCGGCGCCTGTCGCGCACTCCTTGGCGGGCAGGTAGGCGATGAGTTCGGGCGTGGTGATGTTGGTGAAATAGGAGTCACCCTTGTCGTCAGTGTAGGTGTACTCCTGCCAGTCCCAGGACTCGCTCCCGGGGGCGACGCCCTCGTAGATGCGGTAGGTCTCGTTGCGGACGGTGTTCTCGGGGGCCTTGGGGCCCGTGCAGGCGGCGAGGGCCAGGACTGCAAGGATCGGATACAAACGTTTCATGATAATCAGTAATTCCGGTTGATTCGTCTTACCAGCGGTGCGGATCCCCGCCAAGGACCCGCTCTACGGTGTATTCCGCAGCCTCGGCCGGGGTCAGTTCGCGCAGGCCCGTCCACTTGGCGCGGGTGCTCATATCGGCGCGGCGGCCGCGGTTGCCAAACTCATAAAGGTGCAGGTCCGGGCTCGTCTCCACATAGGGTTTGCCCCAGTTGGTCGGCCAGCCCAGCGGATCCATCTCGTCGCAGTACTCGGAGCGAAGGATCACGACCTTCGGATAATTGTGCCAGGGGCGGCCGATGGCGATGCTGCGCCCGTCGTCGCCCGCACGCGGGGAGCCGGAGGCGTAAGTGAAACGACAGTTGTTGAAGACGAAACCGTAGGCCTGGGTCCGGGGCGTGGAAGGGGCCGTGACCCAGCCGCCGCCCCAGGAGCGGATCTCGCAGTCCTCGAACCAGGCGATGCCGCCGCCGTAGATATAGTCCGTGCGGCCCACGACCAGGCAGTTCTCGAAATAGGAGCGCTTGCCGTCCTTCCAAAGGTACATCGTATCCTGATAACCGGTTATATCACAATCTGTTACATAGAGCTTGTCACCCAGCTGGGCGATTGCCTGGGCCTGGGCCACGGGCCCGGCCGTGTTGGCGAGCGTCAGGTGTTCGATGCGGCAGCCGTCCCCGACCACCGTCAGGGTGGCGGAAGTCTTGAGCAGGACGGGGTCGGAGCGCATCCACTTCGCGGCGTTCTCCTGCGGCAGATGCGCCCCGGCGTAGATGTCCGGTCCGTCGTACATCAGATAGCTCACCACCGTCCCCCGGCGGCTCTGCCCGCGAAGGGTGATATTCTGCTTGCTCTCCGGGACCAGCAGCTTCTCCTGGTCGTAGACGCCGTCCTTGATCAGGATGACCCAGCGGCGCTCCGAGAAGTCAGGGGCCGCATTGATGGCTGCCTGGAGCGAAGTGTAGTCGCCGCTGCCGTCGGCCGCCACGACCGCGTCCGCGCGGTCTGCGGCCGCCGCGTCGCGGCGCACCACGACCACCTGCCCGGGCACGGTCTCGATGTCATACTCATAGGCCGCCGGAGCCACGTAGCCGCGCAGCGGCGCCTTTTCGCTCACCAGCGGCCGGGCGATCTCCTGCGGGGCGAAGAGCGGATTGGGGTTGGCGCCCTCGGCTGCTTTCAGCCCTTCTCCCGCCAGGGCGTCATAGGAGCGCAGGCGGAGGTTGCCGCCCGCAGTGGAGCGCAGGCGCGCCTCCACGATGTGGCCGTCCTTCCAGACCAGCCGCTCCAGCACGAAGCCGCCGCGGGCGCGCAGGCCCTCCAGGGTACCGTCCGGGAGGGCGCCCGGCAGGGCCGGGAGCAGGTGGACGGCCCCGTCGTGGCTCTGCAGCAGCATCTCGGCGATGCCGGCCGTGCAGCCGAAATTGCCGTCGATCTGGAACGGCGGATGGGCGTCGAACAGGTTGGGATACGTGCCGCCGCCCTGGCCGGACTGCGACGTGGGATTCACCAGCGAGAGCTGGTCCTTGATCAGCTTGAAGGCGTGGTCGCCGTCCAGCATCCGGGCCCACAGGCAGACCTTCCAGCCCATCGACCAGCCCGTGGAGGCGTCGTTGCGCTGGATCAGCGTATTGCGGACGGCCTCCGTGAGCACGGGCGTTCGGTACGGGGAGATCTGGTAGCCCGGGTAGAAACCCCAGAGGTGCGAGACGTGACGGTGGTGATCGGTCGGTTCATCCCAATCCTCCCACCACTCCTGCAGTTGGCCATACTGCCCCACCTGCATCGGCGGCAGCCGGCGGCGCATCACGTCCAAGGTGTCGGCGAAAGCCGCATCCCGGCCGAGGATCGCCGCGGCGCGGGCCGTATTCGTGAAGAGGTCGGTCACGAGTTGGTTGTCCATGGTGATGCCGGCGTAGACGTTGGATGGCATCGACTTGGGCCGGTTCTCCGGCGAACAGGAGGGAGCCACCACCAGATAACCCGTATTCGGATCCTCCACCAGGAAGTCGACAAAGAATTCGGAGGCGCTCTTCATCAACGGATACGCCTCGGCGAGGTAGGCCTCGTCTCCGTTGTAAAGATAGCGGTCCCAAAGGTGCTGGCAGAGCCACGCGCCGCCGGTCGGCCACAGGCCGCAGTACGCGTGATCCTGCGCCCCCGTGATGCGCCACAGGTCGGAATTGTGGTGCAGCACCCAACCCCGGCAACCGTATGCTCCCCGCGCTGTCGCCGCCCCGGTGACGCTCAACTCGCGGATCATCCGCAGCAGGGGTTCGTGGAGTTCCGGCAGGTTGGTCAGCTCCGCCGGCCAGTAGTTCATCTCCGTGTTGATGTTGGTCGTGTAGTTGCCGCACCAGGCGGCCTTGAGGCGGGCATTCCAGATGCCCTGCAGGTTGGCGGCCTGGCCACCCGGCTGCGAGCAGCTGATCAGCAGGTAGCGTCCGAACTGGAAATAGGTCGCCACGAGCGGTGCATCCTCGGTCCACTTGAAGGCCAGCAGGCGGTAATTGACCGGCCGGTTCTCGTAGTGAGACCCACCCAGGTCCAGTTTCACCCGGTCGAACTGCTCCTTGTAGGCAGCGATGTGGGAGGCAAGCGCCCTGTCGTATCGCTTCGAGGCATTCTTCAGGTAAGCAGCGTTGCGCGCGTACGGATCGCCCGACACGTCCTTGTAGTTGACGAAATTCGTAGCCAGGGAGATATGCAGCAGCAGCTCCGTCGCGCCCTCCACGCGCAGGGACTCGCCTCCGGCGCGCACCCGGCCGCCCCGGGCCGTCACCCGGGTGTCATTGACATAGCGGATCGCGCCCTGGATGCCGCCCTTGTCGTCGGCCTTGCCCTCCAGGCGCAGGAGATTGCCGCCCGGGGTGCTGACCCGGGTATTCTGCATCGGCGTCTCGTAGAAAAGCTCACAGCTGAGGGCCTTGGGCCTGGAAGCCGTCAGGCGCACGATGATGAGCTGGTCGGTGAAGGAGGAAAAAACCTCTTCCACATACTCCACGCCACCGATCTTGTAGCTGGTGCGCACGACCGCCCGGTCGATGTCGAGTTCGCGACGGTAGTCGCTCACCTCCCCCTCCCGGCCGGAGAAGCGGATCTTCAGCGAACCGGCAGTCTGGTAGTGCATCTCTTCACCCACGGGGGACAGGAAGCATTCGTCGCCGAGATTCTGGGCTTCTTCGTACCGGCCGGAGAAGATCAGGTCCCGCATCTGCTGCAAATGCTGGAGTGCCTTGGGGTTCCAGTTCTCGTACGGGCCGCCTGTGGAGATGGTCTCCTCGTTGAGTTGGAGTTCCTCCACGTCGGTACCGCCGTAGACCATCGCGCCGATGCGGCCGTTGCCGACCGGCCACGCCTCCTCCCAGGCAACGGCAGGCTTGTCGAACCAAAGGACATTCTTGGGCGACTGGGCGGACAGGCTGGAGGCCGTCGCCCAAAGGGTCGCCAGCAGGACAAGCACTCTTCTCATATGTTCAATAGCTTGTGAAAGAGATAATTACAGAGCCCAGGGACCCATCACGGAATCCCAGGTGTAGCGCGCAGTATCGGCAGGGCTCAGCTGGTGCGACCAACCCACGCGCCCGTCGGCAGCGGCGCCGGGACCAAAGCAATCCGATTCGGCATAGAACGCTGTCTTTTCGTTGGCCGGATTGTTCCAGTTGTGCCAGCCCTCCGGGCGGATGTGTGCGCCGAGTTCACAGTGCAGGAACACGGTCTGCGCGTAGGGACGCCAAGGACGGCCTAGATAGACCTTCGTCACACCGGGACCGGCCGTCAGGCGGCAGTCCTTGAAGACGTAGCCGAAAGGCTGGCCCTGGACGGTGGAGGCGGCCGTCACGTAGCTGTCAGCAAGGGACTTGATCTCGCAGCGCTCAAACCAGGCGCGGCTGCTGCCGAAGATGAAGTCCGTCGTCCCCTCGATGTAGCAGTCGAAGAAGGCATTGCGGATGTGACCCCCGTCCTCGGAATACTTGCCGAAGGTGTAGAGGGTGTCCTGGTTGCCCAGGAAGCGGCAGCGGCGGGCCGTGAAGCGGTCACCGTTGGTAAAGAGCGCGACCGCCTGGCCCACACGGCCGGCGTCGTTCTCCACCGTCAGGTCCTCCAGCGTCACGTCCTCGGCGTGCACGAACATCGTGGCGCTGCCGGAGGTGCCGATGGTCCCCTCCGCAAAGCCCCAGGGCTGCGGAGCGGCATTGCCGTAGACGATGACCGTGTTCATCGCGTCCAGGCCCTTGAGCAGCAGGCGGCGCTTGTTCCAGGGGATGATGATGCGCTCGCGGTAGATGCCGGGCTTGACGAGGATCCGGTACTGCCCGCCGTGGAGCGCGTCCGGAGCCGCATCGATGGCGGCCTGCACCGTCAGGAAGTCCCCGCGGCCCTGCTGGTCCACGACGGCGTCCCAGCGGACGAGGTGCTTCGCGATCTCGGGCAGCTTGACGCGGATGGAGTCGCAGACGATGTCGCAGTTGCGGCGCGCACCCAGCGGCGTGGAGTGCGTGTTGTCCTGGATGCCCTGCGGTTTGGCGGGACAGACGCCCGGCTCGATCCACATGAAGTAAGGCCGTGAGGCGAGGTCGCCCGCCTGCTTGAGCCACTTGATGGTGGCCTGCTCCATATCGATCAGGGTCGTCCCGGTCTCGCGGGCCACGGCGCGCATCGAGGCCGGATACTCCCCGTGCGTGGTCTCGTCGAGGACGTTGTTGTTGAAATGCCGGCGCGCCACCGGGGTCAGCAGGACCGGCGTGGCGCCCAGTTCGCGGGCGGTGTTGATGAAGAGCCGCAGATAGTCCTGCCACTCCGTCCAGGCTGGGGCATAGCCCTTGCCGTTGGGCTTCTGGTCATTGTGGCCGAACTCGATGAAAAGGTAGTCGCCCGGGCGGATGTTGGCCTTGACGCGGTCCCAGATGCCCTCGGCGATGGCCGTCTTGCAGCTGCGGCCGTTCTTGGCGTAGTTGATCACGCGCACGCGGCTGTCGAGGAAATTCTCGAAGACCATCCCCCAGCCCCGCTCGGGGTTGAGCCCGCTGATGTCCTTGTCGGCCATCGTACTGTCGCCCATCAAGTGGATGGTGAAGTCGACCGTGGACGCAGGGACCTGGAGGTCCAGGGTCGGGCCGGCACCCTTGCGCACGAGCGCAGGGACCTTGGAAGCCGGCAGGGCCGTATAGGCATAGGGCATCTCCACCGTCCCGCGGTCGGCGGGGCTGAACTTCTCGCGGAAGACATTGCCCCGGAACTGCCAGGCCAGCGCGTCGGGCTCCGGGGCGAAGATGTTCTTCACGCCGCGGTCGAAGTAATTGCCTTCCAGCAAAGCGCGCGCACCGAAGCAGGCATTCACGGCCGGGTACTCATTGCCGGCACAGTCATAAAGGTTGTTGAGCAGGTGTGCATCGGCACAGGTGATGACGGGCATACGGACCTGCACGCCCTGCCCCCAATGGCAATATGCGAAAGTAATGTGGAGGATCTGCTTCAGGCCATCCTGGTTCATCGTTCCGGCAATCAGGTTCGAGGCCTGGTGGCCGTAAGAGCGGTCGGAATACTCGAACACACACCAGCTCACGGTGACGAAGTCCACCCCCGGACGGATGTCGAAATTACCGTCCATCCCGTCCAGGAAGCGGCAATGGTCCACCCAGACATGCCGGCAACCGGTGTTTAAGGTCAGCAGGTCGTCACCCCCCACGTCGATGGCTCCGGGACCGACCAGCGCCAGATTGCGGAGGATGATGTTCTCGCAACCCGCGAACCCGAACAGGCCGGCGCGACGGTATCGTTCCGTGGCGTCGCCGTAACGGTCTATGATGGCCTGACGGACGTGCTGCTCACGTTCCTCGGCCACGCGGGCGCCGTTGCTCAACAGCCCACCGCCACCCTGGTCGGACATCGATTTCACCCCGACGGAATCCAGCAGGTGGTGGATTTCGGGCGTGACCTCGAACTGCGTGCGGATGCGGGCGCCGTTCACGCCCAGGAAGCTCTTGCCGCGCAGGCCGCGGAACGAGATGGAGCTCGAGATGATGAAGTCACCGCGCGCACCGTCGAACACGATCACGTCGTAGTCCTTGACCGCCTTGATGACGTCCTCGCGCATATCCATCCCGTTGCTCAGCAGCACGACGGTCCGCGCGGGATCACCGCCGGTAAGCTCATATCCGCTCCCCTCCGTCAGTGAGAGCGCCGTCGCCCATCCGAACGGTACATCCGCCGATGCAGGCTGTTGCTTCACCGCGGCGACGGAAAGCGGAGCGGAGGCGAGAATTAATGAAGAAAGGGCAAGAAACAGTCTTACTTTCATTATTTTGCGTCTTTGTCAATGAAGCGGATCAAGGTTACCATCTTGTTGATGTAGTCCCGGGTGGAAATACACATCGTGCCGTCCGTGCAGCGGTAGGGAGACGTGTCATACTCGTCACCGACGTTGGTGGAGCCGTACTTCGTCTCGCCACTGGGCGTGGTCGGCGCACCGGGCTTGTAGGGATTGGAGGTGCTGCCCAGCGGGCTCAGCCAGTAGCCCTCGGGCGTGAGCGCGTCGATGATCGCCTTGACATCGCCGCGCATCGGACGCGCTGCCGCGACGTACTTCGGCAGCGGCACCAGCTCCTTCTCCAGCAGCGGAGAACCCTTGACAACCTCGGCGACGGGCCGCGCCTTCAGCTCCTCGTACTGGCGGCGGAGCGCCTTGACGTTGATTCGCGCCGCCGAACTGTAGTGTCCGATGGTGCCCGAGATGTCCTGATTGGTGAAATAGTGGCCGTTGTACCAGTTGGAGCCCACGCGGTGGACATACTGCGGGATGCCGGTGTCCGGATCGATGAAGCGCGGCACGAGGATGGCGTCCGGATCCCCGCTGGGGCGCCCCCACTTCTGCTCCTCGGAGGCAGGCAGTTTGAGGGATTCCAGGAAATCGAGGGCGGCCGGGATGCCTGCCAGGAAGCGGGTGTCGCCCGTGAGGCAGTAGTACTGCATCATCTGGCGCACCATCGACGCGGTGCAGCTGGAGCTGATGGCGCGCGGCTCGTAGGAGCGCGCGTGGGCCGGCTTGAGGTCGGACGGGGTATACTGGTCGGACCAGCCGGCGTACGGAGCGCCCTGCTGGAGCAGGATACAGAGGTACATCGCCCGGTAGATGGGCTCCTTGAGTCCGGGCATGCCGAGCGTCTGGTAGCATTGCACCAGGAAGTCGATACACTGCGGAATCACGTCGTCGTTAAGCGTGATGAAGGAACTGTAGTCGGGACGGCCCTGGAAAGGATGGTCGTACATCAGCGGCCAGCGCTGCGGCCAGCCGCCGCTCGGATACTGGCTGTTCAGCACAAAGGCGATGGCCTTGTCCAGCGCCTGGCGGAAGGCAGGATCGTATTTCTCGGCATAGATGCGGAGCAGGAACTTGGCGCACTGCGAAGTACAGGAGTCATCGAAGGTGGCATTGCCGTAATAATGCTGGAACTCCTCCAGACGCCAGCCGCTCTGGCCCACGGTGGCGTACCAGTCCTTCAGCGAGGCCTCGCCGGCGAAGTCGAAGGTGTAGTTCCAGCCGCCGCTCTCGTGCTGGCCCCAGATCAGGGCCTGGGCCACCCGCTTGGCGGCTTCGTAATAATACTCGTCCCCGGTGGCGTGGTAGGCGTCCAGCAACAGCTGGCCCATCTGGGGCGTGCCCGGATCCTGGGTCCAGACCATCGTGCGCTTGGCTTCCATCTCGCCCCACTGGCGGGACAGGTCCGGGAGATAGTTCCAGACGAATCCGCCGCGGTAGCCCACGACATCCATCATATACTGGGTGGCGGTCTTCATCGTCTCCAGGGCCTGGGCCTCCAGGGACTTGGGTTTTGCCGTAAGGGTGAGGGGCACCAGCAGACAGGTCAGTACGAGCAATCGGTGAATCAGGGACTTCATATGGTTTTTGGTTTGATATTGTTCAAAGATAGGAAAATTGTCCCTATCTTTGGCAAAACAACCATCCGAAATGAACAAATTCATCACCATTTTCTCCCTCGCTGCGGCACTTGTCGTGTCCGCCTGTGGCAACCAGCCCAAGGAGACTCCCGAACCCCAGCAATCCCAAAACGAACAAGCAATGACTCAGCAAAGCGGCAATTTCATCTTCGAGGCCGAGACCGACTGGCACGATGCCGGCGGCGGCGTCGTGCGCCAGATCCTTGGCTACAACGACAACATCATGATGGTCAAGGTCAAGTTCAAGAAGGGCCAGGTGGGCGACATGCACAGCCATCCGCACTCCCAGGTGACCTATGTGGCTTCCGGCAAGTTCGAGTTCACGGTCGGTGGCGTGACCAAGATCGTGGAGGCCGGTGACGCCCTCTACAAGCAGCCGAATATCGAGCATGGTTGTGTCTGTCTCGAGGACGGCATCCTGATCGACTGCTTCAACCCGATGCGCGACACTTTCCTCAAGTAGTCTGACTCCTCTGGCTCTACGCGAAGGGCGGAACGCAAAAAAAGCGTTCCGCCCTTCGCTTGTTATACTTTCTATGTCTTCTTTGTCATTCTCTTTTCCCGTTGTCCTTGGTCGCCGGGGGAACAGGCGTGCTGCCTTCCGGGCAAGGGAAATTGCCCGTCAGGCAGCAGCCTGTTCCCTATCCGGCTCAGGAACCTATTGATTATCCGATGGATAATGGACGGTGAAGCAGGCGCCGCCGAGGGTGAAAGAACGGCTGTAGGAGATGGTGGCGCCGCAGCGCTCCAGGATGCTGCGGCTGATGGCGAGCCCGAGGCCGGAGCCGCCGTTCTTGGTCGTGAAGTTCGGGGTGAAGAGCTTGTCGACGTTCTCCTCGGACACGCCGGGGCCGTTGTCTTCCACGACCACGTCGTAGAAGCCGTCCTGCGTGGACTTGCGCAGGGACACGACGATGCGTCCGTCCGGCGCGTCGCCGATGGCCTGGACGGCGTTGCCCAGCAGGTTGACGAACACGCGGGTGAGCTGCGGCTTGGGGCCCGTGACCACCACGCCGGCCAGTCCCAGGTAGTCGAAGGTGATGTTCTCCTTGTTGTCGAACATCGAGATCTCCTCCTGCAGCAGGCGGTCGAGCGCGATCTGCGTGGGCTCCTCGGTGTAGAGCTTGGCGAAGGTGGAGAACTCGTTGGCCGTCTCGGTGAGGATGTCGATGTGGTCCAGGATCACCTGGCTGGCCTCCTGGAAGCGGTCCTGCCAAGCGGGATCGCCCTTCTGCTTGAGGCGGATCACCCGCTGGAGCTGGAGTTTCATCGGCGTGAGCGGGTTCTTGATCTCGTGGGCCACCTGGCGGGCCATCCCGCTCCAGGCCTTGTCACGCTCGGCCTGGGCCAGCTTGCGCGAACTCTCGGACAGCTCCGTGACCATCCGGTTGTAGGCCTGCACGATCGAGGTGACTTCGTCGTCACGGTCGTAGTCGAGGTACTCCAGGGACTCGAGGTCCGCACTGGCCATCTTGCGGCTCATCTCGCTGAGCGGCTTGAACATCCGGTCCACGATGCGTGAGACCATGAAGAGGGCCATCAGCAGGAAGAGCAGGAAGAGCGAGATGATGGTCATCGAGTGCATCACCGCATCCTCCTCGAAGTCGTAGGTCTCTTCGTTGTACGGCGAGCAGAGGATGGCGATCATCGAGCCGTCACTGGCGAAGAGCGGGGCATACATACTGTAGAATTTCTGCCGGCCGAAGCGCTCCTGCTGGATGTAATGGCGGCGGTTGCGGTACGTGATATTGTAGAAGGCCGTCCCGTCGATGCGCTGGGGGACGTTCAGCTGGTCGAAGACCACGGGCGTGTTGGTCATCATCAGGTGCCCGGACGGGCTGTACAGGGAGATGTCGGAGGCCGTCTCGTTGCCGACCCGCTCGATCAGGCCGTAGACGGCCGCCCAGTTCATCGCGCCGGCGCTCTCAACCTCCTGCAGCCCGGCGTCCATCATCGTCACGATCGAGCTGATCTTGTCGGACATCACCGACTGGCGGTTGCTGTCGTTGCGCGAGTAGACGAAGAGCACGCTGACCAGCGCCATCGCGAGCAGGGTCAGGATCAGCGAGGCGAGCAGGACCCAGGAAATACGGTTCTTGTAGTATGTCTGCTGGAAGAGCGGCGCCTTGGGCTGGCGCAGCACGACCAGCAGCAGCATCAGGAAGGTCAGCAGCGCCACGAGGATTCCGGACACCGCATAGGACAGCGCACTGGTGCTGGCGCGCGTGATCAGGATGGCCTCCCCGTCCCCGACGGTGTTGATGAAATGCGTGTAGCCGTCCTGGTTGATGTGGCCGCTCGGAACGCTGTATACCAGCAGGAAGAGGCGCTCGTCCAGCCGGGTCGGATAGGGGTAATTGCCCCGGTACGCCTTGAGGTCCCGGCCGGCGTAGCGGGCATAGGAATAGCCCGACGGCAGGTTGACCTGGCCGGGCGGCGTGATGCCGAAGATGCCGGCATAGCCCCGGGTGCCGCGCATCTCACGGGACTCCAGCCGCACCAGCAGGCGGGACACCTCCCCGTCCTCGGACAGGTAGAAGAAGACGCCGACATAGTACGGGCGGCCGTTCTCGTGCTTGGCATACAGGAAGCGCGAGTTGTCCGCGATGGGGACGCCGTCCTCCACGATGGCATTGAATTCCGCGGCAGCCTGGCGGGTATTGTTGAACTGGTTGTAGACCCGGGTCGAGACCATGTAGTCCCGGTCGCTGCCGGCCAGGTAGTAGTCCGAAATGCGGCTTTGGACGGACTGCTCCGTCCCCTGGAAATGGGTCAGCGTGGACAGGATCATATCGTCCGCGATCTGCGACTCGGTCCGGCGCAGGCGCAGCTCCAGCGAAATGTCCCGGTCGAAGGCCAGACGGTTGGCCAGCAGGCCCATCCGGCCCTCCTCCTTGCGGAAGCCGAGCACGCCAGCCACCACGATCAGGTACACGCCCACCAGCACGGAGAAGATCACGCGGTTGGTCAGCGACAGGGCGTCGAAACTCCGTCGGCCCTCCCGGTTGAACACCGGCGCGAGCAGCTGCAGCTGCAGCGGGATGCTGAGCAGCAGGGTGATGAACGAGACGTAGACGACGACGGTGAAGAGTGAGAGCTGCGCCAGCTTGTAGATCTCCATCGAGATGCCGGAGTTGAAGATGATGCTGCCCAACGCCACCCGGGAATACGCCACGATACCTGCCACGGACAGGAGCACGGCCGTGCAGGCCGCGATGCGGCTGCCCCGTTCGCCCATCCGCTCAGCAATGGCCGCGCGGACCATATACGCACACACCGACAGGACCAGGATCGCCAGGTTGATCAGGATCACGGCGCCCAGCGAGTAGAGCAGCTCGCCACCGGCATACAGGCGCGGCGAGAAGACCATTGAACGGCCCTGGGAGAACTTGCCCCAGAAATACAGGCCCGTCATCAGGACGAGCACACCGGTCGCCACCCACGCGAAACGCCGGAGCGAGCGGTCCGCGGACAGGAAGACCAGCAGCGCCGCCAGGCACAGGGCCAGGGACAGCCAGATCAGCGGCATCGAGTCCCGTCCGCCGGGCGACATCGACTCCATCAGGATCTTGAACTGCGGGCGGCCCTCCAGCGTGACGGCGGACCCGCCGCTGTACGAGAGCGGCCGGATGGTATACTTGGGCGACAGGCGCAGGTGCTCGTTGGTCCGCCGCAGGCCCCGGGCCGGGCCGGGCCCGCGCATCTCGTCCATCACCTCCAGGGCGGCGACCACCCGCACCGACTCGTCCGTCACGGTCTTGGCAAGGTACCAGTGCGAACCGAAATTATAGAATCCGAGCGAGTCTGTGACGATTGCCAGCGGCGAGACGGCACTGAGGCGCGAATCGGCCAGGAAGGGCACGTAGACCCGCTGGCTGATGTTGTCGTTGGCGATCGGGAACTCGTGGGCCCAGGACTGGAGCGTGTCGGAACAGTAGCGGTACAGCACGAAATCCTGCGGCAGGTCCCCCAGGTCCATCCACTGGGCGGGGGCCTGCGCAATCGCTATGGCGATGTAGTCGTCCAGCATCGAGAGGCGCCGGCCGAGCGTCCGCTCGACGCGCCGCGCCGCGCCGGACGTGTCTCCGGGCGACTGCGTGACCTGCAGCGAGGAGATGAACACGGCCACCCCCACCACGAGCAGCGCCGCAGCGATCCATTCCTTGATTTGTTTACCCGCTTTCATTCGTGATGGTAGGGCTCACCGCGCAGGATGGTGAAGGCCCGGTAGAGTTGCTCTGCAAAAATCGTTCTCACAAGCTGGTGCGAGAAAGTCATCTCCGAAAGGGACAGCTTCCCGTCCGCACGCGCGTAAACCGCATCGGAGAAGCCATAGGCGCCGCCGATGACGAAGACAAGGTCGCGGCCCGAGCCCGCCATCCGCCGGCCCAGCCATTCGGCGAAGGCCAGCGAGCGGTATGTCCGGCCGTGTTCGTCCAGCAGGACCACCTCGTCCGCTGGGCGTATCTGCTTGAGGATCAGCTCCCCTTCCCGTTCCTTAATCTGCTCGCGGCCGAGCGAGGACACGCCCTTGAGCTCCGGGATCTCCCGGAGCTCGAAGGGAACATAGTGCCGGATCCTGGAGAGGTACATCTCCAGTCCGTCCCGCACCCAGGGGATGTCCGTCTTGCCGACAGTGAGCAGGGTCAGGCGCATCGCAGGCTATTCAGCAGGCACGTAGTTGCGGGCCCATTCCATCACCTCGATGGCGTTGAGCAGCCACTGGACGGTACTCGGGGTGTGGAGCTGCCAGCCGGCGCTCTGGCCGAGGAAATGCGGCTCGCCGTAGGGCTTGACGATGTCGGGCGTAGCCACCATCCCGTCCAGCGGGTGCGGCCGCACGGGCGTTCCGTCGCTCTCGGTGGCGGTGAAACCGTTGTCCAGCAGGTTCTTCCAGGCCTTGGCGCCCATCTCGGCGTTGCCCTCCACATCGGCTATCCACGCCGCCATCCGGGGCCCGGTCATGCTGCCGCCCGCCACACCGGTGATGGCGCGGAAGGAGTTGTCGACGCACTTCCAGAACTCCGGCGCGTCCACCGTGGCGCGCAGGTCGGCCAGCATCTCCGGCACGCCGAAGATGGTGCTGAAGGTATCGGAGCGCACGTTCGACAGGCGCCAGCCCACGATGCTGCGGAGCTTCCTGTCGCTGAGCGTGGAGGCCGGCACGAACTCGGAGGCGGGGGCGTTGACCTCGGCCTGCGGCGCCGGGCGGCCGCCCGGGCCGGGCGCGGCCGGTTTCTCATTGAGCCAGACCATGAAGCGGCCGGTCTCCGGATCGAAGTAGTCGAAGGCCAGGGCGCCGCTGATGCGGCTCAGGGCCGTCAGGTCCTTGATGGAGTTGAGCAGGCGGTCCCGGTAATAGGTGTTGCCGGTGCGCTCCCACTCGATCATCCAGTTGCCGGCGTAGTACCCCCAGTCGTTGAGCGAGGACTTGATGTAGGTCCCGCCCACGGCACCCCAGGTGCTGATCCGTCGGGCATAGTCGTAGGCCTTCTCGGCCCCCAGCTGCTCGGTCATCCGGTCACCCGTCAGCGGGTCGCCGCCGGTCAGGTAGTACAGGTAGCGCTTCATCCCGGCGTAGCTGATGCGCGGCTGCTTGGCGCCGTCGCCCCAGTGGACGACGTTGTGGCGCGAGCCCAGCGGGGCGAACTGCCCCAGATGGTGGACGTCCACCTCGCTGGCGTGCTTTTCCATCGCCTCGGCCATCGTCCAGATGTCCTCGCGGCCCGTACGCAGGAAGCAGGTCCACAGCAGCACGTTCGGTGCGAGCTCCACGTTGTTCCAGGCCCAGCCGCCGATGTCGTAGCGCCAGTCGTGGCGGGTGAAGTCGTAGTTGTGCATCACGTCGCCGTAGTTCCAGAAGCCGTACCAGGAGCGCTCGTCGATCTGGCGGCGGTAGAACTCCAGGTTCTCGTTGAGCTGGCGCTCGATGCCGGCATAGACGGCGTTCTCCGGACGCGGCAGGGCCCAGTAGTCGCCGAAGGCGTGGACGGAGTAGAGATACTCCGGCGTGCAGCTGTACTGCAGCGGCTTCTGGACGGCCTTGGCCACGGCCAGCAGCTCGTCGTTGGCGGGGATGCCGTCGAAGAGGCGGATCTCCAGCGTGGAGCGGTGCCCCACCCCGAGGGGAGACTCCCAGCCTTCCTTATAGTCCTCGTAGTTGATCTTCAGGTCGTGCGGGATGGTGTCGTAGTGGCGCATATCCATCGCCGGGCCGTCCGGGGCCCAGAGCCAGGCCGTCAGGAAGCCAGCGTCCTCGCCGGCGCGGTCCACATAGAGCGCGGCCGGGTAGCTCTGCCAGAAATCCTTGACTCCCAGGAAGATACTGCCTGTACAGTCACCCAGCAGGGCGCCGCCCAGCGAGCGGCCGCCCTCCACGTAGTGGACCCAGGAGCTCTCGGGCGTGGTGCGCTTGTCGATGGAGAAGCCGTTGGAGCTGTTCTGTACCAGGCGCATGTCGCCCCAGACCGGACAGGTCTGCAGGGCGGCGCGCTCCGTCTCGGACAGGTCGGCTTCGTTAGGGAGCCGGGCCCCGCGCAGGTAGTCCTGGTAGTTCTCCACGAAGATGCGCCCGGCGCTGGGGCGGTATCCCGGCGCCAGCCGGACCGGCTCGCACCAGAAGCCCGCGCCGTCCTGTCCGTCGCCGGCCAGTCGGACGTGGCGGTTGTGGACCTCCTCGCGGAAGGGCACGCGCAGGCGCACGCCGAGTCCCTGGATGAAGTCCTCGCGGCCGTCGCTGTCGAAGACGAACGAGTGCGTGAGCTGGACCGTGGGCATATCCGCATAGAAGATACAATAGACAGCGAAAGGCAGCCATTCCCGGCCGCTCGCGGCGCGGTGCCTGCCCTCCACCTTGACGACGGCACGCATCGGCGTGTCCTGCACCAGGGTGACTTTCTCAATATGGCTCAGGCACTCCTCCTGCGTGACGGTGCGGCGCCGGTCCGTGCCGCTGCGGCGCTCCCAGACCGCCACCAGTTCGGCGTCCGAGGCGATCAGCTTGCCGCCCAGGGCGAGTTCGCGCAGGAAGCTGGAGCCGTCGGAAGGCACCAGGCAGCTCATCGCGCCGGTGTCGATCCGCAGGCCGTCCGCGGTCTGCTGCACCAGCGTGCGGGCCAGCGGCTCCACGACGGCGGTGCGGCGCCCACGCAGCTTCGGCGCAGGCGTGACGCGCACGCTCAGCGCACCGCGCTCCGCCACGGTGGCGAGTCCGACCCACTTCAGCGAGCCGTCCGGCCAGTATGCCAGCGGCCAGCTGGCGGACGGGACCTCACGCCCTGCGGCGTCCGTCACGGCGAAGGCCGAGCCGGGCTGGACCGCACCTTTGGCGAAAGGGACACCCCAGGAAGTGCCTTGGCGCACAGTGGATTCGCGGCCGTCCAGAGGACGGAGGTCGATTTGTTCTGCACGGCAGAGAGACGCCGCGCCGAGGAGCAGGACAATGACTGCTGCTATCTTCTTCATAATCGTACTTAAATAATCGGTTTCTCTACAAAGATAGTAACGTGGCTCGGAATTTGCAATCTTTTCGGACCGTGCAACACGTGCTCAAAATACTGGCAGTCCTTCTGCCGATGCTGCTCTGCGGGCGCCTCTCGGCGCAGACCGCGGAGTTCGACGTGTTCATCCCCATCGGCAAATACATGGCCCAGGGAGACGCCGACAAGCTCTCCGCCTGGTTCGACGACAACCTCGAGATCGCCGTCGTGTCCCAGGCCAGCAGCGCCAGCAAGGCCCAGGCCCGGCAGATCCTCCGCACCTTCTTCGAGAGCAATTCCCCGCGCTCCTTCGACATCTCCCACACCGCCGGTAAGGACAACATGAAATACGCCCTGGGGACGCTCAAGGCCGGCGGGGAGAGCTACTCCGTCACCATCTTCGTGAGCCACAAGGGCAAGTTCTTCAAGATACAGCAGCTCAAGATCGAGTCGCAATAAACGACGAAGAAGCCGGCCCCGCGAGGCCGGCTTCTTCATTTATACACAAATGCTTATGCGCGGCCGCCGTAGGAGCGGTCCGCGGTGTTGACGTTGATCTTCTCGCCGGTCTCGATGAACAGCGGGACCATCACCTTGGCGCCCGTCTCAAGCGTGACCTCCTTAAGGGCGGAGGTGGAGGCGGTGTTGCCCTTGACGGCGGGCTCGGAGTACGTGACCTCGAGGGTGACGTAGGTCGGGAGCTCGCAGGTGAGGCAGCGCTCCTCGCCCACCACGAACATCATCTCGACATGCTGGCCTTCCTTCATCAGGTCGGCGTTCTCGACGACGTCCTTCGGGAGCAGGATCTGCTCGTAGGTCTCCTCGTGCATGAAGTTGAAACCGTCCTCCTCGGCATAGAGGAACTGGTACGGGCGGCGCTCGACCTCGATGGTCTCGATCTTCATGCCGGCGGTGAAGGTGTTCTCAAGGATGTTGCCGTTCTCCAGGTTGCGGAGCTTGGTCTTCACGAAAGCGGGGCCCTTGCCCGGCTTGACGTGCTGGAACCAGACGATCTGGCACGGTTTGCCATTGTACTTGAGGAAAAGGCCGTTCTTGAAATCAGCTGTTGTTGCCATAAATGATTTATTTATTTGTTTGTATTCGCTTAATCCGGGCAAATTTAAGGAATTGCCTCAACTATTGCAAATTTTTGATGGCGGCGGCGACTTCCTCGAGCAGCCATTTGGGGGTGGATGTGGCCCCGCACACGCCCACGCGGTCTCCGGGGCGCAGCCAGCCGGGATCCAGAGCGTCGGCGGAGCCGATGAGCCAGGTGCGCGGGTTGGCGCGGCGGCACAGCTCGAAGAGGACCTTGCCGTTGGAGCTGTCGCGCCCCGCCACGAACACCACGGCGTCGTGGCTGCGGGCGAACTCCGCCAGCTCGTGGTGGCGCGAGGCCACCTGGCGGCAGATGGTGTCGTGGACCGTGAGGACCGCGCCCTGCATCGCCGCCTGCAGGCGTTCGCGCACGGCGGCGTAGCCCTCCGGGCTCATCGTGGTCTGGGAGAAGAGCTCGATGGCGCGGTCCGGGCGGATGCTGCCGTCGGAGAGGTGCTCCCGGAGCTGCTCCGGGGTCTCCACCACGACCACGCCCCCCTCGGGCACCTGGCCCACCAGGCCCAGGACCTCGGGGTGGCCGATCTTGCCGAAGAGCACGACCTGCCCGCCGGCGGGCGCCACGCGGGCGTACGCCTCCCGGATCTGCCGCTGCAGGCCCAGCACCACGGGGCAGGTACAGTCGATGACCTTGATGCCCAGCTCCTCCAGGCGGACATAGACCTGCGGAGGCTCGCCGTGGGCGCGGATCAGCAGGGTCTGTCCCGCCGCGGCGCCGAGCTGGTCCTTGCCCAGGGCCACGAGCCCGCGACCCTCCAGCCGGGCGAGTTCCTGCTCATTGTGGACGATGGCGCCGAGCGAATACAGGCGGCCACCGGCGCCGAGGAACTCCTCGGCCGTGCCGATGGCGCGGATCACGCCGCCACAGAATCCGGAATGGGGATCGATCTCGACCTGCATGGCGCCGGGTCAGGCTTGTCCCCCGTCATTCCCGGCCCGACCGGGAATCCCGTCCGGCGCATCCAACAGCCCGAATTTGCCGCGGATCAGGCCCTCGGCCCAGGCAATCTCGTCGGTGAAGCCCATCTCGGAATTGTCCAGCACGAAGGCGTCCGCGGCCCGGCGCAGCGGGGAAGTCTCCCGGTGGGAGTCGATGTAGTCGCGCTCCTGAAGGTTCTTCATCACCTCCTCGAAAACGGGGTTCTCCCCCTTGGCGGCCAGCTCGTCGAAGCGGCGCTGGGCGCGCACCTCCGGCCGGGCGGTCATGAAGATCTTGATCTCGGCGTTCGGAAAGACGGTGGTGCCGATGTCCCGGCCGTCCATCACCACGCGGCCGGCGGCAGAGAAATCGTGGAGCCGGCGGTCCACCCAGGTGCGGACATAAGGCACGGCCGCGATCGGACTGACCTGCGAGGAGACCTCCATCGTGCGGATCTGTTTCTCGATGTTGCGCTCCCCCATATGGAGGATGGTCCCGGGCGCGAAATGCAGGTCCAAGCCCTCCAGGGCGGCCTCGAGCGCCGGGGCGACGGTGTTGTCCGGGGCGATCAGGCCCTGCTCCTGCGCGAAGAGGGTCACCCCGCGGTACATCGCGCCGGAGTCGAGGTACAGGAAGTCGAAGTGCTGCGCGATCAGGCGCGCCAAAGTGCTCTTGCCGGTGGAGGAATAGCCGTCTACGGCGATGGTGATGTCAGGAATTCGCATAATTACATAGTATTGTACACAAAGATACGGAATTATTCTTTATCTTTGACTGGAAACTCATCCCCCCAGCCATATGAAAAAAACCTACACCCTCCTGCTGGCCGCAGCTGCGCTGCTGTGTGCCTGCACCGGTCCGTCCAAGCAGAAAGAGGACGGACAGCGTCTCTTCATCGGCGAGGACATCGCCGTGGCCAACACCCAGTACGGCCGCGTCCGCGGCTTCATCCTGGACGACATCTACCAGTTCAAGGGTATCCCCTACGGCGCCAGCACCGCCGGGGAGAACCGCTTCATGCCCCCGAAACCGCCCCAGCCCTGGGACTACGTCCGCCCGGCCCTCCTGTACGGCGAGTCCGCCCCGCAGGTGGTCGGCTACGACCGCCGGCCCGAGTCCTACGCCGGCTTCGTGGACCACTGGAACTATGACCTGATCGGCGAAGACTGCCTCCGGCTCAACGTCTGGACGCCGGCGCTCGACGCCGCCAAGCGCCCCGTGCTCGTGTGGCTGCACGGCGGGGGCTTCTCCAGCGGCAACGCCATCGAGCAGGACGGCTACGGCGGCGAGAACCTCGCCCGCTACGGAGACGTGGTCTGCGTGTCGGTCAACCACCGCCTCAACTCGCTGGGATACACCGACTTCGCAGGCGTTGGCGGAGAGAAATACCGCCACTCCGGCAACGTCGGCATGCTCGACATCATCGCCGCCCTGCAGTGGGTCCACGACAACATCACCAACTTCGGCGGCGACCCCGGCAACGTGACCATCATCGGCCAGTCCGGCGGCGGCTCCAAGGTGAGCATCGTCGCCACGATGCCCGCCGCCAAGGGGCTTGTCCACAAGGGCGTGGCCCTCAGCGGCAACAGCGTCACGGCCGCCAACAAGGAATACGCCGAAGCCCTCGGCGCCCATATCCTCAAGGAAGCGGGGCTCAAGCCCTCGCAGATCGACAAGCTCCAGCAGATGCCTTGGGAAGAGTACTACGCGCTGGCCAACCGCGCCGCGCGCAGCTTCCGCGGCACGAACCCCGGCGGCCGCGCCGGTTTCAGCCCGGTGGGCGACGGCGTGGACATCCCGGCCGGCACCTTCTTCGACCCCGCCGACGCGTCCCTGCCGAACATCCCGATCCTCTACTGCACCACCCTGGACGAGAGCAACCCCGACCGCACCCAGCCCGAGCTGGAGAGCATCACGCTGGACGGCGTGGTGGAGCGCCTCACCGCCCGCTTCGGCGACCGCACCCGCGAGATCGTGGAGGCCTACGCCGCGCAGTTCCCGCAGAAGCGCCCGATCGAGATCTGGTCGATGATCCTCGCCAACCGCTCCAACGTGGTCCGCTCCGCCGACACGAAAGTCAAGCAGGGCGCACCGGTCTACGTGGCCTGGTTCCAGTGGCAGCCGCCCCTGTTCGACGGCCGCATGCGCGCTTTCCACTGCCTGGACATCTGCTTCTGGCTGCACAACACCGACCTGATGCTCACGCACACCGGCGGCGGCGCCAGGCCGCGCGCGCTCTCGGACAAGATGTCCGACGCGCTGCTGACCTTCATGCGCACGGGCAACCCCAACTGCGACGCCCTGCCGGAGTGGCCGCAGTACACCCCGGAGAACGGTGAGGTGATGATCCTGGACGACGTCTGCCAGGTCCAGAACGACCCGGACCGCGCCGCCCGCAGCGTCATCAATAGATGATCACTTTGGAATAACCGCTCGCCCGGTTGACCTTCGGGTCGAGCAGGTGATAGACGGGGGTGGCGGGAGCGTCACCCTCGTTGCCGTACAGGAGCGGGCCGACCAGGTGCTTGACGGCACCGGGCTCCGGCTCCTGGTCCACGGCGGCGAGCCGGAAGCGCAGCCGGACGGTGTCGCCGGCACGGAACCTCCGTGCAATGCGCAGGAAACCGCCCTCGAAGGCCGCGGGCACTTCCTCCCCGCAGACCTCCACCGTGAGGTCCGTGGCGCCGAAGGGCTGGCGCAGGCGCAGGGCGCGCACGGTAGCGGAAGCCTTCTCCACCGTGAGCAGGATCTCGCCGTGCTCCGGGTCGAAGGGATAGTTGGTCGTCTCCGCCAGGCGGAAACCGTCCAGGTCCAGGCTGCAGTCGCGGTAGAAGGGCAGAACCAACTCCCGGCCGTCCCGGAAGAAGGCGTAGTTCGCTGCGCTGGACAGGCCTTCGGAGCCACGCATCGTGCAGCACCACGACGCCTCGTCCGTGCGGACGGCCAGGTCGTGGCGGTGCGTATGGAGCGAGGGACAGAAGTCGCAGCCGAAGCCGCCGTTCTCCCGCTGGTCGTGGCACAGGCCGTTATAATAGATGAGTTCAGCCTGGTCGAGGTATTTCGGGTCGCCGGTGTGCTGCCACAGCTGCACGGCCACCATATAAGAGTCCACCACGGCGCAGGGTTCGGACCAGGTGTCGTAGCGGCAGAACCAGTTATAGTTCTGGTACCCTTCGGTCATCCCGTACTGCCGGTAGAGCTCCCAGCGCTTCTGCACCTCGGGGATGTAGGACTCGTCCCCGGTGATCTCGGCATAGCGGATCAGGCCGCGGCAGGCGGTCAGCGAGGCGTGGGTCTGGGCCCGGATGCCCACGAGGTCCACCTCCAGGAAGCGGGCGATCAGCTCGTCGATGAGTTCCTTGAGGTCCTCCCCGCCGATGAGTTTGTAGGCGTGGATCAGGCCCTCCATTCCGATGAACACGCAGCCGATGTCGGACGAGAGGACCCACTCGGCGTCATTGTAAACGATTTCGCCGATGGCATCGCCCAGGTTCTTGCGCCGGTCCGCCGGGTCGATGGGATAGTCCTTGAACTTGCCCTTGCCGTGCATGAAAAGCCCGTTCACGATGGCGCGGATGCGGTCCAGCGCCACGGGATCCTTCGTCCACTCATAATACTCGCAAAGCCCGCGCAGCACCCAGCCGTTGCCGGAGAGCTGCTGCTCGTTGAGCACCCCGTCGAACACCGGGCCGAAGTAGCCCTGCTCGTTCATGAACTGCGGATAATGGTCCAGGATGGTCTGCAGATACAGGGGATCGCGTCCGCTCGCGCGGGCGTCGCAGACGAGTCCGAGCACGATGCGGCCCTGGGCGTCGCCGGGCCATTCCAGCCAGAGGCGGGAGTGGAAGACGGAATCGGGCCGGTACATGTCGTCCTCAAGCCGGTCGAAGTTGCGGTCGATGCGGGTGGCGAGTTCGCCGCCGGTGCGGATGGCCTCCAGCGGCACGGGGGCGATGCCGGACGGCTGGCGCGTACAGGCGCATACCAACAGGCAGCCCATCAAAAGGGTGGACAGATAACGGTTCATATTGGTCAATACTCTGATTGTCAGTCAGTCGCGGCTTGCCCAGCCGCCAGCGCGCGCTCGTGCTCCGCCTGGGCGCGCTCCACGGAGACGGAGCGCTTGAGGACGAAGCCCGAGCCCAGGTACTTGGTACGGACGTCCTCGTCCGCCGCCAGCGCCTGGGGCGTCCCCTGCTGCAGGATCGTGCCTTCGTACAGGAGGTAGGCCCGGTCGGTGATGGCGAGGGTCTCGCCGACGTTGTGGTCGGTGATGATCACGCCGATGTTGCGGTACTTGAGCTTGGCGATGATGTACTGGATATCCTCCACGGCGATCGGGTCCACCCCCGCGAAGGGTTCGTCCAGCAGGATGAACTTGGGGTCGATCGCCAGGGCGCGTGCGATCTCGCAGCGGCGCCGCTCGCCGCCGGAGAGCTGGATTCCCAACGACTTGCGCACCTTGGAGAGGTTGAATTCGCTGATCAGGGACTCCAGGCGGGCACGGCGCTCCTCGCGCGGCACGCCCCGCATCTCCATCACCGACTCGATGTTGTCCTCGACGGACATCTTGCGGAAGACGGAGGCATCCTGGGGCAGGTAGCCGATCCCTTTCTGGGCCCGCTGGTACATCGGCAGGCCGGTGATCTCTTCGTCGTCGAGGAACACGCGGCCGGCGTTGGGGACGATCTGTCCGGTGATCATATAGAAGCTGGTGGTCTTGCCGGCGCCGTTGGGGCCGAGGAATCCCACGATCTCCCCTTGCTCCACTTCCATCGACACGCCTTTGACGACCGTGCGGACGCCGTATTTCTTGACGAGGTTTTCGCAGCGCAGTTTCATAGCGGTTACTTGATATCCAGTCCGAGGTCCACGACCAGGCGGCGGACCTCCTCGTTCTTGCTCATCAGGTCTTCGGCCTTTTCGGCGGGCATGTAGATCCGCGGCCCCTGCTCCTCTTCGGGCAGCACGGACGGCTCCAGGCGGATGCGGGCGCAATCCGTCAGTTTGGCGAAGCGGGCCTCAAGGTCGCGCAGGATCCGCTCTTCGATCCACTTCTTCTGGGCTTCGTTGGTCACGGTGAAGTCCACGACCTTGCGGCCGTCCTCTTCGCGGAAGCTCAGTTGGGCATTGCCCAGGGCGCTGGCCAGGCGGGGCTGGCTGCCGTACATCGCCGCCAGCTCCTTCCACTTGGCGCCCAGGACTTCGTCCGCCGGGAAGGTCTGCTCCGCCGCGGCAGCCACAGGCTGCGCACTCGCAGGCTGCACCACGTCCGGCTCGTCCTCGCCCAGCAGTGCCGTCAGCGACAGCGACGACCCGGATTTCTTCGGTTCCGTCTGCGCGGAGCGGCCAACAGCCTCCTGAGACGTCCGGCTTTGCCGGACCCCTCCCACTTCCTTCGGAAGCGGGCCCCTCCCTCTTACGGAGCCGAGGGTGGCTACGGTCTCAGGAGGCTGTTGCCGCTCCGACTTAGCAGACGGAACCTCCTCGGAACCCGCAGGAACGGAGTTGCCGGGCACCCCGGAAGAACCGTGGCCGCCCGTGGCCTCGTGAACGGGAGGGGCCCAAGCGCCAGCTTGGGAGGGATGAGCGCTTTGCGCGAAGTTCGGCCGGGGTGTCCCGGCACGGAGTGACGGATCGGGTTCTGCATCAGAAGGCGCATTCTGCAGGAAGGCGAGCTTCATCAGGGCGAATTCGATGTGCAGGCGGGGATTGGTGGAGAGCCGGTATCCGGCCTCGCACTGCGTGGTGACGCCCAGCGCGTCATAGAGCCACTTCACGCTGCAGCGCGCGCCCTGCTCCTTGTACTGCGCACGCATCGAATCAGGCAGGTCCAGCAGGGCCTCCAGCCCGCCGGTGCGGCTCACCAGCAGGTCGCGCAGGTGCGCACTCAGCGCAGCGATGAAATGCTGTGCATTGAAGCCCTTGGCGAGGATCTCGTCGAAGAGCAGCAGCGCCGTGGCGTAGTCCCCCGCCAGGAAGGCGTCCACCAGGCGGAAACTGTATTCATAGTCCAGTACGCCCAGGTTGCGGATCACGTCCTCGTAATGGATGTCCGTCCCGCAGAAGGCGACCGTCTGGTCGAAGAGGGTCAGCGCATCGCGCATCGCTCCGTCCGCCTTGTGGGCGATGACGTGCAGCGACTTGTCGTCCACCGTGATCCCTTCCTTGCCGGCGATGGACCGCAGATTGCGGACGATGTCCGGCACCCCGATGCGGTTGAAGTCGTAGGTCTGGCAGCGGCTCAGGATCGTGGGCAGGATCTTGTGTTTCTCCGTGGTGGCGAGGATGAAGATGGCGTGTGCGGGCGGTTCCTCCAGCGTCTTGAGGAAGGCGTTGAAGGCCGACTGCGAGAGCATGTGTACCTCATCGATGATATAGACGGAGTAGCGACCCACCTGCGGGGGGATCTGCACCTGGTCCATCAGCGTCTTGATGTCCTCGACGCCGTTGTTGGACGCCGCATCCAGCTCGTGGATGCAGTAGGAGCGGCCTTCGGCGAAGGAGCGGCAGGAGTCGCACTCGCCGCACGGCTCCAGGTCGGGACCCGGATTGGAGCAGTTGATGGTCTTGGCAAAAATGCGCGCGGCACTGGTTTTGCCTACTCCACGGGGACCGCAGAACAGGTATGCGTGTGCCAGCTGGCCCCGCAGGATGGAATTCTTGAGGGTCCGCGCTATGTTGTCCTGTCCGATCAGGGATTCGAAGGAGTCCGGACGGTATTTGCGGGCGGATACGACGTAGTCTGACATAGTTTACAAATGTAGTGATTTTTGCATAACTTTGTGAAATGAAACCGCGTTTGAACCATCTTTTTCTGACCCTGCTCCTGCTGCTCTGCAGCCTGTCCGCATTCGCGCAGGGCAAGGTCTATACCCGCAAGGCCCGGCTCGAGGATTTCCCGACGCGCACCACCAAGGTCGTGCTGTCCGGGGATTCCATCCTGGAGCTCGCCCTGCGCGAAGAGGTGACCGTCCACTGGCGGATCTCCCCCTTCGAATTCTGCAGCCCGGAAGAGTATGGGCAGCTGCGCAGTTCCAACAATTACTATTTCCTGACCCTTGCGCAGGAGGAGGGCATCGCCTACCTGATCCTGTCCAAAGGGGGCAAGGAGGACGAGACGGAGAGTCTCCGGAAGCCTTTCGAAGTCGTCCGGATGCCCATCGCAAGCCTCTACGACCCCAGCGGCCGGGAGCTGATCTACATGGGCGCATTCCTGGACATCCTGCAATCTTTCGTCGAGGAGGCGATGGTCTCGGACAAGACGGCCTACACCGGATTGTCCGCAGCCAACGGCACCAAGCTGACCGGGCGCAGGATCTGTCTCGACCCCGACACGGCGGATGAACTCTACCCGACCGGTGAAGCCGGCGTGCTGATCGGGCTGTCCATCGCGCCCGTACAGATCAGCTTCCGCTCGGTCTGCTACAAGATGCTTATCGCCGCCGACACCCACGAACTCTTCTACTTCGAAAAGAGCCGCTACAAAGGGCCCAACGACGCCCGGTTCACGGACGCCGACGTCAAGCGCTTCGAACGCCGGGGCGGGACCGTCGTCCGATGAACCTTATTTGAGCAGGGACTTGATGTAGCCGTCGATGTTCTTGTCGTGCTCACCCAGGCCGAGTTTCTTGCGGATGATTCCGACGTTCTGGTAGTGACGGCCGTCCCGGGTGTATTGCTGGATGGCCTTGCCGTTCAGGCCCAATGCATACAGGCAGCAGACCTCGATCTCGTCGTCTGTCAGTCCGCTGTCGCGGAAGTGAGAGATCAAGGATGGCTGCCAGCGTTCAAAGAGCAGCCGGTTCTGCTGCATGAACTCATCCCGGTCCCCGACCATCGCGCCGATCTCCGCCATCACGGAGTTGTTGACCTCACTGTCGCCGGAGATCTCCGCCGCCAGCAGCCGGCTGATCAGCGACGCCCTGTGGCGCAGCAGCGCATTGGTCGCCTCGTCCCGGGACTTGTCCAGGATGGACTCCATATACTTGCGCTCATCCTCAAGCAGTTTCTGACGCTGGATGCTGAGCTTGTGCCGACGTTCGTACCGGGCGAGGAGCAGCCACTGGGACAGGATGATGAGCACCACCCCGACAGCGAGCGCAACAATCCACGCCTCGGACATCTCAGGGACTACTTACGACCGAGAAGGGCCTCCTTGACGGCCTTCCATTTACGATAGGACACATCCAACACCACGCCGCCGGACAGGATCACCTGACGCTTGCGGGCATTGACATAACGGATCTCGACGATCTCGGAGAGATTGACGCGGATGTTGTGGTTGATGCGGATGAAACCGGCATCAGAGAGATCCTGCTCAAAGAGCTTGAGGAGCCGGACGCAGACCAGTTCAGATCCATCCAGCATATAGAGGTGCGAGACGTTGCCGTCGCACTGGACGTACAGGATGTCAGAACTGAGGACCCGCTTGATGGTGGGACCGGACTTGATGAACAATGATTTTTCCGCAATGATCTTGCTTTCCATAACCAACAATGCTAAAATGATAAACCCTGTGTTTTTTGCAAAAATAAGTGGAAATAGTTTTGCAAGACATGGTTTCCGGCATAAAAATATGAATAATTAATCAACTATCACACAGCTTGTTGGAAAATATTCCACCTACACACAGCGGGCACCAAGTTTTGCAGAGACCCACGGAGACAAAAAAATTCCCGTCGTTTTGACGGGAATACGCAGTTATTTAAAAAACCTGTACGGACCTAAAAATTCACGAAATCGCGGACGTTGTCCGCAGTCACGGGCTCGTCACCCAGGATCAGCAGGCGGTCCACCACGTTGTCCAGCTCGCGGATGTTGCCCGGCCAGGATTTCTGCTTGAGCAACTCCACCGCCTCCGGGGAGAAACTGCGGGCCCGTCCGCCTTCGGTGTACTTCTGCCGGAAGAAATCGATCAGCAGGGGGATGTCGTCGCGGCGCTCGTCCAACGAGGGGACGCGGATCACGATCACGCTGAGACGGTGGTAGAGGTCTTCGCGGAAGCGCCCCTGGCGGATCTCTTCCATCAGGTCCTTGTTGGTGGCGGCAATCACGCGCACGTCCACCACGATGTCCTTGTCGGAGCCCACGCGGGAGAGCTTGCGCTCCTGGAGCACGCGAAGGACCTTGGCCTGGGCGGCCAGGCTCATATCCCCGATCTCGTCGAGGAAGAGCGTCCCGCCGTCGGCCTGCTCGAACTTACCCTTGTGCTGCTTGATCGCGGAGGTGAAGGAGCCCTTCTCGTGGCCGAACAACTCGCTCTCGATCAGCTCGCCCGGGATGGCTGCGCAGTTGACCTCGACGAAGGGCATCGCACTGCGGTTGCTGCGCTGGTGCAGATTGCGGGCCACCAGCTCCTTGCCGGAGCCGTTGGGCCCGACGATCAGCACGCGCGCATCCGTGGGGGCCACCTTGTCGATGATCTCCCGGACGTGCAGCATCGGGGCGGACTCGCCGATCATATCGGCGCCGTAGACCTTTTTCTTGAGGGCCTTGTTCTGCGTGGCGAGGCTGACCTTCTCGGTGGCGTTCTTGATGGTGATCAGGATGCGGTTGAGGTCCAGGGGCTTCTGGACGAAGTCGAAAGCCCCCTTCTTGATGCATTCCACGGCCGTGTCGATGTCGGCGTGGCCGGAAATCATCACCACGGCGGAGTCGACGCCCATCTCCACCAACTTGCCGAGCACCTCGACGCCGTCCATGCCCGGCATCTTGATGTCGCAGAAAATCACGTCGAATTTCTCTTTCTCCACTTTCTGGAGGGCCACGGCGCCGTCCTCGGCTACATCCACGTCGTAGCCTTCGTCGCCGAGGATCTCCTTCAGCGAATTGCGGATCGCCCGCTCGTCATCTACTATCAGTACTTTCATTGCGTGCCTTTCCTATCCAACAATCGCGCCATTGCTGACGGCTTCCTGCGGAGTGACCAGGCGCATAGCGCCGTCCCCCTGCTTGGCCATCAGGATCATCCCGCGGCTCTCGATCCCGCGGATGATGCGCGGCTTGAGGTTCGCCAGGATGCAGATCTGCCGGCCGACCATCGCCTCCGGCGTATAGTACTCGGCGATGCCCGACACGATCACGCGCCGGTCGATGCCGGTGTCGATCGTGAGTTTGAGCAGCTTGTCGGTCTTGGGGACGCGCTCCGCCTCCAGGACCGTGGCCGTGCGGATGTCCATCTTCTCGAACTCCTCGAAGGTGCACTCCGGCTTCTGCGGCGCGACCTGCCTGGCGGCCTCGGCCTTGGCGGCGGCCTCACGCTCGGCGCGGATGCGGTCCAGCCGGTCCAGCTGGACCTGGATGGCGTCGTCCTCGATCTTGGCGAAGAGCAGCTCCGCCGCGCCGAGCTGATGGCCGGCCGGCAGGACCTGCGGACGGCCGAGCACCTCCCAGTCCAGGGGAGAGCCCAGCATCCCGCGGAGACGCTCCGCCGCGAACGGCGTGAAGGGCTCGAAGGCGATGGCCAGGTCCGCACAGATCTGCAGGGAGATGTTGAGGATCGTGGCCGTGCGGTCGAGGTCGGTCTTGGCGACCTTCCACGGCTCGGTGTCGGAGATGTATTTGTTGCCCACACGGGCGATACCCATCGCGTCCTTGAGCGCCTCGCGGAACTTGAAGCCCTCGATGTTCTTCTCCATCGAAGCCTTCAGCTGGGGAATCTGCGCGAGGACGTCGCGGTCGATGTCCTCCAGCGCGCCGCACACCGGCACCTTACCGTCGAAGTATTTGTGTGTCAAGACCATAGCGCGGTTGACAAAGTTGCCGAAGATGGCCACGAGCTCGCTGTTGTTGCGCTGCTGGAAGTCCTTCCAGCTGAAGTCGTTGTCCTTGGTCTCGGGGGCGTTGGCGGTGAGCACGTAGCGGAGGACGTCCTGCTTGCCGGGGAAATCCTGCAGATATTCGTGGGCCCAGACGGCCCAGCCGCGCGAGGTCGAGATCTTGTCGCCCTCGAGGTTGAGGAACTCGTTGGCGGGGACGTTGTCCGGGAGGATGAAGCCGTCGCCGTAGGCCTTCAGCATAGAGGGGAAGACGATGTTGTCCTTGCCGATGAAGTGGATGAGCCGGGTGTCCGGGGACTTCCACCACTTTTCCCAGCTGTCGGGCAGGAGCTCCTTCGTGTTGGAGATGTAGCCGATCGGCGCGTCGAACCAGACATAGAGGACCTTGCCCTCGGCGCCCTCCACGGGCACGGGCACGCCCCAGTCGAGGTCGCGCGTGACGGCACGCGGCTGCAGGCCGCCGTCCAGCCAGCTCTTGACCTGGCCGTAGACGTTGGAGCGCCACTCCTGGTGCCCTTCGAGGATCCACTTGCGCAGCCAGGGCTCATAGTCCTGCAGCGGGAGATACCAGTGCGTGGTCTTCTTCTTGACCGGCTCGGCGCCGCTGAGTTTGCTCTTGGGGTTGATCAGCTCCTCGGGGCTGAGGGTGCTGCCGCATTTCTCGCACTGGTCGCCGTAGGCGCCTTCGTTGCCGCATTTGGGGCAGGTGCCCACGATGTAGCGGTCGGCCAGGAACTGCTTCGCCTCCGGGTCGTAATACTGCTCGCTCTCCTTGG
Organism: Bacteroidales bacterium; assembly: GCA_017428725.1. Classification (GTDB taxonomy): domain Bacteria; phylum Bacteroidota; class Bacteroidia; order Bacteroidales; family UBA932; genus Cryptobacteroides. The sequence goes on along the minus strand of JAFRQH010000009.1, from coordinate 43,957 downwards.
TGATGAACTTCCCTTCGTCGTAGAGCTTGCGGAAGAAGCCGGAGGACGTGCGGGCGTGGACCTCGGAGGAGGTGCGGCCGTAGATGTCGAAGTGGATGCCGAGCCCCTCGAAGGAATCCTTGATGATACCGTGGTAGCGGTCCACGATGTCCTGCGGCGTGCAGCCCTGCTGGCGGGCCTTGATGGTGATGGGTACGCCGTGCTCGTCGGAGCCGCAGACATAAAGCACTTCCCCGCCGCGCATCCGGAGGTATCGCACATAGATGTCGGCGGGCACATAGACACCGGCCAGGTGGCCGATGTGGATCGGACCGTTGGCGTAGGGCAACGCGCAGGTCACGAGGGTTCTTTTGAATTGTTTGTCCATTATTTCATGTTTTTTTCTCTTCCCATTCTCTGTCGGATCCGGCGCTGGGCGGCCTGGATCTTCATCATCTCCATCAACAGGGCAGGCTCCTGCTCCGAGGTCGCATCGGAGAGCCGGCTGCGGAGCATCTCATAGCGGTCCTGCATCCGCCGCTCGGCATAGCCGAGGATGGCGCGCGGGACCTGGGCCACCAGCCACGAGGACGTGGTGGTCATCGATTTCTCGAAGGCCTTGACCGTCAGACGGTACTTCTCCGTGGAGAGGTCCGCCACCACGGCGGCCACGCGGCGGTCCGGCGCGTCCAGCAGGCGCTTGACGATCTCTTCCTGCGTCAGCCCTTCATCATAGAGGGCCATATAGGCGGCATAGACGGCGGCATAGGCGCTGTTGGCCATCTTCGTGCCGTCGCTGAATGCGTCGCGGATGAAGTCCGCCACGCTGGGCTTGTCCTGCTCGCTGCCGCTGTAGTAGTCGGAGTCGCTCTCGAAATCCAGCTCGTTGCTGCCGTAGCGCAGCAGGAAGAACAGCAGCTCCCGCTCCGCAGGGGCCAGGATGCGGTTCTCCTCGGTCCAGCTCTCCTGGACCGCCGGCTGCTCCGGCTCGGGCTGCAGGTCGCCCGAGACCGTCTCGTAGGCCGTAGGCGGCAGGCCGTTGCGGCGCCGGCGCTCCTCGCGCTCAGCAGCCCGGAGGGCATCCTCCTGGAGCTTGCGCCGGGTGCGGTTGATCCGGTCGTAGAGGATGGACACCTCGATCCCGAACTGCTGCGCCGTGACCTCCGCGTAGGTCGAGCGCTTCACGGCGTCCGGGATCTGCGCGATCGTGTCGGCGATGTCGTTGATCAGGGCGGCCTTGCGGATCGGGTCGCCGGCGGCCTGGGCGAGCAGCAGGTCGGTCTTGAAGAGGACGAAATCCTTCTCGTTCTGCGCGATGAAGGAGCGGACCTCGTCCCGCGGGTGCTTGCGGGAGAAGGAGTCCGGATCGTCCCCGTCGGGCAGCAGCACGATGCGGACGTTCATCCCCTCGGCGAGGATCATCGGGATGCCGCGCAGGGCGGCGTGGATGCCGGCGGAGTCGCCATCGTACATGATGGTGATGTTCTCCGTGAATTTCTTGATCAGGCGCACCTGCTCCACGGTCAGCGAAGTGCCGCAGGAAGCCACCACATTGGTGATGCCCAGCTGGTGCATCATCACCACGTCGACGTTGCCCTCCACCAGGATGCAGCGGTCCTCCCGGGCTATCTCGCTCTTGGCGAAATAGATGCCCAGCAGGTTGCGGCTCTTGACGTAGATCTCCGTCTCGGGGGAATTGACGTACTTGGCAGAGTTGTCCGCCTTGAGTGTGCGCCCGCTGAAGGCGATCACGCGCCCGCTCACGGAGTGGATCGGGAACATCACCCGCTCGCGGAACTTGTCGGTGAGCGAACCGTCCTCGTTCTGGACTGCCAGGCCGGCGCCCAGCAGGTATTCGTCCTTGTACCCTGCGGCGCGCGCGGCGTCCACGAGGGCCGTGCGGCCGGACGGCGCCCAGCCCAGGCTCCAGCGCTCGATCGTGGCGTCCTCGATCCCGCGGGAGCGGTAGTAGGCATAGCCCACGGAGCGTCCCTCGCCACCCTTCAGCTGGTCGCAGAAGAACTTGCGGGCGAAGTCGGAGACGAGCAGCAGGCTCTCGCCGCGCTGGCGGCGGGCGATGTCCTCGGCGGACTCCTGCTCCTCGACGATGTCAATATGGTATTTGCGGGCCAGGTAGCGCAGGGCCTCCACATACGAGCAGTGCTCCTGCTCCATCACGAAGCCCACGGCCGTGCCGGCCTTGCCGCAGCCGAAACATTTGTAGATGCCCTTGGAGGGCGTGACATAGAAGGAGGGCGTCTTCTCGTTGTGGAACGGGCAGCAGGCCACGTAGCTGGCGCCGCGACGCTTCAGCGTCACGTAATCGCTCACCACATCCACGATCTGCGCGGTGTCCAGAATCAGATTGACGGTCTCCTGCGGTATCACGATGCTATCTCACATAGGAACTTGAGCCGGACCAGGCGCACCTCGCTCTCGTAGTAGTCGGGGCCGAGGGCGTCGATGGCCGCCTGCACGTCGTCCGAGGTCGCTTCCTCCTTGAAATACCGGTAGATATCCTCTACGATATCCTCGTCCAGGTTCTCCTCGATATAGTAGTCCAGGTTGAGCTTGGTGCCGCTGGAGACGATGGCCTCGATCTCGCCCAGCAGTTCGTCCATATCCAGGCCGCGCGCATCCGCGATGTCCTCGAGCGACATCCGGCGGTCGATGCTCTGGATGATCGCCACCTTGGCGGCGGATTTGTTGGGCGTGGACTTGACGACGAAGTCGTCCGGGCGCTCGATTTCGTTCTCGTCGACGTATTTCTGGATCAGTTTGATGAATTCCGCACCGAACTTGCGGGCCTTGCCCTCACCCACGCCCTGGCAGTTCTTGAGCTCTTCGAAGGTCACGGGATACAGGATGGACATATCCTCGAGCGCAGGGTCGCCGAAAATGATCCAGGGCTGGAGCTTGAGGCGCTTGCCCAGGTCCTTGCGCAGGTCCTTGAGCATCGCGAGGAGTATGGGGTCGCCGGCGCCGCCGGCCTTCATCGCCGCTGCGGCGGCCGTCGCCTCTTCGTCCAGCTCCTCGTCCTCGGAGGAGCCAGCGAACACGCGGTCCTCCACCAGGCGCAGCTCCCAAGGCTCCGCGAGGAACTTGCGGCCCAGGTCCGTGACGTGGATCAGGCCGTAGGTCTCGATCTCCTTGGACAGCAGGTGCGCGATCAGGCCCTGGTGGATGACGGTGCACCAGAACTTGTCGGAACGGGGCTTGCCGGCCCCGAAGAACTCCAGTTCGTCGTGTTTGTAGGACTTGATCAGCGAGTTGGAGACCCCGGCCAGGATGCACGCCAGGTGGTCCAGCTTGAAGTGCTCGGGCAGGGCCTCGATCAGGCGGATCACCAGCTGCATCTCCTTGCGGCCGTCGAAGGTGGGCTTGGGGCGCACGCAGTTGTCGCAGCAGCCGCAGTTCTCCTCGGTGTAGTCCTCGCCGAAGTAGTTGAGCAGGAGCTTGCGGCGGCACTGGCTCGACTCGGCGTACGCCAGCACCTCGGAGAGCAGCTGGCGGCTGATCTCCTGCTCCGCCACGGGCTTGCCCTGCATGAACTTCTCCAGCTTCTGGATGTCCTTGTAGCTGTAGTATGCGATGCACAGGCCCTCCTGGCCGTCCCGGCCGGCGCGCCCCGTCTCCTGGTAGTAGCTCTCGATGCTCTTGGGGATGTCGTAGTGGATCACGAAACGGATGTCGGGCTTGTCGATGCCCATCCCGAAGGCGATCGTGGCCACGATCACCTGCACCTCCTCCATTAGGAAGCGGTCCTGGTTTTCGGCCCGGACCTTGGCGTCCAGGCCGGCGTGGTACGGCAGGGCCTTGATGCCGTTGATGCAGAGCAGCTCAGCCATCTCCTCCACCTTCTTGCGGCTCAGGCAGTAGATGATGCCGGACTTGCCGGCGTGCTGGCGGATGAAGCGGATCAGGTCCTTCTCGGGCTCCACCTTGTCCCGGATCTCGTAATAGAGGTTGGGACGGTTGAAGGAGGACTTGAAGACTGCGGCGTCGGGGATGCCCAGGTTCTTGAGGATGTCGCTCTGGACCTTGGGCGTGGCCGTGGCGGTGAGCGCGATGATCGGCGCGCGGCCGATCTGCTCCACGAGCGCGCGGATGCGGCGGTATTCCGGACGGAAGTCGTGCCCCCATTCGGAGATGCAATGCGCCTCGTCCACGGCGTAGAACGAGATCCGGACCTCCCGCAGGAGTTGGATGTTCTCCTCCTTGGTCAGCGACTCCGGCGCCACATAAAGGAGCTTGGTCCTGCCGGCCAGCAGGTCCTCGCAGACTTCGTCGATCTGCTGGCGCGTGAGGGAGGAATTCAGGAAGTGGGCGATGCTGCCGTCCCCGGACACGAACCCGCGGAGCAGGTCCACCTGGTTCTTCATCAGGGCGATCAGCGGGGAGATGATGATCGCCGTCCCTTCCATCATCAGAGCCGGCAACTGATAGCACAAGGACTTGCCGCCTCCGGTGGGCATCAGCACGAAGGCGTCACCCCCTCCGATCAGGTGACGGATGATCTGCTCCTGGTCTGTCTTGAAGGTGTCGTATCCGAAGAACTCCTTGAGGGTCTTGCGTATCAGCGCGGGATCCGGTGTCATATCGTATCAGTCTAAGGTATGGATGGCCAGTCCGGAACGGAGCTTGGGCTCGAACCACGTCGTCTTGGGCGGCATGATGTTGCCCGTGTCCGCGATATTGATCAGCTGCTTCATCGAGACGGGATACAGGGCGAAGGCCACGGCCATCTCGCCGCTGTCCACGCGCCGGGAGAGCTCTCCCAGGCCCCGGATGCCGCCGACGAAGTCGATGCGCTTGTCCGTGCGAAGGTCCTTGATCCCGAGGATCTTGTCCAGCACCAGGTTCGACAGGATGGTGACGTCCAGCACGCCGATCGGATCGGCGTCGTCGTAGCGGCCGGGCTTCGCGGTCAGGCTGTACCACTTGTCGCCCAGGTACATGGAGAAGTTATGCAGGCCGGTGGGAGCGAAGGGTTTCGCCGGGCGGCCGCAGCGCGGCTTGGAGGCCAGGCTCACTTCGAAATCCGCTTCCAGCGCTTTGAGGAACTCCTCCGGCTGCAGGCCGTTCAGGTCCTTCACCACGCGGTTGTAGTCGATGATGGCCAGCTGGCTCTCCGGGAAGCAGACCGCCATGAAGAAATTGTATTCCTCGTCGCCGGTGTGGGCAGGGTTCTGCGCGCGCTTCTCCGCGCCCACGCGCGCGGCGGCAGCCGTACGGTGGTGTCCGTCGGCTACGTAGAAGGCATCCACGTCCCGGGTGAAGATCTCCGTGATGCGGGCGTTGACCGCATCGTCGTCGATCACCCAAAAAGTGTGGGTGAAATCATTCTCGTCAACGAACTTGTACTCCGGGACGCCGGCAGCGGTTTTTGCAATGATCCCGGCCAGTTCGGCGTTGTCCTTGAATGCGAAGAAGACCGGTTCGATGTTGGCGTTCTGGATGCGGACGTGGATCATCCGGTCGTCCTCCTTGTCCTTGCGGGTCAGCTCGTGCTTCTTGATGATGCCGGAGGCATAGTCGTCGGTATGGGCGCAGAGCACGATGCCGTACTGCGTACGGCGGCCCATCGTCTGGGCATAGACATAGTACTTCTCCTTGTCCTCGCGCACCAGCCATCCTTTCTGCTGCCAGGCCCGGAAGTTCTCCACGGCGCGGTCGTACGTGCGCTGCTCGTGCTCGCCGGCGATCGGGTCGAAGTCAATCTCGGGCTTGGTGATGTGCAGCAGGGACTTCTCCCCGGCCATCCGCTTCGCTTCTTCAGAGTTCAGGACATCATAGGGCGGCGCCGCGACCTCCGTCACGATGCCTTTGGGCGGCCTCAGCGCCGCAAAAGGTTTGACTCGTACCATAGTTTCGAACTAATCTATATCCGAAGATACTGATTATTTCGCAGAAATCAAAATGTAACATCCGGCAGTTTGCAAAAAAGGACCAGCGGCCGGCGCCGCTGGTCCTTTCATCCGAGTCCGGTCCGGGACCTATTTGTTCAGCTGGAACTTCGTGCAGCCGTCCTTGAAATACGCCACGATCTGGCGCGCGGCGGCGAGGCCGGCGTTGACGTTGGCTTCGGCTGTCTGGGCACCCATCTTCTTGGGGGTGGCGAAGACGCGCACACCGAACTTCTCCTGCAGCATGGGCAGGCAGTCCGGCGCCACGTCGGCGGCGTACTTGAGGTCCGTACGCTCGGAGAGGGCCTTGTCGAGCCCCTCCTCGTCGATGACCTCCTTGCGGGCGGTGTTGATGAGCGTGGCACCCTTGGGCATCTTCGTGATCAGGTCATAGCCGATGCTGCGGATGGTCTGCGGCGTGGCGGGGATGTGCAGGCTGAGATAGTCGCTGCCGGCATAGAGCGCGTCGAGCGAGTCGACGGGCTCTGCGCCGCCGGCGCTGATCTGCTCCGGCGTGAGGAACGGGTCGAAGGCCTTGACTTTCATCCCGAGGGCCGCGGCCTTGGCACCCACGAGGCGGCCGACGTTGCCGAAGGCCTGGATACCGAGCGTCTTGCCCTGGATCTCGGAGCCCGTGACGGGCGTGAACTGCGTGCGGGCCATATAGATCATCATCGCGATGGCCAGCTCGGCCACGGCATTGGCGTTCTGGCCGGGCGTGTTCATCGCAACGACGCCGTGGGCCGTACAGGCCGGCAGGTCGAGGTTGTCGAAACCTGCGCCGGCACGCACGACGATCTTGAGCTTGGGCGCGGCCGCCACGACCTCCGCGGAGACCTTGTCCGAACGGACGATCAGCGCGTCGGCGTCGGCGACGGTGGCGACCAGGTCGGCCTGGTCGGCATATTTCTCGAGCAGGGCGAGCTCATAGCCTGCTTCCTCCACGATCTGGCGGATGCCCGCGACCGCTGCGGCCGCAAAAGGCTTCTGGGTGGCGACAAGGACTTTCATGGCTCGGCTAGGCGTGAAGTTTCTCGAATTCCTGCATCACGGCCACGAGGGCTTCGACGTCCTCCTGCGTGCAGGCGTTGTACGTGGAGGCGCGGAAGCCGCCCACGGAGCGGTGGCCCTTGATGCCCACGATGTCGCGCGCCACGGCGAACTTCAGGAACTCGTCCTGGAGGTCTTCGCGGCCCGGCGCCATCACGAAACAGATGTTCATGATGGAGCGGTCCTCCTTGTCGGCCGTGCCGACGAAGAGCGGGTTGCGGTCGATTTCGGCATAGAGCGTGTCGGCCTTCTTGACGTTGATGGCGTGGATGGCCTCGACGCCGCCGATGCCCTTGAGCCACTTGAGGGTCTCGTTCATCACGAAGATGGAGAAGACCGGCGGGGTGTTGAACATCGAGAGTTTGTCGATGTGGACGCGGTAGTCGAGCATCGTCGGGAGGTAGCGGCTGACCTTGCCCAGGCTGTCCTTCTTGATGATGGCGAAAGCCACGCCGGCAGGGCCGGCATTTTTCTGCGCACCACCGTAGATGAGGGCGTACTTGCTGACGTCCACGGGACGGGACAGGATGTCCGAGGACATATCGGCGATGAGGGGCACGGGGCAGTCGATGTCCTTGCGGATCTCCGTGCCGTAGATCGTATTGTTGGTCGTGATATGGAAATAGTCCAGGTCCGCGGGGATCTCGTATCCCTTGGGGATGTAGCAGTAGTTGCGGTCGGCGGAACTGGCCACGGCATAGGCCTCGCCCAGGCCCTTGGCCTCCTTGAGGGCCTTCTTGGCCCAGACGCCGGTCTCGAGGTAGCCGGCCTTGTGTTCGAGGTAGTTCATCGCTACGTAGAGGAACTCCAGGCTGGCACCGCCGCCCAGGAAGACGACCTCATACCCGTCGGGGATGTGCAGCAGCTCCTTCCAGAGCGCGCGGCACTCGTCCATCACTTCGTCCCAGCCCTTGGTGCGGTGGGAAATGCTAATCAGGGAGACACCGGTGCCCTTGAAATCCTTGAGGGCCTCGATGGTGTTGTCGATGGCCACCTGCGGGAGCAGGCAAGGCCCGGCGTTGAAAACGTGTTTTTTACCCATATCGTAAAGAAGGTTGTGTTTGTTTCAGTCTATAAAGATACCTATTTTTTCGATACGCTCCAAAAAATCGGCTTCGAGCGAGCGGCGCACGCGCACCTCGAGCGAGCAGTCCGCCAGGAACGACTGGGCGCGCTGCGGAAGGCCGAGGTCCTTGACCACCTTCATCACGGCGGGGAGGCTCTCGTAGGAGAAATGCAGGGTATACCAGCGGCCGGCGACCTTCTCGACGACGCGCGCGGAAGCGAGCGCGTCGGCCGTGCTGGTCTTGTAGGCGCGGATCAGGCCGGGGATGCCGAGCTTGATCCCGCCGAAATAGCGGATCACCACCACGAGGACGTCACTCAGGCCGGCGGAGTCGATCTGTCCGAGGATGGGGCGTCCGGCCGAGCCGGCGGGCTCGCCGTCGTCGGCGGCCCGCCAGGTCGCGCCGTCCAGCCCGATGCGGAACGCATAGCAATGGTGCCGGGCGTCGAAGTACTCTTTGCGCAAAGCGGAGACGATCTCGCGGACTTCCGTCTCGCTCTCCACCGGATACGCGCGCGCGATAAACCGGCTGCCGTTGTCGCGAAACAGCCCCTCACTCACCTCAGCGATGCTTTTGTATGTATCTTTTAGCTCCATCAGCGAACCAAAATTAGTGAATAATTCGTATCTTCGCAATATGAACTACAAGTACAGAGTCACGCTGGCCGGCATCAAGGGCTTCTTCCGGGTCTATCTCGTCAATGGCGAGAACTCGCTCTACACGTTCCACAAACAGTTGCGTGCGGACCTCGAATTCCCGATGGACCAGCCCATTCTCTTCAAGGCGCTGGATGCGGACGGCGGCGTGGTCGCCCGCTATGCCCTGATGGACATCGGCAACGGCGCGGTGGACAACGTCACCATCTCCGACACCATCAAGGCCGGTGCCGCCAGTTTCGTCTATTTCTATGACATCGCCTCCAAGAAGAGCGTGATCATCACGCTCGAGGGCGAAGCGCGCGAATACACCGCCACCCCGCGCATCATCGAGACCAAGGGCCCCGTCCCGCAGGAGTTCGAGAACGGCTACGTCGCTTTTGAGGACCTGCCGGAAGAGCACCGTCACCTGCCCGGCGAATCCCGCCGCGGCAGCGACGAGGATGAGGACGACGATGATGATGAAGATTTCGACGACGAGGACGAGGAGGAGGACGAAGACAAGGAGGAGGAAGAGATCCTCTACGACGAGAACGAATAAAACAACGGCCCCCGGTGATCCGGGGGCCGTTTCATAATAAAGTCATTCGATTACTCCGCAGGGGCGACGAACTTGCCGACCTTGGTCATCTCCACGTTGAAGATGAGGGCGGAGTTGGGGGCGATGGCCTGGTTGCCCTGCTCACCGTAGCCGAGTTCGGACGGCAGGTAGAGTTCGACCTTGCCACCCTCGCCGATGAGCTGCATGCCCTCGGTCCAGCCCGGGACGACGCGGTTGAGCGTCAGGCGGATCGGCTCGGCATCCTCAGGGACCTCGTCAAAGACGGTACCGTCGATGAGCGTGCCCTTGTAGCGGACCCACACGGTGTCCTGCGGACCGGGCTTCACGTCGTTGCCGGGATCGATGATCCTGTACTGCAGGCCGGAAGCGGTGGTCTGCATGCCCTCTTTCTTCGCATTGGCAGCAAGGAAATCCTCGGATTTCTTCTTGTTGGCCATCGCGACGCCGCTGCGGCGCTTCTCGAGGTAGCTGTTGAACAGGTCGTTCATCGCGTTGGGGTCGATCTTGAACTGCTTGACGAAGTCAGGATCCATCTGGTTGCCCTCCGCGTTGACGAAATCCTTCATACCCTTGACGATCTCGGGGTAGTTGAGGTCCTTGCCGAAATCATAGTTGGCCAGGAACGAGCCGAAATTGATACCGAGCAGGTAGCTCACGGAGTCGACCTGGCCCTTGGAAGGCTGGAATTCCTTGGGGAGCGCATCCCCGGCCGGCTTGCTGGTGCAAGCCGCAAACGCAAGTCCGATCATCAGGACTGCAAAAAACTTGGTTGCTTTCATCTTTATAAACAATAAATCATTGCATTACAACTCCCACGCAAGGGCGGACGCGCCGAGGATGGCGGCGTCGGACTCCTTGAGCTGGGAGAAAACGATCTGGACCTTGCCCTTCCAGATCTTGAGGAGGTTGTCGTCCATCGCGCGCTTCATCGGCTCGTAGAGGAACTCCTTGGCGCGGGCCAGGCCGCCGAAGAGCACGATGGCCTCCGGGGCGCTGAACGCCACGAAGTCGGCGAAGCTGCGGCCCAGGATCGTGCCCGTGTACTCGAACAGCCTGAGGGCCATGGCATCCCCAGCCTTGGCGGCGTCGTAGATGTCCTTGGACTCGATCTTGTCGAGGTCGCGCAGCGAGGACGGCTCGTCCGTGGCGTCCAGCCACTCGCGCGCCGTGCGGGCGATGCCCATCGCGGAGCAGTAGGCCTCCAGGCAGCCCTGCTTGCCGCAGCCGCAGGAGCGGCCGTTCTTGCGCTCCACGCAGGTGTGGCCGAGCTCGCCGGCGAAGCCGTCGTGGCCGTAGACCACCTTGCCGTCGATCACGATGCCGCTGCCGACACCCGTGCCGAGGGTGATCATGATGAAATTCTTCATACCGCGGGCGGCACCGTATGCCATCTCCCCCACCGCCGCCGCATTGGCGTCGTTGGTCAGCGAGACGGGGATGCCGTCCAGCGCTTCGGAGAGCATCTTGGAGAAGGCCACGGAATGGTTGGCCGCCCAGACGATGTTGGGGGCGAAGGCGATCTCGCCGGTGTAGTAATTGCCGTTCGGCGCACCGACACCGACGCCACGCACCTCTTCGAGCTGCTTGCCGCCCTTGTCCACGCACTCGCGGATGGCGGCCGCCAGGTCCTTGACATAGGCCTCGGCGTCCTCGCCGTAAATGTCCGTGCGGATCACGTTCTGGAACAGGACGTCTCCGCGGGCGTCCACGAGCCCGATCTTGGACGTCTGGCCGCCGATGTCCACACCGACGACGAACTGCTTGGCAAGTCCTTCCATATTATTCGACAGGGATGTCCGTGTTGACGTTCTTGCAGCCTACCAGCGAGTAGTAGAGGATGTAGGCGAGCATCGCAATAACGAGCCAGTAGCTGGCGATCGCACCGGCCTTCTGGGCGATGAAGTCCTGCAGCAGCGGCATCAGGCCACCGCCGACGACCATCATCATGAAGATGCCGGAAGCCATCTCGTTGTACTTGCCGAGGCCCTCGGTGCAGAGGTTGAAGATCGCGCCCCACATGATCGAGGTGCAGATACCGCAGGCGGCGATGAAGACGCACTTGAGAGGCACGGCGGAACCCTTGATGGTCATGCTCAGGCTCTCAGGCATGAAGATCGCGATGAGGAGCAGGAGGATGGCGACGGAGGAGACGGCGATCATCTGCGTGCGGGTGGAGACCTTGCCGCTGATGGCGCTGCTGGCGAAACGGCCGACCATCATCAGCAGCCAGTAGGTGGCGGCGAGCGTGCCGGCCACGGCGGCGGAGCCCTCGAAGCCCAGGTCGGAGATGTAGAAGTTCAGCTGGGCCGGGATACCGATCTCGACACCCACATAGAAGAAGATGGCGATGACACCGAGCAGGAAGTGGCGGAACGCCCACGGGCTGTGCTCGTACTTGACTTCCTTCTGGCCGCGCTCGAGCGCCGGCTCGGGGATCTTGACGAAGGAGATCACGATGAAGGCGAGGGCGAAGACGGCCATGCCGATGAACAGCAGCGGGGCCACGTCGGACATCGCCGTGTTCTCAGTCACCGTGCCGATCAGCACGCCCACGAGGAACGGGGTCAGGGTGGCGGACAGGGAGTTGATCGCACCGCCGGTCTGGATCAGCTGGTTGCCGCGGTTGCCGCCGCCGCCCAGCAGGTTCAGCATCGGGTTGACCACCGTGTTGAGCATACACACGCAGAAGCCGCAGATGAATGCTCCGAGCAGGTAGACATAGATGGCAGAGCCGCCGAGGAACGAACGGCTGGAGAGGTACTGCACGAAGAGGCCGACGATGCCGACACCCATCGCAATCAGGGCGGTCTTCTTGTAACCGACCTTCATCAGCATCTTGCCGGCCGGGATCCCCATGAAGAGGTAGGCGGCAAAATTCATCATGTTACCCATCATGGCGGCCCAGTTGTACTGGCCCTTCCAGATGTTGCCGAACGGGGCGGCCATGTTGGTGACGAATGAAATCATCGCGAAGATGAAACACATCGTCACGACAGCTACTACGTTGATTTTTTTCTTTTCCATTGTGTTATGGTTTTAGTTATTGATTCACAAGGATGCCAAGTTCTTCTCGTTGAGCAGTTGCCTGCCCTCCGGCGTGTAGGCATAGGCGATGCGGTCGGCGTAGTGCTCCTCGACCTTGCGGCGCACGACCTTCATCGTAGAATTCATCATCTGGTTGGCGATGGTGAAGGGTTCGTCACACACGATGACCGCGGAGGGCAGCCAGCGGTCCGGGAACAGGTCGGCGTGCGGCCCGCCCGTCTTGTACGTGTCGATCTCGGCCTGGATCTTCTGCAGCATCGCCTCCTTGCCCTCGCGGGAGGCCGGGTCCAGCCCCGCCTTCTTCACGAAGTCGGCGAGGGCTTCCTTCTCCGGGACGATCATCACGACCGTGTAGGGATCCTGGTTGTTGTGCAGGACCACCTGGGAGACGAATTTGGAGACTTCGGGGAGGCTGTCCTCGAAGGCCTCGGGAGAGTATTTCTCGCCGTCGGCACCGATCAGCAGGGACTTGAAGCGGCCTACGACATACAGGAAGTCGGTGTCGAAGGGGCAGATGTAGCCCATGTCGCCGGTGTGCAGCCAGCCGTCCACGACGGTGTCGGCCGTGGCCTTGGGATTCTTCCAGTAGCCGGCCATCACGTTCTCGCCGCGCACCACGATCTCGCCCTTCTGGCCGACGGGCACTTCGTGGCCCTGGTCGTCGCAGATGATGCAGTCCATCGGGCGGACGATGCGGCCGGAGGAGCCGAAAATCGCGTGCCCCTCGGAATTCGCGCAGATGATCGGCGTGGCTTCCGTGAGGCCGTAGCCCTGGAACATCGGCATCCCGACAGCGCAGAAGAAGCGCTGCAACTCGATATCGAGCAGCGCGCCGCCGCCCACGAAGAAGCGCATCCGGCCGCCGAAACTCTCGCGGACGTTCTTGAAGATGAGCTTGTCGAAGAGCCACATCAGCGGCTTGCGCCAGCAGACGGCCAGCCCGCCGCGGTTGTAGTACTCCTTGTTGTAGGCGATGGCGTTGCGGACGGCGAAGTTGAAGAGTTTCTCCACCTTGGGGCCCTTGGCCTTGATGCCGTTCTCGATGTTCTTCTTGAAGTTGCGGGCGAGGGCCGGCACGGAGAGCATCACGTGCGGGCGCGTCTCGCGGATGGCCACGGGGACGTTCTTGAGCGTGGCGAGGCTGTTCTTGCCGATGGGCACGAAAGCGATGGAGCCGCCGTAGTACATCATCGTGTACATGCCGGCCACGTGGGCGAAGCAGTGGTCGAGCGGGAGGATGATCAGCATCACTTCGTTCTCCCCGACGGAAATCACGGAGTTGCCCTGGGCCACGTTGGCCGTGTAGTTGCGGTGCGTCAGCAGGATGCCCTTGGGGTCGGCGGTGGTGCCGGAGGTGTAGCTGATGTTGGCGTAGTCGTCGGGGCCGACGGATTTGTAGCGGACGATGAAGTCCGCCTCGTGCTCCGCAAGGAACCCTTCGCCCAGGCGCTGGACCTCGGACATCCGGATTTCCTTATCCTCGAGCTTCTCGTAGTCGAAAGCCGTGTCGTCGAAGACGATGACCTTCTGCACGTCGGGACACTGCGGGAGGATCTTGCGAATCTTGGGCAGCAGGTTGCCGGACACCAGGATCCACTTGGACTCGGAGTGGGTGATGCGGAAGATCAGGTCGGCATCCGCGCCGAGGTTGACGGACAGGGGGACGTCCGTGGCGCCGGCATACAGGGCGCCGAGTTCGGCGAGGATCCACATCGCGCGGCTCTCGGACAGGAGGGCGATCTTGTCGCCCTTTTCCAGGCCGAGGGCCATCAGGCCTGCGCCGATGCGGTAAGCCGTCAGGCGCGTCTGCTCCTGTGTGATCTCCTGCCACACGCCGTCCACCTTCTCGCGAAGGTAGACGTGGTCCGCAAACTTATGGGTATATTTCTCGACGAAGTCGATGATGGTGGGTCTGGCGTCATTCTCCATAGATTTCTTTCTTGTCAGGTGTGAAAAGGCCGTACAGCTGAGCGTCGATCATGTCCGTGACTTTCGCGAAGTCCTCGGGATTGTTGCCGAACTTGATGTTGTCGGCGTCGATGACCAGCAGGTTGCCGGGGTAATCCTTGATCCAGTTCTCATATTTTTCGTTCAGGCCGGTCAGGTAGTCGATGCGGATGCTCTTCTCGTACTCGCGCCCGCGCTTCTGGATCTGGGAGATCAGGTTGGGGATGCTCGAGCGGAGGTAGATGAGCAGGTCGGGATTGCCGACCAGCGACATCATCAGGTCGAACAGGTCGGAATAGTTCTCGAAGTCGCGGGTGCTCATCAGGCCCATATCGTGGAGGTTGGGCGCGAAGATGCGCGCATCCTCGTAGATGGTGCGGTCCTGGATGATGACGTCGTCGGTCTTGGCGATCTCCACCACGTCCTTGAAACGCTTGTTCAGGAAATAGATCTGCAGATTGAAGGACCAGCGCTCCATGTCCTCATAGAAATCCGACAGGTAGGGATTGAAGTCCACGGACTCGAATTTCGGGATCCAGCCATAGTGGGCGGCCAGCATCTTGGTGAGCGTGGTCTTGCCGCTTCCGATATTTCCTGCGATAGCGATGTGCATATCTTAATCTTTAAAACTTACAAAATTAACAAGATTATTTGAATAGACCATAAAGTTCGGCGTCGATCTTGTCCGTAATGGAGGCGAAATCCTCCGGGCGGTTCTCGAAATCGAGGTGGTCGGCATCGATGACGAGCAGGCGCCCCTGATACCCCGCGATCCATTTCTCGTAGCGCTCGTTCAGCCCGCTGAGGTACTCCAGGCTCATCGTCTGCTCGTAGTCGCGCCCGCGCTTCTGGATCTGCTCCACCAGGTGGGGCACGCTGCAGCGCAGGTAGATCAGCAGGTCGGGCGGTGCCACCATCGACATCATCAGGTGGAAGAGCTGCATATACGTGTCATAATCCCGGTCGGAGAGGTTGCCGAGGTCGTGGTTGTTCGCCACGAAGATCTCCACGCCCTCGAACAGGGTCCGGTCCTGGATGATGACCTCCTGCGACTGGGCGATGTCGAGCACGTCCCGGAAGCGCTGGGCCAGGAAATAGGTCTCCAGGTTGTAGGACCAGCGCGGGATATCTTTGTAGTAGTCTTCCAGATAGGGGTTGTAGGTCACGGCTTCGTACTTGGGCGTCCAGCCGTAGTGCTCCGAGAGTTTGCGGGTGAGCGTGGTCTTGCCGCACCCGATGTTGCCTGCGATACCGATGTGCATAGGTTGTGGGTTGTGTACATACAAAATTAACACAAGTTTTGTAAATTTGCCACCGCCAGCTACAAAGAAATGATCAACATCCGCGCACTCACCTGCAATCTCCTCCAGGAGCGCACCTACCTCGCCTGGAGCGCGCCGGGACACTGCCTCGCGGTCGACCCCGGCTGCTATGGTCCCGACGAGATCCGGACCTTGGAAGACCTGCTCGCGCAGGAGTCCCTGACCCTCGACGCCATCCTGCTCACCCACGGTCATTTCGACCACATCTTCGGCGTGAAAGCCCTCCAGGACCGCTTCGGCGGCATCCCGGTCTATCTGCATCCCGCCGACGAAGTCGTGCTGGACTACAGCGCAGACATGGCCGCCCGGCTGGGGCTCACCCCGCCGGCGGTGGACTTCCGCTGGACACCCATCCAGGACGGCCAGGTGCTGGAAGTCGCCGGGATGCAGTGGGAGGTCATCGCCACGCCCGGCCACACACCCGGCGGCGTGTGCTGGCTCAGCCGCGAGGCCGGCGTGATGTTCACCGGCGACACCCTGTTCGCCGGCTCCATCGGCCGCACGGACTTCCTCTACAGCGAGTACGACGACGAGATCCGCTCCATCCTGGAGAAACTCCTGCCGCTCGACCCCGGCATCCGCATCCTCCCCGGCCACGGCCCCACCTCCACGATCGGCCGCGAGCGTACCGGCAACCCCTTCCTCGAGCCCTTCAACGAGCCCGAGGACCCCGCGGACGAGGACCTGGAGCCGGTGATGATCCACGGAAGCGATTAGAGCGGGATCCGGACCAGCGCGGCGTCTTCCTTGTTGATGGAGAAGGAGATCCAGAGGGTGCCGTCGATGACGGTGGCCTTGGGGTAGCTGTAGCCCAGGGTCTTGTAGCGGCCGGCGAAACGCTGGCGGGGCAGGTCGGCCGCCGAGGCGAGCACGTAGGCTTCGTCGAAAAGATACCCGTCCCTGGAGAAAGCCACCGCCAGGACCCGCCGGGACTTGATGCCGGTGGGGTTGCCCACCCAGAAAGTGCGGCCGTCCGGGAGGGTCCCGGCGCACTGCTTGGAGCGGGAGTCCGGGATGTTGGTCCGCGCGGGCGCGCTCCAGGACGCGCCGCCGTCCTCCGAGACGGAGTACAGCTTCCGGAAGGAGGATTCCTGGTCGCGGAAGAACATCACGAGGCGGCCGTGCGGCGCGGCATACTGGCTGGGTTCCAGCGGGCTCCCTTCGCCCGCCGGCAGCGGAGCCTTCGTCCAGCCCCGCAGACCGGAAGGGTCGTCCGTGTAGACAGGACACACCTGGTAGCCCGGCCGGAAGTGCGCGGCACCGACCGTCCGGCCGCTCCGCAAGAGCATCGGATCCTGCTCCAGGATGCCGTCCATCGGAGTCCCGTCGGCCATCCGCAGCGGCTGCCGCGCGGTCCAGGAGGCGCCGTCCTTCGTGGCGACGTACCACGCCGTCCCGCCCAGATGCCGCTCAGGGTCACCGATGTAGTTGAGCACGGCGCAGAGCGAATCGCCCCGCTGGATCCACCCGCCCGGAGAGGCGAAGGCGCTGTCCACGGGCGGGGCCAGCGTCACAGGCTCGCTCCATTGCCGCCCGTCCCCGCTCACCGAGAGTGCCACGAAACTGTCGGGCGTGTCCTCGTCCCGGGGGGATTGCTGCCACATACAGTAGTATTTCCCGCGGAACGCGGTCAGCACCACGTTGTTGACATAGCGCTGGCCCGCCGGCTGGGTCACGCGGATCAGCTCCGCGCCCGGCAGCCTCGGCAGCCCCAGGGCGACGGTATCGGTCAGGTCGATCAAGCCGTCCGGCACCTGCGGCACACGCGGTCCCCGGCAGGAGACGAGGCTGAAAAAGGCTAGGACAGTGAGGATTCGGGGAAAGAGACGCATCATTACTTCAGGAAAACGAAGAAGACCGCCAGGATCAGGCAGACGAAGGCGGCGAAATGGTTCCACTGCAGGGACTGCCCCTGAAAGATGAAGTGGACGATGGCCGTGAAGACGGTCAGCGAGATGACCTCCTGGATGACCTTGAGCTGCATCAAGTTGAAAGGCCCGCCGTTGCCGCTGAAACCGATGCGGTTGGCGGGCACGGTGAGACAGTACTCGAAGAAGGCGATCCCCCAGGAGAAGAGGATGATCAGGATCAGCGGCCAACCGGTCGAGACCTTCATCTCCTGCAGTTTGAGATGGCCGTACCACGCAAAAGTCATGAAGATGTTCGAGCACACGAGCATCAGGATAGTCCAGATTCCTTGCTGCATAACGCTTGATTCTCAAAATAAAGCGCGCAAAGATAGCAATTTTTATTTCACGGTGAACAGCGTCACGCGGCGTTCGCCCTGGCCGTCAATCAGGGTGAGGCGGTGGCGCCCCGGGGCGGGGTCCACGCGCAGCGTGTGCTCCCCCCGGGTCTCGCCGACGAACTCGTCGTCGATGTGCCAGTAGAGCGTGGCGCCGGGGTCGGCGTGCGCAGCGCTGAAGACCACCCCGTTCTGCGTGCCGGACAGGCCGCGGGTCAGCACGAGCGTCAGGCCCGGCTGGGGGTAGATGATCTCGATGGGATTGGCCGCCGACGAAGCCGCGTCATAGAGCGGGTGCTTGGGCGGCAGGGGCCTGTAGTCCAGGTGTTTCTGCATATAATACCACTCCTGGGCCGGGGGCAGCACGAAGCGCACCTCGGTGCGCATCTGCTCCGGCGGGCAGACGCTGGAGTTGACCTGATAGCGGCCCTCGGCGTCCAGGTGCACCAGCCGGTGGTAACGGCACATATCCGGCTGCTCCGCCACGTCGGGCACCCAAAGGGTGTCCCGGTGCGGGCAGAGGTCACCCGCCGGCAGCCCGCTCTCGTGGCAGACCTCCAGGCGGGTCATCTCGTCCGTGGGCCGGGAGAACCAGCCGGAGCCCTGCAGAGCGGAAAAGACGTCGAACATCACCGGCGAGGCATAGGCGACGCCGGTCATCCCGGCGCGGCCCTCGCCGTCGCTGTTGCCCACCCAGACCGCCACGATCCAGTCGCGGGTCACGCCCACGCTCCAGGCGTCGCGGTTGCCCCAGCTCGTGCCGGTCTTCCAGGCGATCCGCCGGCCGGTGGCGAAATCCATCCAGGAGGCCTCCTCCTCGGGGCGGTTGGCGTTGGAGAGGGCCTCGAAGGTCAGGTAGGCCGCCGCGCGGCTGACCGGGACCTTCCGGGCGGGCAGGCGCTCGCGCCGCTCCCCGGACAAGTAGCCCAGCGACTCGTACACGGTGTCTCCGGCGAGCTTCGCCGCCAGATAGTAGTAGGCGCGGGCGAGCGTCTCCAGCGAGATCTCCGCCCCGCCGAGGATCAGCGACAGTCCGTAGTGGTCGGCATCCTTGTCCACGGTCGTGAAGCCCAGCGCTTGGAGGTCCTCCAGGAAGCGCTCCACGCCATATTCTTCCAGCATCCGCACCGACGGGACGTTGAGCGAACGCTCGATCACCTCGTGGGCGGGCACCGCGCCGTCGAAACTGCGGCCATAGTTGTGCGGCGAGAAATTGTTGTAGTTGTAGGGCGTGTCCTTGACCAGCTGGGTGGGCAGGAGCTCCCCCGCCTGCAGCATCGCGGCATAGAGCAGGGGCTTGAGCGTGGAACCGCTGGAGCGGGCGGCCGGGACCATGTCTACGTCGACGCCGCGCAGCCGCGGGGTGCACCCGCGCGTATTGCCGTAGTAGGCGCGCACCTCGCCGCTGTGGACGTCCACCACCAGCACGCCCATGTTGTCCACCAAGTTCGTGTGATAGGCGGCGAAATGCCGCTGTGCGATCGCCGCCACGCGCTGCTGCAGGACGGCGTCGAGCGTGGTCGCATACGGGCCGTCGCCCTGCTCGCGCCGGCAGCGCTCCAGCAGGTGATAGGCCTCGTCGGGCATCGGGAGGGGCTTGCCGGGCAGGGGCTCGTCCTTGGCGAGCATGCACTCCGTGGCGTCGATGATGCCGCGCTGCTCCAGCCTGTCCAGCAGCGCGTTGCGCTTCTGGAGCAGGCGCTCGCGCGAGCGGCCGGGATGGATCAGGCCCGGGGCGTTGGGCAGCACCGCCAGCATCGCGCTCTCGCCCCACGACAGGTCGTCCGCACTGCGCCCGAAATAGCGCCACGCGGCGGCTTCCAGGCCCACGACATTGCCGCCGAAAGGCGCATTGGAGGCATACAGGAGCAGGATTCGGCGCTTGGAATACCGCCACTCCAGGCGCGTGGCCAGCACCATCTCGTAGAGTTTCTCCGGCAGGGTGCGCGGCGCATCCGGACGGCTCAGGCGGATCACCTGCATCGTCAGGGTGCTGGCCCCGCTGACCACCTCGCGGCGCGACAGGTTCTGGCGCAGCGCCCGCGCGGCGGACAGCACGTCCACGCCGCCGTGCAGCCGGAAGCGCTTGTCTTCGTAGGTGATGATGCAACGCGCGAACTTCTCCGGGACGTGGTCGGACGGCGGGAAATACCACTGTCCGTCCGCCGAGATGCGGGCACCCAGCAGCGTCCCGTCCGCGGCCGCAGCCGTGGCCGAGAGCGGCGCACGGAACAGCTGCCGGGGCAGGCAGAACAAATACCCCACCAGCAATGCGATGGGTATCGAAAATAAAAGTATTTTCTTAACTTTGTTCATCCGTAGAACAAATGTAGCAAATTTCCTATGAAATCAGCCCGTCTCATCCTTGCATTGCTCTCTTCCGCCGCACTCCTGGCCGCCTGCCAGGGCGGTGGCGGCAGTTCCTCCTCCCCTTCCGTCACCGCCGTCGCCGGCGGGACGTCCGCAGGGGTCATCGACACCGAAGGCACCGTCCCCGACGGCAGCGACATCGACCCGGAGGTCCCGACCATCCGTTTCCTGAGCAAGGGCTCCATCCTCCCCTCCAAGGGCAGCCTGGACCTGCTCTTCGGCTCCGTCTCCTATGCGCAGGCACAGGTACGGGTGAAGAAGATCTACAGCAACAACATCCTGCAATACCTGCAGTTCGACAACTATGAAGCCCGCTACGAGATCGAGAAGGTGGCCGGGGTCGTGGCCGACACCACGCTCGTGCTGGGCGACCGCAGCGCCGACCATATCCGCGAGTACCGCACCTACGCGCTGAGCCTGGACGAGCTCGTCAAGCCGGAGCCCGGTGCCATCTACCACATCGAGATCCGCGGCCGCGAGCCCCTGGTCGAGGAAGATTTCTGGGACAGCGACAGCTATTTCGGCGACTATGAGACCTACGAGCAGCGCAGCGTGAACCTGCTCGCCAGCAACCTGGCACTGACTGCAAAGCGCGGCGACGGCGCCACGGAGGTGTTCGCCTACGACATCCTCACCGGCAAGCCGGTCTCCGGGGTGCGCGTCAAGCTCTACGACTACGTCCAGCAGGAACTGGACAAGGGCCAGACCGACCGCGACGGCCACGTGACCTTCGCCGCCAACGATGCGGGCCGCTTCATCACCGCCACCAACGGCAAGCATTTCGCCTACCTCGACCTCAAGAACGAGAAGGCCCTGTCCACCAGTAACTTCGATGTCAGCGGGACCACGCGCGAAGGCGGCATCAAGGCCTACATCTTCGGCGAGCGCGGCGTCTGGCGTCCCGGCGACACCCTCCACGTCAGCGTGGTGACCCTCTTCGAGGACACCCCGCTGCCCGCCGGTCACCCGGTGGTGGCACGCCTCTACAACCCCGACGGCCAGCTCACGCAGACCCTGACGGAGCGCAGCACCTCCGCCAACATCTACCATTTCCCGTTCACGACGGCCCAGGACGCCCCGTCCGGCCGCTGGCGCGCGGAAGTGGCCGTGGGCGGACAGACCTTCAGCAAGACCCTGCGCGTGGAGACCATCAAGCCCAACAAACTTGACATCACGCTGCATTTCGACGACAGCTACATCACCCCGGACCGCAACTGCCGCGGCGACATCGCCGTGCGCTGGCTCTACGGCGCCCCGGGCAGCGGCCTCAAGGTCAACGGAACCCTCGAGCTCTCCGCCGCCACCACCTCCTTCAAGGGCTGGGAGGGCTACGACTTCACCGACGACACCCGCGTCTTCAAGGACCAGACGCTCACCTACGGCGACATGCGCACCAACGACGAGGGCCACGCCTTCATCAACACCTTCGTCGACATCAACCGCAGCGCCACCCCGGGCCTGCTCAACGCCGGCTTCACCTTCCGTGCCTTCGAGCCCGCCGGGGAGTTCAGCACCAGCTACAGCAGCATCCGGATGTCCCCGTTCAGCACCTACGTCGGTATGAAGACCGAACTTGAGAAGAGCGAGTGGGGCGACGCTTTCCTGAGCGCCGGCAAGGCGCACCGCTTCGACGTGGCCACGGTCGACGCCGACGGCAAGGGCGTCTCCGCCAGCGGCCTGCACGCCGAGATCTACCACGTGGACTGGGATTGGTGGTGGGATGCTTCAGGCGCCATCGCCGGCTATATGGCCGGCAACAGCCGCGAACTCGTCTTCGAGAAGACCTTCTCCTCCTCCGGCGGCAAAGCCAGCTTCAGCTATGACTGGGAGGATGTCCCCGACGGCATCTATTTCGTCCGCGTCACCGACACCCGCGGCGGCCACGCCACCTCGATGGTCGTCCAGGTGGAGGACCGCGTGGCCTCCGACGCCTCCGACGGTGCCACCCGCCTCAACATGCTGATCGACAAGGACAAATACAGCGTCGGCGAGACCGCCCGCATCACGATTCCGTCCGCCGCGGGCGCCAGCGCACTCGTCTCCATCGAGAAGGGCGGCCGCGTCCTGGGCACCCGCCGCGTGGAGTGCTTCGCCGGCAGCACGGAGATCCGCATCCCCGTGACAAAGGAGATGCTGCCCAACGCCTACGCCGTGGTCTCGCTCATCCAGCCCCACGGCAACGTCCACAACGACGCCCCGATCCGCCTCTACGGCATCCAGAACATCAACGTGGAGGACGCCAGCTCGCGCCTCAAGCCCGTGATCGACATCCCGGCCGAGACCAAGCCCGAATCCACGCTCAAGTTCAAGGTCAAGGAGGAGAGCGGCCGCGCGATGAGCTATGTGGTGGCCCTCGTGGACGAGGGACTCCTCTCGCTCACCGGCTTCAAGACCCCCGACGCCTGGAGCGCCTTCTATGCCAAGGAGGCCCTGCGCGTACGCACTTGGGACCAGTATGACGCCGTCATCGGTGCCTACGGCGGCCACATCGAGCAGCTGTTCGCCATCGGTGGTGACGAGGAGGGCGGAGGCCCGCTCAAACGCCAGGGCGCCGACCGCTTCAAGCCGGTGGTCGCCTACCTCGGTCCGTTCGAGCTCAAGGCCGGCAAGACCGCCAGCCACAGCGTCGAGGTGCCGCAGTACATCGGTTCGCTGCGTGCGATGGTCATCGCCACCGACGGCCGGGCCCAGGGCAGCGCCGCCAAGGACGTGGCCGTGACCCAGCCCGTGATGGTTCAGGCCACGCTCCCGCGCACGCTCAGCCTCGGCGAGACCATCCAGGTCCCCGCCACGCTGATCACCCTCAAGGACGGTGTGGGCGCCGTCAAGCTCGGCATCCAGGCCGACGGTCCGCTGACCGTCACGGGCCCCGCCACCATCGACACCCGCGCCGCCTCCGCCGGCCAGCAGGTCGAATACTTCCAGGTCCAGGTCGGCGACGAGCCGGGCATCGGCCACGTCACCGTGACCGCCCAGTCGGGCTCCGACAAGTCCGTCAGCCGCGTGGAGATCGACGTCCTCAACCCCAACCCGCCCGTCACGCGCGCCCAGTCGCTGCTGCTCGAGGCCGGGGCGAACAAGGATCTGTCCGCCGAGCTCTTCGGCGTGAGCGGGACAAACTCCGCCACCGTGGAATACTCCACCATCCCGGCCATCGACCTGGGACGCCGGCTCAAGTACCTGCTCGAGTACCCGTACGGTTGCGTCGAGCAGACGGTCTCCGGCGCCTTCCCGCAGCTCTACCTCACCCAGGTCACCGACTGCGACGAGCACGTGGCCAAGCGCAGCGCCTTCAACGTGACGGCCGCCATCAACCGGCTGCAGAGCTACCGCCGTCCGGACGGCTCGCTCAGCTACTGGCCGGGCGGCACGTCCGCCTCGGCCTTCGGCACCGCCTATGCCCTCCACTTCCTGCAGGAGGCGGAGAACCAGGGCTACGCCGTGCCCGCCGACCTCAAGAACGCGCTGGTGCGCTACCTCACCAACAACGTGGTGAGCAACAAGAAGGAGAGCGAGTTCACGCGCGCTTACGGCCTCTACGCCCTCGCCACGGCCGGCAAGCCGCAGCGCAGCGCGATGAACCTCCTGCGCGAACAGGCTTCGAAGATGCCGCGCGGAGCCGTCTGGATGCTCGCCGCGGCCTTCGCCAGCGACGGCAAGAAGCAGGTGGCCAGTTCGCTCACCAGCGGTCTTCCGTACCTCGAGACCAGCGCCAGCGGCTACACCGACTACGGCTCCGAGGACCGCAACCGCGCCGTGGCCCTGCGCACCGCCATCCTGACCGGCCAGAAGGAGAACGCCTTCGAGCTGGCCGAGAAGGTGGCCGCCAGCCTGAGCGACAACCAGCACTATATGAGCACCCAGGCCACGGCCTGGTCGCTCTACGCCATCAGTGACTACGCCCGCTCCGCCGGCGGCGGCATCGCCGGCTCCGTGCGTGCCGGGGGCAAGACCTACAAGATGCAGTCCGACAAGGCGCTCGTCCAGC
This sequence comes from Bacteroidales bacterium, assembly GCA_017428725.1. Taxonomy (GTDB): domain Bacteria; phylum Bacteroidota; class Bacteroidia; order Bacteroidales; family UBA932; genus Cryptobacteroides. Next base: position 19,820 of record JAFRQH010000009.1, on the reverse strand, counting down.
AGGAGATCCCCGTGGCCAAGGACGACAAGGGCCCGCTGGCCCTGAGCCTGTCCAACACCGGGACCAACACCCTGCACGCCATCGTCTCCGTGACCGGCATCCCGGCCGCGGGCACCGAGAAGGCCAAGTCCTCCGGGCTGCGGATGAACATCCGCTACACGGATGCGGCGGGCCAGGACATCGTCGTGGACACCCTCTCCCGCAGCCGCAGCTTCAAGGCCGTCGTGACCGTCACCAACACGGGCTCCGCGGCCACGAACCTGGCCCTGGCGCAGAAGTTCCCCTCCGGCTGGGAGATCCAGAACGACCGCCTGGGCCGCGAGGACTTCTCCTACCCGGCCGGCGTGACCTACCAGGACTTCCGCGACGACCGCGTGTACAGCTTCTTCGACCTGCCCGCCGGGCAGAGCGTGACGATCACCACCGGCCTCACCGCCTCCTATCCGGGACGCTTCTACCTCCCGGCCGTGAGCTGCGAGGCGATGTACGACGACACCGTCTCCGCCCTCGTCCCGGGACGCTGGGTGGAAGTGAAGTAACTATCGGAACAACTCCCGCAGGACCCGGAGCGACCGGGCCTCGATGCGGGATTCGGAATGGAAACTGAGATAGCAGAGCAGCAGCTCCGCTATTTCGTTACGCACCTCCCCGCTGAGCGGCACGAGCAGGCTGGCGCCGAAATCAGCGCGCAGCAGCTCCCGCACGCGGGCGAGATGCTCCCCGGCGAAGGGGGCGAGATCCTCCCACGAGGGCGAGAAACCCAGCGTGGCGGCCAGCTCCAGCAGGAAGCGGAGGTGGTAGTTAGCGTAGTCCCCTTCCAGTGCATCCAGGGTCAGGATCGCGCGCTCGCACCATTCGAAAAGCCCCTCCTCCCGGCCCCCCTCGCGGACAGCCCGGTAGAGGACCTCGCTCATAAACAGGGAGATGGCGTTCTTGGACGCGCTGGTACGCAGGCTCACCAGCGGGTATTTGGCCGACAGGCCGTGGACCCGCCACAGGTCGGACTTGGGATTTTCCACGACCTCCGCGTCCAGGATGCCCAGCGGCTGGAAGAGCGCCATCCCGCCACCTTTGGGCACGGAGGTGATGAAACTGCGCCGCCCCCAGTCGGGACTGAGGGCGTGCAGGACGAGGGAGCGCTCCCCGACCTTGGTGGTGTTCAGGATGATGAGCTGGGTGCGGTGGACCATCAGTACTGCGCAATCCGCTCGCTGGCAAGTGCCTGGCGGAGCGCATCGTCGTAACGGATGCGGATCTTGACCCCGGCCTCCTGGAAGTAGTAGCGGACCACGATCTCCTCCTCGATGAAGGGGACGATCTCGTCCTTCTTGAGGCGCAGGAACTCCTCCTTCTCCATATTGAGCGACTTCTCCAAGGCCTCCAGCTGCGGCTTCATCGCCTCGTCGAGCCCGTCGCGCTTGAGCTCTTCCTTAGCCCGGTCGAAATAGGTCTTGGCCGAGGAGCGGTAGTCGAATTCCTTGCCCTTGGCAAAGGAGATGAAATCCTCATAGTCCGCATCGGAGAAATGGAAGTCCTCAACCGCCGGGATCGTCTCGTGCTTGCGCACATACTCCAGGGCGTACTGCTCGATGATGCCGTAGCTGACCAGCGAATAGGTCAGGCGGCTGTACTCGCGGAAATCCAGCTTGACGTCCGGGGTGATGCCGCCGCCGTCGCGCACGATGCGCCCGTGGGCGGTCTTGAATTCGTGCGTGAGCGAATCGGGAATGGAGGCCACGCTGCCGTCCTCGCGGCGCCGGGCATAGTCGATCGCCTGTACGCAGCGCCCGGAGGGCGTGTAGTACTTGGCAGTGGTGAGCTTGAGTTCGCCGCCATAGGGCAGCGAGCGGATGCTCTGCACCAGGCCCTTGCCATAGGTACGCTCGCCCATGATGGTGGCGCGGTCCATATCCTGCAGCGCGCCCGCCACGATCTCGGAAGCCGAGGCGGACCCGGAATCCACCAGCACGATCACGGGGATCTTGGTGTCCACCGGCTCCTTGTTGGTGCGGAGCGAATAGTTGGAGCCCTTCTCCCTGCCCTGGGCCGAGACGACCAGCGAGCCGCGGGGCACGAGCACGGAGACGATCTCGGCGGCTTCGTTCATCAGGCCGCCGCCGTTGCCGCGCAGGTCCAGCACGAGGGTCTTCATGCCCTGTTTCTTCAGCTCAGTGACCTTCTGGCGGAAGTCGGCGCCGACCCCGTCGGTGAAGCCGTTCTGGGAGACATAGCCCACGCCGCCGTCCAGCATCCCGGCGTACTCGATGTCGTTGATCTTGATGCGCTCGCGGGTCACGGTGATGTCCACTTCCTCTCCCGTGCGCAGCTTCTTGACGTGGAAGACCACCTGCGTGCCCGGGTCGCCGCGCATCTTGTCGCTGCACTGCTGGGAAGTCAGGCCCGCGACGGTCTGCCCGTCGATTGCCATGATCTCGTCGCCGCACACCAAGCCGTATTTCTGGGCCGGGGAGTTGGCGTACGGTTCGTTGATGATGACGTTGCCCTGGACGTCGGGCTTGTAGATCACGGCGCCGATGCCGCCGTAAGTCTTGTGGATCATCATCTGGAGGTCCTCATTCTCCTCTTCGGGGATGTAGACCGTGTACGGGTCGAGGTTCTCGAGCATCGCGTCGATGCCGCGCCGCTCGATCCGGTCGACGGGCAGCGAATCCACGTAGGAGCGGTTGAGCTCCTGGAGGATCGCGGTCTGGATCTCGGTCCACTTGCCGAGCTTGAAACGGGGAGACTGGGCGCCTGCGGCGAGCGTGACGCCGAGCAGGACTATGATGGGAACGATACGTTTCATACTTCAAAATCAATGTTTTATGCCGAGCCGGACAGCAGGAGGGCGAGGCCGGCCATCATCAGGGCCATATCCACCGCCTTGTCCTTGATGTGTCCCTCCTTGAACATCAGGGCGCCGAACAGGAACGTGATCAGGACGGAACTGCGCCGGATCAGCGAGATCACGGAGAGCAGTGCGTCCGGGTCCTTGACCGCGAAGAAATACAGCATGTCGGACGCCGTGATCAGCACCGCGATCAGGGGGATCCGCCAATCCCAATGGAAGGGCTCGAACTTCTGTCTGTCTGCCAAATATTGTACCAGCATCACGGCGGCAAGCAGCACGGTGATGTAAATGTTGGTCCAGCTCTGCACGAACAGCGGCTCGAGGTGCTGGAGGATGAACTTGTCATAGAGGGCGCTGGCCGAACCGGACAGCACGGAGATGATCATGCAGGTCATCCCCTTGGCGGAGGTCTCCTTGTCGGTGTCGTGGCGCTTGGAGCGGGAGCTGAGGAACAGGGCCGTCATCACCACGGCCACGCCCAGCCACTGCAACAGGTTGAGACGCTCGCCGAAGAGCAAGATGGAGAAGATGACCACGAACATCGGCCGGGAGGCCTTGATGGTGCTCACCGTAGTCAGCGGCAGGTGCTTCAAGGCATACAAGCCCGACACCCAGGAGGTGGACACGAGCACGGCCTTGAGCACCAGGCTCAGGTGGTCCTGCAACGAACCGGCCGACAGGCACGGTGACAGGAACACCGCCGTGAGGGCGGTGGCGCTGAGCAGGATCCAATAGACCCCGTTGCGCTTGAGGGCCTGCTTTTTCGCTACATCATAAATCCCGAGCAGCAGGGCCGAACAGACGGACATCCAAAGCCACATAATCAGAAGATTTGGACAAAGTTAACCATAAAATTCGTATTTTTGTCTTTCCTTATGGACAAAGACGGCAAGATCGAGATACGGGGCGCCCGGGCGCATAACCTGCAGAACGTGGACGTGGACATCCCGCGCCGCAAGTTCGTGGTTATCACGGGCATCAGCGGCAGCGGCAAGTCCTCCCTGGCCTTCGATACCCTCTATGCGGAGGGCCAGCGGCGCTATATGAACACGCTCTCCCCCTATGCCAAGCATTTCATGGGGATCCTCGAAAAGCCCGCCGTGGAGAGCATCTCCGGGCTGAGTCCGATCATCGCCATCGAGCAGAAGACCACGGGCAGCAACCCCCGTTCGACCGTCGGCACCATCACCGAGATCTCCGACTTCCTGCGCCTGCTCTACGCCCGCGCCTCCACGGCCTATTCCCCCGTGACCGGCAAGGAGATGGTCCGCTACACCGACGCCCAGATCGTGGACCTGATCCTGCGTGAGTTCCAGGGCCGCAAATGCCTGCTGCTCGCCCCGCTCGTGCGCGGCCGCAAGGGCCACTACCGCGAGCTGTTCGAGCAGCTCCGCAAGAAGGGTTTCCTGCAGGTGCGCATCGACGGGGAGATCCGCGACCTGGCCGAAGTCGAGGCCGTGGACCGCTACAAGGGGCACTTCATCGAGCTCGTCGTGGACAAGCTCAAGCCCGCCGAGGGCGACGAGGCGCGCGTGCGCAGCTCCGTCGGCTCGGCGCTCGGGCTCGGCAAGGGCTCCCTGGCCGTGCTGGATATGGAGACGGGAGAGCTGCACCATTATTCCAAGCACCTGGTGGACCCGGAGAACGGCATCTCCCTGCAGGAGCCTGCCCCGCATACCTTCTCCTTCAACTCACCCGAAGGCTGCTGTCCCCACTGCAAGGGGCTCGGCACGGTGCCGGACATCAGCCTGGACACCATCATCCCCGACCCCGGCAAATCCATCGCCGACGGGGGCATCGCCCCGCTGGGGCGGCTGCGCGACGGGCGCAAGTTCGAGATCATCCGCGCGATGGCGCGCAAGCACAATTTCTCGCTCTACGAGCCCATCGGCGCCCTGCCCGACGAGGCCGTGACCCTGCTGGTCTACGGCTCCGACGAGTTCTACCGCATCGGCGACGGGGCAAACAGCGAGATGGTCGGCTGGGAGGGCGTCACGGGCGACGTCGAGGACAAGGTGGTCTGCCCGGTCTGCCACGGCACGCGCCTGGGGCAGCACATCCACTGCTTCCGCATCGACGGCCGGGACATCGCCGAGGTCAGCGCACTTGAAATCAGCGAGTTATCCAACTGGCTGGAGTCTCTGCCCGCCAAGCTGGACAAGCGCGCCGGCACCATCGCCCGCGACATCCTCAAGGAGCTCTCCGACCGCGTCCGCTTCCTGTTGGACGTCGGCCTGGAGTACCTCAGCCTGGACCGCCCGACGGCCTCGCTCTCCGGCGGAGAAGGCCAGCGCATCCGCCTCGCCACCCAGATCGGCTCCAAGCTGGTCAACGTCATCTACATCCTGGACGAACCCAGCATCGGCCTGCACCAGCGGGACAACCGCAAGCTGCTCGGCTCGCTCAAGAAACTGCGCGACGAGGGCAACACCGTGATCGTCGTGGAGCACGACGAGGAGACGATGCGCGCCGCCGACTGGATCGTGGACGTGGGGCCCGGCGCCGGCGAGCAGGGCGGACACATCTGCTACAGCGGCCCCGCCCGCGCCGTCCACAATCCCATCGGCCTGCCGCCGGCGCGCCGCCGCGGCAACGGCCTGTACCTGACGCTGCGCGGCGCCCGCGGCAACAACCTCAAGGAGGTCAACGTGGACTTCCCGCTGGGCATGCTCATCGGCATCAGCGGCGTGAGCGGCTCCGGCAAGTCCTCGCTCATCAACGAGACCCTGATGCCCATCCTCAAGGGCAAGTTCTATCATTTCAAGGAGAAGCCGCTCCCCTACGGCTCCGTCGAGGGGATGGACAACATAGACAAAGTCATCGAGATCGACCAGAGTCCGATCGGGCGCACGCCGCGCTCCAATCCCGCCACCTTCACCGGCGTATTCAATGACATCCGCACCCTCTTCGAGGACACGCCCGACGCCAAGGTCCGCGGCTTCAAGGCCGGGCGCTTCTCCTTCAACGTCCCGGGCGGACGCTGCGAAGAGTGCAAGGGCGCCGGCATCAAGGTCATCGAGATGAACTTCCTCCCGTCGGTGGCCGTGTGCTGCGACGCCTGCGGCGGCAAGCGCTACAAGGAGGACACCCTGGCCGTGCGCTACAAGGGCAAGAACATCAACGACGTGCTGGAGATGCCCATCTGCGAGGCCTACGAGTTCTTCAAGTCCCACCCCAAGATCGCCCCCAAGCTCAAGGCGCTCGTGGACGTGGGCCTGGGGTACGTGCACCTCGGGCAGTCCGCCGTGACCCTGTCCGGCGGCGAGAGCCAGCGGATGAAACTCGCCGCCGAACTCTCCCGCAAGGCCACGGGCAACACGCTCTATATGCTTGACGAACCCACCACGGGCCTGCACTTCGAGGACATCAAGGTCCTGCTGTCCGTGCTCCAGCGCCTGGTGGACCAGGGCAACACCGTCATCATCATCGAGCACAACCTAGACGTGCTCAAGTCCGTGGACTACCTGATCGACATGGGTCCCGAGGGTGGTGCCGCGGGCGGCAGGATTATTGCAACGGGTACCCCGGAACAGATCGCCGCCAACCCGGCGTCGGTCACCGGACCTTTCTTAAAAGAACTGTTATGACCAAGATTGAAGCTGCACGCGCAGAGTACAAAGAATGGTGCCAGGCCATCGGCATCGACTCCCTGGACAAGGTCAACGAGATCCTCGAATCCGGCGGAGCCATCGAACTGATCAACCTCTGCGAGGCCCGCCAGGAGCGCCAGTACGCCCAGGCCGCCGACCAGATCTTCTGGAAGCGCCGGCACTGCCGCATCGTGATGATGTCCGGCCCCTCCTCCAGCGGCAAGACCAGCTCCTCGCTGCGCATCGCCCAGCAGGCCCGCGTCCTGGGCCTCAAGCCCAAGGTGATCGAGCTCGACAACTATTTCGTGGCCCGGGACGAGACGCCGATCGACGAGAAGGGTGAGCGCGACTACGAGGCCCTCGAAGCGATGGACGTGGCCCTGCTCAACGACCAGCTCCTCGACCTGCTGGCCGGCAAGGAGGTGGAGATCCCGCGCTTCGACTTCAAGGCCGGGCACCGCGTCTTCGACGGCAACGTCATGCGGCTCGAGGAGGGCGACATCCTCTTCATGGAGGGCATCCACGCCCTCAACCCCGCCCTCACGCCCCACATCCCGCGCGAGCGTATCTTCGGGATCTACATCTCCGCCCTCTCGGCCCTGCCGGGCGGCGAGAAGGACCACGGCTCCACCACGGACAAGCGCCTGCTGCGGCGCATCGTCCGGGACAACCGCGTCCGCGGCACCTCCCCGGAGGACAACATCCTCCGCTGGCCGTCCGTGCGCCGCGGCGAAATCCGCAACATCTTCCCCTTCGAGGAGAACGCCAACATCATCTTCAACTCCTCCACCCTCTACGACATCCCGCTGCTGAAGTACTTCGCCGAGCCGCTGCTGTGCGGGATCAGCGAGTCCTCCCCGGCTTATGATAAGGCACAGAGCCTGCTGCAGTTCCTCGCGCACATCCGCGCCCTGCGTCCCGCCGAGATCGCAGCCATCCCGCCCACATCCATCATGCGGGAATTCATAGGAGGTCAAACGCTCTGACGCCTCCGCGTCAGAGCGTCTGAGCGTCTGCAAAGCAGGGAAGGATTTATTTCACCAGGGAGATGGCGCCGAAGACGCCCAGGCTGACGGCCAGCATGATGGCGGCGGCCAGCAGCAGGCCGAGCAGGATGTAGATCACGCTCTTCTTGAAATCCATGTCGAGGATACTCGCGGCGAGGGTGCCTGTCCAGGCGCCCGTGCCCGGCAGCGGGATGCCCACGAACAGCAACAGGGCTATGTACAGCCCGCGCCCGGCCTTGGCTTCCAGCTTGCGGCCGCCCTTCTCGCCCTTCTCCAGGCACCAGGTGAAGAACTTGCCGATCACCTTCTTGTCCTTGCCCCACTCGAGCACCTTGCGGGCGAACAGGAAGATGAAGGGGACGGGCAGCATGTTGCCCACCATAGCCACGAGGATGGACGGGACGATGGGCAGGCCGAAGCCCACGGCATAGGGGATGGCGCCGCGGAGCTCGATCAGCGGGACCATCGAAATCAGGAAGACGATCAGGTATTTCTTCATTGGATCTTGTCGAGGTATTCGAGGATGGCGGTGAAAGCCTCCGCCTGGCTGTCGGGGCCCTCCTGCCGGGGCGAGGCCACGACGAGGTCGTAGATCCCGCCGGGCAGGGCGCAGCGCCCGGCCTTGAAGCGGGCCGTGCTGCAGGCAGCGGCGTAGGCGGCGGCGAAGCAGTCCGGCGAAGCGGCCAGCGAAAGGAAAAGATCCACGCCGGCGGGGCTGTCCTGGGCGGGCTTGAGGCGCCCGAGCCAGTCAAGTTCGCGCTTGGTGGGGCAGAGGACCTGCACGTCGATGCCGCGGTCGGCGAGCAGACGCTGCGCCAGCCGGGCGGCGACGGCGGGATCCTCGCCTCCGGCCGTCCCGTCGACGAACACCACGGCGCTACGCACCGCGCTCATCGGCAGCAGGGAAGTGGGGGCGGTGCTGCGGCCGCGGCGCAGCGCACGCCGGCGCAGGAAGTCTCTGAGGGGGTGTATCATCGGGTATACGAAGCGATCAGTTCACGCATCTGCTGCTTGGCGTCCCGCCAGCGCGGGATGTCGATCTTGGTGCCGATCATCTCCACCACCTTGGCGGCGATGACGGAGCCGATCTCGCCGCAGGCCTTGAGTGGCAGCCCCAGCGCATCGGCGTAGAGGAATCCGGCGGCGTAGGTGTCTCCGGCGCCCGTGGCGTCGACGGGATCCGCCGGCCAGGGGTGGATGAAGTGGATTTCGTCCCCGCTGCGCACCCAGCTGCCGTCCTTGCCCACCTTGACGACGGCGACCCGGCAGAGCTTCGCGAGCTCGGCGAGCGCGGCTTCGGGGTCCCGCAAGCCCGTGAAAGCCCGGGATTCGTTCTCGTTGGCGAACACGATGTCGACGTACTTCTCCACGATGTCGTGCAGGAAGGCCAGGTTGGACTCCACGACGTTGTAGGAGGCCAGGTCCAACGAGATTGTGCACCCGGCCGCGCGGGCGTACTCGACCGCACGGCGCACCAGGTCCTGGTTCTGGACGAGGTAGCCCTCGATGTGGAAATAGTCGTAGCCTGCGAACCACTCCGGCTGCAGGTCCTCCGGTACCAGGTCGAGCGCCGCGCCGAGGTACACGGCGAAGGTGCGCTCGGCGTTGCCGCCGCTGACGAAGACCATCGAGCGGCCGCTGGAGTGCTCGCTCTTGAGCAGGCGCGAACGGATCCCGTACTGCTCCTGGTCGCTCTTGAAGAGGTGCCCGAGCTCGTCGTCGCCCACCTTGCCGATGAAGCCCGAATGCATCCCCAGGATGGCGGTGCAGGAGATGGTGTTGGCGGCGGAACCGCCGGCAACGTACTTGACGCCGAGCGGCTTGAGCGCCGCCCAGATCTGGTCGCCCGTCTCCATGTCGACGTGCTGCATGCTGCCCTTGGGAAGGTGGTAGGTGCTGAGGAGCGAATCGTCCGGCAGGACGGCCAGGATGTCCGTCAGCGCATTGCCTATTCCGAGAATTGATTTCATATCTTACAAAAATAACATAAATTAATCGTAAATTTGCGGCCTATGTCCAAGAAAGCCGCAAATATCATCAAATATTCCCTGTCGTTCATCCTGGCAGGTGTTCTCGTCTGGTTTGCCTTCCGGGGAGTGGACTGGAAGGCGTTTTGGGAGGGCCTGCAGCAGACGCGCTGGGGCTACGTGGTGCTGTATTTCGTTGCAGCCCTGCTGGCGCTTGTCTTCCGCGAGGAGCGCTGGTACGCCTTGATCCGTCCGCTGGATCCGGAAGTCCGCCGCCTGCATGTCTGGGATGCCCTCAACGTGGGCAACGTGATCAACATCGTGCTGCCCGGCGCGGGCGAATTCGCCCGCTGCGGCTATGTCAGTTCGAAACGGATGGGCTATGACAAGGCCCTGGGCACCATCGCGTGCGAGCGGGTGTGCGACGTGGTCGCCGTGCTCCTGCTGCTCGTGGGGGCGCTGGCCCTCAAGTGGAGCAGTTTCGGCCCCTTCTTCTTCGAGAACGTCTGGGCCCCGGCCTCGGAGAGCCTGGGCGGCTCGATGACCTGGATCGTGGCCGGCGTCCTGCTGCTGGTCGCGGCGTTCGTCTGGGCCGTGTTCCATTTCCGCAACCGCGTGCGGTTCTTCCGCCGGATCGCCGACACCCTCAAGGGGCTTGGGACGGGCTTCGCCAGCGTGGCGCACCTGGAGAACAAATGGGCCTTCGTGCTGTCCACCGTGGGCATCTGGGCGATGTACGTGATGATGCTGTGGTGCACCATCCGCGCCCTGCCGCAGCTGGATTCGCTGGGGATGGTGGACGCCCTCTTCCTGTCCGCCGTGGGCAACATCGCCTCCGTGATTCCGGTGCCCGGCGGGATCGGCGCCTACCACTACCTTGTGGCCCTGTCGGTCCAGAGCCTCTATGGCGCTCCCTGGGACACCGGCATCCTGCTCGCCACCCTCGGCCACGAGGCCCACGCCATCCTGATCATCGTCGTGGGCGTCATCTCGTATTTCCACCTGTCTTTGCGAAAGAAGAAATAATCGCTATATTTGCGAGAGTTAGTGTATTACTTTTTGCTTTATGCAACTGATTCTCCCCGACAAGTACGTGGATCTGCTCGGTGATGCCGAGCATACGGAGAAGGCCATCAAGGCCGTCAAGGACATGTTCCAGAACAATCTCTCCGCCCAGCTGGCCCTCCTGCGGGTGACGGCCCCGATGGTCGTGCTCTCCGGGACCGGCCTCAACGACGAGCTCAACGGCGTGGAGCGCCCCGTGCGCTTCCCGATCCGCGACATGGGCGAACGCCAGGCGGAAGTGGTCCATTCGCTCGCCAAGTGGAAGCGCGTCAAGCTCGCGCAGTTGGGCATCCGTCCCGGTCGGGGGATCTACACCGACATGAACGCCCTACGTCCTGACGAGGAGCTGGACAACCTCCACTCCATCTACGTCGACCAGTGGGACTGGGAGAAGGTCATCCGTCCGGAGGACCGCCACCTGGGTTTCCTCAAACAGACCGTCCGCCGCATCTACGAAGCCATCAAGGTCACGGAGAACAAGCTCTTCGTGGAGTTCCCCCGGATCGAGCCCGAGCTCCCGGAGGAGATCCACTTCATCCACGCCGAGGAACTGGTCCAGCTCTATCCGGGCCTCACGCCCAAGGAGCGTGAGCACGAAGTGGTCCGCCGCTGGGGCGCCGTGTTCATCATCGGCATCGGCGGCGTCCTGTCCGACGGCATGCCGCACGACGGCCGCGCCGCCGACTACGACGACTGGAGTTCTCCCAACGAGGAGGGTTTCAAGGGGCTCAACGGGGACATCCTCGTGTGGAATCACGTCCTGCAGCGCCCCTTCGAGCTCTCGAGCATGGGCATCCGCGTGGACGAGGCGGCGCTGCGCCGCCAGCTCGCGATCAAGGGCGAGACCTGGAAGGAGGAACTGCCCTTCCACAAGAGCCTGCTCGCGGGCGAGCTGCCCTGCACCATCGGCGGCGGCATCGGACAGTCCCGCCTCTGTATGTTCCTGCTGCGCAAGGCCCACATCGGCGAGATCCAGAGCAGCATCTGGCCGGACGAGATGGTCCGCCGCTGCCGCGAAGCCGGAATCAATCTGGTCTGATACCTTTTTCGGGAATTCCGCTTCGGACACCTGTAACATCCGGCAGGGTGTTTCGTCATAATAATAAATGACACCGGAAGAATTCGCGCGACTGTATCTCCCGCTGGGGAACCGTTTCTATCAGTTTGCACTCCGCCTGCTCGACTCGCAGGAGGATGCCGAGGATGCCGTCCAGGACCTGTATATCAAGTTGCTCTCCGACCTGGAGCGGCTGGATACCGTCCAGGATCCCAAGGCCTGGGGCTATGTCCTGCTGCGCAACCTCTGCGTGGACCGTATCCGGAGCCGGAGCGCCCGACCGCAGGAGGCGGTCTCCGAAGCGCTGGCCGCGGAGGTGCCCGAAGAGCCGTCGGAGCGGCTCGAGCGCGCCCTCGCCGCGGTCCGGAGCCTCTCCGACGCCGACCGCTCGCTCGTGCGCCTGCGGCTCGTCCACGACCTCCCCTACGACGAGATCGCCCGCCTGACCGGCAAGACCGAGCTCGCCCTCCGCGTGGCCTTCTACAGAATTAAGAACAAAATACGCAAGAAGATATGACAAACACTGAAAACATGGAACCCAAGGCCCCCGGCGAACTCCGGGAGCGCCTGGAAGACACCGTCTCCGCAGCCATCCTCGCGGAGCGTGGGCCACAGGCCCTCGACGACGCGCCACGCCGCCCGGTCCGCTGGTTCTGGGTCGCTGCACCCGCCCTCGCCCTGGCCTGCCTGACCGTCGTGCTTGCCGTCCGGCAGCCCCGGCTGAGCCCTTACGACACCTTCTCCGACCCCGCGCTGGCTTATGCAGCGCTCGAGCAGGCCTTCTCCGCCTTCTCGGAGCCGGTCGGAGCCGGATTCAACGCCATCAATGTCTCGCTCGAGTCTTTCGACCAGACGCTCGAAAACGCCCAGACGCCCCAACAACTCTAGCAACAGCGCCATGAAAAAGTCATTCACCGTCATCCTGTGCCTCTGCCTCCTGGCCGTCTGCGCATCCGCGCAGAAGCGGCCGGACGGCTTCTCCCAGAAAGAATGGGACGCCCTGACCCCGGCGAACCGGGCCAAGATCGTCGCCCTGATCAATGCCTACTCCGTCGAGCGGGCCGTCCGCAGCGGCAAGGATGTCCAGGAGGACGAAGCCGTCACCTTCACCCTGGCCCGGCCCAAGACCGGCGGCACCCGGTACCAGCCTCCCAAGACGAACCGCACGATGCCCCCCGAGAGCAACTATGTCTACTACCGCTGGTGTGACCAGGACGATGTCAACGCCGTCTATGTGTCCCCGTATATGTTCAAGATGATCCAGACCCTGCCGGACTTCGAGTTCCGGGGCCGGAAGTTCAACCTTTCTTCGGTCATCGAGGACCTGAGCGGGCTGTATATGCTGGAGTTCGCGCAGTATACCCAGGACGGACGCTTCTCCTACAGCCGCAACAGCACCACCGGCGGCCTGCGCCGCGACATCCGCGACTACCTTGACGACAACAACTACCAGACCCTGGTCGAGAACCATGCCGGCGGCCGCTACAACCGCATCTTCATCCGCCGCGACGGCGCCACGGTCTCCGGCTTCGTGCTGGTGGACCTCGACGAAGATTTCGACTACGGCCGCTTCATCTGCCTGGAAGGCAACATCCCCCAGAGCCAGTTCGAAAAGATCTTCGTCGGCGCGATGAAATAGTCCCCGGGATTATTTCAAGTGGATCTTGGCGACGACGAAGTTGCTGTCGTCGAGGGTCCCGAGGACCTGCGGGTTGGTGATCTTCTCCTTGAGGGCAGGATCGAGGTTCGGCAGCAGGGACGGGTCCAGCAGGCAGACCAGCGCCGCCAGCACTAAGATCCTTGCTCTTGCTGTTTTCGCATTTATTTGATTATCAGCCGTTTCCATTTTTACTTAGGGGGAAATACCCATAAGTAGATTTGTATATCATTCTGTTTCAACACCTTCCAAAAACGCCCGCCGAATCCGAGACTATTTCTGACGGAAGATATAGTAATTGTCCGGCTCCGTTCGGTCCCGGCAGACCAGCAGGTCCCTTTCGGCCATGACCGGCTGAAGATAAAGGGTCTCACCGTCCCGTTCATAGGGAATGCCCCAGGTGTGATAGCGTTCGACGCCGTCCTTCTGGGCGGAGTAGGTGGAAGTGAAGACCAGCCGACGGCTGTCCAGGTCATAGATGGCCATAACGTCGGTCCGATCCGTGTGGAGCTCCAGATAGAAAAAGGGACCGATGGCCTTCAAATTGTCAACGGACAGGCGGCGGTCGCTCCGCTGTGTATAATCTCCCCTGTCGAAGCGGATCCACAGTTCGTCGCGCTTCGGCAGGACACGGTATAGGTCATAGTTATCGTCCGAGACACAAGTGTACCCGTTCATCCGGACATAGCGTCCGAGCCGGATGCCTCCTTGTCTGCGGGCCTCTTCGAAGTCCACCGGCACACTACCCTCGCGGACGACCTTGCCGGAAGCGTCTACCACGTCGAACAGATGGTCCTTGGTGCTCATCGATGAATAGCATACCAGGGAGTATTCCCCTTCCAGCGGCCCCAGGATATTGAACTGACTCCTGTCTTCGGCCACCGGCGCCTCCCGCAACAGTTTCCCGTCTTCGGCCGCATAGACGTGGTAGTTGCTCAAAATGTCGTTGACATAGACCTCCCCGCCGCGGACATAACACTGGTCCGTCTGGATATACTCGCCCGGACCCCGGCCCGGCCGTCCGTAAGCGCACAAGAAGGAGCCGTCCCGTATAGACAGGCGCAACACACGGTCCCGGGCGAAAGCCAGCACAGACTCTTCGTCAAAATAAGCAAAGCCTGGGTTCATCAGGTAAGTGGACGGATCGTCGCCGGGCAGGATGGTGCCGACCTCCTCGAAATGATCCGTCAGACGGAAGGCCGACACCGGCTCCGCCAAGTCTGCCGTCGCCCCGATGGCCAGGGTGATTACCCCCTTGGCGTCCTTGCCCACAAAACCGTCCGCGCCGGGCGCGGGGCGGCAGGCCGTCAAGCCCGCCGCCGCGGCCACCAGTGTGGCAGCCATCAGGACATATCTTCTTGGTGTTTCGAGTATCATTGATTATCAATGTTTTATGGTTTTACTTTCGGTCATTTCTCCGAAGGTTAATTTATAACTGATTGATTATCAGTCTTTGTCCGGTGGCGTGAGGTGAGGTCCTGGCATTGGGCCGGACCGCCGGTCAGACGGCGGACCAGAAGAGCAGGACGGTCTCGCAGCCCTGGTCCTTCAGTTCGCGCAGGCGCGGGTAGAGCTTGCCCTGCGGGGACGGGACGTCCTCCAGCAGGTCGAGCAGCAGGACCGAGCACCACTGCGCCTCGCCCGAGCCGACGATCTGCAGCGGCTCGGGATAGCCCTCGATCCGCACTTCGGAGTAGGCCTTGCCGCCGTCCGGTGCGGAGACCGCCAGGCGCCAATTCGGCTCGACGCTGAATCCGGCCATATACCAGAAGGCGATCCGGTCTCCGCTCAGCAGCGGGAAATCGGCGCCGATGCCGACATCCTTCCCTTCCCCGATCACGTTCGAGAAGGTCTCGAACGCCTTCTCGAACGAGGTCTGCTCCCACACGGCGGGGCCGAAGGCGTCCGGCACGAACGTGACCGCGCCGGCCGGCTTGAAGCCCCCGGCCGAAGCGGTCCGGAACCGGGTGTCGTGTCCGATCAGGCCGAATGCGATCCGCCCGTCGGTAGTGCGTCCCAGATGCAGGTCCGACAGCAGGATGGCTTCCAGAAAGCTCGTCTCCAGCGTGAAAGCGGCTTCTCCCTTGGCGTGGTCCCACACCACGACGCTGCCCGGCTCTCCTTCCTCCGACTCGATCGCGAAGACGCTGCGGGTGGCGTCCAGCGACTCGAATTGCGACAGATACCTGCCCAGCGGTTCGTCGGAAACCCATTTCATCTCCGGGACGCTGTAGCGGCGGAAGCCCTTGAAGACCCGGTCGTTGATGATCAGTTCGGAGGTCTGTTCGCAGAAAGCGAACCCCTCCGCATCCTGATACTCCCCCGGGCCGCGGCCATAGGCGTCCAGGACGCCGGCCAGGCGGCCCCCCTCGAGCATATAGATCCGGGGGACATCCGGGAAACGGCCGGACTTGATGAAAACTTTGTCGCCATAGCGCTTCACTTCCGTCACCGCCGGGAGCGGCGCTTCGCGCTCATCGACGGGTAGGAGTTCACAGAAAGAGGCCACCGCCTCGAAGTCCGCGGGGGTGGCGGCGGCCACGTCGACCGTCCGGTCGCCGCCCCGCCCGCCGCAGGCGCACAGCAGCGCCGCGGCAGCAAACAGCCATAAGATTCGTTTCATACCTATATGACGGAAGCGGCGCAAAAAAGTTACATCTCCTATCGGGCGACGATGTGCAGATAAGCGTTGTTGCTGTCGTCATTGTAGCCGGGCAGGAGCGCTTCGGCGTCCTCACGGGTCAGCTGACACCAGGCGTCGCGGCCGTGGACGTAGGACGGCCAGGCGTGTACACCCCAACCGTCGAGATGCAGCAGCGGGGCTTCTTCGCCATGATAAAGAATCGCCCCGGAACGCAGGTCATAGACAAGATAATGGTCCTCGCGGCGCTCCGTGTCGATAAAACTGTAAAACATCAGGTTCCCGAGGACTTCGCAGCTCCGGTCGAAGAAACGGCTGCGATCCTGCTGGAGCAGGACTGACCCGTCTGCATTGTACTGCACGGAGCCTTCTGACTTTGAAGGCCGCACAAGCGCAAGGACGGCCCGGGCTCCTTCCGGCCGGATGCGGTAGAGCGTGTCCACCTCGGCATACCGGAACCAGCAGGATCCATCTGCCGCCGCAATCATCCGCCCCGGCTGGATCGACATCATCAACTCGCGGGTGCTCTTTTCCGGCCCGCTGCTGCGGACGGTCCCGTCGGGACCCAGCACGGAAAAGGTCCGGCTGCTTTCCTTCGTGAAATCCGGCCACGCCATGACTACCCGGCTCCCGTCCGGGAAGAAGTGGACATCCATATAATCAATCTCCGTCTCCGCCGAGACAAACGTCCCGTCCGGCTGATAGGTCAGGGCTTTGCGCGTCATCCGGTCCAGGACCAGCACCCGGCCCTCCGGGTCAAAGAACGGGGAATTGATCCGCAGGTACTCTTGCGGGCCGTTCCCCTTGCGGGAGAACGCGGAGAGGATCTTCCCGCCGGGGCCGGCCAGGAAAATGCTGTCTCCGGCGTTGAACAAGAGTCTCTTCCCGTCGAAACCGGCCATCCACACAAAATCCAGCGGCCGGTCCGGCGCCAGTTCGAAGTATTCTTCCACCCGGGCGGCCCCGTCCAAGGTCCACGCCGTCTGCAGCTCGGCGCCGGCCAGTTCGGGCAGGTTGATGGTCAGCAGGTCCCCCGCCGGCCGGCGGCAGCCCGCCAGGAGCGCCGCCGCAGCCGCGGCCAGCGACAGGATTCCAGTGGTTTTCATCATTTGATATGCAGTTTTGCGAGGAGGTAGTTGCTGTCTTCGGTCACGCCGTCCAGGACCTGGGGGTTGACAATCTTCTCCCGCAGGGCGGGGTCGAGGGTGTCCAGCAGCGCGGGGTCGACCAGGCAGACCAGGGCATCGCCTTCCAGACACACCGGCTCCCTCAGGGCTTTGCCCTGTTCGAGAGCAAACCACGCCCATTTACCATGTCGTTCGACCCCGAAGCAGGGACCGTTACGCTGGACGCCATTGCACATCACCCCGACGGCGCGCATCTGCCGCGTCTCCCAGAAAGCGTACAAGAAGGCGATGTCCGCAGACGCCACCTTGTTCATCAGCGCACTCGCCGGATCCTCTTGCTTCCAGATAGAATCATCGAAGGCGGCGCGGCCGAAATCGAAGCGGACTGCCGGCTCAACCTGGCCGCCCGCATAACGGTAGACCGTATCGTCCCACTCCGGGATGATGAAGACCTTCCCGCCCGTGTCGGAGAACACCTGCGCACCAAAGAACGAGAGCATCTTGGGATTCTTCTTCGGGATGAACTCCGTCAGCGAGCCGTCGGCGGCAACCAGTTTGACCAGGTTGTCCCCCTCGTAAGCATAGCCGCTGTAGACCAGATGGCCTTCGTCCACAGCCATGGCGCCGTTGGAACCCCGAGCGCCCGTCTCTTCCTTGCGCACGAAGGAGCCGTCCTCGCGATAGACGACCAGCTCCGAGGATCCCAGCGAGAAGACATACAGCAGGCCGTCCCGCACCTGGACGTGATTGGCCCGCTCGAATTCCTGCGGCCCGCGGCCCGGCAGGCCGATCCGGCCCAGGAACTTCCCAGCGGCATCGTAGTGGTGGATGATGCCGTTCTGCGTGTCATATACGATCCAGCCGTCGCCGGAATCGGGCGTCACGTTCACCGAGCCGCCCAGCAGCTGGTCCGTAGTCTGCAGCGGGACCAGTTCGATGGAGGCGACCACCTGCGCCAGGGTCTCCGGCCGGATGTTGTCCGGCACGGGCACGGCGCCGTCGGTGGCTTTGTCGTCACACCCTGCCAGCAACACGGCTGCCAGCACGGCGGTCAGTACGAAGAATCTCTGAGATTTCATTTCTTTAAGCATTATTGATTATCAATGTTTTACAGTTTATCCTTCGGCTATTTCTCCGATGGTTGATTTGTAACTGACTGATTATCAGTCACCGTCCGACGATGGGTCAACCGCGGAAGGGCACCCGGGGCGCGGGCTGGACGTGGCAGGGCGAAGACCGGGAGGTAGAAGACCAGGGCGAGGATCGAGAAGAGCAGGCCGGCGATGGTGCCGATGGCGAAGGCGAACCAGAAGACTTCGGACGGGCCGTCGAACAGGAAGGGGATCAGGCCCAGGACCGTGGAGAGGATGGTCAGGGAGATGGGCTGGATCTTGTGGCCGAAGGCGCGGAGGTACCGGCGGACCGGTCCGCCGGAGCGCTCCGCGCGCCACTCGGAGACGAGGTAGATGCCGGCGTTGACCGTGATGCCGGAGAGCATCACGAACGCCGCGAAGCCGCCCTTGTCGAAGGTGAAGTCACTCAGGCCGAAGGCGAGGAACAGTCCCACGAACGACAGCGGGATCATCAGGATGATGGCGAGCGGCAGGCGCAGGGAGTTGAAGTGGATCGAGCAGATCACGAAGATGATGGCGATCACCAGCAGGATCAGCCAGGCAAACTTCTCTTTCTCGTTGTAGAACCACCCGCTGCGGTTGTCGTCGGCCCGGAAGCCGATGGGCAGCACCTCGTCGTTCATCCAGTCCACGGCCTCCTTGATGGCCTTGTTGGACAACTGGGCGGAACCGATGAAGTTGAAGCGCACGGAGATTGCGTAGGACTGGTTCTCCTTGCGGATGGGCAGGCCCGTACGGTCCTTGGAGATGCTCCCCGCTTCGGAGAGTTTCATCTTGTGGTCGGCGTCCACCTGGACGGCAGAATTGTCGATGTGCCAGAGGTCCAGCGCGTCCTTGGCCGAGGAAACGAGGCGCACGCGGACGTATTTCCCGTCGTACGGGAGGGTCCGCAGGTTCGCATCGTAAAGCGGCGACTGGAGGGCGGCGTAGTAGGCGTAGGGGCTGATGCCGCGGGCGCTGAGCGCCTCGAAATCATAGCGCAGGTTGAACTCCGTCCGGGGGCGGTCGGAATAGTTCATGCCCCAGACCTCGGGCTCGGAGACGCGGCGGTTGGTCCGCAGGTGGTCGATCAGCCGCTCGGCGTAGTCGGAGAGTTCGTCGTAGTTGTAGCCCGTGAGGTTGATGGTGTTGGACTTGCTGTCCGTGCGGATGTTGTTGTTGAAGTAGCTGTCGTCGATGCCGGTGACGGACCAGTTGGCCCCGCCAAAGTTGGTGGCCATCGAGATGACATCGCCCTTGATGCGCGAGGGCAGCCAGGTGCCCTCGTATCCGGGCTTGAACCAGACCGTGATGGAGCCGTCGTTGTAGGCCGTGACGCGGGTCTCGAAGACGTCGATCTCGTCGAAGTGGGCGAGGTAGTTCTCCATGCTGCGCATCACCTCGTTGAGCTGCTGGACCGTGCAGCCCTCGGGCATGCCGGCCCGGATCGACAGCTGCGGACGGGACGGCTCGCGGTAGAAGTTGGAGTGGTTCATGGCCTTGTTGAAGAGACCGAAGGTGGAGCTGAGGACCTTGTCCACCGTGCTCTTGTTGTCGGCGTAGGGCCGCCAGCCCACGATCTTGTTGAGCACGACCTGATAGGGCTTGAGCGGTGCGCGGTACTCGTCGCCGAATTTGCTGGGCAGCAGGCAGGTCGGGATGCCGAACAGGGCCACCAGCACCACCCAGTAGACCCAGCGGTGGCGCAGGCCCCAGCCGATGTAGCGGCCGTAGACGGCGCGGCGG
>JAFRQH010000040.1 GCA_017428725.1 Bacteroidales bacterium | reverse complement strand
CCAGGGGCTTTCCGATCGCCCCTGGACCCTTCGGGAGCGTGTCTTCTTTGTTTGGTTTTGGGTAAAGTATCATTGAGAAAAGATACTTTCAGTCCCATGTCCTGGCATTAACGGGACGGCTCCGAAGGAGTCCACGTGTAGAACCACTTTCTCCGCATCGGGCGGGAGCATTCTCCGATCGTGCCCCCGGGGGATACGATCATTCCCCTTCGCTGTTCAGGATGAAGTCGTCGATCTTGCCCCACGCGCCGGCGCCCGGAGCGGTGACGTGGATGCCCACGGTGAGGGTGTCTCCTGCCTGCACCTCGATGCCGGTGATCTGCGCCGTGTGCCACACATTCCAGCTGGTGATGGCCGTGGGCGCGGTGGCCGTGAGCTCGCCGTTGATCCGCACGAAGAGATACAGGTTCGCGTCCCCGGCATCCCCGCCCATGGAGGCGGCGGAGAATGTGTAGCGTCCGGCGGGCAGGCCGGTGATATCCTGGGACAGCTCGAAGTCCACACTGTCTGCCGTGGGGGAGTAGAAGTGCCAGTGCCGGGTGCCGCTCAGGGAGTCGGTGCGCTTCTCCTCGTTGTACAGCTGCTCGCAGCCGGCCAGGTCGACGCACTGCCACATGCTGCTGTCGGGATCCTCGAAGGAGCCGTTGACCACGAAATTGTACTTCACCATGTTCAGGTGGAGCACGGCGTCGCGTCCGTCCTCCGTGACGCCGGACAGGGTGTATTTGGCGGTCCCGGCAGCCTTCAGCGCAGCCGCGTCCACGGTCTCCCAGGTCACGGGCACATCCTGCCGGCTGTTGTCGCTCATGACGGCGGGCACGGTCTCGGGCAGGACCAGTTCGCCGTTCAGGTCACAGTCGAGGTACATCTCGTCCAGGGCGTCCACGGCGAGCGGGGCGTCCTGCCCCTCCCGCATCAGGCGGAACACCTGCAGGGAAGGCAGGGCCTTTCCGGTGAAGTCGAAGAAGGTCTGGTTGTCACAGGCGCAGCCGCCGTAGTACTTGCCCGCGTCGTCCGGGTCATAGCTGCCCGCGTAGCTGGAGGCCCAGCCGGCGCCGAAGGTCTCCCAGAGCTCATGGTTCTTCTCCCAGGATTCCGTGCCCACGGGCACCCAGGCGCCCTCCCAGTAGCACACGCCGATGCCGCCGATCTCCGCCATGGCCGCCGCCACGTCGGTGACCTCGTTGACCTGGCCCTGGACGGTGAAGGGATAGGGCTTCTCGTAGGCTCCGCCCTCGCCGATCGTGTTGCCGCTGAAGTCCCCGTCCTCCGCGGTCCAGGCGTAGCTGGTCTCCAGCACCATCACCTTCTTGCCGTAGGTGTCGGCCACGGTACTCAGCACGGTCTTGAGATTCTCCAGCGTGCCGTGCCAGTAGGGGTAGTAGCTGGTGCCGAAGACGTCGTAATCCAGCTGATAGTAGTCGAGCTTGGAGGCGAAGGTCAGGTAGTTTTCGGCGTTCTCCGGGTTGGCGAAGTGCACGGCGATCAGGGCCTCCGGGAAGATCTCCCGCACGGCCTGCGCGCCGGCGTTCATGACCTTGTAGATGTTCATCCAGGTCTTTTCGCCGCAGAGGCGGCCGTTGGTCTCGTTCCCCAGCTGCACCATCGCCACGTCGACGTCGGCGTCGCGCAGGGCGGTGAGGCTCTCCAGGGTCCACTCCTTCACGAGCGGGACCTTTTTCTTGATGCTGAGGCCCTCCCAGGCCTTGGGCGCCTGCTGCTTGGCCGGGTCGGCCCAGAAATCGCTGTAGTGGAAGTCGATCAGCACCCGCATGCCGGCCTCCGTGGCGCGTCTGCCGATGGTGAGGGCGGCCTGCAGGTCGTTGTTGCCGCCGCCGTAGCCGTGCCCGTCCGCGTCGAAGGGATCGTTCCACACGCGGACGCGGATCAGATTGACCCCGCTCTCCGCCAGGAGCTCAAACAGGTCGCGCTCCGCGCCGGCTTCGTCGCGGAAGACGACGCCCGCGGCCTCAAGGGACAGCACGCTCGAGACGTCCATGCCGAGGAAGAAGCCCTCCGGCAGGTCCACCCTGCGGACGAAGAGCGACGGCGCTTCCTCTTCCGCCGACGTCCAGGTCAGTGAGAGAAGCAGGGAAAGGGAGAGGATCAGGGCAGCCAGGCGTTTCATCACAGGCACCTCACTTTTCGGTCAGGATCACGATCGAGTAGGGGGGAAGGCTCAGGGCGAGGCCGTTTTCGTCGAGGACGGCGGTCTCCGCCCCGGTTTCGATTTCCTCCTCCATCCGGCAGGCCGCCGGGAGGGTGAGCTCCAGCGTTTCCGAGGAGGAGAAGTTGACCGCGATCAGGCAGGCGTCCTCGCCGAGGGTGCGCCGCATCAGCAGGAGGTCCCCCTCCGCGAGCAGGGTCTCGTGGGTGCCGGCGGGGATCATCGGCCAGCGGCTGCGCATCGCGTTGACGGCTGCGCAGTAGTGCAGGAGGGAGTCCGGGTCGGCCATCTGGTCGTCCCAGCAGGGATAGGCGTACTCCAGATTGGTGACGCCGGGCGGCTGCTGTGTCATGTCGCCGTCATTCCAGTACATGGCGAGGCGCTTGTTGGGGTCATCCCCGCTGCCCACCATGCCGATCTCCTCGCCGTAGTAGGTGAAGGTCCGTCCGGGCAGGAGGCCGAGCAGGCCTTCGGCGAACTTCGCGGCCGGCCTGTTGCTGCGGCCCTGGACGCTGCCGATCGTGCGGCCCGTGTCGTGGTTGGAGAGGAAGGGCGCCAGCAGGCCGTCCGGGATCGCCTCAAGGGTGTTGAGCAGGCCGCGGTTGAACTTCTCCGCGTGCTTGGAGCGCCCGCGCAGACTGCTCGCAACAAAGCCCTCCGCCTGGCTGGCCGGGAAGAGGAAGAAGCTGTCCACCCCGCTGCGGTAGTAGTCCGCGATCGTGGTCAGCCCGCTCCAGCACTCGCCCACCAGATAGCTGCCGGGGCGGATCGCCTCGCAGGACTCCTTCAGCCAGCGCAGGAAGGCGATGTTCGCCTCGCTGTCGCCGGTGTAGAAGCTGGTCACCGCGTCGAGGCGGAAGCCGTCGGCGTCCATCTCCCGCAGCCAGAAGTCGCAGATCGCCGTGATCTCCGCGCGGACGGCCTCGCTGTCGAGGTTCAGGTCCGGCATGCCGCCGCCCGCGAAGCGCTCCTCGTAATACCAGCCGGTGCCGCCCAGCTGCACATAGCCGTCGGCCGGGTGGTCGAGGAAGTGATAGTAGTCGGTATACGGGCTTTCCTCACCGCGCCGCAGGGCGTCGCAGGCGGCCTCGAACCACGGGTGCCGGGTCGAGGTGTGGTTGACCGGCAGGTCGAGGATGATCAGGAAGCCGCGCGCATGGGCCGCGGCGATCAGCGTGCGCATATCCTCCAGCGTGCCGTACTCCGGATCGATGTCCATGTAGTTCGTGACGTCATACTTGTGGTAGGAGGGGCTCGGCATCACGGGCATGAGCCACAGGCCGTTCCAGCCCAGATCATGCAGCGCGTCCAGCCGGGCGGTCAGGCCGTTCAGGTCGCCGAGACCGTCGCCGTCGGAGTCCTGATAGGACCGGACAAACACCTCATACCAGTTCGGATGCTCATCCGCCCCGGCCGGGAGGCAGGGCAGGACGATGAGCAGGGCGCACAGGAGCGCGAGACAGCGCTTCAGCATCGGGATCCCTCCTTTGTTCTATCGGTTCCGGAAATAGCTCTCCGGGTCAAACGGGGGTGTATTGCCGCCCGGCGGCATCACGGAGCAGACCTCGATCCCCACGCGCTGGAGGCGGGCGATCAGCGGCTGCCAGTCCTCGCGGTCGGGGTTGACCGTGACCAGGTACAGGCGGACGGCGGGTCCCTGGCGGCGGAGCATGATCAGCGGATCCAGCAGGCGCCCGGTGAGCCGGGACGTGATCACCACGGCCGCGCCGATCTGCCGCACGCGCCTCGCCGCGTCGATGAGCTCGCGGTCAAAGCCCTCGGTGACCGAAAAGTCGACCTGCGCCAGGCGCTCAAGCGCCAGCGGCAGCCCCATCCGCAGGGTCAGCTCGGTCGGATGGCTGCCCCAGAGGGGGAGGCGGAGCTCGCAGTTCTCCTTCTCCTGCACTGCGAAGACGCTGGCGGCGGTCTCGAGCAGGGCGTCGGCGACGGTCCCCTCGTAGATGCCTCGCTCGGGCCGCGTACAGTCGAGCAGGACCAGCACCTCGGGGAGGGCCGGCTCCTCAAAGCGCCGCGTGAGCAGCGTCCGCCTCCGGGCGGAGAGCTTCCAGTGCACCTTCTTCAGCGAGTCGCCCCGCTGCCAGGCGCGCACGTCCATCGGGTCGGAGGCATCCTCCCTGGCGGTGGCCATGGTGCCAAGGCCCGTATCCGCCGGGGCGAACTTCAGCTTTTCCACGTCAAAGGTGCGGGGGAGGATGGTCAGGACGGCGGTCGCCTCGGGCGTCTCCCTTTCCACGGTGAAAAAGCCGAACGGGTCGCTCACGATGCACGACCGCACGCCCATGCGGAAAACGCCGACGTGGGCGGCCATGAGTCCCATGGTGTAGCTGTCGGACCCGCGCCGTCCCTTCAGCGAGATCAGGCGTTCCGGGTATCCGGGCAGGTCGGACACGAACAGGCCGACGGGCGCGACGGGGAGGGGACAGCGGTGGCGGACGGTCGCCCTCAGTTCCGTCGACTGCTCGCGCGTGAGCGTGGTATCGGCGAGGGCGCAGCGGACCGTCAGGGTGGACGCGGCCCAGCGGACGCTGACCGCGCTGACGATGAGCAGCAGGATGATCATCACGGCCGCCGCCAGCAGGCCCGCGCTGCCCACGGAGAGGGCGGTGAGAGCGAGGACCGCGGCCATGAAAAGCGGCTTCCCGATCCGGCGCTTCATAGCCGCACCGGGACCGGCACGGAGTTCAGCACGGTCTGCATCACGCTCTCGGCGGTGACGCCGCGCATCCGCGCCTCGGGCTGCAGCACCAGGCGGTGGCAGCTGACGGGCAGGAGCATGTGCCGGATATCCTCCGGGATGACATAATCACGCCCGGAGAGCAGGGCACAGGCCTGGCCTCCGCGCAGCAGGGCGATCGCGGCCCGGGTGGACAGGCCCAGCTGCAGGGAGGGCGTGTTCCGGGTGGCGGCGGCCAGATTGGCCACATAGCTGCGGACCTCGGGCGAGCAGTAGACACCGCTCACGGCGTCTTGCATGGCCAGCACGTCCTCCGCGCTGCACACGGGCTGGAGCTGGTCCATCGGCCGGACCTGCCCGGTGTAGCGCGCCAGGACATCCATCTCCTGCTCGACGGTGGGATAGCCGATGCCGATGCGCAGGAAAAAGCGGTCCATCTGGGCCTCGGGCAGGGGATAGGTGCCCACGAAGGCGTTGGGGTTCTGCGTGGCCAGGACGATGAAGGGCCTGGGCAGCGGGTGCGTCACGCCGTCCACGGTGACCTGCTGCTCCTCCATGGCCTCCAGCAGGGCGGCCTGGGTCTTGGGGCTGGTGCGGTTGATCTCGTCGGCCAGGACGACCTGGCTCATCACCGCGCCCTCGCGGAACTCCTCCTCACCGCTGCGGAGGTTGACCAGGGTGTAGCCGGTCACGTCCGAGGGCATCAGGTCGGGGGTGAACTGGATGCGCCGGAAGCTGCAGTCGAGGGAGCGCGCGAGGGCGGCGGCCATGGTGGTCTTCCCGACGCCGGGCACGTCCTCGATCAGCACATGGCCCCGGCACAGCAGGGCGATCAGCGCGTATTCGATAGCCTCCTCCTTGCCCACGATCACGCGGCTGACGTTCTCCATCAGGGCAGAGGCCATTCTGCGGGGTTGGATCATATGCTTCCTCCGGAATCTCGTTGGCGGCCGGAGCCGCTCATTCCTTTATAGTATAGTCCCGCGGCATGCGCTTTGCAAGCGTCCGCCTTCCGAAATCGGCGATTTTACACCGTTTTGCGCGCAGCAGGCGGATTTACGGGCGGATTTTGCCGGAATAGTGCGTCCCGGCGCTTGACAAGCGGCGGCGGGGCATGCTATAATCCCTCTCGGTTTGACGAAGAAACCATTGCCGAAGACAGCCGGTCCTCCGCAAGGAGGTTAAGGGAGCTCCGCTCCGCCTGCCGAGGTGTGAAGGATATGCGTATGCTCATCCCTCGCGCCGGGACAATGCGAGGGTTTTCTTTTATTCCCAAACCGCAAGGAGGTGTGACAGAGATGAGCAAGAACCGTGAACTGAAGGAACAGGTCGTGTCCGAGATCGTGGAAAAGGTCAAGGGCGCGGAGTCCATCGCCGTGGTCTCCTACAGCGGTCTGACCGTGGAGCAGGTGACCAACCTGCGCAAGCAGTGCCGTGAAAAGGACGTGCAGTACTGTGTGCTCAAGAACCGCCTGGTGAAGCTGGCGCTGAACGAGGTCGGCATCGAGGGTGTGGACGATCTGCTGAACGGCCCCAACGCCTTTGTGTTCTCCATGAAGGACGCCGTTTCCGGCCCCAAGGTCATCAGCGACTTCATCGAGAAGAACAAGCTGCAGAGCCTGAAGATGACCGGCGGTGTGTTTGAGGGCAAGGTGGCCGACGAAAAGACCATGCAGACCCTGGCCAAGATGCCCGGTCGCGAAGAGCTCCTGGCGACCTTGGTGGGCTGCCTGCAGAGCCCGATCTCCGGCCTGGTGGCCGTGCTGGATCAGATCGCCGAAAAGAAGGAAGCGGCCTGATCGGAACTGCGGCCTGAGGGCTGCATAGAAAAATGAATAAGGAGAAAATCAAAATGGATATCAATGCCATCATCGAAGCCATTGAAAAAATGAGCCTCATGGAAGTCAAGGAACTGGTCGACGCGCTGAAGGAGAAGTTCGGCGTGACCGGTGCCATCGCCGTCGCCGGCGGTGCCGCCCCCGCTGCCGCTGCGGCCGCTGAGGAAGAGAAGACCGAGTTCGACGTCGTGCTGAAGAGCTTCGACGCCTCCAAGAAGATCGCCATCATCAAGGTCGTCCGCGAAGTCGTCGAGGGCCTGGGCCTGAAGGAAGCCAAGGAGCTCGTCGAGGGCGCTCCCAAGACCATCAAGGAAGGCATCTCCAAGGAAGACGCCGAGAAGCTGGTTGCCAAGTTCAAGGAAGCCGGCGCGGAGTGCGAGATCAAGTAATCCGATCCACAGAGACGGGGCTGCGGCTCCGTCTTTTTTGGCTCATCACGAAAAGTTCGGGAAAACCATATGGGAGGGGTTCGCGCTCTGCGGAGCGCGCCAGGGGCTTTCCGATCGCCCCTGGACCCTTCGGGGCCGTCTCTTTCTTGTTAGTTGTCGGGTAAGGCTGAGAGCATAGCCTGGCATT
>JAFRQH010000008.1 GCA_017428725.1 Bacteroidales bacterium | reverse complement strand
TTTCATGTATCGATCTCTACGAGACCGATGGCTTGTTATTGTTTCGCTCACAATCAATCATTTTTTAAATGCTTGATTTATAGCGATTTATCGAAAAAGGCTAAAAATATTTTCAACTTTTATTTGGATTTCAACTGGGAATTCCAATTTGAACATGCGAAAGACATTCTGTTTTTCTCTCTTTATTATCTTCCTGTTTGCGGTCACCTCGTGCGTCCTGTTTGACAACCAGGATACACATCCTGGCTATGTGCGCCATTGTATACGGATTATGGACAGGCACGGCCTCTACTCTGACACGCCCGAGTGGAAGGCCCGGAAAAAAGAGTTTCTAGCGGCAGCGGATACTGTATCTGGCCTGGGATGGGCCAATTATCTGGTATATCAGGCGGCACAGGTAGCCGGCGGGAAGCATTCCGCCCTCATGGCTCCGGTGAGGGATACCGTGAATTATCCCGAATTCGCGCCCGAAGCCAGGATGCTTGAAGGTGGCATCGCCTATGTCAAGCTGCCGGAACATAGCGGCGCACAGGTGAGCGATTCACTCTATGCATATTCGGTGCTGCATTTCCTGCAGGAGTATTCATCGGCTGCCGGCGTGGTGATTGACCTCAGGGACAATACTGGCGGCAACATGTATCCCATGATCTCCGCCGTGTCACCGCTGCTACCGGATGGCGTGATCCTGCGGTTCAAAGGGAAGAAGCGGACCGTACCGGTCACGCTGGATTTTGTCTTGAGATTCGTCGGCATCAAGGCCTCGGAGATCCGGAAATTCCCCGAAGGGACGCCTGTCGCAATCTTAACCAACGACATGACCGCCAGTTCCGGAGAAGCTACCCTGCTCTGTTTCAGGGGGCTAGATAAAACAAGGACGTTCGGCAGCCCGACAGCGGGCTTCGCCAGTGCCAACCAATCCTTCCCGCTGAAAAACGGTTATTCTTTGGTCCTGACAACCGGCTGCGACGTCGCGAGGACCGGGGAAGTATTCTGCGACGACCCGATCGCCCCGGACGTCGAGACGGAAACGCCATTGGAGGATGCTATATCCTGGATACGGTCAACAAAGTAAAAACTCGTTCATATTCGGATTAAATGAAGAAAAAACACATCCTTTCAATCCTGTCCATCCTGGCTATCAGCCTAGTCGGTTGCAAGTCCCAGTCCGAACAATGCACCGTGAAAGGCTCCGTCCAAGGTTATTGCGTCGAGTTCATTCCGTCTGTATTCCTGATTGATTGCAAGGCCGGAGAAATCCTTGTCCACGACGCACACCCCGACCTCGACTCCATTCTTTCCGATCTCCATAAATGTGTCGCGTAATTCATTAGTTCATATAATAATTATACTATACAATGGCTCTTAAATCTCCTCGTACTGCCATGATAGTCACTATCGTTATTATCGCTGTCACTTTCCTTGTCGTGGTGGGTGCAATTCTGGCCTATTGGCCCAAGGGTATCTCGGTCAACGAGGACAATAAAATCCAGCTGAGCACGTACATAGGCAAGCCGCAACTGATTCCTGTTGATGATATATCCATCACCGAAATGCCAGAGGGCATGTTGAAGCATCTGATCAGGACCAACGGCATGAGCCTTGGCAAAATCAACTATGGCCACTTCAAGAACACAAAAACCGGGCAGAAGATGTTCCTCTATCTCACCGGTAAGGAGAGCAAAATCTGCTTTACTTACAATGGAGAGTTATATGTTGTAGATGATTGGCGACAGTAGCCAAATTCGGATTTATCGGTGTAAAGCATCTATGGATCGTTGGATCTCCAACAGCCCCTTGCTTATATGCATTCCCTGGCATCACCTTCGGTGAGGCCCACCGTGCACAACGTCCCGAGAAACCGGACATTGTGCGCGTTTTTGGCTATCTTCGTTCCATGAAGTACCGATTTGGCTCTCCCCGCTTATTATCCTGGCGGCCATCTGTAAACTAAAGAATCAATGAAACGACTATGGACAAGAACGGACTCTTCCCGCAAGCCATCGGCAAGTTTCTGCTCGGGGTGATCATCATCGGCCTGCTGCTATTCCTGCCGGCGGGGTCGCTTCAGTATTGGCAGGCCTGGCTGCTGATGGGCATTCTGTTCGTGCCGATGTTCTGCGCCGGCCTGGTCATGATGGCGAAGAATCCGGGACTGCTCCGCAAGCGGCTGAATGCCAAAGAAGAAGAGAAGGAACAGCAGACCGTCGTGAAACTCAGCGGTCTGCTGTTTGTTGCCGCATTTGTCGTAGCCGGCCTCAACTGGCGTTTTGGCTGGTGCGTACTGCCGGACTGGGCCGTTTGGGTATCGGCCGGTCTTTTCCTGATCTGCTACCTGCTCTACGCCGAGGTTTTGCGGGAGAACACCTACCTGTCCCGGACCATCGAGGTACAGGAGGATCAGAAAGTCATCGACACGGGGCTTTATGGAATCGTCCGGCATCCGATGTACATGGCCACGACCGTCCTGTTCCTGGCCATGCCGCTGGTGCTGGCTTCGCCCCTCTCTTTCCTGATCATGTTGCTGTACATTCCGCTGATCACCAAACGGATCAAAAATGAGGAGGAGGTCCTGGAATAAGGGCTGAAGGGTTACAAGGAGTATAAGCAGAAGGTGAAGTACAAAGTGATCCCTTTCGTCTGGTAATGATTGTTATTCCAGCCATTCTTCTTATCTTCACACCGATAAACAGTAATCAATATGATCATTGTCTACATCATCGCTGCCATCCTGCTGATTATGGGCATCGTTATCCTCATAGGCAAGGGTGACAACCTGATTGCGGGGTACAATACCGCATCCCGGAAAGAAAGGGAAGAGTACGACATCAAACGGCTGCGCGGCTTGATAGGTGGTCTGTCGATCGTACTCGCCCCGATGATGCTCCTGCTTGGCAAAGAATCGATGACTGCCACTTTTTCTTTCGTGGCCCTCACCTTCGTCGCCTGCATCGTCGTGGTGATCCTGGCCAATACCTGGGCAAAGAAGAAAAACAGATAAAACCAAGAGACCGGGGCAGATGGAAGATTTCATTCTCAGAGAGATTGACCGCCTGGGCGAGATGCTGGTGATGATCGCCCGGAAGTTAGGACTGCTGGACGGCGGCACGCCGGATTTCACGCTGACAGACGTGAAGGACGAGTTCGGCAAGGCCAGCCTGCCTTTCGATCTCGACACGGTCCTGCAGCAGGAGAATCCTGTCTGGTATCTGGTGGAGACCGAAGGGCTCTCAGACCCCGCCCTGGAATCTTTCATTGAAATCCTTTTCCATTCGGACCTGGACGAGGACAAGAAGGCCGCCCTCCTCGCTGACGCCCTTGCTTATCTGGACGGGAAAGGCCACTTCTCCATCAGACTGCATTCGTTGGTCAGCTCTTAAAGACAAAGTGGCGCACATCCACAGTGCTGATACCGGCCGCGTTCCTTCTCTAGTGGTAAAACAGGAAGCCGAAATAGACGCGGGGCCCCCGTGGGAGGAGTTTTGATTCGCTGAAGGCGCAGAGGTAATCCACCTTGAGGGTCAGGTGCATCGGGCCCGCGACGATAAAATCGCATCCCACGAAAGGGTCGACGGCCATGAAACGCTGCTTGTGGTAACGGGTCCCGTCGATGGGAGCCCAGGCTGAAGCGGGTTTTTCGAACATCAGGAGCGTTGTCATGGCGCCGCCGCCGAGGGTCAGGCCTGCATAGGGCTGGAACCGACCCAGAACCGTATAGACATCGGCCAGCAGGCCACCCCAGCCATATTTCAGATAGCTTCCATTGTGTCGTTGACCGAGCGTCGAGACATAACCTTCCGTACCCACCCGGAAGTGCTCTCCCAAGTGCAGGCGGATGACACCGCCGATGCCCATGGGAGCACCTTCCGCGTGATACCCGATCCCATCTAGATTCCCGGAAAGATAGCCGGTGTGGACCATCATTCCTCCGTCGAAACCGCGTAGCAGTTTCTGCTCTTGCGCCGAGACTGCCATCGCAATCAGCAGGCAGAGTATGGTCAGGACAATCCGTTTCATATGCTTCTGTTTCTGTGATGGATAAAACGCAGGGCGGCGACAACCAGCATGGGACCCAGCCCGCTGTAGAATGATGCGGTGAATGCCGCGGGAATGCCGGGGATGAATTTCAGGACGATTCCAAGGCAGGTCATGCAGATGACCAGGATCCATCCCCGGAGCGGAAAGGTCTGCCAGAGACTCGTTTCCCGGGACAGGGAAGCGATGCGGGCAGAATACCTGTCCACGATGCGTGAAAACATCATATAGAATCCTGCGATGACGGCTGCAGTGATAAGCAGCAGCCACCAGAGGTCTTCCGGTGCCATCGACAGGTAGGCGCGAACCCCCTTGACGCTGATGATGATTCCGGGGATGCCCCAGATGAGGGCGGCAATCAGGTATAGATTCTTTTTGTTCATATCGGCCTTGCTCCGCTGCAAAGTTCGCTATCTGCAGCGGATTATTTCAGACCGATAAGGGGAGGAATTAGGATTATCCTTGCATCGCTCTCTTAGCCGCTACAAAAACTATTCAGGGATTATCCGCATCCACCGGGCATGGCTGAATACGATTCGAAGCCGCCCGTGTTTGGACAAATGCCGGAATGTAGCTATCTTCACACCGACAAACCGTTCTCCATATGGTACCCGTGAGCTCTCTCATACTGATGGCCGTCAATGCCCTTCTGGGCTTTGCCGTCCCCGTCTGCCTGTCCATCTATCTGGTGCGTAAGCACCATGCCAAACTGTCCACCATCCTGATCGGCGCCGGCACCTTCATCCTGTTTGCCCTGGTGCTGGAAAGCATTCTGCACCAGCTGGTCCTGAAAGGGCCGCACGGAGCGGCCATCCTGGACAACACGCTCCTGTATGCCATCTATGGCGGACTGGCCGCCGGGGTCTTCGAGGAGACAGGCCGTTTCCTCTCGATGAAGTTCCTGCTGAAAAAGGAACCCTCCACCCCGCTTCCCGGTGTTGCTTACGGGATCGGGCACGGAGGCGTGGAAATGCTGATTATCTTCGGCATCACGATGATCAACAACCTGGCGATCTCTGCCCTGATCAATTCCGGACAGACCGATGCCATCTTCGCCAAGGTTCCGGAAGAAGCCGCCGGGCAGTTGCAGGCCCAACTGGATCAGTTGCAGGCGCTGGGGGCCGGGACCCTACTGACCGGGCTTTGGGAGCGTTGTTCCGCCCTCATCCTCCACCTTGGCCTGTCGATGCTGGTCTGGGTGGCCGTCCGCAAAGGCGGCAAATGGCTGTGGCTTTTCCCTGCAGCCATCGCCCTCCACGCGCTCGTGGATGCCGGAGCCGTGATGCTCCAGAAGTCGGTCGGGATGGTCCCGCTCGAGCTCATCATCACGGCCGAAGCCATCGCCGTCGCCGCCATCGGCTATATGGTCGCCAAGAAGCTGCGGCCGTAAGACCGGGAGGATCTATTGCAAGCCTTCGAAAGGCATCGGGTGGCGGCCGGAGTAGGCCTGCCCGGTAAAGGTCGCGATGCGGACGCCCTCCTGGTTCGAGACCACCACTTCGGCGGAAGGGATCCGGTGGTGATTGCAGGAGAGCCGCCCCTCTGCCCGGAGCGTGTCCCCTTCCCGGGCGGAGACATGGTAGTAGATGGTGGAATTGATGGCGAAAGTGAGGTTTTCACCCTGATTCACCAAAGCAGCGAACACGAGGTCCGCGAGCGTGAAGATCGCGCCGCCCTGGCAGACGCCGCCGGCGTTGAGATGCGCCGGTGTCACTTCCATCGTGGCAACGGCGGTTCCGGGAGCGATCTCGGCGAGCCGGGCCCCGCACCCGGCGGCGAAGCGGTCGTTGGAGTTGAGAAAATCCTTCAGGGTCATATCAGTATTGCATTTTAGAATCATCCGGCAGCAGCTCGCGGCCGTCCCGCACAAATATAATATCATTTGCCGGATCGGCAAGTACCACGGATACTCTTGACACGTATCGCCGGGCGACCTATCTTTGCACTACAGACCAATACGAACGGATTATCATGACGCACCCGCAGGCACACTGGGATCCGGAAACCGACTTTTCGTCCGCCCCGTTCTTCATCCGGAGGATGGACACGTCCGGCTATGTCAAGGCCTCGGAAATCCCCGAGGCCCGGCTTCCGCTGATCGGTTTCATCTATGTCGCAACCGGGGAGGTGCTCGCCGAAGTCGACGGCACGCCGTTCCTTTGCCAGGCGGGGCAGATCCTGCTGATCCCGCAGCGCTGTCCCTTCGCCATCCGGTATTATCGGAATGCCGTCGGCTATATGGGCGGATTCGCCCCGTCGATCCTCGCCGACCCCAAGCCCCTGAGATTCCTTTCCGCCCCGCTTCACCAGGGGTTCTGGTTCGATGAGGGAGCGTTCATGGGAGAGCTTTTCAACATGCTGGCCAACGCCTGCGACAAAGGCGACCGGGTGTTTGTGGAGAAGGGCGTGGACCTGCTGCTCTCCCGCATCAAGCCCGGCCAGGAGACCGCGCTGCCCGCGGCCGTGAGCCGCTTCCTCGAAGCCGTATTCGACCCTGGACGGAGTTGCGGGACCCTTGCATCCTACGCCGCCGAGACCGGCATCAGCGAGAATTACCTGAGCCGGCTCGTAAAAAAGGCGACCGGGCGCAGCGTAGGCGCCTGGATCGACATCGTCCGCATCCAGCGGGCCAAGCGTCTGCTGTCCGACACGAGACTTCCCGTCATCGACATCGCCAGCGCCATCGGCGTGGAAGACCAGTCCTACTTTTCCCGTCTCTTCAAGAAAGAAACCGGTCTGACGCCGTCCGCCTTCCGCAAGATAATGCAAGGATAATCCTAATTTCACCCCGTGCCGGACTAAAATTTCTCGCCTGTTTTACCGACCTTTGCCGGGTAAACAGTCCGGTATGAATTTCAATGGCATCCTCGTCGGCGCAGCCGTTTTCCTGAGTATAGGCATCTGTCATCCCCTGGTCATCAAGATGGAGTACCGGTGGGGGAAGCAAAGCTGGTGGATCTGGCTGGCGGCGGGCCTGGTGTTCGGCACGGTCTCCCTGTTTGTCCGGGACGACATCCTGTCCATCATCCTCGGTGGCTTCGCCTTCTGCTGCTTCTGGGGCATCTACGAGATGTTCCTGCAGGAAAAGCGCGTGCTGCGCGGCTGGTTCCCGGAGAATCCGGTCAGGCACGCCTATTACGAGAGAAGACGCAAAGAGATGCAAGGGAAACTCTGAGCATCTCCTCCCCGTCACCCCGGACCCGGATTTGGATGTCCCCGCCGTTCTTCGTATCTTTACGCTGACAAATCAGCATTTTTCCATGGAGCAGGACCGGAGTTCCCAAATCATCCGCACAAGCATCATCGGAATCGCCGCCAATGTACTGTTGGCGGCATTCAAGGCCGTGGTGGGCGTCATCGCCAGCAGCGTGGCCATCGTGATGGATGCGGTGAACAATCTCAGTGACGCGCTCTCCAGCGTCATCACCATCATCGGCACGAAGCTCTCGCAGCGCCCCGCAGACCGGAAGCATCCTTTCGGCTTCGGGCGCATCGAATACTTCAGCGCCATCATCATCGCCGTCATCGTCCTGTCGGCCGGTATCACCTCGCTCATCGAGTCGGTGAAGAAGATCATCGAGCCCGCGCAGCCGAGCTACACCACCCCGACGCTCATCGTCATCGTCGTGGCTATCGTCGTCAAGCTCCTGCTGGGGTGGTATGTCAAACGGAAAGGCAAGCAGTTGAAGAGCGACGCCCTGACAGCCTCCGGATCGGACGCCCTGTTCGATGCCATCATCACCACGGCCACGCTGGTCTCGGCGGGCATCATGCTGATCTGGGGCGTCTCCCTGGACGGCATCCTCGGAGCGTTGATCTCGGTGCTCATCATCAAGGCAGGCATCGAGATGCTGGCTTCTCCCGTCAATGAACTGCTGGGCGCCCGGATCTCGCCGGAGCTCGTCAGGGAGATCAAGCAGGAGATCCTGGCCGTGGACGGCGTCCGCGGCGTGTTCGACGTCATCCTCCACAACTACGGGCCCGACGTGATGATCGGTTCGCTGCATATCAGCGTCCCCGACACGATGTCGGCACACGAGATCCACGGCCTCACCCGCAAGTTGACCACGCTGATGTTCGACCGGCACGGGATCATCCTGACCGTGGGCATCTACGCCGTGGCCACCGGGGAGAACCAGCGCGCCGAACTCCAGACCAAAGTCACGAAAGCCCTCGCCGCCCACAAAGAGCTTGTCCAGGTCCATGGATTCTACTGCTCGGAGAAGGACCGGATGCTCTCCGTGGACGTGGTGCCCGACATCTCGTGCCACGACGATGCGGCCCTGATCCGCCAACTGACGGACGAGATCCAGGCGTTGGCCCCGGACCTGCAGGTCAGCGTCGTCGTCGACCACAATTACAGCGAGTGATTTCCCGCCGGGAGGATGCGGCTATCTCACGGAGAAGCGATAGATCACCGTGTGGCTGTAGGTCTCGCCGGGACGCAGCGTCGTGCTCGGGAATTCAGGACGGTTCGGTGAATCCGGGAACATCTGGGACTCCAGGGCGATGGCCCGGCGGTTGCCGGTGTACATCTGGAGGCCCGGGTGGTCGTTGAGCACTTCCATCACGCGGCCCGACTGGGGAGAATACAGCATAGCCACCGGCTCCACCCTGCCCGACCCGGTATGGTTCAGGCAGAAATTCTGGTCGAAGCTGCGGACCATCCCCTCCGGGATCTGAGGCGCCGGAGCGCCCGGGGCCGGCCGCACGGCCGGCATTGCAGCCTGTCGGTCCCCGATCCGGACTTCCTTGCGGAAATCACAGAGCGTCCCCTCCACGGGAAGGATCTTGCCAGTCGGGATGAGGGAAGCGTCCGTCTCCGTCATCGTGTCCGCATCGATGCGGAGGATGTGGCCCAGGATGTCCCCTCCTTCGACAAAGCCGTTCAGGTTGAAATAGGCGTGGTGCGAGAGGTTGCAGACCGTCGGCTTGTCCGTCGTGGCCTTGAAATCGATGGACAGGCCGTCATCGTCGGTGACCGAGAAAGTGAGATAGGTCGTCAGGTTGCCGGGGAAGCCGTCCAGCCCGTCCGCGAGGACGCAGCGGTAGACGACGGCCCTGTCGGTCACCGAGACCACGTCCCAGACGGTATGGTCAAAGCCCTGGTTCCCCCCGTGGAGCATGTTCTGCCTGTCATTCCTGGTGACATTGTATTCCACACCGTCCAGCGTGAAACGCGCATTGCCGATCCGGTTGGCATAGCGTCCCAGCGCCGGCCCGGTGGGGTTCCTGCTGAACGTGCGGTATTGGTCGATACTGCCGTTGTGGCCGACGACATTCTCGTAATGGCCATCCCTGTCGGGGGTAAACAGCCCCACGATGTATCCGCAGTAATTCGTCACCTGGGCATAGATCCGCCCGTTGGTGATGGTATGGAGCGCCACGGGCTTGCCGTCGATGACGGTATCGAAGGCGGACGAATCCAGCAGGCAGGAAGGAGCCTGGGCCCCTGCGTTGCAGAGGAAGGACCCGAGGAGGGAAAACAACAGGGAAACCTTTAAAACGTTCATAACAAAAGCTTTATCTTCAACCCGGAACAAATATATGAATAATGGGATTCATCGGCAAGTACCCATGTTTGTTTCTTTTGGAATGTTTGCTATATTTGCTCTTGCTAACCAACTAATTGACGCGTATGAACATCCTTCTCACCCTCCTCTTCGGAGCCATCGCGGGATGGCTCGCCGGTTTCTTTGTGGTCAAGGACAAAGGCGGCCTCATCTGGAACATCATCATCGGTCTGCTGGGCGGTGTCGTCGGCGGCTGGCTGCTCGGACTGCTCGGCGCAGGCGGATCTTTCTGGGCCCAGTGGTACGGCCAGATCTGCAGTGCCGTCATCGGCGCCGTGGTCCTGCTGTTCGTGTGGAACCTGATCAAGAAACTGTTCAAGAAGTAAGGGTCTCTTCCCCTTTGATGCGTGTAGAAGAGAGGATCCTCGTCCTGCTGGCGGCCGTCACGCTGAGTGTCACGGCCGCCCGTGCAGGTGTACCCGTCATCAGCCCGGACCTGAGCACGCCCACCCTGGTGGCGCCCCGCTGGTTCGGGCCGAACGCCTTCCCCGTCCCCGCCATGTCCGACGGGCTGGTCGGGACCCAGCCCGAAGCGGAACTCGCCGGCGACTATTTCAGCGGCCACCTGACGGGCGGCCGGGACCGGACCTGGGACGCCTTCCTGCGCCTGCACCTGCCGCTCTGGTCGGAACGGGCCGCCCTCACCGTCTGGTTCCCGGCGGTGGAGTACTGGAGCTATGACGAATCCGTCCGGGAGGCGCGCCACATCCTGTCTCCGGCATCCGGGGATCCCGGACACGACTCCGGCGACGTCTACGTCAGCCTGGACATCCAGCTCCTCACGGAGACGTCCCGGCGCCCCGCCCTCCTGCTCCGTTCCGTCCTCAAGACGGCCTCGGGCAACAGCTTCGGCTACGCCCGCTACTACGACTGCCCGGGCTATTTCTTCGACCTCACGGCCGGCAAGGGGTTCGGGCCCGTGCGCTTCGCCGCAACGACCGGTTTCCTGTGCTGGCAGACCGACAACGGCCGCCAGAACGACGCGGTGATGTACGGCCTGGGGGCTTTCTACAACGGCCGCACGCTCTCGCTGTCCGCCCAATGGGGCGGCTATGTGGGCTGGGAAAGGTCCGGGGATGCGCCGATGAGCGTCCGCGGCCGTGCCGGCTTCAAGTTCGGGCGCTTCGAGCCCTACCTCTCCGTCCAGCACGGCCTGCGCGACTGGCCTTTCACCCAGTTCCGCCTGGGCTGCGTCTACCGCTGGGGCCTATAGGGCACACTCCTGCAGCACCTCGCGGATCGCAGCGTCGAGCTGCGGGTCCTTGCCCTCCAGGCGGTCCTGGAAGGTGTTCTTGACGTAGATGTCCGGCTTGACGCCGGTGTTCTCCAGGTCGGAACCGTCCACCACGCTGTAGCAGCCCCAGGCCGGCATCCGGACGGTGGAGCCGTCCAGCAGCCGCACCGACGAGGTGAAGATGATCCAGCGGTAGGTCTCCGTGCCCACCAGCTTGGCGATGCCCAGGGTCTTGATGCCGTTGGAGGTCACCTCGGCGTCCGAGAGGCTGTGCTCGTTGACCAGGACCACGATAGGCCGCCCGGCCGGCGCCACGTTCGGGTGGCTCGCCTTGGGGAAGTCGCGGTAGGCCCATTCGAAGTGGGCCTGGCCCCGCAGGAAGTCGATCACCTCCTTGTGGACGTTGCCGCCGTTGTTGTAGCGCAGGTCCAGGATCAGGGCGTCCTTGTCGTAGACCTCCGTGTGCATCTTGAGCAGGAATGAGTTGAGGTCCTCATTGCCCATCGCGCGCATGTGGATGTAGCCGACCTTGCCGCCGGTCTTCTCGGCCACGATGTCCGCACGCTGGTTCTCCCAGGCCTTGTAGGCCAGGGTCTTGACCGCGGAGAAACTGCCGGGATGGACCTTGACGTCGAACTCGGCCCCGCCGCGGGAGAAGGTCAGTTTCATTTCATCCTTGGCCACGGCGCCCGAGAAGTAGCGTTCGCGATTCTGCTTCGGGTCCACCCGCACCCCGTCCACGGCCACCAGCCGGTCGCCGGGACGGAGGTCGATCCCGAATTTGTCCGCCGGCGAGTCGGCTAGGACGCCGAAGACGGCGTAGGGATCCTCATTGTCGAAGTCGATGCCCGTCGCATACGTGCGGATGCGGGTCTCGCTGCGCTCCTCGGCTCCGGTGGACGTGAAGCCCTGGTGCGAGGAATTCAACTCGCCCAGCAGGTCCGCCATCAAGGTGCGGAGGTTGGCGCGGGTGCGCACATAGGGCAGGAAGGAGGCGTAGTAGTCACGGTCGGCATACCAGTCCGTGCCGTGGAAGTTGACATCGTAGTAGTTCTGCTCCATCACCGCCCAGGCTTCGTGGAACATCTGGCTGAACTCGTCGGCCAGCACAGACTCGACATCCTTCGAGACTTCCGTCTTGGTGGCGGAGGCGGCCGCCGGGTCCACCTTGTAGATGGTACCGGAACTCAGGCAGTACAAGGCGTCCTTGCAGCTGAAGAAGCTCCCGCCGGACAGGTCCTTGACCTGCTTGGGCTTGGCTTCGGGATCGGAGATCTCCAGGACGTACGTGCCGCCGGGAGGTGTGGAATAGGAGCGGTAGAGCAGGTAATCCTTGCCCTTGGCGGAATAGACGTACAGCCCGCTCTGGCTGCCCTCCCGCTCGACGCGGCTCATCCGCTCGTGGATGTTCGCGAAATCGATATGGACCGTGGAGTCCTTCTTGGGGGCGTCCTTCCTGTCCTTGAACAGCTCGTCGACCGCGGCGGACTTGAAGGGCGTGTCGTACTTGCGGAGCGGGAGCTTGTAGAGCGCCGCGCGCGTCCCCTTCGGGAACGAGGAGGAAGTGGGATTGGCCAGCAGGTACATATATTTGCCGTCGGGCGAGAAGACCGGGTCGTTCTCCACCGCAGCGGAGTGGGTGAAGTTGACCAGCGAATCGGCCTGCAGGTCGTACAGGAAGATGTCCGGCTCGAAGAGGTGCATCGCGTCGAAGGCAAGGTAGCGATCATCGCCCGAGAATGCCAGGTCGTAGCCCTGGAAGGACCAGAACTCCGCCTCCGCCACCTTGGCCGTCGTGCCGGCCTGCAGGTCGCGGAGCATCACGGCGCGGCTGCCGTCGATGAAGGCGAGTTTGTCGCGCTTGCGGTTGAGGGTGAGGTTCTTGACATTGTTGTCGGACTGGAACACCAGCTCTTCCGCGGCGGAGCCGTCCGCTGCGATCTTGTAGAGGTTGGTCCAGCCGCCGCGGGTACGGGTGTAGTAAAGGGTCTTGCTGTCCGCGCCCCAGACGACTTCCACCACGCGCTCGTCCGCCGGGGTGGGCAGCCGCCGCAGATACTTGCACTTGGTGTCCGAGAGGTTCAGCCCGCCCCGGATCACGAGCGCGAACTTCTTGCCGTCCGGCGACACGTCGGCCGCCGTGGGCTTCTGGGCGGCGAAAGAGCGGCGGACTTCCACGCTGCCGGAGGCGATCCGGATGTCCGGCACGGACACGCGGCCCGAGCCCAGGTCCAGGACGTGGATCTCATAGTCCTTGAGGAACACCATCCGGGTGCCGTCGAAGGCCACGGACGGGTACTGGACCGACTTGTCGAAGGTCGTCAGCTGCTCGGGGCGGCCGCCGGGGACGTACTTGACGATATTGGACTCCTTGTTGTACTCGTCGCTGACGTAGTAGATGTTGCCGCGGTTGTCGGCCATCGGCCACTGGTCCTTGCCGATGTAGTCGGTCAGTTCGGCATAGGTCCCGGTCTTGGGGTTCCAGGACTTGATATTGGGGTTGTGGTCGCCCACGTAACGCTTGCGCGTGGGGAAACTGATGCTCTCCATCGACTCGTTGAAGAGGAACGCGCCCGTGCGGGGGTTCTCCACCAGGTTGACCACCGTGTTGAAGTAGCCGGGGAACATCAGTTGCGGCGTCCCGCCGGCGACCGGCACCTTGAAGCTGGTCTTGCGGGCGCTCGCGCGGGTGGATTCGAAATAGATGTACTGCGAGTCGGCAGACCAGGAGACGGGCACGTCCGGCGCTTCGTGGAAGGTCAGCTGGACGGCTTGTCCACCGGCGAGCTGCACGGCATAGACATCACTGTTGCCCTGGATGTCGGAGCTGAAGGCCAGCCACCTGCCGTCCGGCGAGACGAGCGGCGAATCCTGCACACCCGGCATCGTGATCACGGCCGTGGCCTGGCCGCCGGCCACCGGGACGCTGTAAATGTCCCCGTCGTAACTGAAATAGATCTGCCGCCCGTCGGGCGAGAGCGACGGGTGGGACGCGAAGCGGATGTTGTCGGCGGAAGCGGCTGTCCACGCCGCGGACATCGCCAGGAAGAGAAGGGGAAGGAGGATTCGTTTCATATCTTTCCGGAATGATGACTCTTTTGAATGTTTAAAGACGGAAAGATACGAAAAAAACGACAGATCCCGTTCCAGGGCCCTCACTTATTGAGGACAACCACCGCTTTTCGGAGCGCAGCGACCGAGGGGATAGCCGCGACAGCGGCGCAAGGGGAACCTTCCCCTTGTCCCCTGGGGGTGCAGGGGGATAAGAATGGGGCAGCCCCACATCGCAAAACGAAAAAAGCCGGCGGTCTGCCGGCTTTTGGGGTGCGATGTGGGGCTCGAACCCACGACACCCAGAACCACAATCTGGTGCTCTACCAACTGAACTAATCGCACCATATTCAGAAGGAGTGACAAAGGTACGAAAATTATTTTTCTATGCAAGCGGATGAAGAAAGAAAAATGATTATCTTTGTGAGATTTCACTTTTCGACCAATTACCGTTTTATGGCAAAAGAAATAAAATTTTCCCTCGTCTACAGAGACATGTGGCAGTCCTCCGGCAAGTATCAGCCGCGCGTGGACCAGCTGGTACGGGTCGCTCCGGCCATCGTCGATATGGGATGCTTCGACCGCGTGGAGACCAACGGCGGTGCATTCGAGCAGGTGAACCTCCTCTACGGAGAGAACCCCAACGTGTCCGTCCGCCAGTGGACGGCGCCGCTCCGCAAGGCGGGCATCCAGACCCATATGCTGGAGCGCGGCCTCAACGCCATCCGGATGTATCCGGTGCCGGCGGACGTCCGCGAACTGATGTTCAAGGTCAAGAAGAAGCAGGGCACGGACATCGCCCGTTCCTTCTGCGGCCTTAACGACCACCGCAACCTCAAGCTCTCCGTAGAATATGCCAAGAAGGCCGGGATGATCTCCCAGGCCGCCCTGTCCATCACCCACTCCCCCGTGCATACGGTCGATTACTACCTCAAACTGGTGGAGAAGCTGGTGGAATACGGCACCGACGAGATCGCCCTCAAGGATATGGCCGGTGTCGGCCGTCCCACGGAGCTCGGCCAGATCGTCGCCGGCATCAAGAAGAACCACCCGCACGTCAAGGTGCAGTACCACGGCCACAGCGGCCCGGGCTTCGCACCCGCCTCGATGCTGGAGGTCGCCCGCGCCGGCGCCGACTACATCGACGTGGCCGTGGAGCCTCTCGCCTGGGGCAAGGTCCATCCTGACGTGATCACCGTCCAGCAGATGATGAAGGCGGACGGCTTCCTCGTCAAGGACATCAACATGGACGCCTATATGGAGGTCCGCCGCCTGACACAGGAGTTCATCGACGACTTCCTGGGCTACTGGATCAACCCCACCAATTCCCAGATGACCTCCCTGCTCGTGGGCTGCGGCCTGCCGGGCGGCATGATGGGCTCGATGATGGCCGACCTGACCGGATTCAAGGCCGCGATCAATGCTTCGGAGCGCGCCAACGGCAAACCCGAGAGCAGCCTTGATTCCCTGATGGTCCAGCTCTTCAACGAAGTGGAGTACGTGTGGCCGCGCTTGGGCTACCCGCCCCTCGTGACCCCGTTCAGCCAGTATGTCAAGAACACCGCCCTGATGAACCTGCTCGCGATGGCGCAGAACAAGCCGCGCTTCTCCACGATCGACAAGGACACCTGGGGAATGATCCTCGGCAAGATGGGCCAGCTGCCCGGTCCGCTCGCTCCCGAGATCGTCGCGCTTGCCAAGGAGAAGGGTATGGAGTTCTACACCGGCAACCCGCAGGACATGTATCCCGACGAACTGCCGAAGTTCCGCGAGATGATGAAGGAAGAGGGCTGGGATTGCGGCGAGGACGACGAGGAGCTCCTCAACATGGCCATGTTCGAGCGCCAGTACCGCGACTACCGTTCCGGTATCGCCAAGGAGCGCTTCAACAAGGACCTCGAGGCCTTCCGCGAGAAGGCCGGCGCCCCGATCGTCGTCAAGCGCGCGGTCGTGGAGATGCCCGAGTTCGACGTCAAGGCCATCCTGGCCAAGTACCCGAAGGCCACGCCCGTCCAGGCGCCGGCCAAGGGCCAGATGCTCTGGCAGGTCGACGTGGACGGCCCCTCCACCGCCCCCGCCGTCGGCACGAAAGTCGCCGCCGGCAAGCCTTGCGGCTATGTCCAGACCTGGTATGGCATGGAAGAGCTCCTGCCGGCCGTCAGCGGACAGGTCGTGGCCGTCACCGCCCCGCAGGGCAAGTCTGTCGAGAAGGGCGAGATCGTCGCCTTCGTGCAGTAACGGTCTCGGATTCCAGAAAACCGCCGCAACCGGGTCGAACCTGATTGCGGCGGTTTTTTGTACCGTGCCCGGTTACAGCAGGTCGTGGATGTGCTTCCAGGCGGAATAGAAGAGGATCTTGTTGTTGCGGACATCGGCCGTGGTGGCGATGACGGCGTTCTTGTCGGGCATCACGATGCCGAACTGGCCGCGGGCGCCGTCCAGGCGGCAGCCGCCGCAGTCGTCCATCCAGAACTGGTAGCCGTAGCCCATGTTCCACTGGTCGCCGGCATACTTGACGGCGGCCTCCTCCGGGGTGATGTCCTCGCCGGCGTACTCCATGATCTGCGCCTTGCAGGCCTCGTCGAACCAGGCCTCGTCCAGCAGGCGCTTGCCGTTCCAGACGCCCTTCTGGAGGACGAACAGGGAGATCTTGGCCAGGGATTCGGTGGTGATGTACATCCCCCAGCCGCCGGCATTGTACCCCTGCGGGGACTCCTGCCATTCGTGGGATTCGATGGCCAGGGGCGTGAACAGGCGCGGCTGCAGGTAGTCGTTGACCTTCTCTCCGGTCACGCGGGACACGATCACGGACAGGATGTAGCTGTTCATGCTGTTGTAGTGGAAGCGGCTGCCCGGCTCCCA
This sequence comes from Bacteroidales bacterium, assembly GCA_017428725.1. GTDB lineage: Bacteria > Bacteroidota > Bacteroidia > Bacteroidales > UBA932 > Cryptobacteroides. The sequence continues at coordinate 27,436 of JAFRQH010000008.1, read as the reverse complement.
GGTCTGCGGAATGGCCAGGAAGTCGCGGGCCCAGTTCTCGGAATTGCGGCGGTCCACCCGCTCGTTGTCGAAGCCCGAGGACATCCGGAGCAGGTCGTGGATGGTCAGGTTCAGCAGGCGCTCGGAGCGCTCCGCCACGGGCGGGAGCTCGTCGTCGCCGAAGAACTTCACCACCTTGTCCTGGACGGTCAGCAGGCCCTCCTGGACGGCGAAACCGACGGCGCAGGACAGGAAGCTCTTGCTGACGGAGTTCATCACGTGCGCCTCGTCGGGGCCGTGGCCGGGGGCGTAGCGCTCATAGATGACCTTGCCGTCCTTGACGACCATCAGGCTGTGGAGGCTGTCACCGGGCACGGCCGTCACCTCGTCGAAGACCTTGTCGAACTCGGCCGTGTCGACCGGGGACGCACCGCGCGGGAGGGATCCGTCGGACGGGGCGGAGTTGCAGGCGGCCAGCAAGAGGGCCACCGCGCAGAGTAAGAGGGATGACTTGCGCATATCGGAAATTGGTTTTTATGGATACTGACGGATTGCGGAGGAGCTACTTCTCCGGGGTCAGGCGGTAGCCGTAGACCGTGTCGGGGGTCCAGTAGGGATAGAAGACCAGCACACGCTCGGCGCCGCTCTCGTGTTTGCAGACCCAGAAACGGCAGCCGGCATTGTGGTTGTCCAGGGCCTCATACTCCACATAGGACCAGCCGTCGCGCGTCTCGTGCGGGCGGCTCTCGGTCAGCAGGTAGAAGGTCTTGTCCTTGCCCCGGCTCTGGGACAGGACGGCCTCCTTCTTGTCGAAATCCACCTTGAGGGTACCGGAGGCCTTGCGCCAGCGCGGGATATTGATCTCTCCCATCGTATGCATAGGGATGGAGCCTTGCTGCAGCGCGAAATCGACACGGCCCCAGCCGGTCTCGGACAGCGTCCAGGTCCGGCTCTGCGCCCACACCGCCGGCACGGCCAGCAGCGCAAGGGCGAATACTACCAATAATCTCTTCATATCAAAAACGGTTTGTTATGACAAAGATACTTTTTTTCGGGGACATTTGGAAGGGGAAACGACGGTTGATAAAAAAGTGGAAAAAATTGGAAGAGAATGGAAGAAAATGGAAAAATTTCCTTACCTTTGTCCATTGCGTATAAGAATTGATAATGATGGTCACTTTCATCGGCGAATACACATCCAGGGTGGACGACAAAGGGAGGCTGGTCTTCCCCGCGCCGCTCAAGGGTGCGATGCCGCCCGGAAGCGATATGAGGTTCGTCATCAAGAAAGACCTTTTCGAGCCCTGCCTGGAGATGTACACCTACGAGGAGTGGGAGCGTCAGTCCGGACAGGTCAAGGACAGCCTCGACCTCAATTTCAACCGAAAGCACAAAGATTTCTGGAGAGAATACCTGCGTGACCGGGACATCGTGGAGCCGGACGTCAAGTTCGGACGCATCTCGATCAGCCGCAAACTCCTTGATTCCATCGGTGTGAACAAAGAAGTGGTTTTCTCCGGCAATGATTTCAAGATCGAGATCTGGGCCAAGGAGCGGTTCGAGTCGTCCAGGTTGTCGAACGAAGAATTCATTGCCATCGCGGAAAGCCTCTCCAAGAGATAGGGGCCCCGCGAGATGTCAGAATACCACAATCCAGTCCTCCTCCTCCCCAGCATCGATGCCCTGGTCCTCGACCCGGACGGCACCTACGCCGACGCCACCTTCGGCGGCGGCGGGCACAGCCGCGAGATCCTCTCCAGGCTGTCCCCCAAGGGCCGCCTGCTGGCCTTCGACCGCGACGAGGACGCCCTCGCGCAGGCTCCTGACGACCCGCGCTTCACCCTTATACACAACAACTTCCGTTTCATCCACAACTATACCCTCCTCCACGCCCCGGAAGGACTCGACGGGATCCTCGCCGACCTGGGCGTGAGTTCCCACCAGTTCGACACGGCGGACAGGGGTTTCTCCTTCCGCTTCCCGAACGCCCCGCTCGACATGCGAATGAACGTGCAGGGTGGTAAGACCGCCTCTGACATCGTCAATTCTTATACGCAAGAAGAATTGGAAAGGATTTTCCGGCTCTACGGAGAGCTCGGCAACGCCCGCCGGGTGGCGCAGCTCATCGCTGCCGCCCGGCTCGCCGCGCCGATCCTCACCACAGACGACCTCGACCGTGCCATCGCGGCAGCCCTGCCCTCATTCGCCCAACATAAGTTCCTCGCCAAGGTCTACCAGGCCCTGCGCATCGAGGTCAACGAAGAGATGCGCGCACTGGAGAAATTCCTCTCCGGCGCCGCCGCATCCCTCAAGCCCGGCGGCCGGCTGGCCGTCATCACCTACCACTCCCTCGAGGACCGGATGGTCAAGAACTTCATCCGCTCCGGCAACGTGGGAGGAGACGAGTCCAAGGACAGCTTCGGGTGGAGCGACGCTCCCCTGCAGGCCGTTAATCGCAAGCCGGTCCTGCCGGACGAGTCGGAGATCGCTTTCAACACCCGCGCGCGCAGCGCCAAACTCAGAATCGCCGAGAAGCTATGAAGACCTGGAAGCTAGCAGACATAGGCCTGTTCTTCAAGAACAGCTTCGTGGCGGTTCTCAAAGGTGAGTTCCTGCTCCGGCTCAACGTCGGGCGCTACTTCATCCACATCGCCTACACCTTCCTGCTGTTCGGACTCGCCATCTGGTTCAGCCTGATCATCGAGACCACGCTCTCCAAGGTGGAGAAGAACAAGGCGGAGCTCAAGGAGCTCGAGATCGTCCACGCGCAGAAAGTCTTCGAAGTGGTCGAAGTCAGCAAGCGCTCCAGTGTGGAGCAGCTGCTCGAACGGATGGGCTCCAAGGTCCAGGAACCGCAACAACCTGCAATCACAGTCAAGAGATGAGTACGGAGACGACCATAGCCAAGACCAGGAAAAGGGACAGGATCGGCGTGATCCTGTACCTGCTCTACGTGGTGCTGCTGCTCGCCTCGGTCGTGCTCATCGCACGCATCGTCGGCATCCAGCTCTTCTTCCGTCCCGACCCCAAGATCGAGGCGGCGCTAACTCCCTCCAACACGGTGAGCATCATCGAGCCCGCCCGCGGCAACATCCTGGACGCCGAGGGGCGCCTGCTCGCCATCTCCTGCCCCACTTACCAGTTCTATATGGACTGCACCGTGCTCAAGGACACCAACACCCCTGAGCAGGAGCAGGCCTGGCTGGCCAAGGCCGCGGAGCTCTCCAAGGGCCTGGCCGCGGAGTTCGGGGACCGGACCGCCGACCAGTACTACAAGCTCATCAAGGACAGCCGCGCCGGCGGCCGCAAATATGTCCGCCTGGGCCGCCCGGTGGACCGCAACGCCTACAACCGCATCATCGAACTGCCCCTCTTCCGCGACGGCCGCTACCGCAGCGGGATGATCGTGGAGCAGGAGAACATCCGCCAGTATCCTTATGGCAAGCTCGCGCGGCGCACCATCGGTTTCGTGCGCGGCAACAAATCCCCCGTCACCAACACCCACATCGGCCTCGAGGGCAAGTTCGACTATGTCCTGCACGGCCAGGAAGGCCGCGAATGGATGCGCGTGACCGACTACGGCCGCGTGCGCAACAGCGACAGCGCCTACGTGCGCGCCGTGGACGGCAAGGACCTGCGCATCACCCTGAACATCGACTACCAGGACATCGCCGACAAGGCCCTCCGCGAGCAGATCACCGAGGAGCCCGACCTCGAGGGCGCCTGCCTCGTGCTGATGGAAGTGTCCACGGGCGCCATCCGGGCGATGGTCAACCTGGTGCGCGAGGACGGCACGGGCCCCTTCGAGGAGATCCAGAACCTGGCCATCGGCCGCAAGGGCGAGCCCGGCTCCGTCTTCAAGACCGTGACCCTGATGTCCGTGCTCAACGATGGCTATATCAAGAGCCTGGAGGAGACCCTCCCCGCCACCTCGGGCCACGTGGCCGGCACCTCCATCAACGACGCGCACATCCCGGACTTCGCCCGCCAGCACCAGACCAACCGCATCTCCGTGCTGGACGGCTTCAAGATCTCGTCCAACTACGTCTTCGCCACGCTGGCCGTCCAGAACTACGGCATCGACAAGTCCAAGGGCCGCGGCAAAGGCCTCGAGAAGACCGAGAAGTTCCTCCAGAACATCTATAACTACAAACTCGGCGAGGCCTTCAGCTTCGACCTGGACGGCCTCCAGACCCCGACCATCCCCAACCCCACCACCCGCTACTGGACCGACACCGACCTCGGGTCGATCGGATTCGGCTACAGCACCGAGGAGACGCCGATGCACATCCTGACCTTCTACAACGCCATCGCCAACAAGGGCCGGATGATGAAACCCTACCTGGTCGAGGACATCGAGCAGAACGGCGTCGTGACCGAGAAGCGCGGCCCGGGCGTGCTCAACGCCGCGGTCTGCTCGCGCGCCGTCGCCGACACCATCACCCGCGCGCTCAAGGCCGTGACCGAGGAGGGCACCGCCAAGCGCCTCAAGGACGCCAAGTGCGCCGTGGCCGGCAAGACCGGCACCTCCTTCGGCACCTTCGAGAACGGACAGTACTCCGACGCCTCCGGGCGCCGCAAATACCAGGGCACCTTCGTGGGCTTCTTCCCGGCGGAGGACCCCCAGTACAGCATCATCTGCTCCGTGTACTCCAAGCCCACGGGCAAGAGCTTCCAGGGCGGCGGGATCCCGGCCCGCGCCATCCGGACCGTCATCGACAAACTGTACAACATAGACCCGTATTTCCGGGAAGAACTTATCAGAGAGAAACCTGCAGATGAAACTGAGTGAGATCATACAGCGGTGCGGCGTGCTCTCCGTCCAGGGCGACCCGGACGTGGAGATCAGCGCGCTGACCAACGACTCCCGCGAGGTCCGTCCCGGCAGCCTGTTCATCGCCGTGAACGGATGCGGGAATGACGGCCGTGCATACCTGGACAAGGCGATCGAGAACGGTGCCGTCGCCGTAATGTACGAAGAGATCCCCGGTCAGACCGGGCTTCCCGTGACAAGCGTCATCATCTCCGACAGCCGAAAGGCGGTAGCCCTGGCGGCGGACGCCTTCTACGGACACCCGAGCGGGAAACTGAACCTCGTGGGCATCACGGGCACCAACGGCAAGACCACGACCGTAACCCTGCTCTACGACCTCTTCCGCAGCCTCGGCTACGAATGCGGCCTGCTCTCCACCATCGCCAATTTCGTAGGCTCCCGGCGCAGCGAGACCGCCAACACCACCTCCGACCCCGTGACGCTCAACCGGCTGCTCGCCGAGATGGTCGCGGCCGACTGCGAGTACTGCTTCATGGAGGTCAGCTCGATCGGCGTGGACCAGGAGCGCGTGGCGGGCCTGGACTTCCGCGTGGCCATCTTCTCCAACCTCACCCACGACCACCTCGACTACCACGGCAGCTTCGCCGAATACCTCCGCTGCAAGAAACGCTTCTTCGACACCCTGGATCCGTCCGCGACCGCCGTCATCAACCTCGACGACAAGCACGGCGAGGTGATGGTCCAGAACACGCGTGCCCGCGTGGTCGGCTACTCCTGCCGCGGCGCCGCCGACCACACCGCCCGCATCCTCGAGCAGAGCCCGGAAGGGATGCTCCTTCGCATCGACGGGCGCGAGGTCTGGACCCGCCTGATCGGGGCCCACAACGCCTACAACCTGCTGGCCATCTACACGACGGCCCTCGTGCTCGGCGTGTCCCCCGACGAGGCGCTCGTGGCCCTGTCGCGCCTCCAGTCCGCCAAAGGACGCCTGGAGACGCTCCGCGGCCCCCGCGACCTCTGCGTGGTCATCGACTACGCCCACACGCCGGATGCCCTGGAGAACGTCCTCAAGACCCTGCGCGACGTGGCCCCGGACCGGGAGCTGATCTGCCTGTTCGGCTGCGGCGGGGACCGCGACAAGACCAAGCGCCCGGAGATGGGCGCTGTGGCCGGACGCCTCGCCGACCGCGTCTTCCTGACCTCCGACAACAGCCGCACCGAGCGGACGGAGGACATCCTGGAGGACATCAAGCGCGGCCTGGACGCCGCGGCGCTGGCCAAGACGGTCTGCATCGCCGACCGGCGCGAGGCCATCCGCACCGCCCTGATGCTCGCCCCCAAGGGCGCCACCATCCTGCTGGCCGGCAAAGGCCACGAGACCTACCAGATCCTCGGCACCGTCAAGAACCACTTCGACGAGCGCGAGATCGTACTTGAAACCTTCAAAACCCTCGACTTATGCTGAACCACCTCGTCGATTGGCTGCAGTCCCTGGGCCTGCACATCCCCGGTGCCGGCCTGTTCAACTACCTCTCCTTCCGCGCCATGCTCGCGGCCGTCATCAGCATGGTGATCGCCTTCTTCGCGGGCAAGGGCATCATCCGCCGCCTGCAGCGCCACCAGATCGGCGAGGAGATCCGCGACCTCGGCCTCGAAGGCCAGATGCAGAAGAAGGGCACGCCCACGATGGGCGGCCTGATCATCATCGCGGCCGTGCTGGGCGCCGCCCTGCTGGTGTGCCGCCTGGACAGCATCTATACCATCCTGCTGATCGTGACCACCGTCTGGTGCGGGGCCATCGGCTTCGCCGACGATTACATCAAGGTCTTCAAGCACAACAAGGAAGGGATGAGCGAGCGCGGCAAACTTATCCTGCAGTTCGGCCTGGGCCTGTTCATCGCCCTGACCGTCTGCATCAGCCCCTCCATCCCCACGGACCGGCTCGTGACCACGATCCCCTTCGTCAAGGCCCACGAGTTCGACTACTCCTGGCTCTCCCCCTTCAAGGGGCAGCTGGGCGTCTACTGCTCCTGGGGCATCTATATGGTGATGATCATCGTGGTGATGCTGGCCTGCTCCAACGGCACCAACCTCACCGACGGGATGGACGGCCTGGCGGCCGGCACCTCCGCCATCGTGGGCGTGGCCCTGGGTATCATCGCCTGGCTGAGCGGCGACGTCCTCAACGCGCGCTACCTCAACATCATGTACATCCCCGGCTCGGGCGAGGTGGCCATCTACATGGCGGCCTTCGTCGGGGCCCTGGTCGGGTTCCTGTGGTACAACACCTTCCCGGCCCAGGTCTTCATGGGCGACACGGGGAGCCTGACCATCGGCGGGGTGATCGGCGTGAGCGCCGTGCTCGTCCGCAAGGAGCTGCTGCTGCCCATCCTCTGCGGCATCTTCCTGATGGAGAGCCTCTCGGTCATCATCCAGCGCCGGTACTTCAAGTATACGAAAAAGAAATACGGCGAGGGCCGGCGCGTCTTCCTGATGGCGCCGCTCCACCACCACTACCAGAAGATGGGCATCCCGGAGCCCCGGATCGTGACGCGGTTCTGGATCATCGGGATCATCCTGGCAGTCAGTACGTTGGCATTACTCAAAATCAGATAAGGAAACGATAGGAAAATGGCAAGAATCGTAGTATTGGGAGGAGCTGAGAGCGGCGTGGGAGCCGCCGTGCTCGCCAAGGTCAAGGGTTTCGACGTCTTCCTGTCCGACAACGGACGGATCAAGGACGAGTACCTCGCCACCCTGCAGAAGTGGGACATCCCCTTCGAGCAGGGCGGACATACGCCGGAGTTGATCCTCAACGCCGACGAGGTCGTCAAGAGTCCGGGCATCCCGGGCACGGCCCCGATGGTCCGCGCCCTGCGCGAGCAGGGGACGCACATCATTTCCGAAATCGAGTTCGCGGCCCGGTACGACAGCGCGAAGAAGATCTGCATCACCGGCTCCAACGGCAAGACCACGACCACGTCCCTGATCCACTACCTGCTCCGCGAGGCGGGGCTGGACGCCGGCCTGGGCGGCAACATCGGCAAGAGCTACGCCCTGCAGGTCGCCACCGAGAAGCACGATTACTACGTGCTGGAGATCAGCAGTTTCCAGTTGGACGACGCCTATGACTTCCGGCCGGACATCGCCATCATCACCAACATCACGCCCGACCACCTGGACCGCTACGACCACAAGATCGAGAACTACGCCCGGGCCAAGTTCCGCATCACCCGCAACCTCCGCCCCGAGGACTGTTTCATCTTCGACTCCGACGACGCCATCACGATCGCCCAGCTGGACGAGATCGTGGTCAAGGCCAAGATGCTCCCCTTCTCGCAGCAGAAGGAGCTCGCGCAAGGCGCCTTCCTGCGGGACGACCGGATCGTGCTGCGCTACGAGCAGGACCAGACCGAGATCTTCCTGAACGAACTGGCCCTCGGCGGGCGCCACAACATCTACAACTCGATGGCCGCCGCGCTGGCTGCCAAGGCCACCGGCATCAGCGACGATCTCATCCGCTCGAGCCTGAAGACCTTCTCGCCCATCGAGCACCGGCTGGAGCCCGTGCTCAGCGTCGGGGACGTGATGTATGTCAACGACTCCAAGGCCACCAACGTCGACGCCGCCTGGTACGCCCTCGAGTGCCAGACCCGCCCCGTGGTCTGGATCGTCGGCGGCAAGGACAAGGGCAACGACTACTCAGCCCTGGACGAGGTGGTCCGCAAGCACGTCAAGGCCATCGTCTGCCTGGGCGTGGACAACACCAAGATCCACGCCGCCTTCGAGACTCTGGTGGGGTCCGACCGCATCGTGGACACGCTCAGCGCCGCCGACGCGGTGCGCGCGGCCGCCCGTTTCGCCGAACCCGGCGACACCGTGCTGCTGAGCCCCTGCTGCGCCAGTTTCGACTTGTTCAAGGATTATGAAGACCGCGGCCGCCAGTTCAAGGAGGCGGTCCGCCACCTGTAGGATACCATGGCCGGGAAGACGAAGAAGAAAAGCGCATTCTGGACCTTTGCGGACCAGTTCGAAGGAGACAAGGTGGTATGGATCATCGTGCTCCTGCTGATCCTGTTTTCCATCGTGTGCATGTTCTCTTCCTCGTCGCGCCTGCTGCGCGACGGGATGACCCGCCTGGACCTCGTCCGCAACCAGCTGATCATCGTGCTGGCCGGCCTGGCGGTCATCATCGTCTGCTACAACATCAAGAACATCGCCTTCTTCCGCTGGTGCAGCCAGTGGGGGTTCCTGCTCTCGCTGGCGATGCTGGCCCTGCTCGACGCCCACGTCAACCTGCCCTTCATCAAGGCGCTCAACATCAACAACGCCTACCGCATCCTGTCCATCGGCGGCTTCCAGGTCCACGTCTTCGAGGTGGTCAAGGTGTCGATGGTCCTGTACCTCTCCTGGGCGATGGACGCCCTCAAGCAGGGCAAGCTCAAGGGGCCGCAGAAACTGCTCTGGAAGAAGATCATCTATCTCTACGCCCCGTTCCTGGTCATCTTCGTGATGATCATCCCGGGATCGAACTCCAGTGCGCTGATCATCGGCCTGCTGATGTTCGTGATGATCCTGCTGGGCGGCGGCAACTTCAAGGACATGGCGGTCCTCGCCGCCGCGGGTGTGGCCGTCATCGCCCTCATCGTCGGGATCTACAACCTGACCAAGAACACGGAACACCCCCTGTTCGCCCGCATCGGCACGGGCGTGTCCCGCATCTTCGAGGAGGACCACTGGGAGCAGCAGGCGATCGATTCCCCGAAGGGGAGCATCGCCTACCAGGAGGCCATCGACGCCATCCGCCAGCCCTACAGCGCCAAGATCGCCGTCAAGCAGGGCGGCCTGTTGGGCAAGGGCCCGGGCCAGAGCACCCAGCGCTACGTGGTCCCCGACATGTCCGAGGACTATATGTACAGTTTCATCATCGAGGAGTACGGCCTGGTCGGCGGGATCCTCGTCATCTTCCTCTATGTGTCCCTGCTCGCCCGCGGCTCGATCATCGCCCGCAACTGCGGCAGCGACCACTACGCCAAGCTGACCGTGGCGGGCCTGTGCCTGCTGATCACCGGCCAGGCCTTCCTGCATATGTTCGTCAACGCGGACATCGGCCCGATGACCGGTCAGACCCTGCCGCTGATCAGCCACGGCAACAGCGCCTTCCTCTGCTTCAGCATCGCCTTCGGCATCATCCTGTCCTTCAGCCGGATCGCCTCGCGCCGCATCGACAAGGAGACGCGCAACGCCGCGCCGCTCGTGGAGATGCACGAGAGCGCGGTCCAGGATGGTCTGCAGGACCTGGAGGCCTTCGAATCCGGACAAATCGACAACGACCTTACAGACAATGGCTATGAGCTATAAGAAACTACGCGTCATCATCAGCGGCGGCGGCACGGGCGGCCACATCTTCCCCGCCATCTCGATCGCCGGCAAACTCCGGGAAGCCAATCCGGAGACCGAAATCCTCTTCGTCGGCGCCGAAGGGCGGATGGAGATGGAGAAGGTCCCGGCCGCCGGCTACGAAATCGTGGGCCTGCCCATCGCCGGGCTCCAGCGCCAGCTGAACTGGGAAGGGATCCGCAACAACCTGCGCGTCCCCGCCAAGGTGGCGAGCAGCCTGCGCCAGGCCGGCCAGGTCATCGACCGCTTCAAGCCGGACATCGCCGTGGGCGTGGGCGGCTATGCCAGCGCCCCCCTGCTCTGGCAGGCCACGCGCCGGCACATTCCCACCCTGATCCAGGAGCAGAACGGCTTTGCCGGGCTGACCAACAAGATCCTGGGCCGGCGCGTCGACTGCATCTGCGTGGCCTACGACGGGATGGAAAGATTCTTCCCGAAGGAGAAGATCGTCTTCAGCGGCAACCCGATCCGGCCCGAGATCCACGCCTACACGGCCGCGGACCGCGCCGAGGGCCTGAAATACTACGGGCTCACGGAGGGCCGCCGCCACCTCTTCATCGTGGGCGGCAGCCTCGGGGCCGGCACCCTCAACCACGCGATGCAGAGCTGGATCGAGGCCGGCTGCCCCGGCGGAGAGGACGTCGAGGTGCTCTGGCAGTGCGGCCGCTACTACAAGGCCGGCATCGACGCTTTCATGCAGGGCCGCGACCTGTCGCAGGTCCATTACACCGATTTCATCGGGCGGATGGACCTCGCCTATGCCTGCGCAGACGTGATCATCAGCCGCGCCGGCGCCTCCTCGGTCTCCGAGATCTGCGCCGCGGAAAAGGCCGCCGTCTTCGTACCCTCACCCAACGTGGCCGAAGACCACCAGACCCACAACGCAATGGCCCTGGTGCGCAAGGACGCCGCCGTGCTCGTGCGCGACGCGGACGCAGCGGAGCAGCTCCTCCCCACGGCGCTGGACCTGCTGCGCGACGGGGAGCGCATCCGCAGGATCGAGCGCAACGTCGCGCCGCTCGCCCGCCTGGACGCGGCCCAGACCATCATTGACGAAGTATACAAACTGGTATGAGATACAAGCACATCTATTTCATCGGGATCGGCGGGATCGGAATGAGCGCCATCGCCCGCTACTACAAGTTCAAGGGCGTGGACGTGGCCGGCTACGACCGCACCCCCTCGGACCTCACGCACGCACTCGAGTCCGAAGGCATCGCCGTCCATTACGAGGACGCACCGGACCGCATCCCGACAGATGTCAGGGGCACGCTCGTCGTTTACACCCCGGCCATCCCCGCGGACCTGGCCGAGCTCTGTTACGTGCGCGAGCACGGCTACCGCGTGATCAAGCGCTCGCAGATGCTCGGGGAGATCACCGCCGGGCAGCGCTGCCTCGCCGTCGCCGGCACGCACGGCAAGACCACCACCTCCACCCTCGTCGCCCACATCCTGACCGAGGGCGGCGCGGGCTGCTCCGCCTTCCTGGGCGGCATCTCCAAGAACTACGGGACCAACATGCTGATGAGCCACAACCCGACCGTGGTCGTGGAAGCCGACGAGTTCGACCGCTCCTTCCACCAGCTCCATCCCGCCATCGCGGCCATCACGGCGATGGACGCCGACCACCTGGACATCTACGGCGACCTGGCCCACGTCCACGAAGCGTTCCGCATCTTCGCCTCGCAGGTCAGCGAAACCCTGATCCTCAAATACGGGCTGCCCATCCGCCGGGAGGACACCCCCGCCAGGATCTTCTCCTACCATTTCGACGACGTCCGCGCCGACTTCCACAGCAGCAACCTGCGCCTGGACGCCACCGGACACTACACCTACGACCTCGTCTACCCGGGCGGCGTACTGACCGACATCCGCGTCGGCGCGATCGGCTGGGTCAACGTGGAGAACAGCATCGCAGCGGCGGCCATCTGCCTCTGCAACGGGCTCGACGCCCAGAAGGTCCGCCACGCCATCGGCACCTTCGAGGGCGCCCAGCGCCGCCTGGACCTCCATCTGGGCACGCCCGCGCTCACCTACATCGACGACTATGCCCACCACCCGGCGGAGCTGCAGAGCGCCATCTCCTCCATCCGCCAGGTCTTCCCGGGACGCAGGATCACCGGCATCTTCCAGCCGCACCTCTACACCCGCACGCGGGACTTCGCCCCGGAATTCGCCCAAGCCCTGAGCGGGCTCGACAAGCTCATCCTGCTGGACATCTACCCCGCCCGTGAGGAGCCCATCCCGGGCGTGACTTCGGAGATCATCTTCCGCGACGTCACGGCCCCGGAGAAGGTCCTGCTCACCCGCGACGAGCTGATGCCTTACCTGGAAAAGGAGCCCGTGGACGTGCTCGTCACGCTGGGCGCCGGCAACATCGACCGTTTCATCGAGCCCATCACCGAACTCCTCAAGCAGCGCCTGTAGATGAAACCCGCCGTCCGATACACCCTCGCCGCCGTGGCAGCCGGCCTGTTCCTCGCCGGAATGGCCCTGCTGTACGGCCACGTCCGCCGGGCCCACGCCCAGGCCGTCTGCACGGGCCTGGAGGTGAGTTTCGCGGACAGCCTGCGCTTCGTCAGCGAGGAGGACATCCGCGGCTATCTCGACACCCGCTACGGCGCCTATGTCGGAGAGCGGCTGGACAGCGTGCAGCTCTCCCGGATCGAGGACCTGCTCGAGTCCCGCAGCTCGGTAATCCGCTGCGAGGCGTGGACCACGGACGACGGGCTGCTGCACGTGGACGTGGCCCAGCGCGCCCCCGCCCTGCGGTTCCAGGACGGCAACCGCGGATTCTACGTGGACGGGACCGGATTCATCTTCCCGCTGCACGAGACCTTCACCGCCCACGTCACCACTGTCGAGGGGTCCATCCCCATCGAGGTCCCGGACGGATACAAAGGCGAGGCGCAGACCGACTTCGGACGGGAGTGGATCGCCGGCATCCTGGACATGAGCCGCTTCCTGTCGGCTTCGCGCACCTGGCAGCGCAACATCACCAAGATCCGGGTCCGGGCCAACGGCGACGTCCTGCTGACCCTCGAAGGGCGGCCGGAGGAATTCCTCATCGGCCAGCCCGAGGACATCCCCGACAAGCTCGCACGCATCGGACGCTACCTCAGCCTGATCGCCCCCTACAAGCCCGAAGGCTACTACAAGACCGTCAACGTGAAATATAATCAACAAATCATATGCAGGCAGAAAGATACATAGCAGCAGCAGACCTTGGCTCTTCGAAGCTCGCCCTGAGCGTGGCCAAGATCGAGGGAGATGACATCCAGGTCATCTACTACAAGGAGAGACCCTCCGACGGGATCCGCTACAGCTGCGTCTTCAACCCGAAGCGCGCCGCCGCCCCGCTGAAAGAAGCCATCAAGGAAGCGGAAGACGAACTGAACATCAAGATCCTCCAGATCGTGGTCGGGCTGCCGCGCTACAAGGTGCGCCAGGAGATCGCCAGCGCCCGGATGGAGCGCAGCGACCCCTCCTCCTGCATCACCAAGGAGGAGATCAACTCCCTGAAGAGCATCGCCATCGACTCCTACCCCATCGAGGACGACGCCAAGGAGGAGATCTACGGCGCCGTGGCCCAGTCCTTCTCCGCCGACGAGGAGCTCGTCTGCGCCAGCGAGAACGACGTGGTGGGCGTCACGGCCGATGCCCTGGAAGGCAATTTCAAGGTGTTCGTGGGCGCGCAGAAACCGGTCAGCAACATCGACATCATGCTCAACGAGACGGGTGTCGCCCCAGCCCACAAGCTGTTCCTGCCCAACGCCGTCGCACAGGCGGTGCTCACCGAGGGCGAGCGCGAGAACGGCGTGGCGCTCGTGGAGATCGGCGCCGGCGTGACCTCCCTGACCATCTACCGCGGCAGGATCCTCCGCCACTACTCCTCCATCCCCTTCGGCGGACGCGTCATCTCCACGGACATCAAGTACGAGTGCGGCTTCACCGAGAAGCTCTCCGAGAACATCAAGCTCGCCTTCGGCGCCTGCCTGCCTGACAAGCTGCAGTCCCTGAGCGAGAAAGTCATCCAGATCAACGACGACGAGAACGGCTCCTACGAGCAGCTCCCCGTCAAATACCTGTCCGAGATCATCACCTGCCGCGCCCGCGAGATCGTCGAGGCGGTCCTCTTCCAGATCCAGGACAGCGGCTACGCCGACAAGCTCCGCAACGGCATCGTGCTGACCGGCGGCGGGGCGGGCCTGGTCAACCTCGCCACCCTCATCCGGGAGATGTCCGGCTACACGGTCCGCATCGGCTACCCGCGCAGCCAGGTCTTCAGCGCCGTGGGCTGCTCAGGGGCCAACGAGACCACGGCCGCCGCGTCCATCGGAATGATCCTGGAGGCCAAGAAGGACTTCCGGCTCAACTGCATCGAGGACGTGGCCGTGCCGGCCAGGCCGGTGCAGACGGAGACCGACCCCGGGCAGCAGACGGACGAGCAGGTTCCCGAGCAGGCTGCCACCGGCGAGGAAACCGCCCCCCAGAACCTCTTCGCCAACGACCCGGCCTACCAGTCCGAGGTCATCCGGCCCAGCAAGGACCGCAGGAAGGCCAAGACCCCCAAGGAGCCCAGGGAACCCAAGGGACCGAGCAAGCTGGTCACCTGGATCCGCGAGAAGAGCCAGCGCGTCACCGAGGCGGCCGAAGGTGCCTTCAACACCACGATCGGCGACATTTTCGACGGTATGAAATAAAATGGAAAACGATATGATAGACGACGCTATGATCGACACGATCGCCCCCAAGGACTGGGCGACCTCCGACGAGATCATCAAGGTTCTCGGCATAGGCGGAGGCGGCTGCAACGCCGTCAACTATATGTTCAACAAGGGGATCACGGGCTGCAGTTTCGTGGTCTGCAACACCGACGCCCAGTCGCTCAAGGGCAGTTCCGTGCCCGTCAAGATCCAGATGGGCCGGGGCCTGGGCGCCGGCACCAACCCGATCAACGGCCGCAACGCCGCCCTGGAGAGCCAGGACCAGATCGAGAAGGTCGTCCTGGACACCCACACCAAGATGCTCTTCATCACCGCCGGGATGGGCGGCGGCACGGGCACGGGCGCCGCGCCGGTCATCGCCAAGATGGCCAAGGACCGCGGCATCCTGACGGTGGCCGTAGTCACGCTCCCCTTCCTCAACGAGGGCAACGAGGCGCTCTCCCGCGCCATCGACGGCATCCACGAGCTCGAGAAGAACGTGGACAGCCTGGTGATGATCAACAACGAGAAGCTCCACGAATACTACGGCAACCAGCTCATCCAGGATGCCTTCCCGCAGGCCGACGAGGTGCTCGCCACGGCCGTGCGCGGCATCGTGGAGATCATCAAGAAGCCCGGCTACATCAACGTGGACTTCAAAGACGTGGAGACGATGATGAAGAACAGCGGGATGGCCCTGATGGGATCCGGTGTCGGGACCGGCAAGAACCGCATCTCGGATGCCGTCAAGGCCGCCTTCGAGTCGCCGCTGCTCAACGACTTCGACCTCAAGACCGCCAAGAAGGTGCTCGTCAACATCACCTGCGGCCACAACGACCAGGGCCTGACGATGGACGACCTCAACGAGATCAACAAGAAGATCGACGAATACACCGGCCGCGCCAACAACTTCAAGCGCGGCCTCATCTGGGACGACGACCCGGAGATCGGCGACACCATCCGCATCACCTCCATCGTCACGGGCCTGCGCTTCTCCGACGTCATCGGGCCGGCCAAGGACATGGGCAACTACATCATGATCGGCCGGGACTTCACCTACGACAAGTCGGACGCTGCGCGCGAGGGCATCTCCCTGTTCGAGGACACGGGCTCCCAACAGATCGGTTTCAACACCAAGAGCAACGTGCGGACCTTCAAGTTCGACCTGGACGAGAAGCCGGCCCTGATCCTGACGGGCGGCGAGCGCCTGGCCGAACTGGAGAACACCCCTGCAATCCGGAGGGCCAAGGTATGAGCAGGACACGCGTAAGGTTCGCCCCCTCGCCGACCGGCCCCCTGCATATGGGCGGCGTGCGGACTGCACTCTATAACTATCTCTACGCCAAGCAGCACGGCGGAGATTTCATCCTGCGCATCGAGGACACGGACTCCAACCGTTTCGTGCCCGGGGCCGAGGAGTACATCATCGAGGCCTTGCGCTGGTGCGGCATCTACCCCGACGAGGGCGTGGACGCCGCCGGCAACGTGGTGTGCTCGCCCTCGGAGCGGCACCCCCACGCGCCCTACCGCCAGAGCCAGCGGCGCGGCATCTACCGGCAGTACGCCGAACAGCTCGTCGATTCGGGCCACGCCTACTACGCTTTCGACACCGCCGCGGAGCTGGAAGAGGCTCGCGCCAGGGCCGAAGCGCAGGGCCAGACCTTCATCTACAACCACCTCACCCGCGGGGACCTGCGCAACTCGCTGACCCTGCCGCGCGCCGAGGTGAAGCGCCTGCTCGCCGAGCGCACGGACTGGACCGTCCGGTTCATGATGCCGGAGGACCGCGTCGTGCAGATGGACGACCTGATCCGCGGCCACATCGAGGTCCACACCGCCACCCTGGACGACAAGGTCCTGTGGAAGCGCGCCGACGAACTCCCCACATACCACCTCGCCAACATCGTGGACGACCACCTGATGGAGATCACGGAGGTCATCCGCGGCGAGGAATGGCTGCCGTCCCTGCCCCTGCACTACCTGCTCTACGAGGCCTTCGGCTGGCAGGATTCGCAGCCCCGCTTCGCGCACCTGCCCCTGCTGCTCAAGCCCGTGGGCAACGGCAAGCTGAGCAAGCGCGACGGCGACAAGCTGGGCTTCCCGGTGTTCCCGCTGCGCTGGACCTCGCCCACCGGCGAGACCTCCCGCGGCTACCGCGAGGATGGGTATTTCCCGGAAGCGTTCGTCAACCTGCTGGCAATGCTGGGCTGGAACCCGGGCACGGAGCAGGAGATCTTCTCCCTGGACGAGCTCGTGCAGGCTTTCTCGCTGGACAAGGTGGGCAAGTCGGGCGCCAAGTTCAATCCCGACAAGGCCAAGTGGTTCAACCGCGAGTACCTGCGGATGCGTTCCGACAAGGAACTCGCCGCCCTGTTCCTGCCCATCCTGAAGGAGAAGGGCGTGGAGGCGGATCCCGCCTTCGTGCAGGACGTGGTCGCGCTCATCAAGGAGCGCGCGACCTTCGTGCAGGATTTCTGGGACATCGCCCACTACCTGTTCGTCGCCCCGACGGAGTTCGTGCAGAAGGACGTGGACAAGTTCGGCAAGCCGGAGACCTACGCCGCTGCGCTGGAGGCGATGGAGCACAGCACCGCCGACACGCTCGAGAATTACGTGCGCGAGCACGGGATGCCGATGGGCAAGGTGATGAACTGCATCCGGCTCGGCCTCAGCGGCGCCGCCAGCGGCCTGGCCATCGCCGACATCCTCCGCTTCATCGGCTACGACGAAGGCCTGCGCCGCCTGCGCTGCCTGGGCAGCCGGCTGGGCTGACGCTGGAAACGAGCTCTCAAACCGGACACATATGAAGCATCTGTTCCTAACCCTTTCCGTCCTGTGCCTGCTGGGCGTCGGCGCCCGCGCACAGGAGACCTTCACGCCCCCTTCCGCAGAAGGGTGGCAGCGCACCCCGAGCACGCAGCGGCAGTCCGAATTCCCCAAGGTGAACGCCCGAGGGGACTACTGGTTCCGCTTCCGCGCCCCTTCGACCGCACAGGACGTCAAGCTGAACCTCGCCGGGAAAGACTATCCCTGCCAGAAGGATGCAGAAGGCCTGTGGAACGTGATCGTCCCCGCCCCCAGGGGCGGATTCCACATCCCGTACATCCTCATCGACGGGGCCCGCTTCGCCGAGCCGGGCCTGGACTTCTACTACAGCAACGGCTGGGTCGGGGTCCTGGAAGTCCCCTCGCCGGGCGAGGACTATTACCTGATGCGGGATGTCCCGCACGGCGACGTGCGCGAGCGCTGGTTCTACTCGAACGTGGAGCAGAAATGGCGCAGGGCCTATGTCTACACCCCCGCCGAATACGACGCGAATCCCCAGAAGCGCTATCCCGTGCTGTACCTGCAGCACGGCGCCGGCGAGATGGAGCAGGAGTGGGTGCACTCCGGATTCGCCGCCATCATCGCGGACAACCTGATCGCCGAAGGCCGGATCGAGCCGCTCATCATCGTGATGAACAACGACTTCGTCTACCGCCCGGGCGACAGCCGCGGACGCCTGGCGATGTCGCCGACCTATTCCGAGAATTTCGCGCAGATGCTCTTCCAAGAGGCCATCCCGGACATCGAGTCGCACTACCGCGTGATCCCGGATGCACAGCACCGGGCGATGGCGGGCCTGTCGATGGGCGGGATGCTCACCCGCAGCGTCGGACTGGCCAACAGCGGGATGTTCGCCTACTACGGGCTCTTCAGCGGCGGCACGCCGGTGCAGGATCCCGAAAAACTCCGCAAGGACGTGGTCAAGCTGATCTTCGAGACCTGCGGCGAGCTGGAGTACCCCGAGCGCATCCAGGCCGACGTGGAGAAGCTGAACGCCATGGGCATCCGGGCCGGGTACTACGTGTCTCCGGGTACGGCCCACGAATGGCAGACCTGGCGCAGGAGCCTCTATGAGTTCCTGCCGCTCATCTTCCGCTAAGACAGATTATCCTTCCGCACGCCCCAGGGCGGCGAGGACCTCGGGAAGGGTCCAGGCGTCGGCGATGCCGTAGCCGCCGTTGCGCGTACGGCGCAGCGAGCTCAGGAAGGCCCCGCTGCCCAGGGCTTCGCCCAGGTCGCGCGCCAGGGCGCGGATGTACGTCCCCTTGCTGCACGCCACGCGCACCAGCGCCGTGGGCAGCTGCCGTCCGGAGACGTCCGCCACGCGAATGCGACCCAGGCCGTCGTCCGTGAAATCCTGCACGATGCCCTCGTGCCAGGACAGGAGCTCCAAGTCATAGATTGTGATCCTGCTGGACTGCAGCACGTCGCCGGGATCGAAGGCGCGCCCCGCGCGCTGCGCCTCGCGCAGCAGCCGGCGCGCCGTCTCGTACGCGCGCACCCCGTCCACGGACTTGGCGCTGAACAGCGGCGCCACCTGGTCCTGCTCCCCGACGAAGCCGGGCAGGACCGCACGCAGCGCCGCCTCGGACACCCCGTCCAGGGGGCATTCACGGTCGATGTCTTTTTCGAGATCGTATGAAGGGGTCGTGGCCCCGAAGGTGATGCCGGCCACGTATTCCTTGGCGGAGCGCTGCAGCTCCTCCGCGCGCTTGGTGGCGGCGCCGATGCAGACGAGCAGGATGCCCGTGGCCAGGGGGTCCAGCGTCCCGGCGTGGCCGACCTTGAGGTTCTTCTTGCCGAAATGGCGGATGGCCGCATACTTGACCTTGCGGATCACGTCCGCGGAGGTCCAACGGTAAGGCTTGTCGACGGGGAGGACGATGCCCTCCGGGTAGTCCTCGATGTTATGGGAGAAGGATCTTGTCAAGGCGTCTGAGGTGCCGTCCTCCGGCGAATTCCGCCGTGAGCCACGCGCGCACCATCATCACCGCCATCCGGTAGGAGACGAAGCGCGCCGGGATCACGAGCACGTTGGCATTGTTGTGTTCCCTGACCAGCCGGGCGACCGTGGTGTTCCACGCCAGCCCGGCGCGGATCCCCCGGTGGTGGTTCAGCGTGAGGGCCATCCCGTTGCCGGTCCCGCACAGGGCGATGCCGGCGTCCACCTCGCCGGACTCCACGGCCGCCGCCAGCGGATGGGCATAATCGGGATAGTCGCAACTTTCCGTGCTGTCTGCACCGAAATTGACGACTTCGTAGCCCTTGTCCAGCAGATAGCCGATCAGGCGGGACTTGTACGCGACACCGGTGTGGTCGCTGCAGATTCCGATTCTCTTCATACTACAAATATAACGAATCTTTCCACCTGCAGCACCAAAAATTGCGTCTTTGTGGAGCGGTATTTTTTTATTCGGCGAAAAAGCGTATCTTTGAGGATGAACCAAAACGTCCTTCAATGAGATCTACCCGATTCTTCCGCACGTTCCTCGGCACCCTCTGCACCGCCCTGCTGCTCGCCTGCAGCGGCGGCGCCGATGAGTTCGCATACCTCTACAAAGACCTCCCCTTCGACATGCCGCGCGTCCAGCGCCCCGTCATCCCCGATTACACCGTCGACCTGACGGACTTCGGGGCGGTCGGAGACGGCGTCACGCTCAACACCGACGCCTTCGCCCAGGCGATGAAGCACCTCTCCGACAAGGGCGGCGGACACCTCGTCGTCCCTGCCGGCCTGTGGCTCACGGGCCCGATTGAAATCCTCAGCAACTGCGACCTCCACCTGACGGAGAACGCCGTCGTGATCTTCGATCCCAACCGCGACCTCTACCCCATCGTCAACACGGTCTTCGAGGGGCTGGACACCCGCCGCTGCGAATCCCCGATCCACGCCGACGGCCAGAAGAACATCTCCGTGACCGGCTCGGGCGTGATCGACGGCAACGGCGACGCCTGGCGGATGGTCAAGAAGAGCAAGATGGCCGAGGGCGAGTGGAACCGCCTGCTCGCGGGCGGCGGCGTGCTGAGCCCGGACGGCAACACCTGGTATCCCGACGAGGGCTTCCTCAAGGCCACGCGCCTGAGCAACATGAACGTTCCGCGCAGCGACCTCTCCGAGGCCGAGTGGGCCGAGATCAAGAGCTTCCTGCGTCCCAACCTCGTGCAGATCCGCAATTGCGAGAACGTGCTGCTCGAGGGCGTGACCTTCCAGAATTCCCCCTGCTGGAACGTGCATCCGCTGATGTGCAAAAACTTGATCGTCAGCCGCGTCAACATCCGCAACCCCTGGTACTCCCAGAACGGCGACGCCATCGACGTGGACAGCTGCGAGAACGTGCTGATCGTCGACTCCATCTTCGACGCCGGCGACGACGGCATCTGCATCAAGTCCGGCAAGGACGCCGACGGCCGGCGCCGCGCCCGCCCGTGCAAGAACCTCATCGTGGACAACTGCACGGTCTTCCATGGCCACGGCGGCTTCACCGTCGGCTCCGAGATGAGCGGCGGCGTGGAGAACATCAAGGTGTCCAACTGCCGCTTCCTCGGCACGGACGTGGGCCTGCGCTTCAAGAGCACCCGCGGCCGCGGCGGCGTGGTGCGGGGCATCTACATCGACAACATCTACATGAAGGACATCCTCGCCGAGGGCGTGCTCTTCGACCTCTTCTACGGCGGCAAGTCCGCCGTGGACGCCGCTGCGGACGGCAGCCCCATCGTGGACGAGCCGCTCCGGCCCGTGGACGAGACCACGCCGGAGTTCCGCGACATCTACATCCGGGACGTCTACTGCAACGGCGCCGCCCGGGCGATGTTCTTCAACGGCCTGCCCGAGATGCCAGTCTCCAACATCAACATCACCAACTGTACGATGACCGCCACGACCGGCATCGACCTGCGCAACTCCCAGGACATCACGTTCAAGAACGTGCAGTGCTTCCCCAAGACCGGCGCACCCGTCAACACCTACAAAGTCAAGAATTTCACCAACGAATAACCACCAGTGATGAAAAAGCTACTCACCGCCCTGCTGGGCCTCGCCGCCCTGCTCTCCTGCACAAAGAAAGCCGAACCGCTCTCCGAGCAGATGGTCCACTCCCAGATGTCCCGCTGCGGGGACGCGACCTACCTCGACTACACCGACGGCCGCCTCAAGTGGAACTACACCCCGGGCCTGGAGCTCCGCTCCTTCCTGGATGTCTATGAGGCATACGGAGACCAGTCCATCTACGACTTCGTCTACAAGTGGTACGACGCCATCGTCAACGAAGACGGCACCATCAAGACCTACGACGTGCAGAAGTATTCCACGGACCTGATCTGCCCGGGCAAGTCCCTCTTCTACTTCTACGACAAGACCGGTGACGAGAAATACCGCAAGGCCATCGAGCTCGTCAAGACCCAGGTGGACGGCCAGCCGCGCACCAAGGCCGGCGCCTTCTGGCACAAGCAGGTCTATCCCAACCAGGTCTGGCTGGACGGCGTGTACATGGCCGAGCCCTTCTATGTCGAGTACGCCTCCCGCTACCTCGACGGGCCGGAGCGCATCGCCGCCTACGACGACATCGTCAACGAGTTCGTCGTGGCCGCCGAGAAGACCTACGACCCCGCCACCAAGCTCTACCGCCACGCCTGGGACGAGTCCGAGAGCATGTTCTGGTGCGACCCCGCCACCCACGGCCAGTCCTTCCACTGCTGGGGCCGCGCCCTGGGCTGGTACTGCATGGCCCTCGTGGACGTGCTCGACTGGCTGCCCGCCGACTACGCCCCGCGCCAGAAGCTGATCGACATCCTGCGCACCATCTGCGCGGAGCTCCCCAAGTGGGCGGACGAGAAGTCCGGCGTGTGGTACCAGGTCCTGGACCAGCCGGGCCGCGAGGGCAACTACCTCGAGTCCACCTGCTCCGCGATGTTCTCCTTCACCTTCCTGAAGGGCATCCGGATGGGATACCTCGACGCCGACCTGCTCCCCTACGCCAAGAAGCTCTACGAGGACGTCGTGCGCGAGTTCATCTCCACGGACGACCAGGGCCGGATCAGCATCGAGAAGTGCTGCTCCGTGGGCGGCCTGGGCGGCTCCGGCAACCGCATGGGCGACTACGCCTACTACCTCAGCGAGCCCATCCGTCCCAACGACTCCAAGGGCGTCGGCCCCTTCATCTGGGCCTCCCTCGAAATGGAAAAACTATGATTACCTTTCCCGGAAATAATCATTATTTACTCCTAACAACCTTATTGTTGCTGGCGCTGTACGGCTGCAGTAAGCCTAACCAAACAGAGAATCCTGAACTCGCGTCTATTCGGTACCAGAATCTTTGCGCAACTATCTTAACCAGCGATTATTTCCTGTGGGCTGACGAAGCAACTGGAGCCATTGGTCTTTGGGACAATGAGATAAATGTCGCCGACAATCTTCAGCGGGTCCGTCTCGCCTCGGGTCATGATGACCCCTGGACTGGGTATATTGAGGACTTTCCATCCACGCGGGCTCTTTTTACGGGTTCAGGGTATTCATTTGGTTTCGGCCTCCGACTTTATAATCTTGACCCCACCGGCATACAGACGGGCGCTGCCGTCCTGTACACCATTCCTGGCAGTCCTGCCGCAGCGGCAGGTCTGAAACGCGGTGATATTATTACCGCGGTCAATGACAAACCCCTGACTCGGGAGTCCGCCCGGCAGAGAATTCAGGAAGGGCTTTATTCTGCCAAGAGTGCCACGTTGACGCTCCGAGACGGGAAGACTGTCATAGTCAATGCATCCTCCATGGTTAGGAAATCCGTTTTGTACCATTCCGTTTTCGATTATCTGGGACGTCCGACGGGTTATTTAATACTGGGCGATTTCACCCCAACATCGTGCGCAGAGTTGCTATCTGTCTTGAAAGAATTTCAAGACAACCATATCCAAACCCTTATCCTGGACTTGCGATATAGCACGAAAGGACTCGCGGTCATGGATACGTTCCTTGCCTCACTTCTGACATACAAACTAAACGCCCAGAGCGCTTTCGTTTACGAAAAAGAGTATACGAATGATCGTCTTGAGTCAATACGACATAGTTCCTACGTCAAGTATCATCTTACCCCGACGATGGATATCGACGATTCGCAGCTGGGTTCCTATCATTTTTCCGCAGACGGCATAGACTGGCAATGGCTTGATGAAACTGATTTTTACTTCATCACATCGGGGCTGACAGCAGGATCGGCAGACTACTTGATCCGTTATTTAATGGAGTCCCACGGCACCGCCCTGATCGGTGAAGCCACCTCTGGAATCAGTTTGAACGGAATTATGGTCAGTTTTGAAGACTGGTATCGTACGGCGGGTGACAGCACCCTCGGCGAGAATTCCCGCGAACAAGTCTGTTCATGGGTCCGAGACAAGGGAATTGCACTCACGGTGTCCAACTCCTTCCCCCTCTACATTTGGGAAGTGGAGAAACAACCCTATGCACCGAATTATTCCGTTTCGGACAATCCGTTCGACGGACACGAACTCGGTGACCGTAAAGAGACACTCTTTGCCGCCGCTTTGGAGTATATTTCCGCCATCATTCACGCAGCCACTCCCCCGGCATCAGCGCCCAATATGCTTCCCGACGGCTTCAGTCCTTGTCCGGAAATGATTGATCCTGGATTTGGTATCCGTTTGATTTCGAAAGAACGTTTAATAAACGGGCATTATTGACGTTCCGTATCATTTGTATTTCTATTTCTTTGTTGTCTATCATGTTTGCGATTTGACGAAATAAATTATTACTTAATTCATTTTTCCCATATGGCACAAAATCCTTTTTCCCTCGAAGGCAAGAACGCCTGGATCACCGGCGCATCTTACGGCATCGGTTTCAACATCGCCAAGGCGTTCGTCGCCGCCGGCATCAAGACCATCATTTTCAACGACATCAATGAAGCAGCCCTGGAGCGCGGCCTGAACAACTACAAGGAAGCGGGCATCGCCAACATCAAGGGCTACGTCTGCGACGTCACGAAGGAAGACGACGTGAAGGCCCTGGTGGAGAAGATCCACGAGGACGTGGGTCAGATCGACATCCTCGTCAACAACGCCGGCATCATCAAGCGCATCCCGATGCACGAGATGAAGCGCGCTGAGTTCCAGCAGGTCATCGACATCGACCTCGTGGGACCGTTCATCGTTTCCTCCGCCGTGCTGCCCGAGATGATGGAGCGCCGCGAAGGCAAGATCATCAACATCTGCTCGATGATGTCCGAACTCGGCCGCGAGACCGTGTCCGCCTACGCCGCGGCGAAGGGCGGCCTGAAGATGCTCACCCGCAACATCTGCTCCGAGTACGGCGAGTACAACATCCAGTGCAACGGCATCGGCCCCGGCTACATCGCCACCCCGCAGACCGCTCCGCTCCGCGAGAAGCAGCCCGACGGCAGCCGCCATCCTTTCGACAGCTTCATCTGCGCCAAGACCCCGGCCGGCCGCTGGCTGGAGCCCGAGGAGCTCGGCGGACCCGCCGTGTTCCTGGCCTCCCACGCCTCCGATGCGGTCAACGGCCACATCCTCTACGTGGACGGCGGTATCCTCGCCTACATCGGCAAACAACCCCAGTAATCAGCCTGCCTTATGAAAATCAATTGCCAAGTCCGCCAGGCGTCCAGCAACCTCGACGCCAAGCATTACGATACCGAACGCATCCGCCAGGAATACCTCGTGGAGAACGTGATGGTGCCCGACGAGATTAACATGGTGTATTCGATGTTCGACCGCATCATCGCGGGCGGCGCCGTGCCGGTGAAGGAAGACCTCCTGCTCAGCGCCCCGGAGGTCCTGCGGGCCGACTTCTTCACCCAGCGCCGCGAGATCGGCATCATCAATGTCGGCGGCGCCGGCACCGTGGTCGTCGGCGAAGAGGAGTACCATCTCGAATACAAGGAGGCCCTCTATGTCGGCCGCGGCAACCGCCACGTCACCTTCAAGAGCGACTCCGCCGACAAGCCCGCGCACTTCTACTTCTGCTCCGCCACCGCGCACCGCGAGACCGGGGTCAAGAAGGTCAGCAAGAAGGACGCCGTGGTGATGCACCTCGGCTCCCTCGAGGAGTCCAACGAGCGCACGATCAACCGCCTCCTCGTCAAGGAGGTGGTGCCTTGCTGCCAGCTCCAGATGGGTATGACCGAGCTCGCTCCGGGCAGCACCTGGAACACGATGCCGGCCCACACCCACGACCGCCGCATGGAGGTCTACTTCTATTTCGAGGTGCCCGAGGACGCCGCGGTCTGCCACTTTATGGGCGAGCCGCAGGAGACGCGCCACATCTGGATGCACAACGAGCAGGCCGTCATCTCCCCGCAGTGGAGCATCCACTCCGCCTGCGCGACCCGCAACTATACCTTCATCTGGGGCATGTGCGGCGAGAACGACGACTACAATGACATGGACTGGTGCGCCACTAAGGATCTCAAGTAATGAAAAGGACAGCCGTTATCCTCGCCTTCGCGGCGGTCTTCGCGCTCGCGGGCTGCAAGCAGCAGCCTGCGGAGCCGAAGGTGATGGCCCGCTTCGTGCCGGAGCGCGCCGACGACTTCGTGTTCGAGAACAACCTCGTGGCCGGCCGTTTCTACGGCAAGGCCCTCGAGGGCAATCCTACCTCCCCCGGTATCGACATCTGGGTCAAGCTCCCCGGAGCGCTCGTCGCCGACACCTGGTACGCCGAGGCCCAGAAGGACCCGAACTACTACCACCACAACCACGGCGGCAAGGACTGCTACAAGGTAGCCACGAGCCTGGGCGGCGGCGCCTCCGCCCCGCTCATCGACGGCCGCCTGGCGATGCCCGCCACCAACTACCGCTCCTATGACATCGTCGAGCAGACCCCGGACAAGGTCGTCTTCGTGCTCCACTATCCCGAATGGGAGGCCGCCGAGGGCGTCAAGGTCTCGCTGGACAAGCAGGTGACCGTGACCGCCGACAGCTACTTCTGCCGCGTGGACGACACCTACAAGTTCACGGGAGCCGACAAGCTCACCATCGCCGCCGGCCTGCTGCGCCACAGCGCCCAGCAGACCATCGAGCAGGAGCGCCTGACGCCCATCGCCTATGCCATCTGGGAGCACGCCTCCGACCAGAGCGTGGAGCGTGAGGACGGCATGCTCGGCGTGGCCGTCGTCGTGCCGGGGGCCGAAAATGTCTGTGTCCACGACGAGCTGGACCACGGCATCGCCACCCGCGAGATCAAGTCCGGTGAGGCATTCACCTATTACTTTGGTTCCTGCTGGTCCAAGGGAGACCTCCAGACCGCGGAAGCCTGGTTCGCCGAAGTCGAAAAACAGAAATAACAGTGCGTAGAATCCTTCTCACGTCACTGGTAGGGATGGCTCTGTGCGGGACTCTTTCCGCGCAGAGTTTTCCTTATCAGGACGCCTCCCTGCCTGCGGAGCAGCGCGCGGAGGACCTGCTGGGACGGCTCACCCTCGAGCAGAAAGCGTCCCTGATGATGAATGCCAGCCCGGCCATCCCGGAGCTGGGCATCCGTGCCTACAACTGGTGGAGCGAGGCGCTGCACGGCGCCGCGCGCGCCGGCCGCGCCACCGTGTTCCCGCAGGCCATCGGGATGGCCGCCAGCTGGGACGAAGCCCTGCTGGAGGAAGTCTTCGACATCACCTCCACCGAGCAGCGCATCAAGTTCATCCAGTACCGCAAGAATCCGGTGGGGAGCCCCCAGTACCGCGGCCTGACGGTCTGGACGCCCAACATCAACATCTTCCGCGACCCGCGC
>JAFRQH010000007.1 GCA_017428725.1 Bacteroidales bacterium | reverse complement strand
GACCTGGCGGATGGCGTACTACCTGAACCCGATCGGTATCTCGCACCTGCTGCTTGCCTCGCCGACGGGCAAGGATGCTGCCGCATCCACGATCTACCAGAATCCTTACTGGCCGATCGAGGCTGACCAGTCTGCTACGAAGTAGTCTGACATCCGGAAAAGATTCATATCAGGGAACTTGCCCTGATATGAATCTTTTATTATATTTGCGTAAAAAGATATAATAACCGTGAGAAGAGTCCTCTGCTTGTTTCTTTTCACCGCGACAGCCTGTTGTTTTCTGACAGGATGCGGAGCGGGGCGCCAGGCCTATAAACCGGTCCCGCGCCATGACCTGCCGACCCAGTACGACGGGATGACGCTGGTCTGGCACGACGAGTTCAACGTCGACGGCCGTCCCGGACCGGACTGGTCCTACGAACTGGGTTTCGTGCGCAACCAGGAGCACCAATGGTACAAGGAAGAGAACTGTTTCGTCGAGAACGGCGTCCTGGTCCTGGAAGCGCGCAAGGAGATTGTCGAGAATCCGAACTACGATCCGAACGCGCCGGCGCGTGACTGGAAGCGCTCCCGCAAGGTGGCCGAGTACACCTCCGGCAGCGTGAACACGCGCAACAGCTTCACCTTCAAGTACGGCAAGCTGGAGGTCCGTGCCAAGATCTCCGTCGAGAAGGGCTCCTGGCCCGCCATCTGGACCCTCGGCAACCGCTGGGGCTGGCCGTTCTGCGGCGAGATCGACGTGATGGAGTACTACCTGGTCCGGGACACTCCGACCATCCTGGCGAATGCCGCCTGGGGCTCCGAAAACGGCGGTTCCAAGTGGCGCACGACGCACCATCCGCTCTCGCGCTTCCTCGAGAAGGATCCCGATTGGGTGGAGAAGTACCACGTCTGGACGATGGACTGGTCGCCCGAGCGGCTCGTCCTGCTGCTCGACGGCGAGGTGCTCAACGTGGTAGACCTGTCGGAGACTGTCAACGGCGGTTTCCGCGGCAACACCGAGAATCCCTTCAGCAACGACCATCCGGACTTTGCGCACTACATCCTGCTCGACTATGCCATCGGAGGCCAGAACGGCGGGGATCCGTCGGGCTCCAACTGGCCGCAGCGCTACTGCATCGATTACGTCCGCGTCTACCAAAATTCCAAATAAACCCGCCTATGAGACTTGTCCTCAAACCTATCATCCCGGTGCTGGTGGCCTTCTTCGGGGCCATTGCATCCGCCTGTTCTCCCTACACCGACCAGCCGATCCGCTCCGGCGAGATCTGGCCGGACGACCGCGGGGAGCATATCAACGCCCACGGCGGCGGCATCCTCGTCCATGACGGTACTTTCTACTGGTTCGGCGAGCACAAGGGTGAGCGTTCCAGCAGCGCCTTCGTGGGGGTGACCTGCTATTCCTCCAAGGACCTCGTGAACTGGAAGTATGAGGGCGTGGCCCTCAGCGTCTCCGACGATCCCGCCAGCGACATCACGCGCGGCTGCACGCTGGAGCGCCCCAAGGTCATCTACAACAAGAAGACCGGCAAGTTCGTGATGTGGTTCCACCTCGAACTCCGGGGCCGGGGCTACAGCGCGGCCCGCGCCGCCGTCGCCGTCAGTGACAACGTCACGGGCCCGTACACCTATATCGGATCCGGCCGCGTCAATCCGGGCATCCCCGCCGAGAACGTGACCGATGCCGACCTCGCCTACATCGACGCCCTGCAGGAGATCCCCCGTTCCTGGACTCCCGAGTGGCTGGAGGCCATCTCCAAGGGCCTGTACTACAAGCGTGATTTCGCCGGCGGACAGATGTCCCGCGACATGACCCTGTTCGTGGACGACGACGGCAAGGCCTACCACATCTACGCCGCCGAGGAGAACCTGACCCTCAATATCGCCGAACTGTCCGACGATTACCAGAGCCACAGCGGCCGCTACGTCCGCGTGGCGCCGGCCGGCCACAACGAGGCCCCCGCCATCTTCAAGCGCAACGGTACGTACTGGATGATCACCTCCGGCTGTACGGGCTGGGACCCGAATGCCGCCCGGATGTTCTCCGCGCCTTCGATCTTCGGGCCCTGGACCCAGCATCCGAACCCCTGCCGCGGCGAGAAGTCCGAGATTACCTATGGCGGGCAGAGCACCTTCATCCTGCCGGTCCCCGGCAAGAAGGACCTGTTCATCTTCATGGCCGATATCTGGCGTCCCCGCAACCCGATCGACGCCCGTTACATCTGGCTCCCCATCCAGTTCGAACAGGACGGCACCCCGTATCTCGAGTGGCTGGACGAATGGAACATCAAAGACTACAAATAACACTTCGCTCCAATGAAAAAAACCATCATCTCAACCATCTTCTGCCTGTTGGCACTGGGCGCATCCGCCCAGACCTTCAAGGAGTGGCAGGACCCGACGCTCAACGAGGTCAACCGCGCCCCGATGCACACGAATTATTTCGCGTTCGGAGCCGGTGAGGCTGTGACGGCGCCCGAGGCTTCCGCCAACTACCTCACCCTGCACGGCAACTGGAAATTCAACTGGGTCAACAGCGCCGACCAGCGCCCCACCGGATTCTGGAATGCCTCCTTTGACGACAAGGGCTGGGATACCATGGTCGTGCCCGGTATCTGGGAGCTCAACGGCTACGGCGATCCCGTCTATGTCAACACCGGCTGGGCCTGGCGCAACCAGTTCACCAGCAATCCGCCGGAGATTCCCGTCCAGAACAACCACGTGGGCAGCTACCGTCGCGAATTCGCGATCCCTGCCGGCTGGGCCGGCAAGGATGTCATCATGCACATCGGTTCCGCCACTTCCTGTATCTACGTATGGGTCAACGGCGCGTTCGTCGGCTACAGCGAGGACAGCAAGCTGGAGGCGGAGTTCGACATCACCAAGTATGTCAAGCCCGGCCAGAAGAACCTGATCGCGATGCAGATCTTCCGCTGGTGCGACGGCACCTACCTGGAGGACCAGGATTTCTTCCGCTACAGCGGCATCGCCCGTGACTGCTTCCTCTATGCCCGTGCCAAGGCCCGCATCGAGGACATCCGCGTCACCCCGGACCTGGATGCCCAGTACCGGGACGGCAAGCTCAATGTCGAGCTCACCTTCAAGGGCAACGCCGGCACGGCTGAGCTCGAGCTCTTCGACGCCGCCGGCAAGAGCGTGGCCCGCGCCTCCGTCAAGAGCCCTTCACGCGGCGGCAAGGCCAACGTGACGATGGAGGTCGCCAACCCCGCCAAGTGGACGGCCGAGACCCCGAACCTCTATACCCTCAAGGCGACCGCCGCGGGCGAGACGATCCCCGTGAACGTCGGTTTCCGCAAGGTCGAGATCAAGAACGCCCAGCTGCTCGTCAACGGCCAGCCCATCCTCATCAAGGGCGCCGACCGCCACGAGCTGGATCCGGACGGAGGTTATGTAATCTCCCGCGCCCGTATGGAGCAGGACATCCAGATCATGAAGCAGTTCAACCTCAATGCGGTGCGTACCTGCCACTATCCGGATGACAACTACTGGTATGACCTCTGCGACAAGTACGGCATCTATATGGTGGCCGAGGCCAACATCGAGTCCCACGGTATGGGTTATGGCGACAGGACCCTTGCCAAGCGCGACGACTATGCCCTTGCGCATATGCAGCGCAACCAGCGCAATGTCCAGCGCGGCTACAACCACCCGGCCATCATCATCTGGTCCCTGGGCAATGAAGCCGGCTACGGCCCCAACTTCGAGGCCGCCTACGACTGGATCAAGGCCGAGGATCTCACCCGTCCGGTCCAGTACGAGCGCGCACCGATCGACGGCAAGACCGACATCTACTGCCCGATGTACGCCGGCTACGAGGGAATCGTCCGCTATGCGACCAACCCGCAGATGACCAAGCCGCTCATCCAGTGCGAGTATGCCCACGCGATGGGCAACTCCGAGGGTGGCTTCAAGGAGTACTGGGACCTCTACCGCAAGTATGACAAGCTCCAGGGCGGCTTCATCTGGGACTTCGTGGACCAGTCCGTCCGCTGGAAGGGCAAGAACGGCGTGATGATCTATGCCTACGGCGGCGACTTCAACCGCTATGACGGATCCGACACCAACTTCTGCGACAACGGCCTGATCAGCCCGGACCGCGTTCCCAACCCGCACATGTACGAGGTGGGCTACTGGTACCAGGACATCTGGACGGATGCCTCTAACGTCGCGTCCGGCCGTCTGGGCGTCTACAACGAGAACTTCTTCCGCGACCTGTCCGCCTACCGGATGACCTGGGAGGTGCTCTGCAACGGCACCGTGGTCCGTTCCGGCTCCGTGGAGACGCTGAACGTCGCCCCGCACGCCACCGTGCAGGTGCCCGTGCAGGTCGGCCCGGTCGGCGACAAGGGCGAGTGGCTCCTCAATGTCAAGTACGTCCTCAAGGGCCGCGAGGGCCTCTTGCCTGCCGGCCACGTGGTCGCCAAGCAGCAGTTCACCCTCAAGGACTACGACTTCGGTTCCCTGGCGCTGGCCAACGCGAGCTTCGGCGGCTATGAGCCGGCCGCGCCGGTCATCAAGGAGAACGACCGCAACTTCCTGATCGTCGAAGGCGAGAACTTCACGATCGAGATCGCCCGCACCACGGGTTACATCACCCGCTACTGCGTGAACGGCACCGAGATGCTCAAGGAAGGCTCCGCCATCACGCCCAACTTCTGGCGTGCACCCACCGACAACGACTTCGGAGCCAACCTCCAGCGTCGCTACCTCGCCTGGAAGAACCCGCAGATCGTCCAGAAGGGGATGGGCCAGTTCCGACAGCAGGGCCAGCGTGGCGCCGGCGGACAGCAGCGCGGCCAGATGCAGCGTCCCGAGCCGGCCGTGACCGCGACCGTCGAGAACGGCATCGCCAAGGTTACTGCCAAGCTGGAGATCGTGGACCTCGCCGACCTGCTGCTCTGCTACGAGATCAACAACGAGGGTGCCATCAAGGTCACCGAGAAGATGACGGCGGATCCGGCCAAGGAGAATATCTCCAACCTCTTCCGCTTCGGTATGCAGATCGTGATGCCCAAGTCCTTCGAGCGCGTGGTCTACTACGGCCGCGGCCCTATGGAGAACTACTCCGACCGCAAGACGGTCACCGACCTGGGCATCTATTCCCAGACCGTGGACGAGCAGTTCTATCCGTACATCCGTCCGCAGGAGAACGGCACCAAGAGCGACATCCGCTGGTGGAAGATGCTCAACAATGCCGGCAACGGCATCCAGATCACCTCGAACGACGCCTTCTCCGCCTCGGCGCTGCACTACACCATCGAGTCCCTCGACGAGGGCCTGGCCAAGGCCAACGGCCACTCCCAGGAAGTCCCGGAGGCCGACCTGACCAACGTCCTCGTGGACAAGGCACAGATGGGCCTGGGCTGCGTGACCAGCTGGGGCGCCCTGCCGCTGGCGGAGTATATGCTGCCGTACAAGGACTATGAGTTCGTGTTCATGATCTCCCCGGTCAAGAACTACATCGACTACCGTTAGTATCTGTCAGATACCTTTCCAGGATGAGGGGATGGGGGCCGTGACCTCCATCCCCTCTTTTTTGACGGGATGGGTGAAGCGGATGCACTTGGCATGCAGGCTGATGCCGCCGTCGGGGTTGGAACGGGGTGCTCCGTACTTCAGGTCGCCCTTGATGGGGCAGCCCAGATGGGCGAGCTGGCAGCGGATCTGGTGGTGGCGGCCGGTGAGCAGGTCCACTTCCACGAGGTGGTAGCGGTCTGTGCTGCGCAGGTAGCGGTAGTCGAGCCTGGCCAGTTTGGCATCCTTCCGGGGGGTGGATCCGGGTGCGACGATGTAGGATTTGTTCTGCTGCTCATTGCGGACGATCCATTCCTCCAGATGCCCCTCGGGGGGCTCGGGGCGCGCACAGCAGAGGGCCCAGTAGGTCTTGCGGGCGCCGCCGTCGCGGAACATCGCGGTGAGCCGCTCCAAGGCCTTGGAGGTCTTGGCGAGCAGGCAGACCCCGCTCACGGGGCGGTCGAGCCGGTGGGGCAGGCCCAGGAAGACCTTGCCGGGCTTGGCGTCCCGCTGGGCGATGAAGGCCTTGTAGCGCTCGGTGAGCGGCTCGTCGCCGGTCTTGTCGCCCTGGGTGATCTCGCCCGTGCGCTTGTTCACGACCAGCAGGTGATTGTCCTCGTAGAGGATGCGCCCTGCCAGATCCTCGAATTCTTCTCTGCTCAGCTGCCTGTATTCCATGGTGCAAAGTTCGTTTTTTTTACTTACTTTTGAAAAAATTGTTTGGTTATGAAGAAATTGCTTACCATTGCCGCAGTCGTGCTGGCGCTTGCCGGCTGCAAGAATGCCTCGGCCCCCACGGCCACCATCGCCGATTTTACCGTCCAGGACGCGGACGGGCAGCCTGTCAGCCTGTCGCAGTACAAGGGTCAGGTCCTGCTGGTCGTCAACACCGCCACCAAGTGCGGATTCACCCCGCAGTACACCGAGCTGGAGAACCTCTATGAGCAGTATAAGGACAAGGGCTTCACCGTCCTGGACTTCCCGTGCAACCAGTTCGGCGGCCAGGCCCCCGGCTCCATCGCCGAGATCAAGGAGTTCTGCTCCGGCAACTACAATGTCACCTTCCCGCAGTTCGACAAGGTCGATGTCAACGGCGAGGCCGCCATCCCGCTCTTCACCTGGCTCAAGGAGCAGAAGGGCTTCGAGGGTTTCGGCGAGGGACGTACGGCCGAGATGATGGGCCAGATGCTCTCCCGGCAGGACCCCGACTATGCCTCCAAGCCGGACATCAAGTGGAACTTCACCAAGTTCCTGGTGGACCGCAAGGGCAATGTCGTCGCCCGGTTCGAACCCACGGCGGACATGAAGGATGTCGCCGCCGCCGTGGCCGCCCAGCTGTAGGCGATTGACAATTTGTCAGCGAAAACGGGCTGGCAAAGGTTTTGATGATACGTTCCCGGCCTGCCGGAAGTGGCAGGCGAATGAAGTGAAATCTTAAAAGTTACTGAATATGGGAAAAATCATCGGAATCGACCTCGGCACCACCAATTCGTGCGTGTCCGTGATGGAAGGCAACCAGCCTACCGTGATCATCAATGACGAGGGCGCGCGCACCACGCCGTCCATCGTCGCATTTACCGACAATGGCGAGCGCAAGGTGGGCAATCCCGCCAAGCGCCAGGCCATCACCAACCCCCACAACACGATCTTCTCGATCAAGCGTTTCATGGGCGAGACCTACGACCAGGTGAACCGCGAGATCGCCCGCGTGCCGTACAAGGTCACCCGCGGCGAGAACAACACCCCGCGCGTGGACATCAACGGCCGGCTCTACTCCCCGCAGGAGATTTCCGCCATCATCCTCCAGAAGATGAAGAAGACGGCCGAGGACTACCTGCGCCAGGAAGTCACCGAGGCGGTCATCACCGTGCCGGCTTACTTCTCCGACTCGCAGCG
>JAFRQH010000006.1 GCA_017428725.1 Bacteroidales bacterium | reverse complement strand
GCGGCGGGGGCGGCTGCGGCGGCCGGAGCGGCGGCAGCGGCCACGGGGGCTGCGGCGGCAGCCGGGACCTCGTTCTCGAGTTCGACCTGGTAGTTGACGCCGTTGACGGTCACGTCAGCGATCTTTCCTTCGATGCCGTTGACGGTCACATCATACTGGTTGCCGCCAATCTTGAATTTGTATGCTTTCATTTGCGGGGTGTTTTTCTGAAATTGGATTGTCTGTCGTCCCAGGAGGACGGGGTGTGCTGGATGGTGATGAAACCGGGCTCGACGTCGTGTACGGCGTCGCTCAGGTAGAGGTGCAGGGCCGTGGCGATGGCCGCTTCGGTCTCGCCGCCGGCCTCCGCCTGCAGGGCGAGGGCGATGGCTGCGGCCACTTCGCCGGGAGCGGCGCCCTTGGCGGCTTTCGGTGCCTTGGGCTTGCGCTTAATCTTGTACTTGCCGGAGAAGGCGTTGCCGGAGAAGTTGTAGATGAAATACAGGATGATCAGCGCCGCGAACACGGTGCT
Source organism: Bacteroidales bacterium (assembly GCA_017428725.1). GTDB lineage: Bacteria > Bacteroidota > Bacteroidia > Bacteroidales > UBA932 > Cryptobacteroides. The sequence continues at coordinate 57,120 of JAFRQH010000006.1, read as the reverse complement.
GACGCTGATGATCGTCAGCGTCCAGCCGTGGGGGTCGATCTCTGCCATCCGGTCTCCGCCGGCCGTGAGCGGCAGCAGCAAGAGACTATAAAGGAAGGTTGTCATGTTTCTTCGCGGGGATTTCCTGACGTTTGCCATCCAGGACGGCGAGGGCGCGGATCACGCGGAAGCGCGTGTTGCGCGGCTCGATGACATCCTCGATGTAGCCCTTCTGGGCAGCCTGATAGGGGTTGCAGAAAAGCTCGTTGTATTCCTGTTTGCGGGTCTCGGCGATCGCGGCCTGCTTGGCGGGATCCACCTCGGCCTTGAGCTCCTTGCCATAGAGGACGCCCACGGCGCCGTCGGCGCCCATCACGGCGATCTCGGCGGAAGGCCAGGCGTAGTTCACATCGCCGCGGAGCTGCTTGCAGCTCATCACGATGTGGGCGCCGCCGTAGCTCTTGCGGAGCGTCACGGTGACCTTGGGGACCGTGGCCTCGCCATAGGCGAAGAGGAGCTTCGCGCCGTTGGTGATGATGGCGCCGTACTCCTGCTGCGTGCCGGGCAGGAAGCCCGGGACGTCCACGAGGGTCACGAGCGGGATGTTGAAGGCGTCGCAGAAGCGCACGAAACGGGCGCCCTTGCGGGAGGCGTTGATGTCCAGCACGCCGGCGAGCACGCCCGGCTGGTTGGCCACGATGCCCACGCTCCTGCCGCCCATATGGGCAAAGCCCACGATGATGTTCTTCGCGAAGTCCTTGTGGACCTCGAAGAACTCGCCGTCATCCACGATGCTGCGGATCACGCCGTACATGTCGTATGCCTTGTTGGGGTTGTCGGGCACGATGTCGTTGAGCGCGTCGTCCACGCGGCCCACGGGGTCCGCGGTGGGACGCTCCGGGGCGGTCTCCAGGTTGTTCTGCGGAAGGAAGGAGAGGAGCTTCTTCAGGGTCGCGATGCCCTCCTCCTCGGAAGGGGCGCTGAAGTGCGCCACGCCGGACTTGGAGGCGTGGACGGCGGCGCCGCCAAGGCTCTCCTGGTCCACGTCCTCACCCGTGACGGACTTGACGACCGCCGGACCGGTGAGGAACATATAGGAAGTATCCTGCACCATCAGGGTGAAGTCCGTGAGGGCGGGGGAGTAGACCGCTCCGCCGGCGCACGGGCCGAAGATGCCGCTGATCTGGGGTACAACGCCGCTGGCGAGGATGTTGCGCTCGAAGATCTCGCCGTAGCCGGCCAGGGCGTCGATGCCTTCCTGGATGCGGGCTCCGCCCGAATCGTTGAGGCCGATCACCGGCGCGCCTACGCGCACGGCCATGTCCATCACCTTGCAGATCTTCTCCGACATGGTCTTGGAGAGGGAACCGCCGTTGACGGTGAAGTCCTGGGCGAAGACGAAGACCAGGCGGCCGTCGACCGTGCCTTGTCCGGTCACGACGCCGTCGCCGTCGGGATGGTTCGCGTCCATCCCGAAATTCGTACAGCGGTGCTGCACGAACATGTCGAATTCTTCGAAGCTGCCCGGATCGAGAAGCAGGGCAAGGCGCTCGCGGGCCGTGAGCTTGCCTTTCTGGTGCTGCGCGTCGATGCGCGACTGTCCACCGCCCAATTTCGCGGCGGCGCGGCGCTCGACCAGTTCTTGGATTTTATCTTGCTGGATACTCATAAGTCTGTAGAGCGAAAAATCGTACAAATATAATGAGTATTCCCCGGAAATCCAAGGGGTAAACGGGCGGATTTCCCGCGACCGTCAGTCCCTGAAAAAGAAGTAGAAAGCGGCCCAGCTGAGCGGGATTCCCTTGGCGTGGCCGATCGTCCGGTAGGAGGCGTCCTGGACCGTGCCGTCGGACTTGACGTGTCCGATCGTCCGGTAGGAGGAATCCTGGATGGTGCCGTCGGATTTGATGTGGCCGACGGTGCGGTACGAGGCATCCTGCACGGTCCCGTCGGATTTCAGGTGTCCGATCGTCCGGTAGGAGGCGTCCTGGACCGTCCCGTCGGACTTGAGGTGCCCGATCGTCCGGTACGAGGCATCCTGGATGGTCCCGTCGGACTTGATGTGGCCGACCGTCCTGTATCCGGAGTCCGTGATATGCTGGGCGGCCGCCTCCGTGGCGATGCAGAGGGCGCACAGCGAGAGGAGAAGTACGAGGATCTTTTTCATACCCGCAGGCGCAGCAAGAATCATTCCGTATTTTTGTTATTTTTGTGGCATGAAATCACTTGGCAACATCATCTGGCTCATCCTGGGCGGTCTGCTCGTCGCGCTGATCTATTATCTGGTCGGACTGCTGATGTGCATCTCCATTATCGGCATCCCTTTCGGCTTGCAGCTCTTCAAGCTCGGCACGTACGCCCTCTGGCCCTTCGGCCACGAGCTGGTCAACTGCCCCGGCCAGCCGGGCTGCCTGTCCACGGTGATGAACCTGCTCTGGATCCTGCTGGGCTGGTGGGAGATCGCCGCCATCCACCTGGTCTGCGGGCTGCTCTTCTGCCTCACCATCATCGGCATCCCCTGGGGGATCACCCATTTCCGGATGGCCGTCAATTCCATCTTCCCCTTCGGCAAGGAGATCCGCTGAATGACAAAGTATTAAAACCTATACTGCAAGATGATGAAACTTACCAACCTGTTCATTCTCGCGAGCGTTTGTCTCCTCGCACTGTCCTGTGGAAACGGGAGTCCCGACTCTGCCGATGACGTCTTTGTCGACAACGTGGTTTCGGCGCTGGCCAACGACGGCCGGCTCGACCTGACCGCCTTTCAGTGGACCCGGGAGCCGGGTGCCTACTCCATCGGGGATGGTACGCTGACCGTCACCACCGCCCCACACACAGACCTCTGGCAGCGGACCTACTATCATTTCCGCAACGACAACGCCCCGGTGTTCCAAATCCGGACGAAGGAGCAGTACTTCAGTTTTGTCGTCAAGACCGATTTCACCCAGAGCCATCAGCGCTTTGACCAGTGCGGCGTGGTGATGTACCTGGACAGCGACAATTGGCTCAAGGGCTCTGTCGAATTCGAGAATGAGGAGTTCCAGCATCTGGGCAGCGTTGCCACCAACAATGGGTATTCCGACTGGGCCACCACGGCCATCCCGGCCGATGTCAAGACCATGTGGTACCGTTTCTCCCGCCGGGCTGATGACTATTGCATCGAATGCTCCGCCGACGGGATCAACTTCAGCCAGATGCGCATCTGCCATATGTATGCGGGAGCCGATGCCATCCGTTTCGGCGTGTACGCCTGCTCGCCGGAAGAATCCTCCTTCACGGCGGTTTTCTCGGACATGAAGATTACCGAGTGCATGTGGAAAGCCCACGACGGACAGCAGCCTGACGAGTAGGCGGGGACGCCCCTGAAACACAGGGAACGGCGCAGATCAGTCTTCCGGGTCCTCAAGGGACTGATTGAGGCTGTTCTTGAGTCTGTAGCGCATGGAATGTGTGGCGCTTCTGCGATAAGCCCGGAGGCGGGAACTCTGTTCTTCGGCTTCGCCAAAACGGTCCCTCAGAGAAGCTACCGTCGTTTTCCCTTTGAATCCTTTTCTGAGACCGGATGCTTTCGTCCCTTTGGGGTGCCGGGAGAGGTCCGTGGCGGCTTTCTTCTTTTTGCCAAAAGCATCTTTCACGGTGGATAATACCGTGACGCCCGTTGCGTCGGCAAGCCGCTGCCTGGCCTCCCGGATGTAATCGACCCGTTGCTTGAATTGTTTCTTTGAATGACAGGTCCTGCTCATCAATCCCGGTTTTTATGTCACTTGCCGCTCCAGCGCTTTAGATACGGGAAGTATTTCCGCATCTGCTCTTTATACGCTTCGCGCGTGATGGGCTGGGGGAGATTCTTGTTGACTTCGTCGACGAACTGGGAGCAATGTTCGATCATCTCGTCCATCGTGCAATCCTGAAGGAACGCGCCGTCCTTGTAGCAATAAATGCAATAATCCCCATTCTTGCTGCCGTCGGCATTCGTCCCGAGCAGTTCTTCCGTGAGCGGCATCCCGCAACTTTGGCAATAGTTCTGTTCCATAAATAACGATTGATGAAACGAAGTTACGCATTATTTCCAAAATTCGTAACTTTGATTTCAAGACACACCCTGGCTGATATGGACGAACGATTGAAACGGCAACTGGATTTCATCCTCGAGATCGACAAGGAGAAGAACATCTTCCGGCAGACACACCTTTCCGGCGGAGGCCGCGCCGAGAACGATGCCGAGCATGCCTGGCACATGGCCGTCATGGCCTGGCTGCTGAGGGACTACGCCAACGAACCCGTGGACCTTTCCCGGGTGATGATGATGTGCCTGATCCACGACATCGTGGAGATCGACGCCGGGGACACCTACGCCTACGACCCGGAGGGGCTCAGCACGCAGAAGGCCCGCGAGGACGCCGCCAAGGAGCGGATCTTCTCGCTGCTCCCGGAGGACCAGTGTGCGGAGCTGACCGCGCTGTTCGACGAGTTCGAGGCGTGGTCCAGCCCCGAGGCCCGCTTCGCGCATGCGCTGGATAACCTCCAGCCCCTGCTGCTCAACAACAGCAACGACGGCGCCGACTGGAAAGCGCACGGGGTACATGCCGGACAGGTCTACGGCCGTCAGCGCCAGACCCGCCTGGGCTCCGAGACCCTCTTCGAAGTCACGGACGGCATCATCCGCGAACAGATCCGGAAAGGCAACCTGCCGGAGGGGTGAGCGTGTGGGGAGGAAATCCTTGATTATCAATTACTTTCAATTCCATGCCCCGGGTGCTTCAAAGACTGTGTTTGGGGCTATTCTTGAATTTGTAGCGCCACCCATCCTTCACAATCCTTCATCGCGTTCAGGGTCTTCTGCAGCACTTCGTCAAGGGGCCATCCCAGCATGGCGGCTCCTTGCTCGATCACCTCGCGTGAGCAGCCGGCGGCAAACGTTTTGACCTTATACTTCTTCTTGAGCGACTTCAGCTCCATATCCTGGACGCTTTTCGACGGGCGCATCAGCGCGGCGGCCCCGATCAGCCCCGTCAGTTCGTCGGTGGCGAAGAGCACCTTCTCCATCGTGTGTTCGGGCTTCACGTCCACGTGCATCCCGTAGGCGTGGCTGCAGATGGCGTGGATCATCTCTTCGCCGACACCAGCCTCGCGCAGCAGCTCGGGCGCCTTGATGCAATGCTCCTCGGGATACATCTCAAAATCGATGTCGTGCAGCAGCCCCACGATTCCCCAGAAATCTTCATCTTCGGCAAAGCCCAATTGCTTCGCATACCAACGCATTACCCCTTCCACCGTCAGCGCGTGTTGCAGGTGGAACGGCTCCTTGTTGTACTTTTTCAGCAGCTCCAGCGCTGCCTCCCTGGGAATGTGCTTCTCCATAATCCAAAGATGCTATCCGTTTTGTCGGCCTAAAGATACGTATTACCCGTAATGATACAAAACGGTTTGGACGGATTCTTTGTACTTGCGCGATACTGGAATCTCCTGTCTTCCGATGGAAATGACATCGGGAGCCGAGAGGACGGCATCGGCAGTATTGACCAGGAAGGAACGGTGGACGCGAAGGAAGCCCGGGCCCAGGAGGTTCTCCCACTGGCTGATGCCGGTCTTGTTGCGGTATTGCCGGCCGCCACGGGTCACGATCCATACTTCCGAGTCGCGAGATTCCACATACAATATGTCTTCCTTTTTGAGGGAGATTCTCTTATAGTCTGAAGTAAAGGAGATGGGACGATCCGTGGGGTACTTCTTATCCAGCCATTTCACGAGCAGAAAGTTCCCATATGCAAGGATGGCCAGGATGGCGGCCACGAAGACTGGATTGGCCAGCATGGCGGGCAGTGCCCACGTGGCGTTGTCTCCCTGGCGAATCAGGGTGATGAAGGCCAGTTGCCACACATAAATAAGCAGAAAAGTCATCACCATCACGCCCAGGATGACATAGATGGTGTCAAGGATGCGTTTCTTTCTGTCCGGGTTGCGTTCTGCGACGGGGAGAAAGAAACACAAGGCCAATGACGCAGGCAGGAATGAGAGGCTCATCAGCGCGGCCTCCCACAAACCATAGTCAAGACTTGTGAGGAGGATGGACGTCAGGAAGATGGCGGCCAGCCAGTAAGCGACGATGATGATTGCTTTTTTCATTCCAGTAGCAAAAATACACAATCTCTCACGAAAAAAACGCAAAAGACCATGGCTCTTGGCAAGTTAGGGGGATTTGACAGGAGGTTGGACGGATTCTGCTTTGCATATATGATCGGCCCGTGCGTACCTTTGCGTCAAGGAATTCCGAACCTGATTGTTCAACAAGAAAAGTGTTTAGCCATGTTACCTTTAGCTACAAACCTGTTCTCCCTCTTTGTTTCCGGCGGACCTGTCGGAATGATCATCATCACCCTTCTCTTCATCGCCCTGTTCTTTGCCGCCTGGAAGGCTCCGGCCTGGGTGAAGGAAATCGGCATCGCCGCGCTGGTCGCGGGCATATTCTGGACTCTCTACGGTCTTCTTCAGATGGCAGACTTCCTGGCCGGGCACGATGACGTAGCGTCCAACATCATCGCCGGCGGCTTCAAGGTGGGACTTGTCCCCGTCCTTTACGGCCTCATCGTATACTTCGTCTCGCTGATCCTGCGCGTGATTCAAAAACCGCGGATCTAATCTCCCTTTCGCCCCTGACGGCTAGCGCCACCAGGCCCCACCGTTCCATTGGAGAATTCGCATTCAGAAAAAGCCACCGCACGTCGCGGTGGCTTTTTCTGTCTGGGTGACTCGACTTGAACGAGCGACCTCCTGGTCCCTAACCAGGTGCGCTACCAACTGCGCCACACCCAGATGCCCTCGAAAGGGACTGCAAAGATAGACAATTTTTTTGGAATTGCATCTTTTTGCGGAAAAAATCAAGTTTCATCTTTCTCCCTGTCCGGAATCAGGCGCCGCACCGGCTTCCAATGGTAGAAGAAACGGCTGGCGATGACGCGGATCACCGTGTAGGAGGGGATGGCGACGAGCATCCCGACGGGCCCGCCGATGCGGGCGGCGACCAGCAGGACGATGAAGATCTCCAGCGGATGGGCCTTGATGCTGGTGGAGTAGATGAGCGGCTGGTAGATGAAGTTGTCGATCATCTGCGCCGCGAGCATCAGGGCGAAGACGATCAGGGCGAACCAGCCGATGCCCACGCCCAGCCCCACGCCGGTCGTGTACTTGAGGATCACGCTGAGCACCACGCCGATGACTTCGCCGATCAACGGCCCCACGTAGGGGATGATGTTGAGGATGCCGGCGATGAAGGCGATGCCGAGCGCGTTGGAGATCCCGATGCGGGCCACGAGCCAGAGCAGCAGGAAATCCACGAGCATCACGCCGAGGACCTCGATGGTGAGCCCGATGAAATAGCGGGACAGCAGCCCCTCGATCTCCGTGATCGTGGTCCCGACGGGGGCCTCGATGTGGTCGGGCACAAGCGAGCCGACGATGCGGCTGAAGAGCCGGTCGTCCTTGATGAAGAAGAAGGAGATGAAGACCGTGGCGAAGGCGCCGACCACGAAGTCGATCACCGTGGAGGCCACGGAGCCGATGATGCCGGAGATGGAGGAGAAGCTGGTGACTTCCTTGAGCTTGTCGATCAGCAGGGCCACGGCGTCGAAGTCCTGTCCCAGGCCGGGGAACGTGCTGACCAGCCACGCATTGGCGGACTCGAGGATGCTGTTCTGCGGCAGGAACTGGCTCCCGCTCGCCGCCTCGCGGACGATGCCGGACACCACCGGGATGATCTGCGTGACGATCAGCCCCAGCACGCCGAACACGACGATCAGGGTCAGGATGGCGAGCAGCCAGTCCGGCGCCGTCCGGCCCTTGACCTTGATCTTGCGGAGAGCGCGCACCACCGGCTGGCCGATCAGCGACACCACGAAGGCGGCGATGATGTAGACCAGCACGCTGCGGAAATACCAGCACAGCAGGGCAATGATGGTGAAGACGGCCGCGCCGACGGTCAGCCTGGCCAGCCGGTCGATGCTGCGTTCCTTCTGTTCCATAAGGCTTTATTGATGGGCGTCGCGGAGCAGGTCCAGCACCACCTTGACCGGGTTGAAGGTCTCGACGGGGACCTCGACGAACAGGGTGTTCCAGTCGGACATCGAGCCGTTCCACAGGCCCGGCAGTTCGAGGGCCTTGAGTTCGCGGCCCTGGTAGCTCTTCGAGCTGATCAGGCCGGTCTCCTCGTCGACATATTCCAGCAGGTTGAACTTGGTCCCGTCGTGACGGCGCAGGATGCACACGAGGTCCACCGGGTTGAAGTGCGTGGCGGCCTTCAGGCAGGCGACGGCCTGCGGGTCGTCGGGGTTGATCTGCGCGCCCTCGAGGATCTGCAGGGAGGTGCTGCCGTCCTTGTCGCGGATGATGAAGGGCCCGCCGCCCGGCTCACCGAGGTTCTTGACCATGCCGCAGACGCGGATGGGGCGGTCGAGCTTGGCACGCAGCATCTCGGCGCGGTCGCGGCTGTCCCGCGGCTCGGGAATCTCGATGCAGAGTTCGTCGCGCAGGAAGTCCTCGATCTCGTTGCAGAGCTCCTGGCATTCCGGCGTGGCGAAGGGATCGTCCTGGTAGACGTTGTTGCCGGGGATGAAGGCGAAGTCGGACATCTGCTTGCGCATCAGCGTCAGCTGGTCCAGGGCGAAGATGTAGCCGTGGATGCGGTCGCGCAGCTCCAGGGCGCGGCCCATCAGGACCTTCTTCCAGCGGTATGTCGCCGGCTGCATGCGCTCCACGCAGACGTTGTCGATGTTCTTGATGCTCACGAGCTCGGCGTCCAGGTCGTTGAGGTTGTAGATGAGGGCGCCGTGGCCGGCGGGGCGCGTCAGGATGCTGCCGTCTTCCTTGAGGAAGGGCTTGTTGTCCGCATCTACCGCTAGGGTGTCGGTCTCCTTGGCCTGGTAGGTGAAGGTGACGTTGTAGCGGACGCCGTAGCGGGCCTCGTAGGCGTCCTTGATCTCCGCGACGGCGGCCTCGAACAGCGCACGGTGCTCCGGGGAGATGGTCACGATGAGGTCCACGCTGCCGTCGGCGTTGCGCATATAGGCCTGGCCCTCGACGAAGTGCTCGGCCAGGGCCGTGCGCACCTCCTGCGGGTAGCGGTGGAACTTCAGCACGCCCTTGGGCTTGCTGCCGTAGGCGAGGCCCTCGTCCGTGAGGAGCTTGCGGGCGGTGGCGGCGGGCTCGAAGGGAGCCGTCCCGAAGACGTCGGGGGAGTAGAAGGCGAACTTCTCCAGGTTGGCGGCGAGTTTCTCCGTGGCGGCGTTGGGCGTGTCCATCCCGGCGAAGATGTCCTTGAACATCCGGGAGGCGGCGCCGGAGGCGGGAACGAACTTGCAGCGGCCGCCGACTTCGGCTTCGTCGGCGTACTGCACGGCGGCGTCTTGCTCCTCTGCGGTCAGGACCTCGATGCCGCGCTCGGGCGTGGCGGGAGCGACGATGTCGAGCCAGGGGAATCCTTTGCGGAAGCGCTCGATCTGAGCATTCATAGTGGCTTTGTCCATAGTGTTATCGTATTTTGCGTTCATTATCCGAAATAGAATTCACGGCGGTAGCTGTACCCGGCGCGCAGCTCGCTGAAGCGCTCCGGCGCCAGGCGGAACATGAAGTCGTCCGTGAAGATGGGGTAGTTGTACTGGATGATCGAGGCGATCTGGCCCTGCGTCTTGTCGTGGGCGTCGACGCGCACGGCCTGATACTCGACGATCTCCGTGGTGGGGAAGAAGTCGAACAGGGCGGACAGTCCGAAGAAACGCGCCACGGCGCGGATGGCCAGCGAGGTGCCGATCTGCTTGCCCTGCAGGGTATATCCGGCGATGTGCGGGGTGGCTATGTCCACCAGGTCCATCAGCTCGCGGTTGATGTCGGGCTCGTGGCACCAGGTGTCGAGCGCCACGGGGCCGAGCCGGGGGATGGCGCGGATCAGCTCCTCCTCCACGACGAGCTCGCCCTGGGCGGTGTTGATGAAGAATGCCCCGGGTTTCATCTTCGCGAAGAAGTCCGCGCCGGCCATCCCGCGGGTGTTTTCGTTGACGGGGATGTGGAGCGTGACGATGTCCGAACCGGCCAGGACGGAGTCCAGGTCGTGGAACTCGGAGGGCCCCTCTTTGGCAGCCCGCCAGGGGTCGTAGCGCAGGGTCTTGAAGCCCAGGGCGAGCGCCATCTCCTCCACGCGCGTGCCGGCAGAGCCCAGCCCGATGATCCCCATCGTGGCCCCGGCCAGGGAGATGCTCTTGCGGGCGGCCGTCCCGTAGAGGGCGGAGAAGACGTAGTTGGTCACGCCGCCGGCGTTGCAGCCGGAGGCGTTCTGGACGAAGATTCCGTGGTCGCGGCACCAGGCCAGGTCGATGTTGTCCATGCTGACCGTGGCCGTGGCGATCATCTTGACCGCCGTGCCTTCCAGCAGGGCGGCGTCGCAGCGTGTGCGTGTGCGGATGATAAGGGCGTCGGCGTCCATCAGGTCCTCGCGGCAGATGTCCGGGCCCTCTTTGTAGAGGACCTCCACGGCGAAGGGCTCGAAGACGCCCTCGACGAAGGGGATGGCTTTGTCGACGACGAATTTCATTTGAGGATCAGCTCTTTGACGAGCCCCACGCGGGCGTCGTCACGGGTGAACAGCTCGTCCGCGGCGAGCAGCGCGTTGATCTTTTCGACCAGCGCGTCGCGCTGGAAGGACAGCTGGCTGCGGACCACGGAGGAATCGACGGTGATATAGAGCCGACCGTCCCGGAAATAGCGCCGCACGGTGTAGCGCCCGGCGCCGGAGGCGGCGTCCCAGGCGGCGAAGATGCGCTGCGTGTTGAGCCCGGCGGTGAGGTGCTCGGACTTGAGCCAGGTGCGGATGAGCTCGGAGAGGGGGGCGGCGGTCTTGCGGGCGACTCTACTCATTGACGGGGGTGAAGACGCCTCCTGCCGTCTCGAAATAGCTGCGGTCCGCCGTGAGCGTGTCCACGATGGATTCCGTGCGGACCTTGTTGGAGTCGGACAGGAAGATCTGGCCGAACTCCTTGTCCGCCACCATCCGCAGGAGGTTGCCCACGCGGGCCATGTCCAGTTTGTCGAACAGGTCGTCCAGCAGCATCATCGGCGGGTATCCGTAGGCGGCCTTCATCACCTCGTACTGGGCGAACTTGAGCGCCACCAGGAAGGATTTCTGCTGGCCCTGGGAGCCGCAGCGGCGGATCGGGTGCCCGTTCATCGTGAAGAGGAAATCGTCCCGCTGGATGCCGGCCGTGGTGAACTTGAAGACCTGGTCGCGGTCGCGGCGGCTGCGCAGGATCTCCCGCAGGTCGCCCTTCTGCAGGTCGGAGCGGTACTCGATCCCGACCTGCTCGCGACCGCCGGAGATCTCAGCGTAGTACTGCTGCACCACGGGCACGAGGCTGTCACAGAAGGCCGTGCGGCGCTCGAAGAGCGGGGCGGCGAGTGCGGCGAGCCGCTCGTCGAAGGTCGACAGCAGGTCCTCGTCGGAGATGCCGGCCTTGAGCAGCTTGTTGCGCTGCAGCAGGACGCGGTTGTACTGCTGGATGTCCGCCAGGTAGGGCCGCTCCATCTGGGAGAGGACGGCGTTGACGAACTTGCGGCGCTCCTCGCCGGATTCGCTCACCATCGCAATGTCAGCGGGGGAGACCATCACGATCGGCAGGACGCCGATGTGCTCGGAAATCTTGGCGTAGGGTTTGTCGTCACGGCGGACCTTCTTCTCCCCGCCGTCCGAGACCTGGATGCTGAAACGCGAGGTGGTCCCGCCGCTCATCGCATAGGTGCCGGCGATCGCGAAGGCGGAGGTGCCGTAGCGGAAATTGAAGCGGTCGGAGGTGGAGAATGCGCTCTTGGTCATCGACAGGTACCAGATGGCGTCCAGCAGGTTGGTCTTGCCCTCGCCGTTGCCCCCGCTGATGCAGTTGATGTTGGGGGAGAAGGAGAGCTCCTGCAACTGGATGTTGCGGAAATCCTGGATGACTATTTTCTGTAGGGCGGGCATATTCCTTACAAAGTTAGCAATTTATTCGTTTGCTGCCTGTCTTGTAAAGTTAAAGTATTTTTCCTAATTTTGCGGGCTAATTGGTTTAGGAACAAAACAACAGTAATATGGCTCAGAAAAATCTGAAAGAAAACCTCAAGGAGCAGGAAGCCGCCCGTCGCGAGAACATCGACCAGACCGTCTCCGCTACCGAGCAGTTCTACAACGAAAACAAGAAACTGATCTGGAGCATCGTCGCCGCCATCCTCGTGATCGGCCTCGGCATCCTGGCTTACCACAAGTTCATCTACCAGCCCAAGTGCGTCGAGGCGATGCAGCAGACCTATCCCGCCGAGATGAGCTTCCAGAACGGGGAGTACGAACTCGCACTCAACGGCGACGGCAACAACATGGGTTTCGCCGACATCATCGCCGAATATGGTACCAAGTCCGGCAAGGCCGTCTATCTGTACGCCGGCATCTGCGAGCTCCAGCTCGGCAACTACGAGCAGGCGCTCTCCTATCTTAAGAAATACAAGGGCAAGGAGCCCATCCTCGCCGCCCGCGCCCTGGCCTGCGAAGGCGACGCCTATGTCGGAATGGGCGACTACACCGCCGCCGTGCGCAGCTACAAGGCTGCCGCCGGCCGCGCCGACAACATGTTCGCCGCAGCGTACCTGCTGAAGGCCGGCTCCGCCTACGAGGCCCTCGGCCAGAACGCCGAAGCGCTGGCTTGCTACAAGACCATCGAGAAGGACTACCCGCAGTCCCTCGAGGCATACGAGATCGCCAAGAACATCGCCAGAGTCGCCGAATAGTATGGGAAGAGCATTTGAATTCCGCAAGGAGCGCAAACTGAAGCGCTGGGGCCACATGGCCCGTACGTTCACCAAGCTGGGCAAGGAGATCACCATCGCCGTCAAGCAGGGCGGTCCCGACGTGACCGGCAACCCGCGCCTCCGCGCCCTGATGGCCGAGGCCCGTGCCGAGCAGATGCCCAAGGAGAACATCGAGCGTGCCATCAAGAAGGCCACCGAGAGCAAGCAGGGCGACTTCAAGGAGATCATCTACGAAGGCTTCGGCCCGCACGGCATCGCGTACCTCGTGGAGGCCGCCACGGACAACAATACCCGCACGGTCGCCAACGTCCGCAGCTACTTCAACAAGTGCGGCGGCTCGCTCGGCACGACCGGCTCCGTGAGCTTCATGTTCGACCGCAAGTGTACCTTCCGCGTCAAGGAGAAGGAGGGGATCGACCTCGAGGAGCTCGAGCTCGAACTCATCGACTACGGCGTGGAGGAGCTCTTCCGCGAAGAGGAGGAGGACAAGGACGGCAACGTGACGCCCGTGATCGTGATGTACGGCGAGTACAGCGCCTACGGCCAGATCCAGAAGTACATCGAGGAGAACGGCTACGAGCTGATCTCCGGCGGTTTCGAGCAGATCCCCAACGTCGACCTCAAGGAGGTGACCGAGGAGCAGCGTGCCACGCTGGACAAGCTCACCGGGATGCTGGAGGATGACGAGGACGTCACCAACGTCTACACCACGATGAAGCCCGCCGAGGAGTAGGTCCTTCCGGCATTCAGTTACATTGCGGACGGCCCGGCTGGGCCGTCCGCTTGTTTTTTGCCGAATTATTCCTAACTTAGTGGAATGAAAAAGACGCTGGTCCTGCACAATGACATCCGGATGATCCCGGAACTCGCGGCCTTCGTGGAAGCGCTGGCCGTAGAGTGTGCCTTGGATGAGCGTCTGAAGGCAGGTCTCAACCTGGCCCTGGAGGAGGCGGTCACCAACGTGATGATGTATGCTTATCCGGCCGGGGAGACCGGCCGGATCGAGATTTCGGCCAGCCTGGAGGGGGAGCGGATGGTCTTTACGGTGGTGGATTCGGGCGTGCCGTTCGACCCCACCTCCGTTCCGGACGCCGACATCTCCCTGGGTGTGTCGGAGCGCCCCATCGGCGGGCTGGGGATCTTCCTGGTCCGCAAGCTGATGGACGACGTCCGGTATGAGCGTACGGGTGGGAAGAATGTACTCACGCTGGTCAAAAGAATCTGAGAGGGGATGCGAAGGGCTCTGTTTTCTTTGTTTCTATTATTGTTCCTGGCAGGTTGCGCCCACCGGGCGGAAGTCCGCACGGCGGCGGAACTCGCCGGCGGGCGGATCGGCGTGCTGACCTCCTTTGCGCACGGTCCGGCGCTGCAGGCAGCCTTCCCGGACGCCGAACTGCGCCACTACGAGGACCTGCCTTCGATGTGTCTGGCGCTCCGCGGCCGCAAGATCGACGCGATCGTCTGTCCCGAGGCCGGCCTGGAGGCGCTGCTCTCGGGCAATCCTGCTTTCGCCGAACTGTCGATGCCCCTGATCCGTGATTCGGTGGCCGTGGCCTTCCAGCCGTCCGGGACGGCGCTGGCCGGCCAGTTCAACGAATTCCTGCATCTGATCCGGGAGGACGGCCGCCTGGCGGAGATGGACGCCAACTGGTTCGGGCCGGATGCGCCCCGCACCTTCTACCACGGCCACGCCACGGGCGGCGCCCCGCTGCGGGTGGGCATCGAAGTCGGCCAGTCCGGCCTCACGGTGATGGAGGAGGGCGAGGAGACGGGTTTCGAGCCGGAGCTGATGCGGCGTTTCGCCGACCATCTCGGCCGCCCCGTCCACTTCGTGGAGATGACCGGGACCGGGATGATCCCTGCGCTCGTGTCCGGGCGCGTGGATGCCCTGATAGACGCCATCACGCCCACGGCCGACCGCCGCAGGAGCGTGCTCTTCTCGGAGCCCTATTACCGGAGCCGCCTGCACCTGGTGGTCCGCGCTCCGGAGTCCGAAGCGGTCCATTCCCACCAGACCCTGGGTTCCGCCCTGCGCCACAACCTGGTCGAGGACGGGCGCTATCTGCTGATCCTGAAAGGCTTGTGGTACACGCTCATCATTATGCTGTGCTCCCTGCTTCTGGGCAGCCTGCTGGGCGCAGCCCTGTGCTGGATGCTGCTCTACGGATCCCCGGTGCTGCGGCGTCTCGCCCACGGCTACTGCGACCTCATCGAGAGCATCCCGATCGTGGTCCTGCTGCTCTTCATGTTCTATGTCGTCTTCGCCGCCACGCCCGTGGCGGCCGTGATCGTGGCCATCATCACCTACTCGCTGCACTTCGCCGCGGGGGCGTGCGAATCCTTCCACAACGGGCTGGAGAGCGTCCCCCACGGGCAGTATGAGGCCGCGCAGGCCCTGGGCTTCACGGAGTGGGGCGGGCTCCGCCACGTCATCCTCCCGCAGGCGGCCCGCCAGATCCTGCTGCTGTTCAAGGGCAAGAGCGTGGCCCTGATCGAGAACACCTCGATCGTGGGCTTCATCGCCATCCAGGACCTGACCAAGGTGACGGACATCATCCGGACGCAGACTTATAATTCGCTGATTCCCCTGCTGGTGGTGGGCCTGCTGTATTTCCTGCTGGCCAAGCTGATCGCCTGGGGCGTCGACACGCTTGGAGACTACCTGCTGAAGAAATGAAGACCATCCTCCAAATAGAATCCCTGACCAAGCGCATCGGCAAGGCGCACGTGCTCAACGGCATCGACTGCCAGATCAGCGAGGGTGAGATCGTGTCGCTGATCGGTCCGTCCGGCAGCGGCAAGAGCACCTTCCTGCGCTGCCTGAACGGCCTGGAGCGGCCGGATTCCGGCCGTATCCTGCTGCACGGGGAGGACATCTTCGCCGTGCCCGAGCGACTCCCTTACGTGCGGACCCGGATCGGAATGGTCTTCCAGGAGATCAACATCTTCCCCCATCTGAGCGTCATCGACAACGTGATGCTCGGTCCCCTCAGGATCCTGGGGACCCCCTTCGACCAGGCCAAGGCCGAGGCCACGCGCCTGCTGCGGATGGTGGGTCTGGGCGAGTTGCTCAATGCGATGCCCGCCAACCTGTCCGGGGGGCAGAAGCAGCGTGTGGAGATCGCCCGCTGCCTGGCGATGGCCCCGGAGGTCATCCTCTTCGATGAGGCCACCTCCGCGCTGGACCCCACGATGAAGTCCGAGGTGCTCAGCGTGATCCGCGAGCTGGCCAAGCAGGGCCGGACGATGGTCATCGTGACCCACGAGCTGAAGTTCGCCCGCGACATCAGCACCCGCGTGCTCTGTATGGACCATGGCCGGATCGTGGAGGAAGGGACGCCGGATCAGATCTTCGACCACCCCCGGCAGGCGCTCACGCAGGTCTTCGTCAACAACCTGCGCAGCCTCGTGTTCAACATCGACACGCCGGACTACGACCTCTACAAGCTCAATGCGGAGATCGAGTGGTTCTGCCAGCGCAACACGCTCGGCCGCCGCTATGTCTCGCTGGAGCTGATCGTCGAGGAGATGCTCACCAAGATGATGCCCTTCTCCGGGCCCATCCACATCTGCATCCGCTGCCAGGAGATGTCCCGGGAGGTGACGATCGATATGGAGCAGGAGCGTTTCTCCGGCCAGATTGTCGGGCGTGAGGGCACGGACGAGATCTCGCTGATGCTCCTGCAGGGCCTGTGTGATGCCATCGAAGAGGAGCAGCGCGGCACGTCGCGGGTCGTCAGGTTGAACGTCCGGTCCGAGTAGTTTCCGTGCGGATTCCGCAAAAACGAAGCGGGGAGCCTGTCACAGGGTCCCCGCTTGCCACATAGGTCAGTTTATTGTTCAGTTTTTCGGTTTTTGGATCTTTCCGATGCCGCGGACGTTAGTGTTGAATTCCTCTGCGCGGAGGCTGCGGGCGTCGATGTCGCCGGCGCCGCTGATGGACAGGTCCGCCTTGCGGGCGCTGCCCGCCAGAGTGGCGTCGCCGGCGCCGCGGATGTCCACGGTGAGGTCGTCGCAGTCGATGCCCGTGATGTCGGCATCACCCGCTCCGTTGACCTGGATGCTGGCCGTGGAGGCCTTCAGCCCGGTGATGCCGATGTCGCCGGCGCCGTTGACCGTGGTCTTGAAGTCCGTGGCGGTGATGCCCTGCGGGGCCGAGAAGTCCACGGCGCCGTTGAAGGTCGCCGACTCCAGGACGGGGCTGGACAGGGCTATCTTGAGGTTCTTGAGATTGCGGAAGGCGGTGCCGTCGCTCTTGATGATCAAGGTGCCGCTTTCGTTGTTGACGACGATGTGCTGCAGGATGTTGTCCGGTCCGCTGATCGTCAGGGCGCACTCGCCCGGGGTATAGGTCATGTCGGCGGGCAGGTTGCAGGTCAGGGCGTGGAAACTGCCCGTCACGTCGTTGCGCGTGATCAGGTTGCTGCTGGCGGTGATGCTTTTGCCGTTGGCGTCCACGTTGACGTCGAAGTTGATGTTCTCTTTGAGCTGCTCCTTGAGTTCGTCGCTGACGCGGATGAAGCGGCAGGAGGGGAGGAGCGTCAGCAGCGCTGTGGCTGCCAGGAGGAGGAGGGGATGTCTTTTCATATGGGTGTCTTTTCTTAGTCGATGAATGCTTTGAGGTCGATGCCGAGCAGGGCGGCGCGGTTGCGGAAGAGCGGGAGCTCCTCGTCGATGAACTTGCGGCGCTCCGTCTCCCGGATCACGTCGATGGCGTCGCCGGCGACGAAGAAGCCGATGCCGCGCTGGTTGAAGATGACCTTGCGGTCCGTCAGGAGCTCGTACGAACGGGCCACGGTGTTGGGGTTGACCCCGATCGTGGCGCCCCACTCGCGCACCGAGGGGATGCGGCCGGCGGGCTTGAACTCCCCGGAGAGGATCCGTTCGCAGAGATTGTCCGCGATCTGGATGTAGATGGGTTTGTTGGCGTCGAATTCCATAGATCTACTGTTTGATGGTCCGCAGGCGGTAGTAGAGACCGCCCAGCAGGCCGCCGATGACGATGATATAGAAGATGTTGATGAGCCAGTTGGCCGCGCTGAAGGCCTTTTCGGGGCTGTCGAAGAAGGAGACGAACTGGTCCGTGTCGATATTGGTGTTGCCGACCAGGATGACCATCAGGGTCGAGAACAGGATGCCGAGCCCGAAGAGGCACAGGATGGTCTTGCCGACCTTGCCCCGCTTGAAGCAGACGGCGCCGAGCGTGAAGGCCAGGACATTCTGGCACCAGCTAAGGAACATCATGGCCGGGAAGTTGATGTAGAGGCCTTCTTCTTCCATCAGACCGGCAGAAATACCATCGATGAAATCCTGGTCGATGAAACTGGCAAGGCTGGAGCCGTAGGTGTTGGGGAATATCAGGGCCAGCAGGCCGTCCGAGACGAACTGCAGGGCGAAGAGGATCACCGGCAGCACCACGCAGACGACGAGGACCATCGAGAGCCATTTCTCAAGGGTGGATGCCGGGAGCATCAGGAAGTCCGAGCCGGCGCGCTTCTCGGTGACGAAGCCGTAGATCTTGGCGCCGGCTCCGAGGATGACGACGAAGATGGTGGTGAACACGGCCGCGAATTTCATCCCGTCGGGCATCATCCCGATGCCGTTGGCGTGGCTGTTGAACAGGAGCCCGATCAGGGACAGGAGCACATAGGCGACGAAGAGGATTACGGGGATGAGGCCCAGGAGCAGCAGGCTGAGGCCGTAGTTGTTCTTCGCCCGGCGCAGGTCGTAGAGGAAATAGTTCCCGAAGCGCTTGATATCGAAAATGTTATTCATTGCTGAAGAGGTTTTTGACGAGTTCCTTGTGTTTGTGGACGGTGTTGAAGAGGGCTTCGATGTTGACCTTGCTGTCTGCGCCCGTGGTGTTGGGGTAGACCTGGATGAAGCCGCCGGGCAGCTGCTCGGAGTAGAGGCTCTCGGGGTGCAGGATGGTTCCGTAGTCGAAGTAGAGCTTGTCTGCGATGCGCTCGATGGTGGCGTTGAGCAGGACGTCCTGGTGGTCCAGGATGATGATCGGGTCGATGATGTTCTCCAGGTCGCGTACCTGGTGGGTGGAGATCACGATCGTGCTGTCTTCGGCCGTGTACTTCATCAGGGCGGAGCGGAACTGGGCCTTGGACGGGATGTCCAGGCCGTTGGTGGGCTCGTCGAGGTAGAGGTAGCGCACGCCGGCGGCCAGGGCGAAGGCGATGTAGGTCTTCTTGAGCTGGCCGGAGGACATCGCGTTCATCTTTTGGTCGGGCTCCACCTCGAATTCCTTGAGGATGGTCTCGAACTTGTCCAGTGAGAAGTTGGGCCAGAACTTGCCGGTCGCCCGGGCCCAGCCGAGGGCTTTGTCGTAGAGCGGGGCCACTTCGTCGGGGAGGTAGTACTGGTCCTGGAGGAGGGAGGGCTCGCGCTTGTAGGGGTCGTGGCCGTCGGTGGTGATGGTGCCGGTCTGTGTTTTCTTCAGGCCGCAGAGGAGGGTCAGGAGCGTGGTCTTGCCGACGCCGTTCTCGCCCAGCAGGCCGTAGATCTTGCCGGTCTCGAGTGTCATCGAGATGTTGCGCAGGACCTCTTTGCTGCCGTAGCTGAATGCCAGATTGTCGATTTGTATCATATCGTTTTCAGTGTATTAGTTCAATAGTACACCGCAAAGGTACGACATTTTTTCAAACTTCCAAATCTTTTTTCACTTTTTTTTCACCCTTTTCCCGGAATGCTGCTCGCAGGCAGGGATCCTTTTCGTCGCACGCGCATCCACGCATCGCGGACTGCGTCACGCGCTGCTGACAGCGGCCCTGCCCGGGCAAAATGCTCCTCAAAGGACCCTGCCTGTCTCGCATACGCATTCCGGTCGGGCGAAGGCACTTTCGGAGCGAAGCGACCGGGGGAGTCTGAGGGGACCTCCCCTCAGTCATAGTGAAACGGCAGGTGCAGATGTCCGCAACATCTGCACCTGCCTGCGAGCCCACAAGAACGGCACTGCTTGCTCGCAGCATTCCGGAAGGGAAAGGGAAGGGAGGCTAAAGGAGAGGGCGGTGGAGGGCGGCGCGGGCGGCCTTCTCGTGTTCGAGGAGGCGGGCACGCTCCGAGGCGGGGACGCAGGCGTCCAGGAAACGCTCCCAGATGATTTGGACGGCGGTCGGGGAGGGGTGGACGAGGTCCTCGGCGTAGAAGCGGTAGTCGCGAAGTTCGTCCAGCAGGATCTCGTACGCCGGGAAGTAGGCGGCGCGGATTGCTGTCTGTCCGTCGAAGTCGTCGAGCAGCTGCTGGACGGCGAGGTGCAAGGTTGCCTTCGACAAGGTATTGTCGTGGGCCCCGTCGCCCAGGTGCCGGATGGGGGAGACAGACAGGAGGAACTGCTTGTCCGGATGCGCATCCACGATCGCACGCAGGTGCGTCGCGCACGCGTCCACAGACAGGAGTTCGTGCGCGAACTCGCGCGCGGGACGCTTCAGGCAGTTGGCGACCACCGGCCGCCCGGGCTGGTCCACGGCCCGCCAGACCCGCGCCGTCCCCAGGGTGACGATTACCTTGGTGCAGCGCCGCCACGCCGCGGCATCCTCCGCCAGCCGCGCGTTGGCCCCGGCGAGGAACTCCTCCGCCGTGGGGCGGGCGAAGCGCGTGTGGTGCGCGAAGCTGCACACGCGGGCGGCTCCCGCACCCATCTCCACGCAATCCGCCTCCGTGAACGGCGCTGCGCTGTCCAGGCGCGCCACGGCGGCAGCGATCGAGGCCGGATTGTACAAGGTCCCGAAAGGGTTGCGGAGCACGCGGAAGCCGGCCGCGGCGAGCCGCTCCCCGACGGCGTCGGCAAAGCAACTCCCGATGACGCAGATATCGTCGTTGAGGGTGAAAGAAACGGGGATTTTCCCGCAGGGAACGTCGGTGGTCAGTTTCATATCTGACGCAAATTTACTAAATTTGTCCATTATGAGACACCACGTAATCCCCGCATTGGCCGCGGCTCTGCTGCTCGCCCTCTCTTGCTCCTCCGAAAACACCCTGCACATCGTCACCACCGGCGACGTCCACGGCTCCTGGTTCGACCGGCCCTACGTCGAAGGCGGCGGGACCAAGACGAGCCTGATGTCCGTCAGCGCCTGGGTGGACAGCCTGCGGAAGGCCGTAGGGCCCAGGAACGTCCTGCTGCTCGACGCCGGCGACTGCCTGCAGGGAGACAATGCGCCCTACTACTACAATTACGTGGACACGGCCGGGCCGCACCTCTTCACGCAGATAGTCAAGTATATGCAGTACGACGCGGTGACGGTGGGCAACCACGACATCGAGACGCAGCATCCGGTGTACGACCGGGTCGCCGCCGAGCTCGCGGACGCCGGCATCCCCTTCCTGGGAGGCAACGCCCTCCGCACGGACGACGGCGAGCCGTACTTCCCGGTCTACAAGATGTTCCGCCGGGGCGGGATGAAGGTAGCCGTGCTCGGCTTCACCAACCCCAATATGAAAGCCTGGCTGGACGAGCCCGTCTGGAGCGGGATCGAGTTCGTCTCCCTGATCCCCTGCGTACAGGAGTGGGTGGACCGCGTCCGTGCGAAGGAGCGCCCCGACCTGGTCGTGGTGCTGGTGCATTCCGGCACGGGCGAGGGCGACGGACAGGTGCTGGAGAGCCAGGGCATGGACCTGCTGAACAGCCTGCAGGGCGTGGACGTACTGGTGACGTCCCACGACCACCGTCCGTACGTCAAGGAGAAGGACGGCACCTGGCTGATCAACGGCGGTGCGCGCGCCGGGAACGTGGGCCACGCCGTGGTGCACACGCAGGGCCGTGGCCGCAAGGCCGCCCGGCAGATCCACGGCGAGTATGTCCGGATGGACAAATCCAAGGTCGACGCCGCGATGGAGGAGCATTTCCTCCCGGCGTTCGAGAAGGTCAAGGCCTTCACGCTGCAGCCCGTGGGCCATCTGGCGATGGACCTGCGCACGCGTGACGCGTATATGGGCATGAGCGACTACATCAACCTGGTGCACACGGTGCAGATCAGCGCCCCCGGGGCGCAGATCTCCTTTGCCGCGCCCCTGACCTTCAACGGCACGGTCAAGGCCGGCGAGGTGATCTACAACGACATGTTCACGATCTATCCCTTCGAGAACCAGCTTTGCGTGGTGCGGCTCACGGGCCGCGAGATCAAGGATTACCTGGAGTACTCCTACGACCACTGGATCCAGACCCCCGGCGCCCACGTCCTGAATATCTCCCAGGGGGCGAACGCACGGACGGGCGCCGCGCGCTGGTCGTTCGTGAACCGGAGCTACAACTTCGACTCCGCCGCCGGCCTGGTGTACACCGTGGACGTCACGCGCCCTGCCGGCAGCCGCATCCGGATCCAGTCCCTGGCCGACGGCTCGGCCTTCGATCCGCAGGCCTGGTACAACGTTGCGATGACATCCTACCGCGCCAGCGGCGGCGGTGACATCCTCATCAAGGGCGCCGGTGTGCCCGAGGAGGAGGTCGACGGCCGCGTCGTGGCCCGGTACCCGGAGATCCGGGAGATGGTCTACCAATATTTCAAAAAGCACGGCACCGTAGATGCCGCGCTCGTGGGAAATCCTGCCATACTCGGTGCGTGGCGCTTCGTGCCTGAGAAAATCGTCGCCCCGATGATGGCCGCTGATATGCAACTTATCTTCTGAAGGCTTTCAAGCGCTGCTGAAGGGAGCCGTCCACGGCCATCTTCATCATCTTGCGCGTCTGCTCAAACTGCTTGAGCAGCTTGTTGACCTCGGC
This sequence comes from Bacteroidales bacterium, assembly GCA_017428725.1. Taxonomy (GTDB): domain Bacteria; phylum Bacteroidota; class Bacteroidia; order Bacteroidales; family UBA932; genus Cryptobacteroides. The sequence goes on along the minus strand of JAFRQH010000006.1, from coordinate 34,592 downwards.
CACGCTGGTCCCGGAGCCCTTTGCGATACGGGCGCGTCGGGATCCGTTCAGACACTCCGGATGCTCCTTCTCATAGGGCGTCATTGACTGGATGATGGCCTCGGTCGGCTTGAAGGCGTCGTCCGGGATATCCACGTCCCGGAGCGCCTTGTCCATACCCGGAAGCATCCCGGCCAGGTCCTTCATGTTGCCCATCTTCTGGACCTGGCGGATCTGGTTGTAGTAATCGTTGAGTGTGAACTGATTGTGAGCAATTTTCTTCTTGAGTGCGCGTGCTTCTTTCTCGTCATACTGCTCCTGGGCTTTTTCGACGAGGGAGACCACGTCGCCCATCCCGAGGATCCGGTCCGCGACGCGGGCGGGATAGAAGATGTCGAGCGCCTCCATCTTCTCGCCGGAACTGACGAACTTGATGGGCTTGCCGGTCACGGCCTTGATGGAGAGGGCCGCACCGCCACGGGTGTCGCCGTCCATCTTGGTGAGGACCACACCGTCGTAGTCGATGGCCTGGTTGAAGGCCTTGGCGGACTCCACGGCATCCTGGCCGGTCATCGCATCCACGACGAAGAGCGTCTCGGTGGGGGCGACGGCCTTGTGGAGGGTGGAGATCTCCTCCATCAACTCCTGGTCCACGGTCAGCCGGCCGGCCGTATCCACGATGACGACGCTGTAGCCCTGCTGACGGGCGTACTGGATGGCATCCTTGGCCACCTTGACCGGATCCTTCTCCCCGTCCTGGGAATAGACCTCCACGCCGATCTGGGCGCCCAGCGTCTTCAGTTGGTCGATGGCGGCGGGGCGGAAGGTGTCGCAGGCGGCCAGCAGGACCTTCATCCCGCGCTTGCTCTTGACATGCAGGGCGAGCTTGCCGCTGAAGGTGGTCTTACCGGAGCCGTTGAGGCCCGCCACGAGCACGACGGCCGGGGATCCCTTGAGGTGGATCTCGGCGTGCTCGGATCCCATGAAGTCGGCCAGTTCGTCGTGGACGATCTTGACCATCATCTGCTGGGGCTTGACGGCCGTGAGTACGCCCGTGCCGATGGCCTTGGTCTTGACCCGGTCGCAGAATTCCTTGGCAACCTTGTACGAGACGTCCGCGTCGAGCAGGGCGCGGCGGATCTCCTTGACGGTCTCCGCGACGTTGACTTCCGTAATCTTCCCTTCGCCCTTCAGGATCTTGAAGGAGCGTTCCAGTCTGTCAGACAGATTCTCAAACATGTTCCATTTTCTACTTACAGACCACAAATATACATAAAATATGAAGAAATACTTTTACCGAAAATGGCTCAAGCCAGTGTTTTCCGCCGAGCAGCGGCGGCTCAACGCCCAAGTAGGGGCGGCTGTCAATGAATGGCTGAAGGAAAAAGGATTCCTGAGGCCCTTGTCTACTGTAGAGGAGGTTTCGGCGGACATCGGTGTCCCCGCAGACCTGCTCGGGATCTATTTGCGTTTCCACTATGGCAAGACGCTGCTGACCTGGCGCAAGGACTTGCGGATCGAAGAGGCGAAGCGTCTGCTGCTGGCCTATCCGCAACTCCCGATCGCGACAGTAGGGGAGATGGTGGGTATCGAGGATAAGTCCAATTTCCGCAGGCAGTTCACGGGCAAGGTCAAGATGACTCCCGGCGAATGGCGCCGGCGCTACGGTGCGCGGACGGGGTCTATCGGCCCGGGAACAGGCTCCTGAACGCATCCCGGAGCAGCCGGACCGTGTTGAACAGGATCACGGCGGCGATCACCAGGCTCACGAGCGGGTCAATGATGTGCGCTCCCGTGAGGCTGATGACGATGCCGGACAGGACGACGCCCAGCGAGAGCAGGGAGTCCGTGGCCATATGCAGGAAGGCTGCCCGGGTGTTGATGTCTCCGCGGTGACGCATCAGCAGCCAGGCGCTCACTCCGCTGACCAGGATGCCGGCTGCGGCCGTCCAGGAGATGGCCGCGCCACTGACCGGGGCGGGGTCTGACAGTTTGCCGATGCTCTCGAACAGGATGAAGCAGACGGTGACCAGCAGGATCAGGGCGTTCACGAGTGCGATGATGGCTGAGATCCGGCGGAAATCCGCCTCTCGGGCGCCCTGCTTGCGGGCGAAGAGGAAACCGGCCAGCGCGATGACGAGCGTGAAGACGTCGAGCAACTTGTGGCCGGCGTCGGACACGAGACCGAGCGAGTGGCTGAGCCGTCCGACGGCGAACTCCACGCCCACGAACAGCAGGTTGAGGGCGATGGCGATCCAGTATGCGCGCAGCAACTTTTCGCTGACCGGTTCCGCTCCGGAGCCGGTCAAGGCGTGCGTATGTCTGTCGTGGCGATGTCCCATTGTCGGAAAAAACCGGGCAAAGATACCGAAAAAAACACTAATTTTGTACAAAACCACGCAAATGCACGATCTGTTCTTCTCCTCCGGCACAGGCCACTCGATGATGGTCCTGGCCTTCGTGATCGGTTTTGGTCTCCTGCTCGGGAAACTCAAGATACGCAATGTCTCGCTCGGTCCGATCTGGATCCTGTTCGTGGGCATCCTGTTCGCCGCCCTCGGGATCAAGGCCGATCCGCTCTTCCTCCACTTCATCAAGGAGTTCGGACTGATCCTGTTCGTCTTCGCCGTCGGTCTGCAGGTCGGCCCCGCCTTCTTCAACTCTTTCCATAAGGAGGCCCTGAAGCTCAACCTGCTGTCCGTACTGATGGTCCTTTTGTGCGTGGGCTGCGTGGTGGTGCTCTCCGTGACCACGGAGCTGGACCTGCCGGCCCTGGTGGGCAGCCTGACCGGCGCCGTGACGAACACGCCGGGTCTGGGGACCGCCCAGCAGACCTTCTATGACACCGTACACGGGACCTTCCTCGCCGAAGTCGATTTCCCGCAGGTAGCCTCCCGGATCGCGAGCGCCTATGCCGTGGCCTATCCGATCGGCATCCTGGGCATTATGCTCGTCATCGTGCTCCTGCGGCACCTGCTGCGGATCGACCTGGACCGCGAGCGGGACCAGATCCGCGAGGATGCCGGCGAGCGCGTGGTGAGCCGGGCCTTCGAGGTCGTGAACCCCGGGGTGGTCGGCCGGACCCTGTCCCAGGCCTGTGCCAGCATCGAGGGCGGTTTTGTGCTGACGGAGGTCGTTCGCGGCGGGCAGATGCTCCCGGTGTCCGGGGATCCGGTCTTGGAGGCGGGCGACCGCGTCGGGATGGAACTCCAGCAGAAACAGCTCAAGATGGTCCGCATCATCTTCGGCCGGGAAGCCGGCGGGCAAGCCGGCAAGGAGGAGGGCCCGCAGGGGCTCATCCACCGCCGGATGACCGTCACCAAGCGCGCCCTCAACGGCAAGGTCCTCGGCGAGCTGAAGATTCCGGAGACCTTCGGGGTCACCGTGACCCGCATCGGGCGTTCCGGCCTTGAACTCGTGGCCCGGGACGAGTCGTACATCCAGCTGGGCGACACGCTCATGGTCAGCGGTCCGCGCGACAAGATGGGCGGATTCGCGGAATTCGTCGGCAACAGCAGCGGAGAGCTGGACCGGCCGAACCTCATCCCGATCTTCCTGGGCATCGGCCTGGGCCTGATCGCCGGTGCCATTCCCTTCCATTTCGCCGCCCTGCTGCACGCCGTGCATCTGGGTATCGCCGGCGGCACCCTGCTGGTGGCCATCCTGACAGGACATTTCGGACCGAAGTGGGGGATTGCCACGTACACGACTGCCAGCGCCAACAAGATGCTCCGCGAGATCGGCCTGGCCCTGCTCCTGGCCACGATCGGCCTCGGGGCCGGCGGCACTTTCGTGGAGGAGGTCGCTGGGGACGGCCTGTGGTGGATCCTCGCCGCCGTGCTGATCGCCGTGGTGCCGGCGCTGCTCACGGGCCTGCTGGCCCGCTGGGTCTTCCACCTCAATTTCTATCAGATCTGCGGCCTGATCTGCGGGTCGGCTACGAACAGCACGGTCCTGTCGTTCGCCGAGGAGCGGTTCGGCTCCGACCGCGTGGCGGTCGGCTTCGCCACCGTGTACCCGCTGGCCATGTTCCTGCAGGTGCTGGCGGCGCAGGTGCTCATCCTGCTGGCCTGAGCCGGGAATCAGAAGCGCCAGCCGGCGCCGAGGCTCACTTTGTACGGGTGGGCGTGGGAGTAGTCACTCTCGTAGTTGAGGATGTCCGTGATGCTGTACTTGGCACTCAGGTTGAGTTGCAGGCCGGAGGGGAATTCGTAGCCGAGCAGCAGGCCGAAGCCGGCGTGGCTGTCACTCAGGGCGTAGTGTTTGTCTCCGGTCGCATCGTCCTTGGAGATGATGCGCTTGTAGGGGGTGATGAAATCTCTGTCACCGGGACACCAGGCATCGAAGGTGAGGTGCGTGAAGGGGCCCGCCCCCAGGCGGAGATCCCCGCTCCCGACCGGGAGCCGGCCCACCAGATAGAGCGGAATGTCCATCCCCCAGAGGCGCATGTCAGCGATATAGGAGACATTGCGCCGGTGCCAGATCAGGAAACCGGGGTCCTGGTTAGCGGCGAAATAGCTGCCGTTCTGCAGGGCCAGCAGCAGCTGGAACTCGACCGACAGGTAGCGTGTCATATGGTACTCGAGGGCTGCGCCGGCTTCGGCCCCGAAGCCGGGATAGGCCGACAGCGAGGATTCCGCGATATACATGTGTTCTCCTGCGAAGTTGGCCTGCACGATCAGGCCGATCGTGACGGGCTTGACCCGGAGGGTGTCCGCATCCTGGGCCCGGAGGGCCGTGGCGGCGGACAGCAGCAGGGAGAGGATCAGAAGTGCTCTTTTCATCGTTCGGGCGGGCTTAGAGTGAGACGCGGAAGGAAATTTTGAAGCCGTGTTTCTGGGCTTCGCTGAGCCCTTCGGTGTAACTGATGCGGCGGATGTAGTCGACGCGGAGGAACTTGAAGATGTTCTCAAGGCCCACGGAGTACTCCATGTACGGCATCTTGGTCATCATCTTGGTCCCTTCCGGCAGCAGGAAGAGCCCCTCGGCCCCGAAGAGCGGATTGTTCTTCTCGGACAGGGAGCCGGTGAGGGCGCGGAACGAGACGACTTCGCGCAGCTTCAGCCGGTTGATCAGCGGGATGCGGTTGAGGATCCAACCCTTGAGGTAGTAGGTGGCGGTCAGTTCGGCGAACTGGTCCATCACGAATTCCATCGGGGCCATCAGGTTGTATGCGTCGCCGACGAGCAGGATGGACGGGTTGGCGTAGGGTGTGAAGAGCTTCGGCAGCGGAACGCGGTTCCAGATGAATCCGCTCTTGATGGAGGCGTCGATGTGGCCGAAGGCCGAGAGCCAGATGCGTTTCTGCGCCGCGAACTCCGTCTTGTTGTACCAGAATCGGTTGTCGAAGTACCCGAACGTGTGCGTCAGGCTGACGATCGGCGCGTCCTTGGCCAGGGTGATGGGGGATTCCTTTCCGAGGCGGTTGGAGAAGAGCGGCTCGCCCGGCGCGAAGCGCAGGCGCGTCGTCCAGGAGGCGTCGCCGAAAGAGGCGACGGGGGCGGGCACGCCGTCCGCGCTGATGCGCTGGTAGCTGAGCGTGCCGGTGGGTGTGACGTGGTCGTAGCGCAGGAAGGTGTTGAGTGACAGGCGCGAGAGCCATTCGCGCTCGTACCGGAGCTGGGCGCGGTGGACGTACTGGAGCGCCTGCGGGGTGAACGAGGACATCAGCAGGTTGTCCCGGTCGAGCAGCTCGAAACTCTGTCCTGGCGCCTCCACATCGTAACTGGCCGTCAGCATCAGGTTGTTGCGCAGCGGCTCATAGGGGTGCAGGTCCTTGGGCGAGAAGCTGTGGACGTAGGTGGCGTTGTACTTGAAGCGCCGGTCGTTGAATCCGTAGGCTACGTAGCCGCTCAGGAAGTTCTGCCGGTTCAGCTGGGCGGTCGTCATCCCGCCCAGGCGCAGGCGTACGCCTTCGTGCAGGTTGTAGTGGACCATGTTGGTCACCGGGCCGATGTCGAACTTGCTGGTCCGGCGGTCATCCGGACTGGCCATCCGGTTCATCGGCGTGGTGGGGAAGTACTCGGAGGCCAGGGACTCCACGGTGTTGGCGAGCCGGCGCAGGCCGGGCACGGAGTAGATGTCGAAGAGCAGGCTGTCCAGGAGGCTCTCCTTGTCCGTGAGCGGGACCATCCGGCGCGGCAGCCACCAGTCGTCGGGCCGCCACCAGTCGGGATTGTACAGCACTTCGTCCGGCTCGCGGAGCAGGCTGTCGGGGACGGCCTTCTGCGTGAAATCATAGCCCTGGTGGACGATCTTCTTGTGGGCGTAGAGCTGGCGCATCCATTTGAAGATGTAGAACTTGGCAAAGGTGTTCTTCTCCGAGGAAGCCCACACGCCGTTGTCCTGTTTGACGAAGTCCTCCTCGATGGCCAGGTTGCTGACGAAGTTGAGGTTGATGTGGGCGGGTATGCCGAGCGAGTAGCGCTTGACGGCGTACGTGCTGTCGTTGACTACGTAGAGATGGCCGGTGAAGCCGTAGCTCTCGCTGTTGAAGGGCACGAAGGTCAGGTCGATGCACTGGATGCCGTCGACGTAGAGCGTGTCGGTGATGTAGTACTTGTAGAAGGTCGTGGCCAGCGACGAGGACAGGGGGCTCACGAAGCGGTTGAGCAGCACCTCCATGTTGTCCTCGAAGATGTCGGAGTCGGCGAAGATCGCCTTGATGTTGGTGCCGAGCCCGCCGCCGTCCAGGGGCCCGTCCAGGCCGAGGCTGCGGCGGCGCTCGACCCACGTGCGCGTGCGCTTGGGCTGGTTCTGGAACCAGGTCTGCGAGACATTCTCGCGCAGCGAAACGGTCAGCACGGGCGTGCTCTTGAACTGGGCGGTGTCCACGTATTTCTCCAGGAAGTTGAGCTTGCGCCAGAAGCGGCTGCTGTCGAAGTTGACGTCGAACTTGTCCAGCGACATGATCAGCTTCTCGTAATTGTCCACCTTGTATCCTCCCGAGGCCTGGACGTGGTTCTCCCACTTGTGGGCGATGACGTTCTGGACGAGCTCCACGGCGGGGTTGCCCCGCCGGCGGTAGACATTGTCCCGGCGGCGCTTGGGCTTGACGATCACGCTCTGGATGCCGTAGGTGTCGGGATTCATCCGGATCTTGGCGTCCGTGGTCGTGGAGTTGGGCCGGATGTTGTAGATGTACGTCTCGTAGCCGAGCATCTGGAAGCTGACGTTGGAATAGCTGCCGTTGGCCTCCAGCGAGAAGGCGCCGTTCTGGTCGGACATCGTACCGATGCGGGTGCCCGGAAAGACGATGGACACGTAGGGCATCGGCTCGCCCGTCTGGGCGTCGAGCACGACGCCGCGCACGCGGGTCTGGGCCGACAGGACCCAGCTGCCGAGCAGCAGGAATATGAGCAGTGCAACTTTTCTCACACCGCAAAGGTACGAAGAAATCACGGATTTCAGCGCAGCGCGCGCATCGCATTGAGCACCGCGAGGACGGTCACGCCCACGTCGGCGAAAACGGCCATCCAGAGGGTGGCGAGGCCGCAGGCGGCAAGCCCGAGCACGGCCAGCTTGATCCCGATCGCCAGCCACATGTTCTCGCGGGCGATCCGCAGGGTGCGGCGGGCGATGCGCACGGCGGTGGCGACTTTGGAGGGCTTGTCGTCCATCAGCACCACGTCGGCCGCTTCGATGGCGGCGTCGGACCCGAGTGCGCCCATCGCCACACCCAGGTCGGCGCGGGCCAGCACCGGCGCGTCGTTGATGCCGTCTCCGACGAAGGCGAGCGTGCCCTCGCCGAGCAGCCGCTCCACGCAGGCGACCTTGTCGGCGGGCAGCAGGCCGGCGTGGAACTCGTCCAGGCCGAGCGCCTGCGCCACGGATGCGGCGATGGCGCGTTGGTCGCCCGTGAGCATCACGGTCTTGCGGATGCCCGCCTGGCGGAGCGCTTCGATGGCTTCGGGAGCGTCCTCCTTGAGGCGGTCGGAGATGACGATGTGGCCGGCATAGCCGCCCTCCACGGCCACGTGGATGAGGGTGCCCTGGTGGTGGCAGGGCCGCCAGGCGGCGCCGACCCGCTCCATCAGGCGGTCGTTGCCCACGGCGACCTGCTGTCCGTTGACCCGGGCGGTGAGCCCCATTCCGGCGATCTCCCGGATGTCTTCCACGCGGCAGTCGTCCTGCTCGTCGGGATAGGCGTGTCGGAGCGCCGCGGCCACCGGGTGCGTGGAGTGGCGCTCCACGTGCGCAGCGAGGTGTAGCAGCTCCCGCTCGTCCAGCACCTCCGGGTGCACGGCCGTGACCTCGAAGACGCCCTCGGTGAGCGTGCCCGTCTTGTCGAAGACGACGGTGTGCACGCGGGAGAGGGTGTCCAGATACGCCGCTCCCTTGACGAGGATGCCCCGGCGGGAGGCCCCGCCGATGCCGCCGAAGAAGGTGAGCGGGATGGAGATGACGAGCGCGCAGGGGCAGGAGACCACCAGGAACATTAGCGCACGGTAGATCCAGTCGGACCAGGCTCCGCAGCCCAGCAGGGGCGGCACGAGCGCGAGCAGCACCGCCAGCGCTACCACGACCGGGGTGTAGACCCGGGCGAAGCGCGTGATGAAATGCTCGCTGTGCGACTTGTTCTCCGCGGCGTGCTCCACCAGTTCCAGGATGCGCGAGGCGGTGGATTCGCCGAAGGCGCGCGTGGTGCGGACCCGCAGCACGCCGCTGAGGTTCACGCACCCGGACAGGATGGCGTCTTCGGGCGCGACCTCGCGCGGCACGCTTTCACCTGTCAGCGCGACCGTGTCCAGCGAGGAGTTCCCTTCGAGGACGACCCCGTCCATCGGCACTTTCTCGCCGGGCCGGATGAGGATCGTCTCCCCGACAGCAACGTCCTGGGGCGGGACGGTCTGCAGCGCCCCGTCCCGCTCCACGTTCGCCGTGTCGGGACGGATGTCCAGCAGATGCGCCACCGAACGGCGCGAGCGTCCCTCGGCGATCCCCTCGAAGAGTTCGCCGACCTGGAAGAACAGCATCACGAAGACGGCTTCCGGGAACTGCGTCGCCGCGCCGGGCAAGAACCCGATGGCGAGCGCCCCTAGCGTGGCGACGCTCATCAGGAAGTTCTCGTCCATCGCTTCGCCGTGCGCGAGCGCTTCGGCGGCTTCCCGCAGCGTGTCCCAGCCTACGATGAGGTAGGGGACCAGGTAGAGCAGCAGGTACTGCCAGGTGCTCCAGTCCGTCCGGTGTTCGATGAAGACGGCCGCAGCGAGCAGCAGCGCCGCCGCGCCGATCCGCAGGATCCGCCCGCGGGGGCTCTCTTCTTCTTCGTGGTGGTGTTCGTGTGCCATTTCCTGTAAGTTTACGGCACAAAGGTAGCGGGGCCCGTGCGCAACCCGGTTGCAAATGCGCACCCAGACCTAGAACCAGGGGAACAGCTTCTTGTAATAGGGTCGGAACGGGTCCTCCACCGTGACGCTGGCGTAGAATTCCGGACAGACGGCGAACCAGCCCAGGACGTGCTCCCCGCGGATGTTGGTGGGGGTGTTGGCCGGCTGGGGAGAGAAGATGGGAATGGACGTGGTGTTCAGGGTCTGCGCGAGCAGGAAGTCGAAGTAGCCCTTCTCCAGGCTCCGGGCCCGGAGCGTGATCACATCCCCGGTCTCCAGGTACTTGAACGCATCCCCATAGCGCTTGCGCAGGACTTCGCTCTGGACGAGCGTCGTGATGGGGAAGCCCTTCACCTCCTTGTCGTTGAAGTACTTGTCGTCCATGAACTGCGTGTACTCGAAGGGGTAATAGTCGCCGTTGACGCCCAAGGTGATGTGGTAGTAGCTGGCGATGGCGTCGTCCTTGCCCCAGATGGCGAGGGTCCAGAGGCTGTCCAGCCCCATGGACTTGTTGCCGGCGAAGGCGTAGTCGATCCCGTCGAGCCGGAACCCCCGCTCCGGCATGCTGGCGTCTGCTTCATAGTTCCGGCCTTCGGGCAGTTCGATCTGCAGATGGTACTTCGTGCCCGGCTCGCAGTGATAGCCCCGCGGGGCCAGGTACACGCCGGGTTCGGATTCTTCGAAGACCAGGTCGTTGACGCTGACCCGGGCGCCCCGGACCCGCGGCGGCTCCTCGTCGAAGAAGTAGGAGACGGTCCGCGACAGGTTCACGGTCTGTTCGTGGTCGGGATTGTCCGTGAGGACGGCGTCCACGACCAGGTAGTCGTGGTAGTCGGAGACGGACTGGAGATCGACTTTCTCCGTACAGGCGACCAGCAGGAGGCTCAGCAGGAAGGGCAGGTACTTTCTCATGGCGCGCTAGAACTGGATGTTGTACGAAAGGGACGGGATGGCAGTGAACAGGTAGATCTTGTAGGACTGGAACTTGGCGTTCTGCTCGTCGTAGCTGAAGGCGATGGACCAGGCGTTGTGCCGGGCGTAGACGTTGTAGACGGAGAGGTTCCACTCGCCACTCCAGCGTTTCTGCTGCACGCGGCCCTTGGTGCGCCAGGTCAGGGACAGGTCGCCCCGGTGGTAGTCCGGCAGGCGGTCTTCGTTGCGCGAGGCGTACACCGGGACCCAGCGGCCGCGGTACTGGTAGCGGCCGACGGGATAGGTGGTCGGCGCGCCGCTGTAGAAGACCCATTCCGCCGAGGCGGAGAGCTGCTTGCTGATATCGTAGGTGAGCACGAAGTTGATGGCGTGCTCGTGGTTGAGCGGGGACGGGTAGGGCTTGCCGCCGTTGATCTCCGGGATGTCGTACCACGAGCGGGACCAGGTGTAGGCCAGCCAGCCGCTCCAGCGGGAGAAGTCGTACTTGAGCATCAGCTCCGTGCCGTAAGCATAGGCTGTACCGAAGCGGAGCAGGCCCTCGCGGTCGGGGTTGTCGAGCACAAGCCCCGGATTGTCGATGAAGTCCATCGCATTGCGGCTGTGCTTGTAGAAGCCCTCCAGCGAGAGCTCCAGGCCCTGGTCGAAGAAGAGGGCGTTGGCCCCGAACGAGAACTGGTCGCAGACCTGCGGCTCCACGTTGGGCGAGGAGGTGAACCAGGTGTCCACCGGGCTGCCGCTGATGCTGATGCGAGCCTGCTGCAGGAACTGGTTGGTGCGCGACCAGGCTCCCTTGAGGGAGAAGTCCGGGTGGAGCGACCAGGATGCGGAGATGCGCGGCTCCAGGGCCTTCCAGCTGCGGATCGTGTCGCCCCTTCGGTGATGGATGACTTGGGTCAGTGCGTGCGAATCGGGATCGAAATAGCGCTGCTCCGTGGGGCCGAGCGTCCGGAACGTGGACAGGCGCAGGCCGTAGCGGACGGTCAGCCGGTCGATCTTCTGCTCGTTCTGCAGGTAGACGACCGGTTGGAAGGCGTACATCTTGGGGTGGTGGATCTCGTTGACCACCGTGGCCTCGGCCCGGGGCACGAGGTCTCCGGGCATGATGGTGTAGCGGGCGAGCTGGATGCCGGCGCGCACGGTGTTCGTGCTGTTGGGGTACCACGTCCAGCCGGCCTTGAGCCCCCACTCCCGGATCCCCTGCAGGTAGTCGAAGGCGGCCGCTTCCATGTTGGCGCCGATCGAGTTGTTGAACAGGGAGTGGTAGAGGGTCACGTCCGAGGTGAGCTGCGGGGAATAGACGTGGTTCCAGCGCAGGGACTGGGTGTGGTTGGCGTTGCCGAACTCGACATCTCCGAGGTCGAAATCCGCCATGCTGAATCCGAAGACGTCCCGGCCGCTGAAGGCGCTCAGGTACACGCGGTCCTTCTCGCCGGCCGTCCAGCTGAGCTTGGCGTTGAGGTCGTAGAAGAACATCTTGGTCTTGTCCGGGATGTTGTCGCCCAGCAGGGGGAAGAAGAGGTCGACATAGGTCCGGCGGCCGGCGAGCATGAAGGAGAGCTTGCCCGGCACGATGGGGCCTTCGACAAAGAGCTTGGAGGTGATCAGGCCGATGGAGGCGTTTCCGCCGAAACTGTTCTTGTTGCCATCCTTGGTGGAGATGTCCAGCACGGAGGCGACGCGCCCGCCGTACTGCGCGGGGAAGTCTCCCTTGTAGAGGTCCGCGCCGCGGATGGCGTCGCCGTTGAACATCGACAGGAAGCCCAGGAAATGCCCGCTGTTGTAGATCGGAGCGCCGTCCATCAGGATGAGGTTCTGGTCCACCCCGCCGCCGCGCACGCTGAAGCCGGTGGCGCCCTCGCTGGGCGTCTGCACGCCGGGCATCATCTGGATCACGCGGATGATGTCGGCCTCGCCCATCAGCGTGGGCATCTTCTGGATCAGCGCGGCATCCACCCGCTCCATCCCCATCTGGGGGAGGACGAGTTCGCTGCGCTTGGAGCGGGACTGGATGGTGGCCGCTTCCAGCTCCTCGCGGTCGGGCTCCATCTGGAAGTCCTGCTTGGCGGCGCGGGACAGGTCAAGCTCGAGCACGGCGTCCTTGTAGCCGAAATAGGAGCAGGTGACGGTGTGCCGGCCGGGCGGAACGCTCAGGGAGTAGAAGCCGGTCTGGTCGGCCACGGCGGCTGTCTTGCGGTCCTCCAGGTAGACGACCGCCTGGACGAGCGGCTCGCCGCTCGCGGCGTCCAGCACGTAGCCGGACAGGACGGCCCGGCGCGTCTGGGCGCCCGAGAAGAGCGCGCAGCAGAGCAGGAGGGTTGTCAGAATCGTATGTCGGAAGTGTCTCATAGATAACGTCCCGTAATGCTTTCCGGAGCCTGTGCGACGGCGGCGGGCGTGCCGGCGGCGACGATGCGTCCGCCCTGCAGGCCGCCGCCCGGCCCCATGTCCACGAGATAGTCGGCGCTGCGGATGACATCGAGGTCGTGCTCGATCACGATGACGGTCGCACCCTGCCCGATGAGATGGCGGAACACGCGCATCAGGGTCTGCACGTCCAGCGGGTGCAGACCGATGGTGGGCTCGTCGAAGACGAAGACGGAGCCGGATTGGGCGCGGCCCATCTCGCTGGCGAGCTTGAGGCGCTGGGCCTCGCCGCCGGACAGGCTGGGCGTCGCCTCACCGAGGGTGAGGTAGCCCAGGCCGAGGTCGTGCAGGACCTGCAGGCGGCTGCGCACGAGCGGCAGGTCCTCGCATTCGTGCAGCGCCTCGTCGATGCTCATCGCCATCAGCTCCGGCAGCGGACAGGACGGAGCCCCTCTCCGCTTGCGGTGGATCTTGTGGGCGATGCGGGCATAGCGGGAGCCGCGGCAGTCGGGGCAGGGGATGTCCACGTCGGGCAGGAACTGCACGTCCAGGCTGATGCTGCCCGTGCCGTCGCAGGTCGGGCAGCGCAGTGCGCCGGTATTGTAGGAGAAGTCGCCGGCCTTGTAGCCGAGCTGCCGGGATTCGTCGCCGCGGGCGTAGACCTTGCGGAGCTCGTCGTGGATGTTGGCATACGTGGCCACGGTGGAGCGGACGTTGATCCCGATGGGGGTGGCGTCGATCAGTTTGACCTGGCTGATGCCCGGGGCGCTTACCGCGAGCACGTGGGCGGGCAGGGGCTTGCCGGCGACGGCGGCCTGCAGACCCGGTATCAGGCTCTCGAGGATCAGGGTCGTCTTGCCGGAGCCGGACACGCCGGTCACGGCGGACAGCCGGCCCTTCGGGAACCGGACCTCCAGGGGCTGCACGGTGTGGATCGCGCCGGTCCGGAGGCGGATCTCGCCTTCGGCGAACAGCTCCGCCGCACCGTCATTCCCGGCCATCTGGCCCTTGTCGTTCCCGGCTCGACCGGGAATCTCCAGGAAAGGACCGATCTTGGACAGGGGATTCGCGGCGACCTGCGGCACCGTGCCCTGGGTCAGCACGGTCCCTCCGGCCGCGCCGGCGTCCGGTCCCAGTTCGATGATCCAGTCGGCGTGCGAGAGCACCTGCGTGTCGTGGTCCACGAGGACGACGGAATTGCCGTCCGCCACGAGGTCGTCCATCACGCCCGTCAGCCCCTCCAGGTTGGAGGGGTGCAGGCCGATGGACGGCTCGTCCAGGACGTAGAGCACGCCCGTGGTGCGGTTGCGTACCGACCGGGCCAGCTGGACGCGCTGCCGCTCGCCGGTGGAGAGGGTCGAGGCGGCCCGGTCGAGGCTGAGGTAGCTCAGGCCCAGGTCCACCAGCCGTTTGGCCGTGTCCCGGAAGGATTCGCAGATGCGCTCCGCCATCGGCCGCATCGGCTCCGGCAGCGAGGCCGGCACGCCGTCCACCCAGGTGATCAGTTCGGCGAGCGTCATCTGGCAGGCCTCCGCCAGGGAGATGCCGCGCAGGCGCGGGGCGCGGGCGGCATCCGACAGGCGCGTGCCGCCGCAGTCGGGGCAGGGCGTCTGGCGCAGGTACTTCTCCACGCGTTTCATGCCCTTCTCGTCCGTGACTTTCGCCAAGGCGTTCTCCACGGAGTAGACGGCGCTGTAGTATGTGAAATCCATCTCGGCGAAGCCGTTGGTCTTCTCGTTCTTGTAGATGATGTGCCGCTTCTCGGCCGGGCCGTGGTAGACGATCTCTTTCTCCTCCGGCGTCAGGTCCTTGAAGGGGACGTCCGTCCGCACGCCCATCTCGCGGGCGATGTCCTTCATCAGCGACCACATCAGCGAGCCCCAAGGGGCCACGGCGCCCTGGTCGATGGTCAGCGAGTCGTCGGGCACCAGCGTGGACTCGTCCACGGTCCAGACGGTGCCGGTGCCGCCGCATTTCTTGCAGGCGCCCTGGCTGTTGAAGGCCAGCTCCTCGGCGCCGGGCGCGTAGAAGTGCGCCCCGCAGACGGGGCAGACCAGTTCCTGCTCGGCAGCCACGGCGAGGCTCGGCTCGAGGTAGTGGCCGTTGGGGCAGCGGTGGCTGGACAAGCGCGAGAACATCAGGCGCAGGCTGTTGAGCAGCTCGGACATCGTGCCGAAGGTGCTGCGGATGCCGGGCACGCCCGGGCGCTGGTGCAGCGCCAGCGAGGCCGGCACATAGCGCACCTCGTCCACCTGGGCCCGGCTGGCCTGGGTCATCCGCCGGCGGGTGTAGGTGGACAGGGACTCCAGGTAGCGCCGGGAGCCTTCGGCATAGAGTACGCCCAGGGCGAGCGAGGACTTCCCGGAACCCGACACGCCGGCGATGCCGACGATCTTTCCGAGCGGGATGTCGACGTCGATGTTCTTGAGATTGTGGGCGCGTGCGCCACGCACCTCGATATGATCCGGGCTTTTTTGCATCCTGCAAAGATACGGAAAATAATGCGTACCTTTGAGATATGGTCCGAGAAGAAATCATACTGGGTGGCAGAGCCTGCCAGATCTGGGCGGAGGAGGCGGTGGCGGCCGGCCGCGCCGGGGTGCAGTGCCTGCTGGTGCAGACGATGGGCCGGCACGAGCGGCCGTCCCTCGAGCGGGAAGTGTCCCTGATTGCCGGCGGAGGACGGCCGTGGGCGATGGCTTTCTTCGAAATCTTCGACTGGGCCACGGACCTCACTCCCTGGCCGGATCCCAAGATCGACCGCAATCCCGAAGTGGGCCGCCACGCCGAAGAGACGCTGGCTTTCGTGACAAACACCCTGCTGCCTGCCCTGACGGACCGCTTCGGGCCCGTGCCGGTCATCCTCGGCGGCTATTCGCTGGGCGGGCTCTTCGCCTTGTGGGCGTCGATGCACACCGACCGTTTCGCGGCCGTGGCCGCCGCCTCCCCGTCCCTCTGGATCCGGGACTGGCTGCCGTATGCGCAGGGACACCCTGTCCTCGCGTCCGCAGTCTATCTGAGCCTGGGCGACCGCGAGGAGCACGTGCGCAACACCGCCATCGCCCGGGTGGGGGACTGCGTCCGCGGGCAATACGCCCTGCTGCAGAGCCAGTTGGGCGAATCCGCCTGCACGCTCCGCTGGGAGTCCGGCGGCCATTTCTCCGACAACGACGCCCGGCAGGCCCGTGCCTTCTCCTGGTGTATAAGAAACGTCAGAATGTAGCGTCGAAAACGTAAAAGATACCTTTCTTTTCGTTATTGACGTTTGCTCGCCCTACCTTTCGGGAAACTTGATGATATGAAAAAGATTCTCGAAATCCTCCAGTATGGAGAGACCGACATCCGTTTCAAGACGGATTTCAAAGCCAGCGTCAACCCGGACACGGTGGTGGACCTGGTCACCAAGATCTCATTCGCAATGATGACCTCGCTGTGGGGAGGCAACGAGCAGGATGTCATCGCCGTCATCCGTGCGCTGACCTTGTCCGACCTGGCCGTCAGCGTGAACCGCAAGGAGATGATCCGGATGCTGGACAAGGATTCGGAATTCTTCGCCAAAGCCATCCGGGACGCGCACAGGGACTTCCAGAAGAGCGGCGGCAAGGTCGTCACCTTCGTGCCCGGCACCGGCCCTGCCAAGCCCAAGAGCTGACCGTGCGCCGGGTTACAGCTTGAGGGCGGCGAGCCAGGCGGTCAGTTCTTCGACGGCCTGGTCGTGGTAGCGGTAGGCGGAGACGAAGGTCCAGCCGTGGCCGCCTTCGGGGTAGATGTGCAGGCTGGCCGGGCAGCCCTTCTGCGTCATCGCGATGTAGTACGCGGCGGCGTTGTACTCGGGCGGGACGCCGCGGTCGTCGCTGTTGGCGAAGATTATGGCCGGCGGCGTGGTCTCCTTGACTTGTCTCTCGGATGAATACCGCTCGATCTGGGCGGGATCGGATGCGGCGGCGCCCAGGAAGTTGTCGCGGGACCCTTTGTGGCAACCTTCGCCGAAGGTGATGACCGGATAGAAGAGGATCTGGAAGGCCGGGCGCAGGTGCTCCGGCGCCGAGGTGGCCATCGTCGTGGCGAGATGGCCGCCGGCGGAGGTCCCCATCACGCCGATGCGCGTGGGGTTGACGTGCCAGCGGGCGGCGTTCTCCTGGATCAGGCGCATCGCGGCTTCGGCGTCGGCGAGGGTGGTCTCGGGATGGCCCTCCGGCATCCGGTACTTGAGGATGAAGAAGCTGATCCCCAGGCTGTTGAAGAGCGGAGCCCACTGCGCATTGTTGCCGATGCTCGTCTGGCGGTAGCCCCCGCCGGGGAAGGCCAGGATGGCCCGGCCGTCGGGATGCTCGGGCAGGAAGGCGGTGAGGGTCGCCGCTCCGTCGGCAGTGATGTTCAGGGTGTAAGTGGTCTGGGCGGCCGCGGGGCGGACGGCAAGCAGGAGCGCTGCCAGCAGGAAGGGGATGAGGGGGATGCGGTTCATAGGGCAGGGATTATCAGGGGACGGTTCAGCTCCGTGTGTCGAGGATCTCGGCGATGTCGCGGACCGGACGGTCGGCGGCGCGCACGAAGGTTGCGAGGCACAGCGGACAGCCGGTCACGATCTCGGCGGGATCCGCGACCGTCAGGTTGTCCAGCGCGTTGCGGGTCATCGCCTTGCGCTGCTCGAAGCCGAGCGACAGGCTGCCCAGCGACCCGCCGCAGCAGATGCTCTCGGCGTGGTGCTTGCCGGCCTCGACGAGCTCGCCGGCGGCGGCGAGCGCCGCGCGCGGCTCCTCGTAGACGCCGCACCCGCGCCCCAGCTCGCAGGGGTCGTGCCAGACCAGCTTGTGGCCCTCTTCGCGCCGGACCTTCAGTTGTCCGGATGCGATCAGTTCCTGGAAGAAGACGCTGTGGTGTACCACGCGGATGTCGCTGAGCGGATAGTCCTCCTTGAAGACCTTGTAGCAGATCGGGCAGGAGAGCAGCAGGGTGTCGCAACCGCTGGCCCGGATGATCTCCAGGTTCTTGGCGATCAGCTCGCGGGCCTGCTCCGTGCGTCCGGCCATCATCAGCGGCCGGCCGCAGCACAGTCCGCCGTCCGGGTCCATCATCTGCCAGCGCACGCCGGCCTTGTCCAGCAGGGAGGCGGTGGCGCGGCGGATGGAGGGTGTGAGCTGGGTCATGCACCCGGCGAAGTAGAGCACGCCGCCGGAGGCCCCGCCGGCGCCGCCGGCCACGGCCGAGGCCATCGGCCGGACGTTGATGCCGGCGTAAGAGGGGGACAGGGCGTACTTGCGCCGCGCGCGCTGCGCCTCGCGCAGCTCCGGCCCCTGCACGCCCACCGGACAGACGGCCGTGCACTTGCCGCAGAGCAGGCACTTGTCCGAGATCTCTGCGATGCGGCGCTCGTTGCCGCGCCGCAGCTGGCGGTTGAGGTAGACCGTCGTATCCTTGCAGTTGACCTTCAGGACGCTCATCGGGCAGGCGTCGATGCAGACGCCGCAGGCCGGGCAGGAGTAGACCTCCAGCGAGGCGAAGCCCTTGCGCGGGTGGCGGATGCGGATCCCGGCGTTGCGCATCGGGATCAGCAGCATCTCAGCCGGGATATGCATATAGCGGGTGAAGGGCAGCACGCACATGAAGACGCCCAGGGCGATGGAGTAGGCCCACCACGTGGGCAGGGCGTAGAGGTCGTTGCCGAGGAACTGCCGGAAGATCCAGTTGGCGGGGATGGTGAGGAAACTGCCGCCGCTGATGTGCGCCGTGAAGCTCTCGGCCAGCAGGCGCAACGGGAAGATGGCCCAGAGCGAGTAGAGTCCCACCCGGTCCAGCAGGCTCAGGCGCGTGGTGCGCCGCATCCCCACGATGCGCGAAGCGAAGCGTTTGATGATGGCGATCGCGATGCCGCTCAGGATCATCAGCAGGAAGAAGTCCATCAGGAACATCAGCATCGATCCCTGGATGGTCTGTTCCGTCTCCGCGACGAAATAGTTGAAGAAGATCGGATAATAGAAGAGGTGGATGCGCTCCGGCACGAAGAGGATCACTTCGAGGTGCCCCAGCAGGATGATCATGAACCAGCCGAAGGCGATGCTGGAATGCATAAAGCCCAGCATTTTATTGCGCTGCCACAACTTCACGTGTATCAGGCAGTTGAGGAAGATGTCCCGGACATTGATCCAAATCTGTTTCGGGGTGATCAGCGACACCAGGAACCTCCGTCGGTCCTCCTTGGGCAGTTGCAGGATCACGCGGATCATCGCGATGAGGCAATAGCCCAGCACGAAAGCCATCCCCACGAGGAAGGGGATCACGAACGGGTCGAAATGGCTGGCGAAACGTTCTCTCATCGCACGACCTCCCCCTTGCGGTCCAGCCGGCAGAGCGTCAGGATGAGCTGCCGCGTGTTGATCCCGCGCGGGCAGACCATCGTGCACTTGCCGCAAAGCATACATTTGGACAGCATCGCGTCCACCTCGTCGTCCCGGCCGCGCTGCAGGCCGAGCAGTACCTTGCGCACGCTCATCCCAGACCAGGGCGCCGCCGTGCACGTGGCACTGCAGCTGCCGCAGTCGATGCACGTGCGCGCATCGGGCACCAGCTGCACGAGCCGGTCATAGCGGGCGCGGTCCACCGTGTCGAGGTTGACCGCCGAGCTAGGGGAGAGCTTGAATCCGAAATCCATCATCTACCTGCGCTTGTTGAAGTATTGGTGGATGGCCAGGGCGGCGCTGCGCGCCTCCGCGAGCGTCTCCGGGACGGTCTTGGCGCCCGTGCAGGCGCCGGCGAAGAAGACGCCGGGCCGGGAGGACTCGATGACGGCGCCCAGGTTGTCGCGGCTCTTCAGGAAGCCGTCCTCGTCCACGGCCACGCCCAGCTCGCGCGCATAATGCTGCGCATCCGGGTTGCAGACGATGCCGGCCATCAGCACCAGCAGGTCCAAGGTGACTTTGACGGGCTTGCCGCTGAGGGTGTCCTCGGCCTTGACGACCACGCGGCCGTCGATGGCTTCGCCCACTTCCGACACGCGGCCGCGGATGAAGTGGATGCCGAGGTCACGCTGCGCCCTGATGTAGAAATCCTCGTATTTCTTGCCGAACAGGCGGAGGTCCATATAGAAGCAGTAGACCTCTGCATCGGGGAACTCCTCCTTGATCTCGATGGCCTCCTTGATGGCGGTGATGCAGCAAACCTTGGAGCACTGCTTGTTGCCGGCCTTGACGTCGCGCGAGCCCACACAGTGCACGAATCCGACGGCTTTGGGCTTGCCGACGCGCGGGTCGTGGCGGGTGTTGAACCACTGCTCCAGGTCGCGGTTGGTGATCACGCGGTCGTAGATGCCGTAGCCGTATTCCTCCTTCCGGGAGGCGTCGAAAAGGTGG
The DNA here is from genome assembly GCA_017428725.1 of Bacteroidales bacterium. Classification (GTDB taxonomy): domain Bacteria; phylum Bacteroidota; class Bacteroidia; order Bacteroidales; family UBA932; genus Cryptobacteroides. The sequence goes on along the minus strand of JAFRQH010000006.1, from coordinate 14,641 downwards.
AAGCCGGTGGCGAAGAGCACGGCGTCGCAAAGCAGGGTCTCGCCGTTGCTCAGGATCAGGCTGTAGCCGTCCTTGAGGCGGCCCAGGCTGGCGATCTCGGTGTCGACGTGGGTCCGGATGCCGGAGGTCCCGGCCTCGAGGGACTGCAGGAGGTCCGCCGCCGGAGCCATGTCCGGGAAGAGGCGGTTCCACTCGGCCACGTGGCCGCCCACGGCGGGGGCCTTCTCGATCAGGACGGGCTCGTAGCCCAGGCCGGACAGCTGGCGCGCGGCCTCCAGGCCGGCGATTCCGGCGCCGATGACGGCGATGACGGGGGTGCGGTTGACCATAGGCTAACAGCATTTGAGGGTCGTGGGCAGACCCGGGGTCTTGATTTTCTTCTCGTTCATTCCAAGGTACTTGCGGGCGGGATCGTAGTCGATCCCGATCTTGTCGAGCAGCGGCTCGATGGCCACCTGGTGCACCTGCAGGCCCAGATCCCAGGGATCCACGCCCAGCACCAGTCCGGCCAGTTCCTCATAAGTCAGGGCCGGGATGCCGTAGCCGTTCTGCCCGTAGGTCTTGCCCTCCATCTCCGCGATGACGTACTGCCAGCGGTCCAGGAAATACGGGCAGCCGGGGCAGTTGGTGAGGATCAGGTCCGGGTGGAAGGGCTCCATCGACTCGAATTTCTTGTGTGTATTGGACAGGGAGTAGCCGCGGTTGGCCTTGACGTGGTACTGGCGGAAGCCGTAGCCGCAGCAGTGGCGGCGCTCCGGATAGTCGATGACCTGGCCGCCCCACGCCTCGGCCATCCCGCTGAGCACGCAGGGATACTCCGCGCCGCCGACGCCCTTGTGGGGGAACATCTTGGAGTAGTGGCAGCCGATGTGCTCCACCACCCGAAGGGGTTCGCCCGTGGCGCGGGACACCAGCCGGTACTGGGCGCGCTCGGCGATCTCGCCGCGCAGCTTGTACATCAGGTCGCTGGCGTGGGCCAGGTACTTGGGTTTCTCGAATTCGCGGCGGCAGGCCTTCCAGAGCTGTTCGCGGATCTTCGCTTCCAGCTCCGGGAACTCCCGCCAGGTCTCGAGGATCTCGGTGTAGTTGCCGAAAGAGGTGATGCAGGAAGTGACGAGGCTGTCGTAGCCGGCCTCCGTCATCAGCGCGAACTGGCGCGCCACCACGGTCATCGCCGTCTCCTGCGGGATGGTGTCGCAGTGGTAGGCGATGCCGGCGCAGGTGGTATGGTGCTCGGTCTCGTAGATGTCGCGGCCGAGCATGTCGCGGCAGATCGTGAGGAAATATTTCTCGCTGGCCGGGAAGAAATTCTGCCGGATGCAGCTCCGCACATAGAACCAGTGGTTGTCCGGGATCTCCTTCTGGTAGTCCGCCCAGATCTTCTGTTTGCCTTGGTAGATCATTCGTTGTTGAAATGCCCGGGAGAGCAGTGTTCAAAGGTGTACTTGGTGTATTCGTCGAAATCCATCCCCATCTCCGCGGCCTTGCGGCGGGATGCGTCCTCGACGGCGGCGATCCGCTCGGAGCCGCCCGTGACGTCGAAGATGGCCTGGAGTTCGTCCAGGTCCTCCTGCGGGATGCGGCGCAGCGCGCCGGGCCCCTTGCCCTGGTAGTTGGCGCCGAGCCGGCCGAAGACTTCGTCCTTGTTCTCGATGACCCAGCGCGAGACGGGCCCGGACTCCGGGTGGTCGTCGGGGTTGAAGGTGCTGGGATGGACGCAGTAGCCGGTGTGGAGGATGTTTCCGGTGAGCATCTTGGTGAGGGGCCAGAGCTGGCGGCCCTTCTCCGAGCAGGTGAAGTATCCGAGCTGGGCGGAGAGGTTGCGCAGGGACATGATGACCAGGCCCGCGGCGTTGCCGCGCGGGCAGCGGGTCACGCAGGACATGCACTCGCCGCAATACCAGATGGTATCGCTCTTGAGGAGCGCCTCGATCTCGGCTTCGTCCTTGCGCTGGACGGTGTCGAGAATCTTGCGGGGATCGTATTTGTAGAACTCCGCGGCGGGGCAGATGGCCGTGCAGGTCCCGCAGTTGATGCAGGTTTTCAGGCCCTCTTTGAATCGGTAGTCTCGGCTAAGCAGGTCGTAAAGTTTTCCCATTCCGTGAGGCGGCTAGAAGAACTTGGCGATCTCGTCCAAGGATTTGTGTCTGGGTTGGTTGGGCTCGCCGGCGCGGTAGCCCAGGGCGATGACGGCCATCACCTCCTCACCTTCGGGGATGGCGAAGAGGGCGCGGAGCCGGTCGCTCTCGCGGAAGCCCATGATCAGGGTGTCGAAACCCATCTCGCGGGCCTTGAGGATGAGGTAGGCGTTGCTCAGCCCGTTGTCGTAGGCGCCCCAGCCCTCACCGACTTCGTTGACGGCCTGCCCGCGGCCGAAGCCGGACTGGCCCTTGACGAAGGTGGAGACGATGATTACGGGCGCGCCGGCCACATTCTGCGCATTGCGCTCGCCGATGCACTCCTTGGCGGCGGCCACCTTTTCGGGGCTGACGGCCACGTAGTAGCGGCTGGTCTGGGTGTTGGCCCAGGACGGGGCCTGCTGCGCAGCGGTGAGCAGGGTGCGCACCTCCTCTGCGGAGATGGTCTTGGAGGCATCGTAGCTGCGGATGCTGCGGCGGGTGGCGAAAAGTTCGTCGAGCGTCGCGGCGCCGCTCTCGGGGGCGGGAGCCTGGTTCGTGCAGGCGATCGGGAGCAGCATCGCCGCTCCGGCAATCACTGCGAGGATGATTTTCTTTTTCATACAAGACACAAAAGTAGGAAAAAACGGCGATTTGTGAAAGTGAATCCGTATCTTTGGCGTCCGGTTATGAACGATAAGACCCGCACGTTGCTACTGCTGCACCTTGCCGTTTTCCTGGCGGGCTGGACCGGCATTTTCGGGCGGGTGATCACGCTGGACGGCCTGCCGCTGGTGTGGTATCGCGTGCTGATCGCCCTGCCGAGCCTGGCCTTGGTGCTGGCCCTGCTGGGTCGGCTGCACCGCAGCGCGCGCGGTGCCGTGGCGCGCTTCGCCGCGCTCGGCATCCTGCTGGCGCTGCACTGGGTGGCCTTCTACGAGAGCATCCAGACCGCCAACGTGTCGGTGGGCGTGGCCTGTATCGCGACCTCCTGTTTCTTCTCCGCGCTCTTCGAGCCGCTCCTGACCCGCCGCCGGATGGCCTGGGCGGAGCTGCTGATCAGTTTCATCGCCATTGCGGGTATCCTGCTGATTTTCAGCTTAGACGTTCGTTACCGGACGGGGATCCTGTGGGGGCTTGTCTCTGCGGCGGGGTATTCCGTCTTCTCCATCCTGAGCATCCGGGCGGGGGAGCGGACGGGCGAGGACAGCGCCACGATGCTGCTGTGGGAGCTGGCGGGGAGCGTGGTGTTCCTGTCGCTCTGCGTGCCGCTCTATGCGCGCCTGCGTGGCGAGCCGGTCCCGCTGCCGCAGGGCGCGGACTGGTGGGCCCTGCCCATCCTTGGCTCCGTCCTGACGGTGATTCCCTTCCTGCTGCAGATCCACGCCCTGCGGCACCTGTCGGCCTTCACGGTCAACGTGGCCTACAACTTGGAGCCGGTCTACAGCATCCTCTTCGCGGCCCTGCTCTTCGGAGAGACGCGCGAGGTCGGCCCTTCATTCTGGGCCGGTATTGCGTTGATTGTCATTTCGGTCTACCTGCAGACTCGCCGGATCCGGCGGAGGCTCTGATCGATCCGCGCTTCGGGGATCCGCCCCGTCGCCACGGCGTCGGCCACGGCGTCGAAGGCTGCGCAGTAGTCCAGCGGGCAGAGCAGCCAGTCGGCGCCGGCTTCCAGCGCACGCACGGCGGCCTCGCCGCTGCCGTATCTGCGGGTGATGGCGCCCATCTCCAGGGCGTCGGTGATGACGACTCCCTCGAAACCCAGCTCCCCGCGCAGTTTCTCCGTCAGGATGGCGGGACAGAGCGTGGCGGGCTCGTCGCAGCCCGTCACGGCGGGCGCCGCGATGTGCGCCGCCATCACGAGCGGCGCCCCGGCGGCGATCCCGGCGCGGAAGCTGACCATCTCGCAGTCCCGCATCTGTTCCCAGCTCTTGTCGGTGAAGGCATAGCCCAGGTGCGTGTCGGCGAGGGTGTCCCCGTGGCCCGGGAAATGTTTGAGGCAGCCGACGATCCCGGCGTCGGCGAGTCCGCGCACGTAGGCGGCGACCATCGCGGCCGCAGCCGCCGGGTCGTCGCTGAAGGCGCGCGCGCCGATGATGATGTTCTCCGGGTTGGTGTTGACGTCCGCCACGGGGGCGAAGTTGATGTCGAGCCCGTAGCGCTTCAGGTAGGTCCCGATGGCGCGGGCGGCGTCGTAGGCGGCCTGCGGGTCGCCGCCTGCCGCGATGGCCGCCGCGCTCTCGTAGCGCGGCACGTCGAACGCGGGATTGGCGGCGATGCGGCTCACGCGCCCGCCCTCCTCGTCGATGCAGAGCCGGGGGGCACCGGGCAGCGCGCGCAGCTCCGCGCCGAAGCGCTCCAGCTGCGCCGGGTCTGCGATGTTGTGGCCATAGAGCAGGACCCCGCCGGCCGGATAACGCTCCGCGCGGGCCCGCATCCCGTCGCTGACTGCCTGCAGGCGGTACGGCGGCAGCTCGGCGTCGGACGCATAGCGGATCGCCGGCTCCAGCGACTCGGGCCGCACCACGAACAACTGGCCGACCTTCTGCCGGAGGCTCATCTCATCTGTGGAAACCATACCCAAAGATAATCATTTCCCCGGAACTTCCGTACCGATCATCCGCAGCCACTTACGGTAGCCGAAGACGGCGACGACGGTGTAGAGGCCGTAGATCGCGGCCTTGAAGGGGATGCCCTTGCGGACATAGAGGACGCAGCAGACCACGTCCACCACCAGCCACAGGAGCCACTGCTCGGCGTATTTCTGCGCCAGGGCCCACAGGGCCACGATGCTCAGCGCCGTGGTGAAGGCGTCCGCCACCGGCACGGTGGAATTGGTCCAGTGCGTGAGCATCCACCAGATACCGAACCAGAGCAGGAGCAGCGCAGCGAGGGAGGGCAGGATGTGTGCACGCTTGTAGCGCGTCACGGGCCGTTCGCTGTGCTGCTCCGGCTGCTGGCCGGAACGCTTGAAGAACTTCCAGGACAGGTAGCCGTATACGCCTGCCAGGCAGTAGTAGATGGCCATCCCGAAATCGGCGTACAGCCCGGCCTTGAAATACAACACCATATCAATGGCCGGCATGATGATGCTCGCCAGCCAGAGCCAGATGCTCGCCTTGTACTCGAGCACCAGATAGACCAGTCCGACGACGAATCCGAGAATGTCCAGGAAGCGGAGCGTATCCATTTTTTAAAAACGTATGGCCACGTGGCCGATCACGGTGAGCGGAGCCACCGGGATGAATCCGATCTGGTAGTAGCGGTTGTCGGGCGTATGGCCGTAGCTCTCGCAGACGGCGCTGTAGACCCAGCCGCTCTGCGCCACGCGGGCGGAGAAGACGTTGTTGAAGTCCACGCCCAGGTCGATCTCCTTCAGGGCCTTGCCCGGCCTGAACGTATAGCCGAGGCTGAGATCGGACAGGGTGTAGGCCGGCAGCGAGCGGTCGATATGCTCACTGTTGTCCAGGTACATGCGGCTCACGTAGCCGGTGTGCCAGACGGTGCGGAAGCCGCCGAAGTGCAGGTTGACGAAGCCGTTCAGGATCGCGGAAGGCGAGAATGCCAGGGTCTTGTCGGTATGGTGGAAGGAGCGGGCCTCGTCGCCGTTGCCGTCGCAGTGGTATAGGGCGTAGTCGGGATTGCCCTCCCAGTCGTCCCAGTCCTCGATGACTTCGTCGAAGTCCAGCAGCCGGTTGCGGCTCAGGGCGGCATTGCCCTCGATGGTCAGCCAACGGGTGATGTCCCAGCCGGCGGTCAGCTCGGCGCCCATCCGGTAGGAATCCGGGATGTTGGTGGTCAGCGGTTCGCCGATGTCGCTCACCGCGCCGGTCTGGACCAGCTGGTCCTTGTAGCGCATGTAGTAGAGGGTGGCGCCGGCCCGCCAGCGGCGGCCGTCGAACTGGTAGCCCATCTCGCCGTCCAGCAGGCGCTCGGCGCGCGGGGCGGGATATTTGCCGTTGTCGGTGAAGTTGTTGCGCTCCGGCTCGCGGTGGCTCATCGCGAACGAGGCGAAGGCGCGGTGACCGTCACGGCTGAAGTTGACGCCGGCCTTGGGGTTGAAGAAATGATACCTGACATCCACATCCAGCATGTGCTTGCTCGGAATGTCCGTCTCCTTGTCGATGACATATTTGTCGTTGTAGCCGTCCGTCTTATAGTGGACGTGGCGGTATTGCAGGTCGCCGAACACGCTCCAGATGTCGCTGAGCGCCAGGGAAGCCCGCAGGTAGGCGCTGGCATCCAGTTTGGAGGCGTCGGAGTCATAGTATTTGCGCGGATCCGACGCGGAGATGCCGTAGCGCGCGGCCACCTCCGGATTGGCGGCATAGGTCAGGTAGCCGAAATGGTTGCCTTTGAACTGCTGGACGGACGCTCCGCCGACCACATCCCAGGCGTCTTTGCGGAACGTGACGTTCGCTACGACGCCATAGGTGTCCTGGAGCAGGCCCTTCTGGCGGACGAGGTCCGTCTTCTTGACCTTGTTGCCCTGGGCGTCCTTGAAGTACTCCATGCCGTATTTGTTGATCTTGTTCTGGTAGCGGAATTCCTCATAGTAGCCGTAGCCGTGCGTGTAGTGCGGTGAGACGGAGAGTTTCCACCAGTCATTGATGTCCCAGGCGAAGTTGAGGATGTGATGGGTCTGCCAGAAGTTGTCGGTGGTGCTGGGCCAGAAACTGCCGTCGCGCATCCGGTAGCGGTCCACGGTGTATTTCGTGCCGTCGATGGACATCAGCTCGTAGAGGGAGTTGTACTGGCCGAGCCCGGCGTTCCACATATCCGCATAGGTTTTGATGCCGGTCTTGGTCCCGTAGGTGCCGTCCATGATGGAGAGGTCGTTGTTGCCGGCCGTGACGCCGTTCCAGGCCTGGCCGGTGTTCTCGAAGTTGCCGATGAGCTTGTAGGAGAGTTTCCAGTTACATCCCAGCCAGGTCAGGCCGCCGTAGAAGCTACCCGAGCGGCCGTCGGTGCCGTGGAGATAGCCGTCGGTCGAGGTCTGGCGGAGGGCCCCCTCGATGATCAGGTGGTTCCAGAGCAAGCCCGAGGACACGCTCCCGCCCCAGTTGACTGTGTTGTAAGAGCCGTAGGACAGGGAATACTCGGCCGCAGGCACGAGCGAGGGGGCCTTGGTGCCCAGGGCGATGGTGCCGCCGAAGGCGCCGTCACCGTTGGTGGAGGCGCCCACGCCGCGCTGGATCTGCACGCTGCCCATCAGGGCGCCGTAGGAGTTCATGTTGGCCCAGAAGACGGTCTGGTCCTCCGGCGAGTTGAGGGGCACGCCGTCGAGGGTGACGTTGATCCGGGAGCCGCCGGCGCCGCGGATACGCATGTAGGAGGTGCCGGTGCCCACGCCGTTCTCGCTCCAGGCGAGGATGCCGGGCGTGCGGGCGAAGAGCCTCGGGAGTTCGATGCCGGTGGTGGAGAAGTCCTGCAGCTCACGCCGGGAGATGTTGGCCACGGCGAAAGGAGCGTCCTTGGCGGCGCGCACGGCGCTCACGACGACGTCCTGCAACTGCTCGATCCGCAGCGAATCAGGCTCCTGGGCCGCAGCGGACAGACTGCCGCAGGCCAGCAAGGAAGCGGCCAGGGCGGCATTCAGAAAACGATGAAGCATAAAAAACCTTAAATGTAGTGATACAATTAAGGGGATTGGGAAGATAACGGATTCCTACGCGGGCATTATCCCGATCAGGTCAGAGGGTATCATCTCAGCCTCGGCCCCTGCGGGCCTCAGCACCCCTTAGTCTGCTGTCTGCAAACCGGACGCAAAGATAGCGCATTTGCCGCATCTTTGCAAATCCTTCAACACCGGGGAGCGTCCTTTGCGGAGCCCAGGGTCTCCGCCCAGTTCTCGGGGAAGACGGATTCGTAGGCGCGGCGGCGGGCCCGGCGGCTGCGCTTGTAGAGCGCCGCCCAGACCAGCGAGGGCAGACCGACCACCGGCAGGTAGAGCGGGCCGAGCATCAGCGACTGCAGGGTGTGGCCGTACTCGTGGTAGCAGAGACTCTCGTGGGAGACGAAGATGAAAAGGCCCAGCGAGACGCCGCCCGCGAGCGGCCACCTCGTGGCCACCGCTTCGCGGTAGCGGAAATGCCGCGAGCGCAGGAATACCAGGAAGAGCACGGCTCCCGCCAGCGTCTGGGGCAGGCCCCAGGTGCATTGCAGCAGGATATAGAGGAGGCGTTTCATTCTGGAGACAAATGTAAGCTTTTCCCCGGATTTTTCCGACAATTTGTCAGCGCAGGATCGGTGGAGCGGTATTTGCGGGGAGGAGGGCCGTAACTCAATTGCAACGGAATCTATGGGAGCACTGAAGTGGATTGTAGGATTTCTGGGCTGGGTGTCCGGCGGCCCGATCGGGGCCCTGATCGGCTTCCTGCTCGGTTCGTTCGTGGACACCGGTCTGGACGCCATGCGGCAGATTACCGGCGGAGGTTTCCCCGGCCAGGGCGGCTCTTCCGGCTATCCCGGCGGCGGCTACGCGGGGGGCTACCCAGGCGGGAGCACCTACCAGCGCCAGACGACCGGCAGCCGCGGCTACACGGCCACGGAACAGCGCAACAGCTTCATGGTCAGCCTGCTGGTGCTCTCCTCCGCCGTCATCAAGGCTGACGGCCGCATCGTGCAGTCGGAGCTGGACCACGTCCGCAGCTTCATCCGGAGCAATTTCGGCGATGCCGCCGTGTCCGATGCGATGCGTATCCTGGACGAGCTCAACCGCAAGGAGGTCAACATCTATGAGGTCGGTGCGCAGATCGCCACCTATATGAACTACTCGCAGCGCCTGCAACTCTTCCATTATCTTGCCCAGATCGCAAATGCTGACGGCGATTTCAGCAAGTCGGAGAAGAGCGTCCTGGAGGCCATCGCCTCCGCCATCCGCCTCAATGCCTCCGACGCGTCGTCCGTCATCGCGATGTTCTACAAGGATGCGGACTCCGCCTATGCCGTGCTGGAGATCTCGCCCAACGCCACGGACGACGAGGTCAAGAGCGCCTATCGCCGCATGGCGATGAAGAACCACCCCGACAAGGTGGCCACCCTCGGCCCCGAAGTCCAGAAGGCCGCCGAGGAGAAGTTCCGCAAGATCCAGGAAGCCTACGAGACCATCAAACGGCAGCGGGGCATGAGCTGAAAGGTCCGGAAAAAGTGTTACATTTGTCCGGACTATGAGCTCGAAGAAAGGAAAGATACTGATCGTGGACGACAACGCCGGGATCCGCCAGGCGTTGAAAATCCTGCTCCCCGTGCATTTCGCCGAGGTGGAGACGCTGCCCTCGCCGGTGACGCTGGTGAGCACGCTGGAGCGCTTCCGCCCGGACGTCGTGCTGCTGGACATGAACTTCCATACGGACATCAACACCGGCAACGAAGGCCTCTACTGGGCCGGGGAGATCAAGAAGATGGCTCCGGAGGTGGAGGTCGTGCTCTTCACGGCCTATGCTGACATCCAGCTGGCGGTGGAGGGGATGAAGCGCGGCGCATTCGACTTCATCGTGAAGCCCTGGGACAACGAGAAGCTGGTGGCCACGCTGACCGCCGCCCGCGACAAGGCCCGCAAGGCGATGGGCAGGGATGCCCGATCGGCGTCGGACACGACGACCGGCCCGGCCGGGGACCTTATGTTCTGGGGCAGTTCGCGCCCGATGGCCGCCATCCGCAAAACCGTCCGGAAGATCGCCCCCACGGATGCCACCGTGCTGATCACGGGCGAGAACGGCACCGGCAAGGACGTGCTGGCGCGGGAGATCCACGCCGCGAGCCTGCGGAGCGGCAAGCCCCTGGTGGCGGTGGATGCCGGCGCCATCACGGAGACCCTCTTCGAGAGCGAACTGTTCGGCCACGTCAAAGGCGCATTCACGGACGCGCATACGGACCATGCCGGCAAATTCGAGCAGGCCGACGGCGGGACGCTGTTCCTCGACGAGGTCGGCAATATCCCGCTCCACCTGCAGGCCAAGCTGCTCCGCGCGATCCAGAGCCGCAGCGTGGTGCGCGTGGGCGGCTCGCAGGCCGTCCCGGTGGACATCCGGCTCATCTGCGCCACCAACATGGACCTGGAAGCGCTTGTGCGTGAGGGGCGTTTCCGTGAGGACCTGTACTATCGCATCAATACCGTACACATCGCCCTGCCGCCCCTGCGGGAGCGCAGGGAAGACATCGTGCCGTTGTCGGAGCGATTCATCGCGCAATTCGCGCAGAAGTACCACCGTCCTGTACAGGAACTGGACGAATCGGCCAGGCAGGTGCTGGAGAGCAGCCGCTGGAGCGGCAATATCCGCGAACTGCAGAACTGCATCGAGAAGGCGGTGATCCTGTCTGAAGGGACGGTGCTGACGGCCAAGGATATAGATGCCCGGTCGGAGCCGGGCATGACAGGAACGCCTCGTCATTCCGGGCCTGACCAGGAGTCTCTTTCCCAAGACGAAGAACAACTGGTCCGCGAGGCTGTCCGGCGCTCCGGCGGCAACATCTCCGCCGCCGCCCGGATGCTCGGCGTCAGCCGCCCCACCCTCTACGCCAAAATGAAGAAATACGGACTATGACCTTTACCGTCTGGCATCTCGCAGGAGCCTGTGTCATCGTTGCGGTCGTCGTGGCGGTGACCGCCGTGCTGCGGACCAGGCATAAAGACATCAAGAAGATCGCCTATATGATGGATGCCCTGGAGGATGGGGAGCTGAATTTCCGCTTCCAGGACAAGAACAAGTTCAACCGCACCCTGAACCGCATCCGGACCATCTTCGAGAAGCAGCGGCAGCAGCACGAGCAGGACTCCTGGACCAAACTGATCCGCGTGCTCACGCATGAGATCATGAACACTGTGTCTCCGATCGCCTCCCTCTCGGACGCGCTGTCGAAGTCCATGGATGCGCAGGGCCACAGCGATCTGGACGTCAAGGCCGGGCTGGACACGATCAGCGATTCCTCCCGGGATCTCATCAAGTTCGTGGAGACCTACCGGGAACTCTCCGGGGTGGCGCGGCCGGTCAAGAAGGCCGTCGACCTGCAGCAACTGGTAGAAAAGGTGATCGGTCTCAACCGCGAAGCGCTCTCCGCGCGGGAAGCCGTCTGTACCTTTATTCCGGAGGAGCCTGACCTCCTGGTTTATGCCGATGAAGCCCAGATCAGCAGGATCCTCATCAACCTGATCAAGAATGCGCTCCAGGCCGGCGCGAAGCATATCATCATCTCCGGCCGGATGGACCGGGAGGACGAGGTCGTCCTCCGCGTCTCCAACGACGGCGAGCCCATTCCGGCGGCTGCCCAGGAGCAGATCTTCGTCCCGTTCTATACCACCAAGAAAGAAGGCTCGGGCATCGGCCTGTCGCTCGCCCGCCAGATCATGCGCCAGCACAACGGCTCCATCGACCTGGTCGGAAGCGATGCTGCCGGGACGGTCTTCGAACTGCGTTTCCGGTAGCGGAAAAGTGTAAAGGGAGTGTAAAGAAAGTGTAAAGCCTTTACAAGACTTTACACTTTTCTTTTTATTGTAATCATCTGATATGCAATATGTTGCGTTGTTTGGCACGGAGAATGTTCGTGTGTGGGTGCAATGTAAAACACATGGATTGCATGAAGGCATTATTACATATCTTTCTATTGGCGGCCGCTGTCATTCCCGCCCAAGCCCGTCACGACGGCGTGATGACGCTCCGGGACTGCATGGAGTATGCGGTCTCCAATTCGACCAAGGTGCGGATCCAGCAGGCGACGGTCGGCGATGCACGCATCGCCCGCCGCGACGCCATCCTGTCCGTCTTCCTGCCGACCCTCAGCGGCGGATCCTCCGCCTCCTACAGTTTCGGCCGCAACATCGACCCGGAGACCAACACCTACATCAACACGGTGTCTTTCAGCAACGGCTACAGCGTCTCGGCGGGCATCACCCTGTTCAACGGTTTCTCCGCCGTCAATAACCTCAAGATCTCCCAGACCGCCCTCAAGATGGGGGAGACCCGGGAGAAGCAGATCGAGGCAGAGCTCTGTCTCGCGGTGATGGAGGCTTTCTACAACGTGGTTTACTACAAGCGTCTGCTCGACGTGTACGAAGAGCAGGTGGCCACGTCGGAGCTGAGCCTGACGAAAGCCCGCCGCCAGGAAGAACTGGGGCAGAAAGGCCACGCCGATGTGGTCCAGATGGAGGCCGACCTGGCGGACCGGCAGTATGAACTGACGAATGTGCGCAACATGTACCTGGACCAGAAGATGACCCTGGAGGACCTGATGTTCTGGCCGTCCGGGGAAGAACTGGTGATCGATACCCGGATGCCTGATCAGGCTGCGACCGGGAGTCTCGCCGAAGACGAAGTCGTGACCTTCGCCCTGGCACACAATCCGGGCGTACAGATCGCCGACTGGACGCGGCTGAACGCCCGGCGCGAACTCAACACGGCCCGGTGGCAGGTCCTGCCGTCGGTCAGCCTGTCCGGCGGCTGGAGCACGAACTACTACAGCTTCCAGGGGAGCCAGCAGACGCCGTACTGGGACCTGCTCCGGCGGAACGGGGGAGAATATGTCTCGATGTCGGTGAGCGTGCCGATCTTCAACCGCCTGTCCCGCCAGTCCAATATCGCCCGCAAGCGCAATGCCCTGGCCCGGGCCGAGGCCGAATACGACCAGACCCTCCGCGAAGTGGAGGGGGAGGTGCGCCGCGCGGTCCAGGACCGGGACGGCGCCGCCACGGCGTACAGCCAGGCGCAGCACAAGGCCGAGGTGCAGGAGGAAGCATACACGCTGAACCTGAGGAAATTGGAGCAGGGGCTCATCTCCCCGCTGGAGTTCCAGACGGCAGGCAACAATTACCTCAAGGCCCAGGCCGACGAGATGGACAGCCTCTTCAAGTACCTCATCAAACAGGCTGTGGTAAAATATTATAACGGAATTGATTACATAGATCAATAAGCTATGGACAGAATACTTGAGAAAAAGACCGGATGGCGCGTGGCGTTCACCAAGAAAGCACTACCCTGGTGGCTGGGTGCGCTGCTGCTGGCGTTTATCATCTACCTGATCGCACGTCCCAACAACAAGACCCTGCGGGTGGACAGGGATACCATCACGGTATCGGATGCCGTGAAGGGAGAGTTCAACGACTACATCCGCGTGAGCGGGCAGGTGCAGCCGATGACGACCATCCAGCTCTCTCCGCAGGAGGGCGGCATCGTGGAGCGTATCCTCATCGAAGAGGGCTCCCCGGTAAAGGCCGGCGACCCCATCCTGGTGCTCACCAACGACAACCTGGACCTGCAGATCCTGAACTCCGAGGCCGAGTTGGCCGAGAAGGAGAACATCCTGCGCAACACCCAGATCCAGATGGAGCAGCAGAAACTGGACGTCCGCCAGAACGTGCTGGAATACGGTACCCAGGTGGAGCGCCTGCGCCGTGCCTACGAGCAGCAGAAAGCGCTCTACGACGACAAACTTATCGCCCGGGAGGAATACCTCAAGGCCGAGGAGGACTACAAACTGGCCCTGCAGAAATACGACCTTATCCGGGAGCGCTCCAAGCAGGACAGCCTCTACCGCGGCACCCAGATCGACCGGATGGAGGAGAGCCTGGAGAATATGCTCCTGAATATGTCGATGATCCGCAAGCGCAAGGGCAACCTCATCGTGAAGGCGCCCATCGACGGCGAACTGGGCCTGCTGGACGTGGTCCTGGGCCAGAGCATCGGCGCCGGTACCAAGATCGGACAGATCAACTCCGTGGGCACCTACAAGATCGAGGCGCAGATTGACGAACACTATATAGACCGCGTGCTGGCGGGCCTGGAAGCCACTTTCGAGCGTCAGGGAGAGACCTACTCCACCCGCATCCGCAAGGTCTATCCGGAGGTGCGAGACGGTAAGTTCAAGGCCGATTTCAAATTTGACGGCCCACAACCCGAAAACATCCGCTCCGGTCAGACCTACTACCTGAACCTCCAGCTCGGCCAGCCCGAAGAAGCCGTCATCATCCCGCGCGGCACTTTCTACCAGAAGACCGGCGGAAAATGGATTTACGTCGTTAACAAAGACGGCACCAAGGCCGTCAAGCGTGAAATCCGCATCGGCCGCCAGAATCCCCAGTACTACGAAGTCCTGGAAGGTCTGGAGCCGGGCGAGAAGGTCATCACCTCCGGGTATGACACCTATGGTGACAGCGATGTATTGGTATTCTGAACTGGCATTCGGAGCATTTAACTATCATTCTGAGCGCTATTCTGTCATTCTGAGCGAAGCGAAGAATCTAGATGTTCCACTGCGTTCAACATGACAGCATCAAACTCAACAGGACAGAGAAAGATCAACCCGATCCTTATTCACTGAATCAATCAATGCATCCTTACGTTTACGTATCCATCCTTTTAATTGTTTTTCTCTGGCAATTGCCTGCTTAATATCAGAGAAAGATTCAAAGTAGACGAGTTTATGACAATGATACTTTGCAGTAAAAGCAGAACCACTTCCGGATTTATGTTCCGCAACCCTTCTTTCCAAGTCATTTGTGACACCGATGTAGAGCGTGGAATTGTTGC
>JAFRQH010000005.1 GCA_017428725.1 Bacteroidales bacterium | reverse complement strand
TCCTTTTCGCCTTCGCCGAAGGTCCATTCCAGCCGGGGCTGCTCGGTGTAGGTGAATGTGCCCGGCGCGAGGACGTCATCCACCGTCAGGCTGCCTTCCGGCCAGTTCTGGAAGACGACCGGCTCGAAGAACCAGACGGTCTTGCGCGTGTTGTCCACGGCCTCTGTGATCTGGTCGCCCGGCGCTCCGGCCTGGGCCAGCGAATCCACCCGGTAGGTGAGGTAGTCCAGGAACCGGGCCTGTCCGGCACCGAATTGCAGGATGGTGGTATAGTGGTCCGTGACGCTTTTTGCGGTATCGGCGGGTGCCTGCCCAGGGGCCGGGGACTGCCGGCGGATGACGATGCTGTGTTCCTGGCGGTCTGCCTGGATGGGGCCGTCGCCTTGGGGCGCGGTGCGCAGGTCGTAGGCATAGATGACCTCGTAGAGGGCCTCGCCGATGCGGTCGTAGCCCGGGGCTTCGCCGCTTGCGCGGTCTATTGGGACGCTGCGTACGGAGACGACCTTTGGCTCCTGCGCGGAGGCGCTGAGGCTGAGGATAAGGGGCAGGACGGTGCCTGCCAGCAGGATGTAGAGTCTATTCATGGTGCGATGCTATTTGTGTGGTGCGAATCTCGATGATCCCGCCGCCGTCTTCGCTCTTGACGACTGCGATGGAATGGATCGTCCGGGGATCGATCTGCCTGAAGGCGACGCTGTCTATTTCGCGTCCGTCCAGCCGGATGGTGACCCCCTTGTCTCTGCCCGCACGGAAGGAGACAATCGGAACGCTGTCGCCGATGGGCTCCGCAGTGACACTGACCACCTTGCTGCCGTCCGGCTCGGAAGGAGCCACGTACAGGGTCCGGGCGTTCAGGGCCAGGCCCGCTCCCAGCAGGGGGAGCAGGACGGCCAGCTTCCAGGCCCGCGCGGAGCGGGAGGGCTGGCGGAGCATCATGTCGATGCGGCCCTTCAGCGTGCTGTGGTTGAGGTTGTTGGCGATGGAGTAACCGGCGTCGGACATGGCCTTGCGGACAAGCATCAGCTGGTAGTCGCGCGGGCTGAAACCCCGGTCCAGCACGGCCTTGTCGGCTTCGTACTCATGCAGGGCTGTCAGTTCGCGGCGCAGCAGCCACACGGCCGGGTTGAACCATTGGAGCAGGGTGCAGAGGTCCAGTAGCAAAAGGTCCCAGGAGTGATGGAGCGAGAGGTGCGCGGCTTCGTGGGTGTAGACCGAGCTGCCGTCGAATCCGGCCGCCTGCGCCGCTTCGAAATCCTTCCGTCCCAGGAAGATATAGTGCATCCAGCTGGAAGGGGAGGGCTCCTGGGCTCCCTCAGGGGTGTCGCGGACCACGATGATGGTGCCGTCCGGCCGGGCGTGATGCTCTCCGGTGCGGATGAGCCGCCGGACGCGGCCGAAGGCCAGGGCGAGGCGCACGAGTGCGAACAGCACCCCGAGCAGGTACAGTGCACCGAGCGCGAGCACCCAACCGTCCGGCCCGGTCGCCCTCGGAACAGACTCGACAGCGGTGACGGGCGCGGCGATCTCCGGCCTCGGGACGCGCACGGTGATGATGCAGAGCGGCAGCAGCAGGGAGGCCGCGAGCCCGGCGAGCAGCACGAGTCGGTTCAGCCGGTGGAAGGTCTCCCGGCTGAGCAGCAGCCGGAAGAAGAGGTAAAATACGGCGAGTGCTGCGGCCGCCTTAGCGGTGTAGATCAGGAATGCTTGCATGGCTCAGGCTCCTTGTTCGATGCGGGCGATCAGGCCCTTGAGTTCTTCGAGGGAGATCTTCTCTTCGCGCACCAGCGAGGACAGGACGTCCAGGTAGGAATTGCCGAAGAAGTCCTCCACGGTGCCGGAGAGGGTCCGGCGGCCGTACTCCTGCTCCGACAGGAGCGGGGCGTACCGGTAGGAATTGCCGAACAGTTCGCGTCGGAGGAACCCGTCCTTCTCCAGGGTCCGTACCTGGGAGGCAAGGGTGTTGAAGGTGGGGTGCGGCTCGGGATAGAGGTTCAGCAGGTCCCGCACGAACATCGGTCCCTGCTTCCAGAAGTGATCCATGATCACCCGTTCTTTTTTGGTCAGTCTGCGCATGAATTTCCAGCGTAAAGGATGCTGTCGGGACAAAGGTATAAAAAGAAATCCGAAAAGTCCTAAACTTTTTCGGATTACTCTTTAGATTTTTTCGGAGTTGTGGCCTCCTGCGTGCGTAGAAAGCCGTTTTGGCTCAGCAGCGGCTGTCCAGCACCTCCGCGATGTCGCGTACCGGCCGGTCGGCTTCGCGCACGAAGGTGGCGAGGCACAGCGGACAGCCGGTGACGATTTCCGAGGGATTCTCCACCACGAGGTTGTCCAGGGCGTTCTGCGTCATCGGACGGCGCTGCTCGAAACTGACGGCTCGGAAGGCCTCCGGCGGTATTTCGAAATTCGTCCCGACATCCTTGTGGTGGACGTGATGATGCCCAAGATGTCCGGCTTCGATATGGTGAAAGCCATCCGCCAGAGCGACAAGGGAACCCCCATCCTGTTCCTGACCGCAAAGACCACCGTGGATGACGTCGTTACCGGATTCAACCTGGGGCCGATGACTACCTCAAAAAGCCCTTTGCCATTCCCGAACTGGTGGTTCGGATGAAAACTCTTCTGGAAAGAAGCGGAAAAAGGATCAAATACCAGGAGAAAGGCCAAGAATCCTATTACATCGGCGAATATCACTTCACACCGGAGTCAGCAATGCTGATTCATAAACCCTCCGGCGAGTCAGTAACGATTCCTCGCCGCGAGGCCGATATCCTCCAGCTTCTATGCAAAGGCGGCGGCAGCATCATCCCCACCCAGAACATTCTCCTGTCACTATGGGGCGAAGACGACTTCTTCAACGCCCGCAGCCTCCAGGTCCTTATCACCCGCCTCCGTCACCGCTTCTCCCAGGACCCGCGCATTCGGATCATAAACGTCAGGGGGACAGGCTACAAGCTGATTGCAGAGTACCCCAAGTCTTTACAGTCAGAATAATGCATTATATTGCAACAACGCCTTTTTATGCGAATGGATGGCAAAGCGTAATTCCCTAACAAATTGTCATTTTAGAGCCTCTGAAAACGAAATTTGTTTGTCCAAATTAACGGTGAAAATACTAAATCGCTGATAATCAATACAGAATAACATCTTTAACGAAGAGGAGTATTAAGAGAAAGAAATACTCTTAACATACACATTCACAGCGAGGGAAACAGGTATGCCCGTTTCCCTCGCTGTTGTTTTGATCAGTATGGCATAAAGCAGAAGCTTCTTCTACAAGAATACGGATACCGCTACTTGCTTGGACAAGAAAGAATCGTTATTTTTGGCTGACCCATCCAGGTACGTCTGGAGGGCAAACAGAGTCTTAACATTACAATGGATATGAAAGCTTATTTCTTTCTTGTGCTCTCGGTGGTCGCAGCAGGGATGCTGGCGTGCTCCGGAAATGTTGCAAATTATGCCATTACAGGCAAGAACGCCCCCCAGGACGGGGTTGGCGTCTATTTGGTGGACCGGATCATTGCCGACGACATCGACAGCGCAGTAGTGACCAACGGCACCTTCGAAATGAAGGGAAAGGCCGCAAAAGACGCCTTCCTGAGCATTGTAATCGACGACTCGGACTGGAATTACCCGCTTTTCAACGACGGGGTCCCCGTGCAGATCGATTTTGCCGACAGTTCCGTCACCGGGTCTGCCCTGAATGTCAAGCTGACGGAATGTGACAAGCGGGACGCCAAGGCCTACGCCCGGTTGAATCGACTCCTCAATGGCTATTTGGCGCTGCCCAAGGAGGAACGGGATGCCACCCAGGGCGCATTTCTCGCACAGTATGAGGAGGAAGTCCATCGGTATGCCGATACCAAACTGGCCATCATCGAGGAGAATAAGGACAATCTGATCCCCGTCGCTTTCATGGAGAACGTCCCCGAGATCTTAGGCCACGCCAAGTTCAAAGAACTTGTTTCCTCGGATGCGCCCTTTGCCAGGCACCCCTTCGTGGTGGACCTCAAGGAAGGTCTTGAAAAGGCTGTTGCTGAACAATTGAAGGCCAATGATGCCAAGAGTGCCATCATCGGTCAGCGCTTCCTGGACCTGGAAGAGGCGGATACCGAAGGCAAGCTGCATAAGCTGAGCGAGTATGTGGGACAGGGCAAATGGGTGCTGGTGGACTTCTGGGCCTCCTGGTGCGGTCCCTGCAAGGCCGAGATGCCCAACGTGGTGGCTGCGTACAAGCAGTACCACGACAAAGGTTTCGAGATCGTCGGACTGTCTTTCGACCGCGAGAAGGACCCCTGGTTAAAGGCCATTCTCGAATGGCAGATGCCGTGGATCCATCTCTCCGACCTGAAGTTCTGGAAGAGCGTGGCCGCGGAGGTCTATTCTGTCAACTCCATCCCTGACAACCTTCTGATCAACCCCGAGGGCATCGTCGTGGCGCGCGGCCTCCGTGGCGAAGCGCTGGCGACAAAACTGGCCGAAGCCTTCAAATAACACCCTCGCATGAAACAGCTTCCATTGCTTGGCGCGATAGCGCTCTGCGCGCTCACGCTCAACCCTGAGGCAAGCGGGGCCGGCCCGGACAGGATTGCCAAAATCCAGATCGAAGGGAACCAGAGACTCTCCTTCGGCCCGACGACCGACATCCCGTTCTCCAACCCATTCAACCTGACAGTGTTGGACGCCGACGGCAAGCCCGTCAGCGAGACGGAGCTCAAGTCCGAACCGGGCGGTTTTGCCGTCGAATGGGACATTGCAGGGTTCCAGACCGAGAACGACCTGCCCGGGCAGTATTGCGACTCCTATGGTGCGTTTACGGTCAACGGCAAGCCCTCCCTCGCGACAAGTTTCGAGCTGCGCAACGTCCCGATGAATTTCTACGGCTCGCTCAGGGCTGTCCTGAAAGTGGACGGCAAGGAGTTCCGTGCCGAAAAGCGCGTGGTCGCCCTGGGCAACGAACGGATGCCGATCACGCAGGTGCTCCCGGAAGGAGGCTATCCCAAGGCCTTCGACGGCTTTCCCGACCAGCTCCTCGGGGAGCAGGTCCTCACGGAGCGGTATGGGCAGGCGCAGGACGTCGTGTTCGGAAGATGGATCGCGGCCGGCAGCGACGACTCCCGGCAGGCTGAACTCCGCAAGGATCCGGACGGGACCAAATATATTCAGTTCAGCGCGGACGGGGCCGGCGAATCGCATATGTTCGCCAAATCCTTCACGCCGCCCGTCTCGGTCATGGTCTTTACCGCCAAGGTGCGGTTCCACGGACCCGGAGCCGTCGTGACGCTGACCTCCCGCTTCCCTTACCCCTTCAACAACCGGCTCTACACCAATCCCGTCACGCTCCTGTATGACGGCCAGGCCATCACGCTCAACGATTCCCCGTTGGCTTTGAGAGGCCGGGCCGCCAGATTCCGGACAGACCGCTGGTACACCGTTTCCCTGGAGGTAGACAAGAAGGGAGAGACGTGCCAGGCCTCCGTCGCAGACGCAAAGGGAAGGATCATCGGGAAGAGTGAGCGCGTCAAGTGGAAAGAGACCTCGAATCCCGATTTCTTCGGCATCGGCTTCACCGATGCGGCGAGCGGAGTCATCGACATCGCGGCATACGAAGCCGTTGCGCCGAATGCGGACGCGGAACGCTTCGAGGCCCAGGTCGAGAAAGGCAATTTCTACCGGGTCGTCGTCACCTACCAAGGCGTGCTTTCCACGGGGTACGTGAACAGCGACCTGGCCGGATACATCCTGGGACGGCACGATACGATGAGCACGGACACGCTGGTGGTTGCCTGCCCGCGGGATGTGTTCGACCTGCGGATCGGCGCCAACGCCGGGGGCGATGCCAAGATCGAAGACGTGCAGCTGTTCAAACTGCCGAAACCCGCGCGTCGCGCCAAACCCAAGGTACACCACATCGGAGATTCCACCTCCGCCAGCAACGGGTCCTGGGCCTGGATGCTCGAACGGATCCTCGGCACCGCTTTTCCGGCACTTGCCGAACTGTGCGACTTCGGCAACCAGGGCGCCGGCGGCCGCAATCTCGGCACCTACTATCAGCAGGGAAAACTCGCGGAGGTCCTGCTCGACATCTGCCCCGGCGACATCGTGATGCTGGGCAACAACGGGACCAACGGCCTGAATTCCACTTTCGAGGACGACGTGAACTATTACCTGGACGCCGCCGAGGCGATGGGGGCAAGCGTCATCCTCAACTCCTATACGCCCCACGGCG
The DNA here is from genome assembly GCA_017428725.1 of Bacteroidales bacterium. Classification (GTDB taxonomy): domain Bacteria; phylum Bacteroidota; class Bacteroidia; order Bacteroidales; family UBA932; genus Cryptobacteroides. The sequence goes on along the minus strand of JAFRQH010000005.1, from coordinate 13,565 downwards.
CGGTCAGCAACCACACGAAAGGCTACGATCCCCAGACCCACACCTTCGACAGCTATCGCCGGGACACCTACGACGTCATCGTGCGGAAGGTGGCGGCCCAGCGGCCGCAGCGCGATCCCTCCTATCTGGGATTTGTCGAGATCGGGCAGAATGCCGACGCCATCTTCAATGCCTATGTCACGGACTATGCGGCCAACGGATACGATTCGGCCGAGGCCGCAGCCCAGGCCATCATCGCCTGTTTCAGGGACCACAACCACTACGACAAGGATGAACTGGCGTGCCAGCTGATGCTGAAAGGCTATCCGGGATGTCCGGCGCCGGGCATCGTGGAGCAGCTCATCTCCCTGCTGGATGATGATAATCTGCAATAAATTGATTATCTTTGTTTTGTCGCGACAACCACACTGACAACACCAAAACCCGATAACCGTTATGCCAAAAGACATTTCCAGAAGGGCGTTCCTCAAGACAGGGACCGCCGCAGCGCTCGGGCTCTCGATGATGCCTGACAAACTGTTCGCCAGCGGGCACGAAGCGCCCGCTCCCCTCAACCGCAAGCTCAAGATCCTCGGCGTGGGGATCGGCGGACGCGGTGCCAGCGTCCTCCGCGGGCTGGAGACGGAAGAGATCATCGGCCTGTGCGACGTGGATTGGAAATACGCCGCCCACGTCTTCGAGCGCTATCCCGACGCCAAGTGCTACAAGGACTGGCGGGTGATGTTCGACGAGATGCTGGACCAGGCCGACGCCGTGATGGTCGCCACAGCCGACCATACGCACGCGATCATCGCCGCTGCCGCCATCCAGGCCGGCAAGCACGTCTACGTGGAGAAGCCGCTCACCCGCACCGTCTACGAATCCCGCCTGCTCACCAAGCTGGCCGCCAAGTACAAGGTAGCCACGCAGATGGGCAACCAGGGCGCCTCCAACGAGGGCGTCCGCAAGATCTGCGATTGGATCTGGAACGGCGAGATCGGCGAGGTCACCCGCGTAGAGGCCTTCACCGACCGGCCCATCTGGCCCCAGGGTCTCGAGCGCCCGGCCAAGGCGGAGAAGGTCCCCAAGACGCTGGACTGGGACCTCTTCCTGGGCCCCGCCCCGTACCGGCCCTACCACTCCATCTACACGCCGTGGAATTTCCGCGGCTGGTGGGATTTCGGCACCGGCGCCCTGGGCGATATGGCTTGCCACATCCTCCACCCGGTCTTCAAGGCCCTGAAACTGGGCTATCCCACCCAGGTCCAGGGCAGTTCCACCGCCCTGCTCACCGAATCCTGCCCGCAGGCGGAGAAAATCAAATTCGTGTTCCCCGCCCGGGACAACCTCCCCAAGGTCGCGATGCCCGAGGTCACGGTCACGTGGACCGACGGCGGCATCCTCCCGGAGCGTCCCGCAGGGCTTCCCGCCGGCAAGAACCTCAATGACAGCGGCGGCGCCGCGATCTTCTACGGCACCAAGGATACCCTCATCTGCGGCTGCTACGGCGTCAATCCCTACCTGCTCTCCGGCCGCAACCCCGAGGTGCCGCACATCCACCGCGAGATCAAGCTCGACCACCAGCAGGACTGGGTCCGCGCCTGCAAGGAGGATCCGGCCTTCCGGACCCCCAGCGCCTCCGACTTCGCCGAAGCGGGCCCGTTCAACGAGATGGTGGCGATGGGCGTGGTCGCCGTACGCCTCCAGGGCCTGAACCAGGTGCTGGAGTGGGACGGGGAGAACATGCGCTTCACCAACATCCCCAAGGATGCGACCATCAAGACCATGATCCACGACGGATTCTCCATCACCGACGGGCACCCGACCTTCGAGAACGTCTACACCGACCCGGTGGACGCCAACAAGTTCGCCGCCGAGCTCATCAAGCCCGTCTTCCGCGAGGGCTGGAAACTCCCTGATTTACCGTAAAATGACCATTGATATGAGAAGATTCATTCTTTGGGCGGCAGCCACCGTGCTCGCCCTCACCGCCGTCTCCTGCGGAGGCTCCGGCAAGAAGGACAAAGCCTCCACCGTACCCGCCTACACAGTCGTGGAAGCTCCCCAAGTGGACCTCGCCGGTTTCCCCGTGGACGGGGACGGCTACATCGTCCTGTTCGACGGCACATCCACGAAAGGATGGCGCGGCTACGGCAAGGACGCGCTCCCGGAGCGCTGGGGGATCGAGGACGGCGCCCTCAAGTTCAGCGGCAGCGGCACGGGCGAAGGCCAGACCCGCGAGGGCGGCGACATCATCTTCGCCCACGCGTTCAAGAACTTCACCCTGGAGCTGGAGTGGAAAGTCTCCAAGGGCGGCAATTCCGGCATCTTCTACCTCGCCAAGGAGGTGACCACGAAGGACGCCGAGGGCAAGGAGCGCTACGAGCCCATCTACATCTCCTCCCCGGAATACCAGGTGCTGGACAATGCGAACCACCCGGACGCCCTGCTGGGCGTGGACGGCAACCGCCAGTCCGCCTCCCTGTATGACATGATCCCGGCCGTGCCGCAGAACCAGAAGCCCTACGGCGAGTGGAACAAAGCCAAGATCCTCGTGTACAAAGGCACCGTGGTGCATTTCCAGAATGACGAGAAGGTGCTGGAGTACCATCTCTGGACCCCGCAGTGGACCGATATGCTCCAGGCCAGCAAGTTCTCGCAGAAGGACTGGCCGCTCGCCTTCGAACTGCTCGACAACTGCGGCGGAGAGAACCACGACGGCTACATCGGGATGCAGGACCACGGCGACGACGTGTGGTACCGCAACATCCGCATCAAGTTGATGGATTAGATTCCTTCGCGCGCTCCTCGTCGTAGCGGCGGTCCCATTCGCGGTAGTACTCCAGTTTGGGATCCTCGAAGAGGGACATCTGCACGGCGCTCTCGTGCGTCAGTTTGGTCACGCCCAATCCGACCTGCCGGATGGGCGTGACGCCGTCCCAGGCCTCGGCCAGCAGGCGGCGGGCCTCATTGAGGATGACCGCCGTCACGTCCGTCGGCTGGTGGAGCGAGGTCTGCTTCTGGACCACCGAGAAGTCCTTGTGCTTGATGAACATCGACACCGTGGAGGCGCGGAACCGGTCGCGGCGGATGCGGTGCGCCACGATGCAGGCCACCTTGAAGAGCGCCCGGTCGATGTCTCTGGGATCCGTGTAGTCCCGGGAGAAGGTCCGCTCGGCGCTGTAGCTCTTGGCCTCCCCCACCTCGGTCTCGACCGGGGAATCATCCCGGCCGTTGGCGTTCTCGTGGAGCTGGAGCGCAAACTTCTGGCCGACCAGCTGGGTGAGCGACCCCATCCCCAGCTTCGCCAGGTCGCCGATGGTGCGGATGCCGTTGGCCGTCAGGCGCGCCTCGGTCTTCCGGCCGACCCAGAGCAGGTCCCGTACGCCCAGGGGCCACATTTTCTGCTCGACCTCGCTGTCCCACAGGGTATGCACCTTGTCGGGTTTCTCGAAGTCCGAGGCCATCTTGGCCAGCAGTTTGTTGGAGCCCACGCCCACGTTCACGGTGAAGCCCAGGCGCTCCCGGATGGTGTCCTTGAGCTCGGTGGCGATCTCCACGGGGTCCCGGGAGCCGCAGCGGAAGGTCATGTCGATGAAGCACTCGTCGATGCTGAACTGCTGCAGCACGGGGGAATAGCTCCGGCAGATCTCGATGAACCCCCGCGAACACTCCTTGTACCACGCCCAGTCCCCGCGCACGATCACCAGCGAGGGACAGGTGCGCAGGGCCATCGACACCGGCTGCGCCGTCTTGATGCCCAGCTTCTTCGCCGGCAGGGACGCGGCCGTAATAATGCTCCGCCGGTCGCTCGGGTCTCCCGAGACGACCGACGGAACCAGTCGGATGTCAGGACTCCCCTCCCGCACCATCTTCACTGCCGTCCAGCTCAGAAAGGCTGAATTGACATCGATATGGAAAATAATGCGGGGGTGCGTACTGAACTATTTGCCTTTGTTAAACGCTGCGGCGCGCGCGTTCGCCTCCTCGGCCGTCAGGAAACCGCCGTTCTTGACGATGACCTTGTAGGTAAAGGTGACGGACTGGCCGGGAGCCAGACGCAGCTCCACGGGCTCGGTGAGCGTCTTGTCGAAGTCCTTGCCTCCCATGCTGTTGACCGCAAAGAGGCCGTAGCCGCGGGCGTGGGACCAGGCCGGGAAGTTGGGATTGCCCTTGCCGTCGATGATCAGGATGGAGATGGGATCCCCCTCCTTGGTGCCGTTGAGCATCGTCCACTCCGCGCGCTTGGACCAGACGTCGTCGCCCTTGTCTCCCAGGCTGTTGACATACTCACCGTTGATACCCTCGTTGTTGACCGTGGCGACTTCCGTCACGATGCCGTTGGCGTCGGTGTAGCGCTCGGGACGGTCGGAAGGCTTCTGGAAAGTACGGTCGACGCGAAGGCCCAGCATACCCTCCTTGTTCTCCTTGAAGATCACCGGCTCCGCGGCGGTCAGCTTGGCCTCCCGGACGATTGAGCGCTCGTTGCCCGTACCTGCGAAGGTGAAGGTGGTCTGCTCGGCCAACAACACCTTGCCGTCATTGTCCACCCAGTTGGCGAGCGTGACGAGCTGGTTGCCCTTGGCGGAGACGATCTTGTCGAAGACCACGGAGCCGTAGGAAGGCTTGCGCTCCGCCGGGATCGCAAAGGAATTGTTCCAGAAATCCAGGCCGTTGACGTTGCCGAAGTTGAACCACAGACCCACGTGGTGCGGGTGGTCCGTACTCTCGAAGGCCCTCGGCGCACGCGGGTAGCCGCGGGTGATATCCTTGCCGGAAGCGGTGAAGATCGGCCAGAGGACCTGCTTCTCCATATCCGTCGGATAGATGTAAGACGTGAAATAGGTCCCGCCGACGTTGACGTCGACCTTGCGGGCGGCATCGTCGCGGACGAACTCCACGGCGGCCTTATCCTGAGCCGTGCAGGCCCCGAACAGGGCCAGCACGGACAATAGACAAAGTATTTTCTTCATACGATCAATACTGGAAAGGCTTGCCTCCTGCCATCACTTCCTGCGTGGCGGCATCGAAGACCGTGAACTCATGGGTACGCAGGGCGGCGGTGACCATGATACAGGCGATGGAATGGTTGTAGCCGGCCATGTAGTTGGCGTTCGGCTGCTTGCGGCTGCGCACGCACTCCATCCAGTTGAGCATATGGGCGGAAGTCATCGGGTCGCCGCCGGTGTTGGCCTCGGTGCTGACCTTGACGTTCTCAGCCAGCGAGAAGGACTCGAGTTTGTTCTCCTTCATGCCCATCGCAGCGGCGTCACGGGCGGCCATACCGCCGTTGGCGGAGACCATGTTGGTGTCGAGGTTGAGCTCGCCGCCGTTGGAGTAGTAGATCTCCTTCACGCCACCGGCGCTGTTGGTGAAGCGGGAGGAGTAGATCACCTGGAAGCCCTTGGCCGGGTTGTCGAGCGGACCGTAGTCGAGCACCGCCGTCATCGTGTCGTAGTTGGTGCGGCCGTCATTCCACAGGTAGATACCGCCGTTGGCGGCGACGCTGCGCGGATAGTTGTAGCCGGTGAACCAGTGCACCGTGTCGATCTGGTGCGCCATCCACTGCCCGGGGATACCGGAAGAGAACGGCCAGAAGAGACGGAACTCCAAGTACTTGCGGGGGTCGAACGCCTGCCAGGGGCGGTTCATCAGGTAGCGCTTCCAGTCGGTGTCCTCTTCCTTCAGGAGGGGAACCGTGTTGGGACGGCGCCAGCGGCCCGGCTGGTTGACGTTCCACGTCATCTCGACCATCACGATGTCACCGAACTTGCCGGAACGCAGGAAATCGTTGGCGGCGTGGTAGTTCGGGGCGCTGCGGCGCTGGGAGCCGATCTGCACGATCGTGCCGGCCTTCTCGATCGCGGCCTTGGCGGCACGCGCGTCGGCCATCGTCTCGGCGAAAGGCTTCTCCACATAGGCGTCCTTGCCGTTCTCGGCGGCCTCGGCGGCATGCAGGGCGTGCTGGAAGTCGGCGGTGGAGATGATCACGGCGTCGATGTCCTTGTCCCTGTACATGGCCTCGTTGTTGACGTAGGTCTTGATGGAGTGGCCGAAGCGCGTCTCCAGCGTGTTCTTGGCTTCCTCGCGGCGGAGGCGCCAGAGGTCGGACACGCCGACGATGTCGAAGTTCTGCTTCTGGCAATGGCCCTGGAAGGCAGGAAGCAGGGAGCCCTTGAAGCGGTCGGAGTAGCCGACGACGGCGACGTTGACGCGGTCGTTGGCGCCCATGATGCGGCTGTAGCTGGTGGCGCTCAGGCCCTGGCCGCCGATCACGATGCCGGCTGCGGCATAGCCCGCTTTCTTGATGAATTCTCTTCTTTCCATAAAGAAAATGTGTTAGTGTTAGTGATTATAATTGGTTTTTGGATGTCTGATGGCTGGTAAATATAGTCATTTTTTGTCGTCCTTCAAAATCTTTTTCTCCGCCCGGCGCTGGTCGAAGTACTCGGCCGTGGCGGTGAAGAAGGCGTCGCTGCTGGAATTGAGCGCCGTCTCCACGGAATCCTGCACCACGCCGATGATGAAGCCCACGGCCACCGCCTGCATCGCCATGTCCTGCGAGATCCCGAAGAAAGAGCAAGCCATCGGCACCAGCAGCAGCGAGCCACCGGCCACGCCGGAGGAGCCGCAGGCGCCCAGCGTGGCGATCACGCTGAGGAATACGGCCGAAGCGAAACCGACCTCCAGGCCGATCGTGTGGGCCACGGCCAGCGACAGGACCGTGATCGTGACGGCAGCGCCGTTCATGTTGATGGTCGAGCCGAGCGGGATGCTGACCGAGTAGAAATCCTCGTCCAGGCCCAGTTCGCGGCACAGCTCCATATTGATCGGGATGTTGGCGGCCGACGAGCGCGTGAAGAAGGCGCTCAGGCCGCTGGTACGCAGGCACCGCCACAGGAGCGGGTACGGGTTGCGGCGCAGCAGGCAGAACGACACCAGCGGGTTGGTCACCAGCGCCGTGAGGAGCATGCAGCCAACCAGCAGGGCCAGCAGCCGGCCGTAATCCACAAAGATCTCCAGGCCGTTGCCGGACACGGAAGTGAATACCAGGCCCAGGATGCCGAAGGGCGCGAACTGGATGATCCACTCCACGACCCGGGAGACAGCGCCAGCCAGGTCGTGGACCGCCCGGATGGTTCCCTCCCCGGCGACCAGCCGCAGCGCCACGCCCAGGATGATCGCCCAGAACAGGATGCCGATATAATTGGCATTTGCCAGCGCGGCCACAGGATTCATCACCATATCCGTCAGGAGCTTCGTGAACACATCCGCGAGCGAGGTCGGGCCGGAGGAGGCGGCCCCGGCCTCGACCCCGGTCAGCTTGAGCGTGACCGGGAACAGGAAACTGCCGACGACAGCCAGGAAGGCCGCCAGCAGGGTCGTGGACAGGTACAGGGTGATGACGGTCCGGAAACGGGGGCCCAGGCCGCCCTTGGCCCGCGCGATGGAGGCGGCCACCAGCACGCCCACCAGCACCGGCGCGATGGCCTTGAGGGCGCTGACGAAGACCGTGCCGAGGATGCCGATGCCCGTCCAGCCCGGCACGAGCAGGCCCAGGACCGCACCGATCACCAGGCCGCAGAGAATCCGCAGCACCAGGCTCGTCTGCGTCCACTTCTTGAGGATTTGCGAGACTTTCATCTTGTGCTATCTAACAAGTATTCAATAACTTTCTCCCGGGGATCGAAGGGTCTGAGGTCGTCCAGCGACATCGACTCGACGGCAATCCGCAGGAGCTCCTCCTCGCCGGCGTCCGGCGGGAGCTGCCGCTTCGCGAGATAGAAACGCCCGGCCTCCAGCAGGACCCGTTTGGGGACCAGGCCCACGATCTCCGTGCCGGTGACGCGCAGGCCGCGCGCCGCCGCAGCGCGGCACACCTCCTCGAAGGCGGTGTGCAGGGGCGTGGCGTCGATGTCGGTGATGTTCATCGACACCTGCGCGATGCCGTATTCGTCGATGTACCAGCCGATGGCCTTGCAGCCCTTGAGCGTGCCGGGGACCCAGGTATCACCCACCTTGCGGCCCTTCTCGCGCACGTCGCAGGCCACCTCCTTCGCCAGGGGCACGGAGGTGGTGTCGAGGTTGAAGTTGACGGCTATCAAAAAGTTGCGGGCGCCCACATTGGTGGCGCCGCTGCGCGCGGCGACCTCGTCGTACGCCCCGCCGAAATCGGGCTTGCGCGCCGGGTCGGCCATCTTGTCGGGCAGGGCCTCATACTCGCCGGCGCGGCAGACCGCGAGGTTGCGGCGCGCGGGCTTGAAGGCCGCGGCTTCGTAGCAGTAGCAGGGAATGCCGAGCTCGCGGTAGAGCCGCTCCGCCAGGGCGCGCGCCAGGACGGCGCACTCCTCCAGCGTGATGCCGGCCACCGGGACGAGCGGCAGTACGTCCGTGGCGCCGATGCGCGGGTGCGTACCGTGGTGCCGGCGCATGTCGATCAGCGCCTGCGCGGCCTTCGCGCCGCGGAAAGCGGCCTCGACGACCGGCCCGGGCTCCCCCGCGAAGGTGACCACCGTGCGGTTGGCGGCCTCGCCGGGATCCACGTTCAGCACCTGCACACCCGCGACGGAAGCAATCGCCGCAACAATTCCATCTATAACCGCACGATTTCTCCCCTCGCTATAGTTGGGGACACATTCTATGATCTGTTTCATCCGTGGCGTAACCCGTTAATGTATCAAAGATAACGAATTGTTTTCAATTGTTTATTATCTTTGTTGACACAGACCACAACACACAGCCAAATTCCAACCTGCTTGTTATGAGCTTCCACGGTTTCCTCCGCGCTGCCGCCGCTGCGGCCGCGCTGATCCTGGCCCAGCCTGCGGCTCCGGGACAGGCCCCGAACACCTTCTGCAACCCGCTCGACCTGGTCGTCCCCGGCGAGCGCGCCTACCGCGGCGGCGAGCCCGTCGTGCTGATCCACCAGGACGACTACTACCTGTTCGTCTCGCACCGCAAGGGCTACTGGTACTCCCCCGACTTCAAGGACTGGACCTACGTCGACGCCCCGGGCTATCCCGGCGGGGTCGTGTCCGTCGTGGAGAAGGACGGGGTGCTGATCGGCTGTTCGATGAACAACCGCAACGTCTACCGATGCCTCGACCCCAAGGCCGGCAAGTGGGAGCTGGCGGGCACGCTCGACAGCGACCGCTACGGCGACGCGAACCTGTACATAGACGACGACGGCCGGCTCTATCTCTACTACGGCTGGTCGCAGCTGATGCCCATCAAGGTCGTGGAGCTGGACCCCGTCACCTTCAAGGAGAAGTCCGAGCCCAAGGTCCTGTTCTTCAGCGACTACCGTAACCACGGCTTCGAGAAACGCACGAACGGCGACGTGATCTGGTCCATCTTCGGCGGCCGCCGGGACTACTTCGAGGAGGAATACCCCTGGATCGAAGGCCCCTGGATGACCAAGCACGGTGGCAAATACTACCTCCAGTACGCCGCCATCGGCCTGGAACTGCTGTCCTACTCGCACGGTGTGTACGTGGGCGACAGCCCCACGGGGCCGTTCACCTACTCGCCCCATAACCCGTTGACATTCAAGACCACGGGCTTCGCCGTGGGCGCCGGCCACGGCAGCACTTTCCACGATAAGAACGGCCAGCTCTGGACCATCTGCATGATCCCGGCCAGCTACGGCGGCGGGCACGGCTCCGAGCTCGCCATCTTCCCGACGGCCGTCGACGCGGACGGGGTGATGCATTCCGACGTGGCGTTCGGCGACTACCCGCAGTACCTGCCCGGGATGCGGACAGACGCCGTGGACCACAACTGGACCGGCTGGAAGCTGCTCTCCCACAAGAAGCGCGTGAGCGCGTCCTCCACCCTCGAGGGCTATGCCCCCGGAAATGCCGTGGACGAGAACTTCCTGACCAACTGGGCCTCCGCTACCGGCGAGCCGGGCGAATGGTTCCAGGTAGACCTGGGCAAGGTGGCCGACATCTACGCCATCCAGTGCAACTTCGACCACGTCGGCGCGCAGGCGCCAGCCCGGGGCGGCATCGGCGCCCCTGCGCCCGCCCTGCCGGAATACTACCAGTGCTATACCGTGGAGGTCTCGCAGGACGGCGCCGCCTGGACCCGGATCCTCGACAGGAGCGGGAACAAGCTGGACCTGCACCACGCCTATACCGAGCTCCCCGAGCCCGTCCAGGCACGTTACGTGCGGGTCACCAACGCCCGCACCTGCCACGACGGGGCCAAGTTCAGCATCAAGGACCTGCGCATCTTCGGCAACCCGCACTCCGCCGGCTCCGTCCGGGTGGAGGGCGTCAAGGTGGTGCGCAACCCGGAGGACCGCCGCGAAGCGCAGCTTCTCTGGGACCCGGTGGCCGGCGCCGACGGCTACGTCATCCGCTACGGGATCGAGCCCGGCAAACTCTACAACAGCTACATCGTCTACGACGACAACGCCTTCAAGCTCCACAGCCTCAACACCGCCTCCGACTACTGCTTCGAAGTCGAATCCTTCGACTCCGGGCTGGATTACTACCGGCCCCGCAGCGAGGAGATCAACGGCACCGGCGGCGAGGTGGAGATCAACAAACGCGTCCAGGGCCAGCGCGGCGCCGGATACGGCGGCAACGCGCAGACCAAGCGCGTGATGGTCAGGGAAGGCGTGGACGAATACGTCTTCGAGGGGATCGACCCGGGCTACTGGGTGATCAACCACACCTTCGGGCCCGTCCTCTGGGCGGGCGAGCTCACGGCCGCCGACCTGGTCGGCGAGGGCGAGCCGGGGATCGAGGCCAAGCTCACGGAGATGGGCACGGGCACGCAGGTCACCGCCGAGATGTGGATGAAGGTGGTGCGCGGCCCGCAGACCGGCAAGGTCGTGCTCCAGATCCGGCGCCAGGGCCGCCGCGGCTTCCGGCCGCAGGCCGGCGGCGGCGCGCGCCCCGCTCCGGTCGCCTCCCCCGTCGTGCACCCCGACAACACCGTCACGTTCAACTACCAGGACGCAAGTGCCAAGTCCGTCAAGGTCAATACCCAGTTCGCGGGCACGCAGGAGATGGCGCGGGACGCGAACGGCGTGTGGACCGTCACCCTCGGTCCCGTGGCCCCGGACATGTACCCCTACAGTTTCGTGGTGGACGGCGTACAGGTCATGGACCCGCTCAACCCCGACTGGTTCCCCAACGAGACCTTCAAGAACAGCATCCTGGACGTGCGCGGCACGGGCGAGCCGCTCGTCCACGCCCTCAAGGACGTGCCGCACGGGGCCGTGGACTACGTCAACTACTGGTCGGAGAGCCTCGGCGTCTACGGCAACGCCATCGTCTACACCCCGCCGCGCTACGACAGGGACAAGAAGAAGCGCTACCCGGTCTTCTACCTGATCAGCGGCACCACCGACACGGAGGAAGTCTACTTCAAGGTGGGCCGGGTGAACCTCATCCTGGACAACCTCATCGCCGAAGGCAAGGCCAGGGAGATGATCGTCGTCCTGCCCTACGGCAACCCCTCGAAATACTTCAAGCCGGGCGAGGCCAAGCTGGACGGCCACTCCTTCACCCGCGACCTGATGCACGACCTGATGCCCTTCGTGGAGAAGAACTACCGCACGATCAACGACCGGGACCACCGCGCCATCGGCGGATTCTCCCGCGGCGGCAACCAGGCCCTCTCCGCCGGCCTGACGCACCTTGGACGCTTCTCGTACCTGTGTTCCTACAGTTCCTTCACGGACATGAACCTGGAGGGCGTCTATGACGACCCGGAGATCAACGACAAGATCCACCTCTTCTGGCTGGGCGTGGGCACGGACGACTTCCTCTACGGCAACGCCAAGGAGTATATGGACTTCCTCGATGCCAAGGGCATCCGCAACGTCAAGGAGTTCACCACTGACAAGTTCGGCCACACCTGGATGAACGCCAAGTACTTCCTCGACAAATCCCTCCCCCTCCTCTTCCAAGAATAGACGCGATATGAAAACGGCATACAAACCCTTCCTCGCAGCGTTGCTGCTGCTCGTCCCGCTGTTCTCCCAGGCCCAGCCGCAGGCCGGCGCGGGCCAGCGCCTCACCCCGCAGGTGATGGCGCGGCTCTTCCCGCCCGGCGTGGTCTCGCCCGAATACAATGCAGACGGCTCCGTGACCTTCCGCTGCCAGGCCGCGGATGCCGCGTCCGTGGTCCTCGATACCCAGATGCTGCCCGCCGCCCAGCCGATGGTCCGGGGTGAGGGCGGCGTGTGGAGCCTCACCGTCACCCCCGGCAAGCCCGACATCTACCCCTATTGCTTCATCGTGGACGGCAAGCGGATCGCCGACCCCAACAACCCGTTCATCTTCCCCAACGAGAACTTCAAGAACTCGCTCGCCGACGTCCGCGGTCCCGAGCCGTCCGTGCAGGACATCCGGGACGTGCCGCACGGCAAGGTATCGTACCGCTTCTACCATTCCAAGACCTGCGGGATCGACCGCGTGATGACGGTCTACACCCCGGCCGGCTACGACCCTGCCGGGTCGGAGCGCCTGCCGGTGCTCTACCTCATCCACGGGATGACCGACACCTATGAGACCTGGTTCAAGGTAGGGCGCGTCAACAACATCCTGGACAACCTGATCGCCGACGGACTGGCCCGCCGGATGATCGTGGTGATGCCCTACGCCAACCCCTACCCCGAAATGATGCGCCAGGGGCTTGCCGACCGCTACGACTCCATGGACACGGACCGCGTGACCCGCGAGATCCTGGACGACGTCAAGCCCTTCATCGAGTCCAACTACAAGGTCCGCACTTCCGCCCGCGACCGGGCCGTGGCCGGCTTCTCGCTCGGCGGGCGCCAGGCCCTCGCCTGCGGCCTGGGCAACCCGAAGGAGTTCCAGTGGGTCTGCGCGATGGCCCCGGCCATCTTCGGCGAGGAATACAGGACCAATTTCTCCGACGGCACCTACGCCCCGGTCGCTTCCCTCAACAAGAGTTTCCGCCTGGTGTGGATCGGCACCGGCACCTCCGACTTCCTGATCGGAGCCTCCCGGAGCCTGGACGCCTACCTCACCGAGAACGGCGTGAAGCACACCTTCTACACCCCGGATGGCGGCCACACCTGGATGAACTGCCGCGACTACCTCACGCACATCGCCCAACTGCTCTTCAAATAACCCGTCATGAGACGTATCCATCTCCTCGCCGGCTGCCTGCTGGCGGTACTGCTCGGCGCCTGCCGGCCCGCGCAGACCTATGAATACCCCTTCCGCGATCCGCGGCTCCCGATCGACGAGCGGATCGACAACCTGATGTCCCTGCTGACCCTCGAGGACAAGGTCGGTCTGATGATGAACAAGAACGTGTCCGTCGACCGGCTCGGCATCCCCTCTTACAACTGGTGGAGCGAGGCCTGCCACGGCGTCCGCCAGGACGGCTACACCGTCTATCCCCAGCCCATCGGGATGGCCGCCGCGTTCGACCCGCAGCTCATCTACGATGTGTTCTCGCAGGTCTCCGACGAGGCCCGCGCCAACTGGAACCGCTCCAACCACGACATCTACAACGTCCCGATGGGCGTGGTCTACTACCCCGGCAACCCCGAACTCTCCTTCTGGTGTCCCAACATCAACATCTTCCGCGACCCG
>JAFRQH010000004.1 GCA_017428725.1 Bacteroidales bacterium | reverse complement strand
CCAGCGCCCAGCCCCACCCGGCCCAATGCCGTTCGGGCCGGGCCGGGACCGCTGCGCCCTCCGGGGCGGTCCACCCGTCGGCGAGCGGCAGGCTGGCGTCCTGCAGGCGGTCCCGCAGGGCGTCGGTCCAGTCATTATGTTTCTTGTTCCTATTCATCCGTTCCATATTTCGCCGCAATCATCGCGGCCAGCTTGTGCCTCGCCTTGAGGTATTGGGTCTGGGAGGTCTTCTCGGTGATGCCCAGCATCTTCGCAATCTCCCGGTGCGGAAAGCCGTCCAGGCAGAAAAGGTTGAACACCGCCCGGTAGCCTTCCGGCAGTTCGGCGATCAAGTCGATCAGCTCCTCCACGGGGACCTGGCTCAGCCGCTCTGCATCCACCGGCGCCTCCTCCGACCCGTCATTCCGGACTTGATCCGGAATCTCTACGAAACGCTTCTCCCGCCTCAACTCGTCCACCGCGAGGTGCGCGGCGATCTGTGAGAGCCAGGCACCGAGCGAACCCGCGCGCCGCGGCCGGAAACGGTCCAGGGAATCCCAGGCTTTCAGGAAGGTGTCGTGGGTGAGGTCCCGGGCCCGGTCTGCGTCCCGGACATAGCGCCGGCAGACAGCCAGCACACGCCCCGCGTAGGTCTCATACATTTCCTGTCTGGCGCCCGGCTCCCCGGCGCTGCAGCGCCGGACCAGGCCTCGCTCATCCATCAACACTTCCGTTTTTGAAGAATCTTCACCAAGATAACGGATTTCTCCCGAAAAACTGCCTGCACCGGACGTTTATTCGTTCCCGGTCACCTATTCCCGACCCATCGCCGGAACGTCACGTCTCCCTCGAACCACGTCACCTTCCCCTCCAGCAGCGTCGCATCTTTGGCGTACTCCCCTGTGCGGACGAGTACCAGCGTCGTGTCGTCGCACCGCTCCAAGCGATACTCCGCCCAGGCGGGATTGCCCCCGAACATCGGCTCCCAGACCTTCAGCGTCCGGCCGTCCGGTTCGACTCGATACATATATTCCGTCCGGAAATCCCCGGCAAATACATCATATACCCGGACCTCCAACTTGTTGTTTTCGCCGAAAGTCCAGCGTACGCCCCCTTCGGTCACGACCCCCTCCGGATAGACCTTGCACCAGATCCCCGGCAACAGGCCCGCATCCACGGGATTCTCTTTCCGACATCCGCACAGCCCCGCCACCAGCAGGACCGGCACCAACAGAATCATCAATCTTCTCATCTCAGACATTCTTTACCTCTGAAACGACCACCCTCCCCAAAAACTGCCCGCCTCCCGAAAAAACCTTTCCGTACCGAAATGCTGCTCGCAGGCAGGGATCCTTTTCGTCGCACGCGCATCCACGCATCGCGGACTGCGTCACGCGATGCTGACTGCGGCCCTGCCCGGGCAAAATGCTCCTCAAAGGACCCTGCCTGTCTCGCTGTAGCATTCCGGTTGGGTGAAGGTAGATTCGGAGCGGAGCGACGGGGGGAGTCTGAGGGGAACGCCCCTCAGTCATAGTGGAACGACGGGTGCAGATGTCGAGACCATCTGCACCCTGCCTGTCTCGCTGTAGCATTCCGGTCGGGTGTGTTAGGACCACATTCTCACCCCGCCTGTCAGTTTATTGGCAATCGGGGTGTGTAGCATCACGATTTACACCCCACTTTGACATATTTGAGCATTCGGGGTGGGAATCTGCCTCTGGTGCACCCCGTATCTATGGGCGGATGGTTGCAGGTGCCGGTCTTGTCTTAATGGCGAGACAGGCAGACCCCCGGAAAACCGTGGCCGCCCGTGGCCTCGTGAACGGGAGGGGCCCGCCGGACCGAAGGGACGGTGGGAGGGATAGCGCGAAGCGCGTAGTTTTCCGGGGGTCTGCCTGCGAGCCTACAAGAACGGCACAGCCTGCGAGCAGCGTTCCGGAAAGGACTAGGCGAAGAAGTTTGTGAAGAAGATGACGACGATGGCGACAGGGGCGACGTAGCGGAGCAGGAACCAGAAGGCGTCGAAGACGGCGCAGTTGAAGCGGGACGTGCCGCCGACGGTGAACTCGTCACGCACCACCGCCTTGTCCATCTTCCACCCCACGAACAGCACGAAGAGCAGCCCGCCGAAGGTCATCAGGAAGTTGGACGTGAGCATGTCGCAGAAACTGAAGATCGACAGCCCGAACAGCTTGGTCTGGGCCAGCGGACCGAAAGACAGCGAGCAGAGCGCCCCCAGGATCCAGGTCCCGACGAAGATCAGGACCGTGGCCTTGTGGCGCGAGAGCTTCCGCTGCTCCACCAGATAAGCCACCCCCACCTCGTACATCGAAATGGCCGAAGTGAAAGCCGCAAAGACGATCGTGAAGAAGAAGAGGACCGCCACCACGGCGCTGACCCACGGCACCGCAGCCCCCATCTTCGCAAAGATATACGGTAGCGTCTCGAAGATGAGCCCCGGCCCGGCACCCGGCTCGATGCCGGCCGCAAACACCGCCGGCATGATGGCGAAGCCCGCGATCAACGCGAAGAGCAGGTCGAACCCCACCGTCCCGAGCCCCGTGGCGAGGATGTTCTCCTCCCGGCGAATGTACGACGCATAGGTCAGGATGGTCCCCACGCCCAGCGACAGGGAGAAGAAACTCTGGCCCATCGCCGCCGCAACGGCCGACGGGGTGATCTTGCTGAAATCCGGCTTGACCAGGTAGGCCACCCCCTCCTTCGCACCGGGCAGCGACAGGGAATAAGTCATAATGAGCACGATCAGCGCGAAGAGCAGCGGCATCGTGATCTTGTTGAACTTCTCGATGCCGGACTTCACGCCCGCGGACACGATGACCGCGCAGCCGAGCAGGAAGACCGTGTGGAAGAGCAGCGGCCGGCCCGGCGAAGAGATGAATTTCGCATAGGCGGACGACACCGTCCCGATGTCCGAGGCGTGGAATCCCTCCGTCAGGGACTGGAACAGGTAGCCGATGGACCAGCCGCCCACCACGCTGTAGTAGGACAGGATGATCAGCGGGGAGAAGACCGTCAGCAAGCCCAGCCACTTCCATTTCGTGCCGGGAGCGAGCTGCTCCAGCGCCCCGAAGGTCCCGGCGTGCGTGCGGTGGCCGATGATGGCCTCCGCCAGGAAGATCGGAACCGACAGGAACAGGCACGCCAACAGATAGATGATGATGAACGCTGCGCCCCCCGTTTGACCAACCATATAGGGGAAACGCCAGATGTTGCCCAGGCCGATGGCCGAGCCGGCCAAGGCTAGGATGGCGGCGGTCCGCCCGCCGAAATGCTCACGCTTGCCCGTCATAGCCTACAGGATGAAGTTGGTCAGGAAGATGACGACGATGGCGACGGGGGCGACATAGCGGAGCAGGAACCACACCAGCGGGAAGATGCGGTCGTTGAACGGGAGCGTCCCCCGGTTGGTGAACTCGTCGTGCACCACGCGCCGCGGCAGGATGAAGCCCACGAAGACGACCACCAGCAACGCCATCAGCAGCAGGAGGATGTTGGAGCACACCCAGTCGAAGAGGTCGAAGATGCTCATCCCCAGGATCTTGACCCCGGACAGGGGGCCGAACGAGAGGGAGCACAGCACCCCGAAGACACCGCAGATCACATACAGGATCAGGCAGGCGCGCCCCCGGGACATCCCGGCACGTTCCATGAGGAACGATACGCCCACCTCCACCAGCGAGATGCAGGAAGTCATCGCCGCCACGATGATGGCCAGGAAGAACACGATGGACACCACCGAACTGACCAGCGGCAGCGTCACGCCCATCTTGGCGAACACATACGGAATGCTCTGGAAGATCAGGCCCGGGCCGGCGCCCGGCTCGATCCCGGCGGCGAACACCGCCGGCATGATGGCGAAGCCGGCCAGGATGGCGAACAACAGGTCGGACACGGCAGTCCCCGTACTGGTGGCCAGGATGTTCTCCTTCTTGCTCACATAGGACCCGTAGGTGATGATGGCGCCCATGCCCAGCGAGAGCGAGTAGAAACTCTGCCCCATCGCATAGGCGAAGGTGCGCGGCGTGAGCTCGCTCCAGTCGGGATGCAGCAGGTAGCGCACACCCTCCCCCGCTCCGGGCAGGCTGACCGAGTAGCACAGGATGAGGAGGATCAGCACGAAGAGCACCGGAAGGGTGATCTTGCTGAATTTCTCGATGCCGGCCTTCACGCCGCCGGCGACTACGAGCACCGTGGCCCCCAGGAACACCAGATGCATGATGACCGGGGTCCAGGTGGAGGAGACGAAGGTGCCGAACAAGCCGCTGGCGGCCTCGGGCGTCGTGTTCACGAAGGCCAGGCCGCAGGATTTGACGAAGTACTCCACGGACCAGCCGCCGATGACGCTGTAGTAGCAGGCGATGAGCGTGGGGATCAGGATGGTCAGGTAGCCGGCGCCCTTCCAGAAAGGATGGTGGCGCGACAGGCGCGCGAAGGCGTCGCGGGCGTTGGTGTGGCTCCGGCGGCCGATCATCACCTCCGCGAGGAAGACCGGCAGCGAAATGAGCAGGGTGGCCAGGACATAGACGATGACGAATGCGGCGCCGCCGTGTTCTCCCACCATATACGGGAAACGCCAGATGTTGCCCAACCCGATGGCGGAACCCGCCATCGCCAGGATCACGGCCATCTGGCCGCCGAATTTTTCGCGTTTTTGAGCCATAATGCTACCAACTAACCTTAATAAAGAGGGCTCTGCCTCCTGTGCCCTTGCGGCGAGAGAAACCCTTTGGCCAGCCTAACGCCGCACGTAGGTCACGAACTCGAAGTCGTAGCCGGTCCCGGGATCCGTCAGGACCCCGGAACGGGCCTCCACCGTCCAAATATCGGAATTAATTTCCGGAAAATAAGCATCCGCGTCGGAAATAATCGTATGGACGTGTGTGATATACAGCCGGTCCATCGTGTCGATGGCCTGTTTGTAGACCGACGCGCCCCCGATGATGAAACAGCGCGGAGCCGGCTCGGCGGCCGCGTAAGCCTCCTCGAAGGAGTTCACGCACACGACGTCCTCCGGGATGGGATCCCATCCGAGGTTCAGGACGATGTTCTTGCGGCCCTTGAGAGGATGGAACGGCAGGGAGAAGTAGGTGGTGCGGCCCATGATGACGGGCAGCCCCTGGGTCTGCTTCTTGAAATACTTCAGATCCGCGGGCAGGTGCCAGGGCAGCCCGCCCTTCACGCCGATGGCCAGGTTGTCGGCCATGGCCACGATCAGACATTTCTCCATACGCTTACACGGCAACCGGGGCCTTGATCGCCGGCCAGGGGTCGTAGCCCTCCAGCTGGAAGTCCCCGTAATCAAAATCAAAGATGCTCTTCACCTCGGGATTCAGGTGCATTACGGGCAGCGCCCGCGGGGTACGCGAGAGCTGCTCGCGGACCTGGTCGAAGTGGTTGAGATAGATGTGCGTATCCCCCGTGGTGTGGATGAACTCGCCGGGCTGCAGGCCGCAGACCTGGGCGATCATCATCGTCAGCAGGGCATAGGACGCGATGTTGAAGGGGACGCCGAGGAAGGTGTCCGCACTCCGTTGGTACAGCTGGCAGGAGAGCCGGCCCTCCGCCACATAGAACTGGAACAGGCAGTGGCAGGGCGGCAGGGCCATCCGGTCCACCTCGCCGGGATTCCACGCCGTGACGAGCAGGCGGCGGGAATCCGGGTTGCGGCGGATCTGGTCCACCACCTGCGCCAGCTGGTCGATGCTGCGCCCGTCGGGCGCGGGCCAGCTGCGCCACTGGTGGCCGTAGACGGGCCCGAGCTCGCCGTTCTCGTCGGCCCACTCGTCCCAGATGGAGACCTTGTGGTCCTGGAGGTACTTGACGTTGGTGTCACCGGCGATGAACCAGAGCAGCTCGTAGATGATGGATTTGAGGTGGACCTTCTTGGTGGTCAGCAGCGGGAAACCCGCGGCGAGGTCGAAACGCATCTGGTGTCCGAAGATGCTCTTCGTCCCCACCCCGGTGCGGTCGTGCTTGACCACCCCGTGGTCCATAATCTCCTGCAGGAGGTCGAGGTATTGCTTCATTCCTTACTTCCTGACGCCGAATGCGAAGATGATGGCTTCGTGGAAGGTCTTGCCGGGACGCAGGACCGTGGTCGGGAACTCCGGACGGTTGGGGCTGTCCGGGAAGTGCTGGCACTCCAGAGCCACGGCGTTGTAGTCGTGCCAGATGCGGCCGCGCTTGCCGACGGGGCAGCCCTCCAGCCAGTTGCCGGTGTAGACCTGCACGCCCGGCTGCGTGGTGAACACCTTGACGCAGCGGCCGCTGTGGTTGGACCACAGCTCGGCGGCCTCCTGGAGCTGGCCCTTGCGGTAGCCGTCGATCACCCAGCAGGCGTCGTACCCCTTGCCGTAGTTCAGGGCCGGGAAGTCCTTCTTGCTGTCGCGGCCGATGGTCTTGGGGTTGAGGAAGTCCATCGGGGTGCCGGCCACGGGCTCGGGATCCCCGACCGGGATCAGCGTGTCGTCCGTGGGCAGGTATTCGGAGGCGTTGAGCCGCAGGAAGTGGCGCATCACGGAACCGCCGCCGTTGAGGTTGAAGTAGACGTGGTTGGTGAGGTTGACGATGGTCGGGGCGTCCGTCTTGGCGCTGAAGGTGAGCCGGAGCTCGTTCTCCTCGCTCCACTCATAGCGCGCCACCACGACGAGCTTGCCGGGGTAGCCCATTTCGCCGTCGGCGGAGACATACTTGAACTCCACGCCGCCCTTGTGCTTGCGGGACTCCCACACCTGGTTCTGGAAGCCCTCGGGACCGCCGTGGAGGTGGTTGGGGCCGTTGTTGATGGGGAGGGTGTACTCCTTGCCGTCCAGGGTGAACTTACCCTTGGCGATGCGGTTGGCGTAGCGGCCGGGGACCTTGCCGGAGCAGGGGCCGTCGGCGAAATAGCTTTCCGCCTTGCCGTAGCCGAGCACCACGTCGCCCAGCTTGCCGGCCTTGTCGGGAACGTTGATGGCGACGATGCCGGCGCCGATGTTGGTGAGCACGACGGAAGCGCCGCTCGCATTGGTGACCGTGTACTTGTAGATGGCCTTGCCATCCTGGGTCTTGCCCCAGATTTTTCTGTTGATTGCCATAGCTTTATCTGTTTTGTTGATTCTGCAGGTAGGAGATGACGCGCTCGGTGGGCGCGTCCTTCATCAGGATATGCTTGCCCTCGTCCAGCAGGTAGAGCGAGGGAATCGCCCGGACGTTGTAGAGGTGCTCTTCGCGGATACGGCCGTCGGCGTTGTAGCCGCACAGCCAGTCAGCGGGGTAGCCGGGGGCGTACTCCCGCCACTTGTCCACCTCTTCGTCGATGTAGACGTTGACGACGGCCAGGGCGCCCCCGGCGATCATCTGCCCGATGCCCGGGACGGCCTGCAGCTGCCCGATGATCTCCTGGCAGGCATAGCAGCCCGGGTTGCTGAAGAAGAGCAGGGTCGTGCGGGCGCGGACGCCGTGGAGGGTGTGGACACGGCCGCGCAGATCCGTGAAGCGGAAGTCCGGGGCCACGGACCCATAGGGCGTCAGCGCGCACATACGGGCCTCGTATTCGTAGCCGGGCCGGGCCTCATCGCGGGTGTAGGGCGAGGCCGCAAGCCCCTCGACGAAGGGAAGATACAAGTCTTCGTCCCGCACCGGGGAATTGGGGTCGTAGAGGTAGCGGGAGACGATCTCATCCATCAGCAGGTAGACGTGCGAGGCGGTGTCTGCGGCCTGCTTCTGCTCGATCTGGTGGAAGAAACGGCGCATCTTGTCCTGCGCCTGCGGCATCGGAATCCGGCCGAGGAGCGTGGCGAAGGTCGCCAGCTGCTTCTCCACTTCGCCGTGGTCCACGCCCAGCACGGCACCCGTGTCGCAGGGGCCGTCGCCGGCGAAGAAGCGGTCCCAGAAGTGATCCAGGAGGTATTCCGTGCGCTCCTCCGGGTCGGTGTAGACCGCCGGGATCTCCGGCAGCGGGAAGGCGCGGAGCTGGCGCGCTGCGGGCGTCCGCGCCGTGCCGGCGCCGCCCTGGCGGCAGGCCGGCAGCGCAAGGGCCGCCAGCAGCAGAAGCGATATGAGCCTTCTTGTTCTCATCCAAACGCATAAAGTTAGCTAAAAATTGTTAGATTTGTTCTTGGATGACTCGTATTCGGCTGCTTTTGGTCCTGCTGGCGCTGCTGGGCGGCGCCGCGCCGGTCTCCGCCCAGTTCTTCAGCCTGGGCGAGGACCCGGGCGGGCTGCGCTGGAGCAGCATCGAGACCCCCACCTACCGCATCGTCTACCCGCGCGGGCTGGACTCGCTGGCCCGCGTCTACGCCGTCTCGCTGGAGCAGGTCGCCGGACCCGTGGCCGGGAGCATCGGGCTGCGGCCCAACAGCGCGTACGGCAACCGGATGCCGGTCGTGCTCCACGCCCACACCGCCCTCGCCAACGGCCAGGTCACCTGGACCCCGCGGCGCCTGGAGCTGCAGACCGTCCCGGACGCCTTCGCACCGGAGCCCACGCCCTGGGTGAGCCAGCTCACCGTCCACGAGTCGCGCCACGTGGCGCAGATGCAGGCCGGCGCCGCACGGCCCTTCCGCTGGCTGGGCGTGCTGACCGGCCAGCTGGGTGCGGGCGCGCTGGCAGCCGTCTACAGCGGCCCGGCCTTCCTCGAAGGCGACGCCGTGGTGGCCGAGACGGCCCTGACGGCCGCCGGCCGCGGCCGCACGGCGGACTTCCTCGAATATTACCGCGTCAGCTTCGCCGCCGGGGACTTCCGGGACTACTGGCGCTGGCGCTACGGCTCGCAGCGCTACTATACGCCGGACTACTACCGGGCCGGATACGTGGCCCTGGGTGGCATCCGGGCGCATTACGGCGTGCCCGACCTGACGGCGCGCTACTACCGGCGGATCGCCGGCCACGGCGGCGTGGCCTTCCTCAACTGGGACAAGACCGTGCGCGAAGCCACGGGCCTGCGCTTCCGGGACGCCTTCGCCGGCGTGTCCGCCGCCCTGCAGGCGCAATGGGCGGCGGACGAGGCCGCGCGCGGCCCGTTCCTGCCCTCGGAGGCCGTCAGCGCCGTGCCGCGCCGTTTCCTGGAATACACCGCCCTGCAGGGTGTCGGCGACGACCTCTACGCCGTCCGTGGCGGGATCACGCAACCGGACCGCCTGGTGCGCATCGCCCCCGACGGGACGGAGCAGCCGCTGCGGTTGCTGGGCTCAAGCCTCTCGCGGCCGCGCTACAGCGCTCCCGCCGGCCGCTTCTTCTGGACCGAGACGGTGCGCGACCCCCGCTGGTCCCTGCGGTCCTGGTCGGTCCTGTACGGCTCGGACGGACGGAGCGCGCACCGGCTCACGCACCGGACGCGTTATTACCATCCGGCACCGGCCCCGGACGCGCCGGTGGTCGCCGTCACGGAGTACCCGGTCGACGGGACGAGCCGCGTGGCCGTGCTGGACGCAGCGGACGGCGCCGTCCGGCAGAGCTACGACGCACCCGCCGGGATGCAGGTCGTGGAGACCGCCTGGGTGGGCGGCGAACTCTACGCCAGCGCCATCACGGAAGCGGGCTACGGGCTCTGGCGCGTGCGGGACTTCCGTCCCGTCCTGGCGCCCCGCCCCGTCAAGATCAAACAGTTATGGAGCCACGGCGGACGCCTGCTCTTCACCTGCGACCTCACCGGCGTCAACGAGTTGTACAGCCTGGACCCCGCCGCAGACACCGCCCCGCTGCGCCTCACCACCTCGCGCTTCGGCGCCTCGGACTTCGAAATCCTGCGCGACACGCTCTTCTACGCGGTCCTGCAGCCCGAGGGCCGGCTCATCCGCAAGACGGCCCTGGGCGAGTTGCGCCCGCAGGCCGCCGACTTCTCCGCACTGCCGCGTTATCCGTTCGCCGAAGAACTGACGGCGGGAGAGCCCCGGCGCATCGACCGGCAGGCGCCCGTGGAAGTCAGCGATCCAAAGCCCTACGGCAAACTCTCGCACCTGCTGCGCTTCCACGCCTGGGCGCCGGTCTACTTCGCCTTCGATTCGGTGGACAATCTCTCGCTGGAGACGCTCACCCAGGACGCCGGCCTGGGCGCGACGGCCTTCTGGCAGAACGACCTGGGCACCGGCTACGGCTGGGTGGGCTACCACGCCGCCTATGCCGACGGCCGCTGGCGCCACTCCGGCCACGCGAAACTCACCTACACCGGCCTCTATCCCGTCCTGGAGGCCAGCCTGGACGTGGGCGACCGCGATGCCTGGAACTACTGGGTGGAGCGGAACGAGGAGAAGCACACCGTCACCCTCAAGCACGGGCCGCGCGGCGGCGCGGCGCCCCTCCCCTCCGTGTCCGGGCGCCTGCGCACCTACATTCCCTGGAGCTTCTCGTCCGGCGGCTGGCTGCGCGGACTGGTCCCCAGCGCCACGCTCCTGCTGAGCAACGACACCTTCGACGGCTCCTCCCCGATGCACCGCACCACGTTCAGCCTCCGGGGCTACGTGATGCAGCGTACGCCCCCCTCGCGACTCTATCCGCGCTTCGGGCTCGGCGCCGAGACCGGCTACAGCTTCCGTTGGGTGCCCGGCCTGATCGCCCCCTCCGCCTACTTCTACCTCTACGGCTACCTGCCGGGCCTGCACGAGACGCACGGCCTGCGCTTTGCCGGGATGTACGGCCGCCGGGGCGGCGAAGCCCTGTTCAGCGAGAGCTTCGCCTCCGCCGCACCGCGCGGCTACACCGACGCGGTCACGCGCCAGCTCGCCGCCTACGCCTCCCAGTTCAAGGGCTCGCTGGACTACAAGATGCCGCTGCTGCCCGTGGACCGCGCCCTGCTGGGTCCCGTGGCGTACCTGCGCAATTTCGAACTCACCCTGCACGGGGACTGGACGGTCTACGCATCGTCCAGGACCGGTGGCAGCCTGTACAGCGCCGGCGCCGATTTCGCAGCCGTGCTGGGCAACCTCCTCTGGATCCCCTACCGGACCCGGATCGGGGTCAGCTACAACTACAACGGAGGCCCCGGCTTCGAGGGTTTCTCCAAGCAGGGCCTCGCGGAGCGCCACCGTTTCTCGCTCCTGTTCAGCATCGAGATGTAGGATGCCGGGGCAAGCCCGGAACGAAGCTAATAAAACAGGCTCCGGTCGACGCCGCGGCCCATCACCTCATAGCCTTTGGCATTGAGGTGAAGCCAATCATTCTCAAATAGATACGCCGGGTTTAGATGGTCGGGCGAGGCCGGGTCGGCGACCATCCGGTCGAAGTCGATCACCCCGTCGAAGACCGGCGTCGTGCGGATCCAGTCATTCAGCTGCAGACGCCCTTTCTCGTGCTCGCCCGCGCGGGTGTAGAAACTCCCGAGCGCAGGCGTGACCGTGGCGCCGAAGACTTTGATGCCGCGCTCGTGGGCCGCGCGGGCGATCCGGGTCCAGGCGGCCTGGATCTGCGCCGCCGTCCGCCGCCCGTCACGGCTCTCCCCCAGGTCGTTGGTCCCCTCGAAGAGGATGATGTAACGGACCCCGGCGGGGCCGAAGAGGTCCCGCTCGTAGCGGCTGAGCGCCGTCGGGCCCAGGCCGCCCTGCAGGACGCAGTTGCCGCCGAGTCCGAAGTTGAGCACCGCGAGATGCCGCGTCCGGGGGTCCTGCAGCAACGCACGGGAGAGCTGGTCGGTCCAGCGGTCCTGGCCGTTGGTGGTGGTGCCGCGCCCGTCCGTGATCGAGTCGCCGAGCACGGCGATGGCGGCGCTGCGGCGGTTCGGCCGGACATCGATGGCGCTGATGGTGTACCAATGGTCCGTCCGGGCGGCCGGCGCCGAGAAGTCGGACGTGTTGCCGGAGGCGATGAAGGACGTGGTGCGCGACCCCGGATGGCCGGTCACCGGCGCAGGGGCCACCTGTCCGTAGTGGATGGTGACGGCGAGGTTCTCCCGGTCTGCCAGCCGGAAAGGCTCCGGGTCGGAGACGGCCTCGCCGCCGGGCGCCATCGTCACGCCCGGGCGGCCGCCGAAGGTCAGGGACACGGAGTTGCCAGGCACGATGTCCGGGCTGCCGCCCGCCGTCGCGGCGCGGGCAATCTCCACGCCGAGGATCTCGGTCGGCGTCTCGTTGAAAAGGTTTGAAAGGTGCAGCCGCAGCTGCGTGCCGCCGAGCGACACCTGGACGACCTGGCGCAAGGAGTTGCCGGCCAGGCCGGGCGCGGGCGGGAGGTTGCGGGGCTCGGCCGCCTGCAGGGCCGTGGCCCAGGTGGCCACCCAGTTGTAGCGGGGCGGCACCAGGACCGGACGGTGGTCCGCGCCGTGGACCGGCAGACCGTAGCGGTCGGACTGGACGCTGTAGTAGAGCAGCGAGTCGACCGGGGTGTCCAGCGGCGCCACATCCGCAGGCAGCGGCCGCCCGGAGAAGGTCTGGAAATAGCCCACGCAGGCGTCGCGCCACCATTTGGCGTCGTTCAGCTGCGTCTCCAGCTTCCCGGCGACCTCGTCGAACAGGGCCGGCGCGACATAGGGTTTCAGCCCCGACCAGGTGCGCCGGAAGCCTTCGACCGCGCGCACGCCGCGGTCGTAGTGCCGGCAGATTTCATCCCAGAGCGTCCGGCCGGAGTTCATCCGGTAGTCCCACGACAGGTGGTGGAACCACAGCAGGAGCTCCTCCGGACAGGTCTGCAGGTCGTTGAAGGTCGAAGCGAGGGGCTCGTTGTACTGGTCCACATTGCCGGAGCCGCTCCGCGTGCGGTCGAAGCCTATTCCGGCGGAGTCCGCCTTGTGGTAGTACGGCGGGGTCCAGTCGGGCCGGCTGCCGCCCTCCCACGGGCCCGGGCCGTAATGGCTCCCGGCGAAGAGGTGGTGCAGGCCCAGCGGCATCTCATAGTCCACCACAGCCTCGCGCGAGGCCGTCAGCATTCCGCGCAGCGGATCGACGAACTTCGCCCGGAACGCCCTGTCGGACATCCCCTCCGGCCGGAGGAAGGTCTGGCGGATCCACTCGTCCGCCAGCAGCTCCGCGCCGAGGGTCGGGTCCCAGGCCAGGCGGCCGAACGCATACCAGTTGGCCTGGGCGAGGACATAGCCGCAGAAGTTGGCGTCCTGCCCGGTGTTGGCCACGCCGGCGATGCCCGTGACCATCTTCGCCACCGGGGAGCCGGGGCCGTCGCGGTAGGTGTCGCTGCCCAGGCACTCCTGCCAGGTCGTGCCGTGGAAGGCCATGTGGTTGGAGAAGCCCAGGTATTCCTGCGTGACCTGGAACTCCATCATCATCTTGGTGTCACGGAGCTTGCCGAAGAGGGGGCTGAAGGGCTCGCGCGGCTGGAAGTCCACGGGGCCGTTCTTGACCTGCACGATCACGTTGTCCGCAAATTTGCCGTCCAGTGGGAGGAACTCCTCCACGGCCTGGTTGGCGCGGTCGGGGCTGGTGGGGCTGTAGACGAAGGCGCGCCACATCACGATGCCGCCATAGGGCGCCAGCGCCTCGGCGAGCATGTTGGCGCCGTCGGCGTGCGTGCGGCCGTAGTCCTGCGGGCCGGCCTGGCCCTCGGAATTGGCCTTGACGAGGAAGCCGCCGAAGTCGGGAATCAGAGCGTATATCCCGGCCGCCTTGGCCTTCCACCACGCACGGACCTCCGGGTCCAGCGGGTCGCCGCTCTTCAGGCCGCCCAGCGCGATGGGGCTGGTCCACTTGATGGACAGATAGGTGCGGATGCCGTATTCGCGCAGGATGTCCGCGATCGCCTTCACGCGGGCGAGATGTGCGGCGTCCAGAATCAACGGATTGGCATTCACGTTGTTGAGCACGGCGCCGTTGAGCCCGATGGAAGCGCATAGCGCGCCGTAGCGGCGGATGCGCGCCTCCGGCACGGTGGGCGAAGTCCACTCCCACATCGAGAGGCCGGCATAGCCGCGCTCCACGGTGTCGTCCAGGTTGTCCCAGTGATTGAGCAGGCGCAGGTCATAGTACGGCGCCTCCTGCAGGTCCATCCCCGGGCCGGCCTGGCCCAGCACCTCGGCGCGCTGCAGGGCATACACGCCGTAGCGCAGGCCCGCGTCGGACCCGGCGGCGATGCACCGCACGCCGTCCCGGTCAAAGATGTGGAAGCCTTCGGGCGGCAGGGCCGGGTCGATGGACGCCTGCACGGAGGCGAGCACCTCCGCGTAGGGCCGCCCGGCGGCGAGCCAGAGGTCCGAGCCGTCCTGCGCTGCGGGCACAGGCCGGCTGCAGGCCGCGAGCAGCGCCATCGCTACTGCGCTGATCAGTAGGAAGAATCTCCGCATAACGTTCCTGTCTTGGTTTCCACAAAGATAATCGTTTTCGGCGGGCTGCCGCCACCAAAACAACAAGGGACCGCGCATTGCGGTCCCTTGTCCCGGTCTTTCCGGAACGGATCCGGAAGCTAGAACATCGCGATCAGTTCGTCGTTGCTGTACGCATCCGCGCCGTAGCAGGTCTTCAGGTAGGCCAGGCCGCCCTGGTAGTCCTCCTCGGTGAAGGAGTTGGTGGCCTCCTTGGCCGCCACCACGTCGTAGCCGAGGCAATAGGCGTCGGCGGAGGTGTGCCGGCAGCACATATGGGTATGCAGGCCCGTGATGACCACGGTCTTGACGCCCAGCTCCTTGAGCAGGATATCTAGATCGGTCTGGAAGAAGCCGCTGTAGCGGCGCTTGGGCACCACGAAGTCGCAGGGCTGCGGGGTCAGCTCGGGAATCACCTCGGCACCGGGCGTGCCCTTGATGGCGTGGTCGCCCCAGATCTGAAGTTCGCGGTCGATGCCCGGGAGGTGGCAGTCGTTGCAGTAGATGACAGGAACACCCTTCTCGCGCGCAGCGGCGAGCAGGCGGGCGGTGGCGGGAACGATGGCGCGGGCGCGATCGCAGCCGATCACGCCGGTCACGAAGTCGTTGAGCATGTCAACGACCAGGATGGCGGGATGATTGAGTTTCTCCATTTTCTTGATAAAAAGTTATTCTTCTCCCTTTACCGGGAGCGAAACAGGTCTGCACCAATATTTATGCCAATCTGACAAGTGCTACTTCCGCCGGTCGATGCGCTTCCAGAGCCAGTACATCAAGGCGCCCCAGAGCAGGAACAGCACGACGTAGACCCAGTAGGGCAACTGCGCCTGGTAGGTGTCCCAGTTGAGCTTGTGCTCATAGTCCGGGATGTCGGCGTAGTAGTACGCGCCGGCGCCGAAATCCAGCTCGGGGTTCAGTCCGATCCGGCGGACCATGATATAGACGGCCGCGGCCAGGATGGCCCCTCCCACGACGAGGAGGGCCACCTTGGCCGCGCGTCCGGATTTAGGCATCTCCTGCTAGGAGAGATGCGGAATCGGGAAGAGCACGCCGCTGAGCAGCAGCCAGACGGCGAAGAAGGTCAGGGCGATGTTGAAGCACTGCCCCACGAGGTAGAGCCAGAGCGGTTTGCCGCCCTGCATCTGCTTCACCAGGTCCTTGAAGTTGGTGTCCAGGCCGATGCTGACGAAGGCCAGCACGAAGGCCCAGTTCTTATACTGGTCGAGCACGCCGTTGATGGCCTTGACCTGGTCCGCGCCGGCGAGCGGCTGGATGATGAAGGAGGCCACGAGCGAAGCCACGAAGAAGCCGATGATGAATTTCGGGAAGCGGGTCCAGATCTCGCCGGCGCCGACTTTCTGGCCATCCTTCCTGCCCACGGAGGTCGCGAAGAAGAGCGCCACGAAGAAGGCGATGAAGCCGATGAGGATGTTCTGGATCATCTTGACGAGCACGGCGGCCTGCTCGGCCTCGCCGCCCAGCACGGAGCCGGCCACGGCCACGGCGCCGGTGCTGTCCACCGTGCCGCCGATGAGCGCGCCGCCCATGATCGGGGACATCCCCGTGGCGCGGATGAGGATGGGCTCGAGGGCCATCATCAGGACCGTGAAGATGATCGAGATGGAGATGGTCATCGTCAGGTCGTCCTTCTTGCAGTTGGAGGCCGCGCCGGTGGCGATGGCCGCGGACGTACCGCAGACGCTCGTGGCGGAGGCCATCGTGATGACCAGCGGCTTGTTGTCCATCTTGAGGACGCGCGTGCCGAACCACCACATGAAGAGGATCACGACCGGGGTCACGATCCACGCGATGCCCAGGCCGTAGAGGCCGAATTTCGCGATATTGGAGAAGAGCACGGAGAAGCCCATGATCACGAGGCCGGTCTTGATGTAGAACTCCGTGCGGACGGCGGGCTTGAGCCACTTCGGCGTGCCGACCGTGTTGGAGATCAGCATGCCCACGATCAGTGCCCAGAAAGCCCATTCGAGATAGCGGTTGAGGGTGAACTCGGCGCTGATCAGGCGGACGATGACCGCCAGCACGAATACGCCGAGGAAGGCCGGGATGAACTTCTTCACCTTCTCGCCGAGCAGGGCGACGCCGCCCGTGAAGAGGATGCCCAGCACGAGGACCGTGCGCAGCATCTTGCCCCAGAAGGCGCCGGAAGCGAACTGCTGGCCCAGGGGGACGACCTTGGCCATCTGGGCGTCGGTGAGCGACTCGCCCCAGGTCCAGGTCTTGAAGGTCAGCGCGGAGAAATCAAAAGCTTTGGTCAGCACGGCGACGATGCCGATGGCGATGACGATGAAGCCGATCCAGACGGCGAGCCAGTCTTCGGTCTTCCAGAGCTTGGAGAGGTTCTTGTTGTTTGCCATTTCTACAGGTTTTGGTACAAATGCGTTCGACAAAGATAGGTATTTTTTCTAACTTTGTTAGAAGTAACACAGATGCCTATGATGGAGAAGACCTGGAGGTGGTTCGGCCCGTCCGACAAAGTCACGCTGGAGATGATGCGCCAGATCGGCGTGGAGGGGGTGGTGACCGCCCTGCACCAATATGCGCCCGGAGAACTGTGGCCGGAGGCGGAAATCCGCGCCGCGAAGGAGCGGATCGAGGCGGCCGGGCTGCACTGGTCCGTGGTGGAGAGCCTGCCGGTCAGCGAGCAGCTCAAGTACGGCGGACCGGACCGGGATGCTTTGATTTCCAATTATATCCAGAGCCTGGAGAATCTCGGCCGCTGCGGCATCCACACGGTCTGCTACAATTTCATGCCCGTGATCGACTGGGTGCGCACCGACCTGGAGCGCCCGATGCCGGACGGGACGCTGTCGCTGTATTTCGACTTCGTCCGCTTCGCCTGGTTCGACATCAAGATCCTGGGGCGCGAAGGCGCGGAGAAGGATTTCCCGCCGGAGGTGGTGGAGCGGGTGGAGGCGCTGGACCGCACGGCCACGGACGCGGACCGTGCGCAGATCATCGACACGATCATCACCAAGACGCAGGGCTTCATCAACGGTCCGCTGGGCGGCGGCGGCTCCCCCGTGGAGAAATTCCGCGCGCTGATGGCGCCGTACGCAGGAATGACGAAGGAGCAGCTGCGCGCGAACCTGCGCTATTTCCTCGAAGCCGTAATGCCGGTCTGCCGGCAGTGGGATATCCGCCTGTGCATCCACCCGGACGACCCGCCGATGCCCGTCTTCGGGATGCCGCGCCTGTGCGGCTCGGCGGAGGACATCCGCTGGATCCTCGGCGCAGTGGACGACTTCCACAACGGACTGACCTTCTGTGCGGGTTCACTCTCCGCAGGCGCCCACAACGATGTGGTGGCGATGGCGCGGGAGTTCGCCCCGCGCACGCATTTCGTGCACCTGCGCTCGTGCGAGGTGCTGCCGGGCGGCGACTTCGTGGAGGCGCCGCATACCGGCGGGCGCGCCGACCTAGTGGAGCTGGTGCGCATCTTCGAGGCCGAGGGGCGGCCGCTCCCGATGCGCGTGGACCACGGCAAGACGATGCTCGGCGACGAGCGGGTGGGATACAATCCGGGCTACTCCTTCCACGGCCGGATGCTGGCCCTGGGCCAGGTCGAGGGGATGATGGCCGCGATGCGCCACGCCGGCCGCTAGCGGAAGAACTTCGCGAGCCAGGCCTGGTCGATGGTGGCGAGGCCGGTGGCGGATTCGCGGATATAGGGATTGCGCTGCAGGATGCCCGCGCAGTCTTCGTAGACATTGAAGCCCACGGCCACCATCTCCATCTGCCCGTTCTCGGGATAGGTGAAGGTCATCTCGTTGTCGGCGCCGTCCATCCCCGCGAACTTGAACGGGACCGTCTTGCCCATCTCCTGGCAGGTCACGAACTTGCACATCTCCACCACGATGTCGTCCAGCCCGGTCTCGAAGACCTTGATCTTCTCGACGAGTTCGCCCGTGCTGTGTACCAGCCGCCCGGTGTAGCCCTCGGGCAGGCCCTCCGCCGCGAGCGGCGTCTCGGACAGCACGATCATCAGGTGCGCGTCCGTGTCATAATACAGGAACGGGAATTTCAGCAGGTTGACGGTCCCGCAGACCGGACAGGCGCGGGTGAAGAGGGCGCCGCTCCGGACCTGCTCCTTGAGGTCCGAAGACACCGCGGCGTTGACGCTCTGCGGCACCTCCGCGGAGAACTGCGCCCCACAACGGGAGCAGGAGGCCTTGATCTCAGACATTGAAAAGGAAGTGCATAATGTCGCCGTCCTGAACTATGTAGTCCTTGCCCTCGATCCCCATCTTGCCGGCGGCGCGGACGGCGGCCTCGGTCTTGTACTGCACGAAGTCGTCGTACTTGATCACCTCGGCGCGGATGAAGCCCTTTTCGAAGTCGGAGTGGATCACGCCGGCGGCCTTGGGGGCCTTGTCGCCCTTGTGGATCGTCCAGGCGCGGCATTCGTCAGCGCCGGCCGTGAAGAAGGTCTGCAGGCCGAGCAGGTGGTAGGCGCTCTGGATCAGGCGCACGACGCCCGACTCCTGCAGGCCCATCTCCTCGAGGAACATCTGACGGTCCTCGTAGTCCTCCATCTCGGCGATCTCAGACTCCGTGCGCGCGGAGATCACGAGGATCTCGGCGTGCTCGTCCTTCACCGCCTCGCGCACGGCGTCGACATATCGGTTTCCGTCCACGACGGAAGCGTCGTCCACGTTGCAGACATAGAGCACGGGCTTGTTGGTCAGCAGGAACAGGTCGTGGGCCAGGACGGCCTCCTCGTCGTTGAGCAGGGCCACGCTGCGGCAGGAGCGGCCCTGCTCCAGGGCCTCCTTGTAGCGGAGCAGCAGCGCGAGAAGTTTCTTCGCTTCCTTGTCCCCGCCGGTCGTGGCCTGCTTCTGGACCTTGGCGATGCGGGCGCTGACCGTCTCCAGGTCCTTGATCTGGAGCTCCAGGTCCACGACCTCCTTGTCGCGCACCGGGTCCACGGAGCCGTCCACGTGGACGACGTTGCCGTCGTCGAAGCAGCGCAGCACATGCAGGATCGCGTCGCACTCGCGGATGTTGGCAAGGAACTGGTTGCCCAGGCCCTCCCCGCGGCTGGCGCCGCGCACCAGGCCGGCGATGTCCACGATGTCGACCGTGGCCGGGATCGTGCGCTGCGGATGGCAGATCTCCGAGAGCACCTCCAGGCGCTTGTCCGGGACGTTGGTGGAGCCCAGGTTGGGCTCAATGGTGCAGAACGGGAAATTGGCGCTCTGGGCGCCTCCGACGCTCACGCAGTTGAAGAGGGTGGATTTGCCGACGTTCGGCAGTCCGACGATACCGCATTTGAGGGACATGTTCTTTCTGTTTTGGTGGGGCAAATTTACGGATTTTTCACCATATTCGCGGTATGAAACGGACTATGATGCTTCTTCTGCTTTTACTGGGCTTCTCTGCCAGAGCTGTCTCCCAACCTGTCGACTCGTTATTGGTCATATTTTGGAATGTGGAGAACTTCTTTGATTATCATTCAGAGAACAAGCCGGAATATTGGACGGCGGGCCGCTTCTACGCCAAGTGCGACGGCATCGCCAAGACGCTGCTGCGCATCGCCGACCGCTACGGGCGGCTGCCCGACGCCGTCGGGTTCGCCGAGGTGGAGAACGGCTTCGTGCTGCGTCAGCTCCTGTCTGCCACGGCGCTGCGCAAGCTCGACTACCGGATCATCCACTACGAGTCGCCCGACCACCGCGGCATCGACTGCGCGCTGCTGGCGCGGCGCAGCACGCTCCCGCTGCGCGCCAGCAGCCCCCGGCACGTCCCGGACAGCGCCGGGGGCGTGATGGCCACGCGCGACATCCTGCTCGCGGAGTTCGACAGCCTGGCCGTCCTGGTCAACCACCATCCCTCGCAGATCGGCGGCAAGTCGGACCGTCGGACACTCGCCCGGGCGCGCCTGGCGGCGTTGACGGACTCGCTGCGCGCCGCCGGCAGGCGCCGCATCCTCTCCGTCGGAGACTTCAACGAGGACCTGTGGCGCGACGGGACCGGGACGCTCAAGTACAACGGCCGCTGGGAGAAGATCGACGGGCATTTCGCCGAAGGTTTCGCCCGCGTGCGGGAGGAGGTTTTCGCGGATCCGGTGCTGCTGGAGACGGACGGTGCCTTCGGCGGGCAGAAGCCACGGCGCACTTATGTGGGGCCGCGTTATCGTGGTGGCGTCAGCGATCATCTGCCTATTGTCATTGTCGTTTATTTTTGATACATTTGTGATTGCCGATTTTGACGATAACTCATACAAATCACATAATTATGGAAATGCAGAACAAAATCCACCAGAAATTCCTCGCCTGCTTCGGCGAAGGAGGCACGATGTACGCATCCGCCGGCCGCGTCAACCTCATCGGCGAACACACCGACTACAATGGCGGCTACGTCTTCCCGGGCGCCATCGACAAGGGCATCATGACCGAGATCAAGTTCAACGGCACCGACAAGGTGAACCTCTATTCCCTGGACTACGACGCCGCGACGTCCTTCGGCCTGGCCGAGGAGGACAAGCCCGCCGAGGCCTGGGCCCGCTACGTCTTCGGCGTGTGCCGCGAGACCATCAAGCGCGGCGGCAAGGTCGCGGGATTCGACGCCGTCTTCGCCGGGGACGTCCCCCTGGGCGCCGGCCTGAGCTCCTCCGCTGCCCTCGAGAGCTGCTTCGCCTTCGCGATCAACGACCTCAACCAGAACGGCATCGACAAGTTCGAGCTCGCCAAGATCGGCCAGAGCACGGAGCACAACTACTGCGGTGTCAAGTGCGGCATCATGGACCAGTTCGCCTCCTGCTTCGGCAAGAAGGGCAACCTCATCCGCCTCAACTGCAAGACGCTCGAATACAAGTACTTCCCCTTCGATCCCGAGGCTGCCGGATACAAGCTCGTCCTGATCGACTCCTGCGTCAAGCACGAGCTCGCCTCCTCCGCATACAACAAGCGCCGCGCCTCCTGCGAGAACGCCGCCGCCGCGATGCGCAAGAACCATCCCGACGTGGAGTTCCTCAGCGACGCCAAGCGCCTCTGGCTTGAGGAAGTTCGCGCCGACATCCCTGAGGAGGACTTCCTCCGCGCGGAGTATGTGATCGGCGAGGTCCAGCGCGTGCTCGACTTCTGCGACGCCCTGGAGCGTGGCGACTACGAGACCGCCGGCGAGATGATGTACCAGACCCACTTCGGGATGAGCAAGCTCTACGAAGTGAGCTGCGAGGAGCTCGACTTCCTCAACAAACTCGCCCGCAAGATGGACGTCACCGGCTCCCGCGTGATGGGCGGCGGCTTCGGCGGCTGCACCATCAACCTCGTCAAGAAGGAGCTCTACAAGCCTTTCGTGGACGCCGCCGTGGAGCAGTTCACCGCCAAGTTCGGCCACGCCCCGAAGGTCTACGACGTCGTCATCTCCGACGGCGCCCGCAAGCTCTAGGCCCTGCACCCATCTCCAATGTCCCCGAATAAGGGACATTGAGTCTTCAAACAAACCTCATAACGTTGCCAATGTCCTTCGATTAGGACATTGGCTTTTTCTTTTGGTCTGCACATCACGGATGCTTGTGCGGATGTTCCGCTATTCTGTCTGAAACAAAGGTTCCTAATCAGTCAAGATTCAGCCGTGCATTGTTCGTGCGGGCGGGAGGAAGGGGGCTTTTGTTGCGAAAACGGGGGAGATTTCGTAGATTTGGATATAGAATCTATGTTTTACCGGATATGAAACGCCATCTCTGCATCCTCCTCCTTCTCGCCTCAGCATGGGCCGCGGGCGCCCAGCAGACCGAGACGCTCTACCTCTCCGGCAAGGGGCCGGACGACGCCGTACAATGGGATTTCTGGTGCTCCGACGGGATGAACGCCCGCAAATGGAGCAAGATCGACGTCCCCTCCTGCTGGGAGCAGCAGGGTTTCGGGGGCTACACCTACGGCCGCTACTATATCTACGAGCGCGACTCCGAGAAGGCTTGGGCCGACTACCGCGAGCACGCCTTCACTGAGGAGTACGGCATCTACCGGCGCCGCTTCGACGTGCCCCGCTCCTGGAGCGGCAAGCAGGTCCGGATCGTCTTCGAAGGTGTGATGACGGACGCCGAGGTCAAGGTCAACGGTGTCAAGGCGGGAGCCGTGCACCAGGGCAGCTTCTACCGCTTCTCCTACGACATCAGCAAGCTGGTCAGATACGGTCGGGAGAATCAGCTCGAGGTGACGGTGCACAAGCAGTCGGCCGACGCGTCGGTCAACGCCGCGGAGCGCCGGGCCGACTGGTGGCTCTTCGGCGGCATCTACCGCCCGGTGTACCTGGAGGCGCGCCCGCAGCAGCACATCGAGCGCGCGGCGGTCGACGCGCGTGCGGACGGCGCCCTGCGCACCGACCTTTTCCTTGGCGGCCTTACGGGCTCCGAACGGCTCGAACTGAGCCTCTCCGAGATTCCCTCCGGCAAGGAGCTCGGCACGCGCACATTCCCCATGGAAGGCGCTGATACACAGACCATTACCTCCAACTGGCCGGGCGTGAAGACCTGGGACCCGGAGCATCCGAACCGCTACCGGCTGAGCCTGCGCCTGCTCGCGCGGGACGGCAAGCTCCTCCACCAGACCGAGGAGCGCATCGGTTTCCGCACCGTGGAGCTGCGCCGCCAGGACGGCATCTACCTCAACGGCGTCAAACTCCTCGTCAAGGGCACCAACCGCCACTGCTTCGACTCCCGCACCGGCCGCACCCTCAGCCGGGAGACGAGCCTGAAGGACGCCCGGCTGATCAAGGCGATGAACATGAACGCCGTGCGCTCGCACTATCCCCCGGACACCCATTTCCTGGAGGCCTGCGACTCGCTGGGGCTGCTTTACCTCGACGAGCTGGCCGGCTGGCAGAATTCCTACAGCGACGAGGTGGCCGCCCGGCTGCTGCCGGAGATGATCGCACGCGATGTCAACCACCCGTGCGTCTTCCTCTGGAGCAACGGCAACGAGGGTGGCTGGAACACCTCCATCGACAAGGATTTCGCCAAATATGATCCCCAGAAGCGCCACGTGATCCACCCCTGGGCCGACTTCGACGGCCTGGACACCCGGCACTATCCCAATGCCGCCGACAACACCTACCGCCAGGAGCGCGGCCAGCAAGTCTTCATGCCGACGGAGTTCCTCCACGGCCTGTATGACCGCGGCCACGGCGCCGGCCTGGACGGCCTGTGGGCCAAATTCAAGCGCAGTCCCCTCTTCGCCGGCGGCTTCCTCTGGGCCTACGTGGACGAGGCGCTGCTGCGCTCCGACACCGGCAAGCTGGACACCTACGGCCCCAACGCGCCGGACGGCATCGTTAGCGCCGACCGGCAGCCGGAGGGCAGTTTCTACACGGTCCGCGAGGTCTGGTCACCCATCCAGGTAAAGCCCTTCGTGGCGAACGCCAATTTCACGGGTAAATTCCTGGTGGAGAACGGTTTCCTGTTCTCGATGCTGAACGAGAGCCGGATGCGGTGGAAGGTCATCCAGCTGCCGCCGCCGGGCTCGGCGCAGCAGAGCGCCGTGCTGGAGGCCGGGCCCGTGCGGCTGCCCGCCATCGGCCCGGGCGAGACGGGGCTGGCCCACTTCGAGATCTCGGCCAACTACTACCACGGCGACGTCCTCGAACTCGAGGCCTACAGCGCAGCGGGAGACACCCTCTGCACCTGGACCTTTCCGATCAAGAATACGGCGGAATACTACGCTGACTACACGAAAGCGGCCGCTCGCTCGGGCCGCGCATCCGCCACCACGGCAGCCGACGGCTCCTATGTGCTCTCCGCCGGCGGCGCGAGCGCCCGGTTCAACCCGAAGGACGGCACGCTGGCCGAGCTGCGCCGCGACGGCCGCGTGCTGCCTCTGCGCAACGGCCCGGTGGGTGTCGGGATGCAGATGCAGCTGCGTTCCGCCGACCTGCGGATGCAGGGCGACACGGCGGTCCTGGCCCTGAAATACGACGGCGCCGCCGACACGGTCCTCTGGAAGATGACCCCCGACGGCCGGCTGGGCCTGGACGCGCTGGTGCTCAACTACCGGACTGACAATCAGTTCCGGGGCAGCTACATTGACCGGGAGGTGCACAATCTCGGCTTCTCCTTCGACTTCCCGGAGGAGCAGCTCTCCGGCATCCGCTACCTGGGCAAGGGCCCCTACCGCGTCTGGAAGAACCGCCTCAAGGGTCCCACCTTCAACATCTGGGACAAGGCCAAGAACAACACCGTGACGGGCGAATACTACGAGCCCCTCGTCTACCCGGAATTCAAGGGCTATTACGCCAATCTTTACTGGGTGTCGCTGCTCTCGGAGGGAGCCGGCCCCGTGACGGTGTACACCGAGACGGACGGCCTGTTCCTGCGCGTCCTGACGCCCGAAGAGCCGCGCGACAAAGAGGGACGCGGCAATTCCTGGCCGGCCTTCCCGGCCGGGGACATCTCCTTCCTGCTGGACATCCCCGCCGTCAACTCCCAGGGCACGGACGGCGGCGCCGCCTCCGTCAAGATGAACAAGGGAGACGAGGGCTACCACATCCGCCTCTGGTTCGCTTTCTGATCCCCTCCCCTGCAACAAGAAACCGGCCCCCACGATGGTGGAGGCCGGTTTCTTGTCCTATCGGACGACT
This sequence comes from Bacteroidales bacterium, assembly GCA_017428725.1. GTDB lineage: Bacteria > Bacteroidota > Bacteroidia > Bacteroidales > UBA932 > Cryptobacteroides. The sequence continues at coordinate 68,630 of JAFRQH010000004.1, read as the reverse complement.
AGAAGAATCTTTCTCTGTTGTCCTTGACGTTGTCGTAGTCCTGCATCACGGAGAGGATCATCTGGGCCAGGTACTGGGCCTTCTGGGCAGCCAGGTTCTTGGCGTCGTCCTCGGTGTAGAAGGAGCCGACCTCGCGGTTGCTCACATTGACGATGTAGGAGCCCATCACGCCGGGGACCGGGCCGTAGATCTCACCGTCCTTGGCTGCGGCAACGGCGCCGATCAGCGCAGGATCGACGCTCGTGGAGCCGAGCGACATCGCCTCGCGGTGTTCCACCTGCACGCCGAGACGCTCGGCCACCTCCTCGAGGGTCTTGCAGCCGGCGATCTTCTCAGCGACCTCCTGGGTCTTGACTTCCTGCATCTTCTGGGAATAGAGACGGTCCTGGATCTGCATAGCGACCTTCTCGACCGGGGCGTAGCCCTCCTTGTTGGCCTCCTTGAGGGCGACCACGAAGAAGTAGTTGTTGCCGACGGTGATGATGTTGGAAGCCTTGCCGACCTTGGCGTCGAACGCCCAGCGGGTCACTTCCTTGGCGTTGTCGATGGCGCCGTAGTTGGACGTGGCCTCGGTGATGGTGGCAGGGTGGGAGTAGACCTTGGTGGAGTCAAGGGCCTTCTTGTACCCCTCGTAGGTGCCGCCGGTGAGGGTGGCGAAGGTGTTGGCCTGGGAGTAGTAGTTGTTGAAGGTCTCCTTGCTGGCGAGGGCCGTCTTCTCGAAGATGGCGACCTGCTTCTTGGCCACCGGCTTGGTCTTCTGGCTCACCACGACCACGTGGGTGCCATACTGGGTGGTGAGCACGAAGGGCTCGCCCACCTTGGCCTCGAACACGCCCTCGAAGCCCGGGATCATGTAGGTCTGGGTCATCCAGCCGATGCTGCCGAGCTCGCCGTCGGCGGCGGAAGCCTGGTCGGCGGAGAACGTGGCGGCGAGGTTGGCGAGGTTACCACCCTTCTTGATGACGTTCACGAGGCTGTCGGCCACGTGGGCGGCATTAGTGTCCTGGAGCAGGATGTGCTTGACGAACGCGGAGTCGGGGAGCATCTTGCTGTCCATCTCGCGGGCGGCATAGAAGGTGTTGCCGTCGGTCACGATCTGGGTGAGCTTGCTGCCTCCGAAGATCTGGTCATTGATCTCGCGGTTGACGGTGCTGAGTTCGCCGTCCTTGTACCAGTAGTTGCCCAGCGCCTGGTCGGAATTCTTGGACAGGAAGGCGCGCATGTTGTCCGTCGTGGCGAACTCCTCGTAGGCCTCGGTCATCGCCTCGCTGGCGGCGGCGACATCCTCGGCGGAAGGAACGACCTCATACACGACATACTCAATGTCGCGGTTGGCCACCTGGCGGAAGAACTCCTTGTGCTTCTTGTAGTAGTCGCGGATCTCGGCGGAGCTGACCGTGATGGTGCTGTCCGGCACCACCGGATACATGGCCAGGCAGTAGTCCACGTTGGCCGTGGTGTTGCCTTCCTGGATGGCCTGCGCGATCTGCAGGGCGTTATCCATCCCGCTGGCGTTGAACAGGGCGCCGTACTTGGCGTAGAAAGCCTGGTTGTGGACCTGGTTCTGGAGGAAGTTCCAGTAGGTGCGCAGCCGGCCGCTCTCGTCGGAATCGATCTCCTGGACGAAGGCCTTGAGCCGGTCGGGGGAGAAGACGCCCGTCTCGTCCATGAAAAGCGGATTCTGGACAAGGGACGGAGCGGCGAGTTCGCCGCCCATCAGGGCCACCATCTCATCCTGGCCGACGGTGATGCCCGCCTCACGGGCGTTCTTGACGAACATATATTTGTCAAGAAGCTCCTGCCAGGCGGCGTTGCGGATCTGCTTCTGGGTCTCCTCGTCGCGGACGGTCCCGGAGAGGAGCTCGTTGATGGCCGTATAACGGTCGACGTCCGACTGGAAGTCCTGATAGGAAATGTTCTTGCCTGCGATCTGTCCCACATCATATTTGGAGGACATCGTGTTGATCGCAGACCCTAACGTGTTAGGGTCGATGATGAAGGAAAGGAGGGCCAGCGCGATGATGATCGAGATCACGAGGCCGAACTTAACGCGTATTTTTTCAAGTACCGCCATTGTTATGTGTTTTTATAATTTTCCAATAAGGGGTGCGAATTTAGTTATTTTTTTGGAAATGGCCCAATAAAATTCACAGAATCAATGATTACGGCCGTAGTATCCTGCACGACGACCCCGTATCCATCGAAAGGACGGTACAGGATGGAGTTGCGTACGTGGTCGTCGGAACGCATCCCGAACCCCTGCAGGAAACCCTGCCGGGAGTAAAGTTTGACATAGCAGTCGGTATAGATCTCCTTCGTGGCCTGGTCCCAGTAGATGGTGTCCGTCTCCATCGTCTCCTGCTCGATCACGTTGTGCAGGATGACGTTGCCGAAGGCCTCCCAGATCTCGTCCCGCCCCCGTGCCTTGGGCACGATGTGCCGGGCGTCGTCGGCCACGATGACCGACTCCAGCAGGCCCTCCTCGGAGTAGCCGTAGACAGAAATCCCGTGCGGAAAGGCGTCGAACGAGGCCGTGTCCGTGTCGTAATGCTCCATCACGTCGGCCTCGAGCCGCATCGACACGGAGCCGTTGCGGGTCTGGACCGCGAACATGTCGAAGGTCTGCTGGGTGGGCGTCTTGTCGAGGTCCAGCCGGTCGGCCTCCCCGATCTGTCCGCTGCAGGAAACGACAATGCTGGCAACCACTACCGTGATTGCCAGCACTTCGGAGATATGGGCTCCCAGTGTCAAATTATCTGGTGCGGACCGTGGTCGTGGCGCGCATTCCGCCACAGACGACAGTGTAGGACTGGCCGCGGGTGAGGTCGTACATGAAGGCCTCGGCGGTCTCCGGGAAGTAGACGCTGTACTGGCCGATGTAGCGGTTGGCCTCCTCGGTCAGGGACTCGTCGGCGGCCTTGGCCTTGTTCATATAGTCGCAGGCGACCCAGTACGGAGCGCGACGGGAAATCTCGTCGCCGCCACAGCGGGAGGCGCCCCAGATGTTGCCGATCAGGAAGTAGGCCTTGCCGGCCAGGGCCTCGTTCTCGGCGGCCACCTTGCTGGCGTACTCGAACGCGCGGGCGTTCTCGCCGTTCTTGAAGCACACGGTGGCAAGCTCGTAGGTCCAGTCGGAGATGCGTTCGTCGCCCGGATCCAGGCCGGCGATGGCGCTCTCAAGATAGGTGACGGCTTCCTTGGCGTTGCCGCGGGCGTTGTGCAGGCGGGACAGGTAATAGGAGCTGCTCGGGGACGGATCCAGCTTGTTCATCGTGGTCACGGCGGCCAGGAAGAGGTCGTTGTTGTCGCAGTTCTCGGTCATGCTCATCGTCTTGACGATGTTCTGGGCGAGCTGCAGGTTGTCCGGATCGGCGGCCAGGCGCGGGGTGTAGAGCTCGACGAGCGTCTCGCAGCTGGCGACCTTGCTGGACGCGAAGAGGCTGCCCATGTCCGTCTTGACGCTGGCGGCCTGCTCACGGTCGGTATCGTTGGCGGGGACGATCTTCTCGAGGATGTCGCTGTTGCGCTGATAGGCGTTGATCACGGTCTCGGCGTCGATCTGGCCAGCCTGGTAGAGGTCGATGGCGGACTGCAGGTCGAAGAGCAGGATGGTCGGACGGACCTTCTCCTGGTTGTTGGCGATGATGCCCTCGAAACCGTCATAGAGCTTCTTGGGATTGTTCTTGACATAGTTGAACAGGTCCTGGCCCTTGGCATTCAGGGCAGCCACGGCGTAGTTCGGATAATACTGCGCACGGGTGTCGTGGATCGTCATCAGGGAGTCCACCAGGGCCTCGCGGTATGCGGCGTTGGAGGCATTCTTGGTGATCAGGCGGCGAAGCAGGGTCGTGCCGTTGATCAGCATATTCTGGCTGGCCGTAGGCGGGCAGAGCTTGTAAGCTTTGCGCCAGCTGGGGAGAGCCTCATCGTAGTTGTTCTGCTTGAAATACTCCATGTAGAAGGAGAGGTTCGTGATGCACTGTGCGCTGTCGGCACCGTACTTACCCTGCGCGGAAACTTTGGTCCCCGTGAGCATCAGGGCGAAGGTCAGAATGACAAGAGTAAACTTTTTCATATCCCTATGTGTGTTATTTTATTTCTTCTTTCTACTGATACTGGACCTTGCGGAACCAGATGTCGTACAGATTCACTCCTATGGAGAAGTTGACGTAGCGCTCGCGGATCATCGATCCCGAAACGGAGCCCCTCTGTCCCAGATCGACACCCAGCGTGATCCCGTTGGATCTGCCGCGGTATTGGATGTAAACCGGCAGGGTGACTCCCAGTGTTATGCCGGTAGATGCAACTTTCTTGCCATCCAGCAAAAAATAGTCGTTTTTGTGGTATGCACCCACCCTGTAGGCCACCGTGCTCATATACCGGATGCCGTTGGCGTTCGGGATGATCTCGAAGCCGAGGCGGTAGGCGTCGGTCACCGTGGCGGAGAAGACCTTGCTGGCCGTGAAGCCCCGCGCGGCGTCGATGCCCGAACCCTTCCAGTCGGAGCGGCTGTAGTCCATCTCGGCCATCCACTTGCCGGGATTCTTGAGGTTGATGCCGAAGGCCATCTCGCTGGCCAGCTTGACGACGGAATCCTTGCCGAGATTGTCCAGCTTGTAGTACAACGTGTCGGAGGCGGCGCTGCCGGCGGAGAAACGGGAACTCTCCATCGTGCCGCGCAGGTTGGTGGACGTGTTGTACGTGGCGCCGAGACCCAGGGTGAGCTTCGGTCCGAGAGGCTGCTCATACTGCACGCCGAAGCGGGCGGAATGGCCCGTCAGGCGGGCTGTCGTGCCGTTCTTGATGCTGTTGTAGGAAGCGTCGTTGAACGTGGTATAGTAGGTCTTCTCGATGCTGCCGAAGTAGAAGTTCCACTGCGCACCGAGGGACAGGCGACGGCCCAGGGATACGCCGAAGGCAGCGAATCCGCGATAGATGCTGCCGCTGCCGGAGGCGGAATACGTGATGTTGCCGGTGTGGCCGATCAGATCCGGGTCCGTGTAGTCGAAACTGTAGCCGAAGCCCGTGTCGCTGTAGGGCATGATGCCCACCATCATCGCGGTGTGGCGCCACAGCGGGAAGGACATCGCCAGATCGTTGATGTTGAAGGTGTTGCTCACGGACTTGACCTTCTCCTGCTTGAACAGCTTGTTGTCTCCGTAGACGGAGAAATCCGTCATGAAGGAGAGGCTGTCCCGCGCGGTCACGGAAGCGGGATTCATCACGTTGATGAAACTGGTGTTGCGCAGGGCGACACCCACGCCGCCCATCGACTTGTTGTAGGCAGTGCCGGGCTGGCTCAGGTCGCCGACACCGTAGATGGAATAAGGGGTGTAGGTACCCGCAGCCTGGCCGTGCGCGCTGATTGCAGCACACACGGCCAGCACGGCTGACACCACCGCCTTATGTAAGATTCTTCTTGACATAGTCATCCGTTATCAAGGCCAGGCCCATCAAAACCAGATTGGAAACCACAAATATCGAGTTTTTCATCCGTTTGGCAAAATAAATTGCGTCCCCGCCCGTAAAAATCATAATGTTTTCCGGCCGGAGCCGGGCGTACCCCTCAATTTCAAACATTATGCCCGAAATGACGCCGGACTCGATGGAAGATTGGATCGAGTGGCCTTCCGGGGCGGTCCGCTCCGGGGTGTCCACGAGCGGAAGCGACTTCGAATAGCGCTCCAGCGACTTGAATCGCGTGCGGCAGCCGGGGGAGATGTTGCCCCCGAGGTAACGCCCCTCGCGGCTCAGGAAATCCACCGTGAGCGTGGTGCCGAAGTCGAAGACGGTCACCGGCTTGTCCCGGAAGAGGAAAGCCGCCGCCACCAGCCCTGCGGCACGGTCGCTGGACAGGTACTCTGGCAAGTTCTGGCGCAGCAGCAGGTCCGTATGCGCCCGGTCCATGATCAGCAAGTGGTCGCAGCGGGTGCGCAGGATCGCCTCCTCCTCGGCGCTCACCCCGAAGGCGGACGATACCGTCAGCACCTCCGGGCGTCCCTTTTCGAGCAGCGACAGCAGGTAATCCATCATCTTCTCCCCCTGGTAACGGAAGGTCTTGCCGAGGGTGGTTCCCTCGACCCAGGCGGCCTTGAGTGCGGTGTTTCCTGCTTCTACTACTAAATACGCCATATACGCTATCCTGCAAATTTACAAAATTTATCGCAACTTGCCCAATACGCCGTGTGCGGCCTTCAGCGTGGTGACGTTCCGCACCACGATCTTGAGTTTGCTCTCCGTCTGCTTGAGTTCGTAGCGCGGCATCGCGGCCGTCTTCTCCAATACCGTGGAAAAAACCTGCGACTTGTAGTAGGGAGACATCTGATTCGCGATGAAGAAGGCTATCAGGATCCCGTTCTTGACAATGACCTTCTCGAATCCGAGCGCCGCCCCGAGGTTGCGGATCTTGACCACCTCGAAGAGGTTCTCCAGTTCGGGCGGGAACTTGCCGAAACGGTCAGCCAGCTGGGCGGCGAAACGGTCTATTTCCTTGTCGGAAGACATCGCGTCGATGGTCCGGTAGATGCGGATCTTCTCCGCCGTGACGTCGATGTAGTCGTCCGGGATGTGGGCCGGCTGGTCCGTCTCTATCGTACAGTCGGTGACGAACTTGCCACGGTCGCTGCGGGTCACCACGCCCGTCTCCACGCCCAGTTCCTCCATCGCTTCCGCCAGGATCTTCTGGTAGGTCTCGAATCCCATATCCATGATGAAGCCGCTCTGCTCGGCCCCCAGCAGGTTGCCGGCGCCGCGGATGTCCAGGTCCTGCATCGCGATGTTGAAACCGCTGCCCAGGTCCGAGAACTCCTCAATGGCCTTAAGCCGGCGGCGCGCATCGTCGGTGATGCTCACCAGCGGCGGGACGATCAGGTAGCAGAAGGCCTTCTTGTTGGAGCGGCCCACGCGGCCGCGCAGCTGGTGCAGGTCGCTCAGGCCGAAGTTCTGCGCCTGGTTGATCAGGATCGTATTGGCGTTGGGGATGTCCAGGCCGTTCTCGATCAGGGTGGTGCAGAGCATCATATCATAGTCTCCGCGGATGAAATCCAACATCTTGGTTTCCAACTCATTAGACTGCATCTGCCCGTGCGCCACGCAGATCTTCATATCCGGGATCAGACGGTGCAGGATGTCGTGGATGGCCGGCAGTTCCTCCACCTTGTTGTGCAGGAAGAAGATCTGGCCGCCGCGGTTGAGTTCGTAGTTGACGATGCTGCGGATCTCGCGCTCGTCGAAGAGGATGATCTCCGTCTGCACCGGAATGCGGTTGGGCGGGGGCGTGTTGATGATGCTGAGGTCGCGCGCTCCCAACAGGGAGAACTGGAGCGTGCGCGGGATCGGCGTGGCCGTGAGGGTCAGCGTGTCCACGGAAGCCTTGAGTTCGCGCAGTTTTTCCTTCGCGGCCACGCCGAACTTCTGCTCCTCGTCGATGATGAGCAGACCCAGGTCCTTGAATTCGAATTCTTTGCCGAGGATCTTGTGCGTTCCGATCAGAATGTCGATCTGGCCTTCCTTGAGGCGCTTCTTGATATCGGTGATCTCCTTGGCCGTGCGCAGGCGGCTGACATAATCCACGTTGCACGGAAGGTTCTGCAAGCGACCGCAGAAGGTGTTGTAATGCTGCAGGGCCAGGATGGTGGTCGGCACGAGCACGGCCACCTGCTTGCTGTCAGAAACAGCTTTGAAGGCTGCCCGGACGGCGATTTCGGTCTTGCCGAAGCCCACGTCGCCGCAGATCAGGCGGTCCATCGGGCAGTTGTCCTCCATATCCTTCTTGACGGCGGCAGTGGCGAGTTCCTGGTCGGGTGTGTCCTCGTACATGAACGAAGACTCCAACTCCTCCTGGAGATAAGTGTCTGGGGAGAAGGCGAATCCCTTGGACGCCCGTCGCTTGGCATATAGCTGGATCAGGTCCTTGGCTATGTCCTTGACCCGGGACTTGGCGCTGGTCTTGAGCGTGAGCCAGGTCTTGGAGCCGAGTTTGTTGATCCGGGGCATCTCGCCCTCCTTGGAGCGGAAGCGCGAAATCTTATGCAGTGCGTGGACGGACACGAACACGACGTCACCGTCCTTGTAGGTGATTTTCACCACCTCTTTCATCCGGCCGTAGTCGTCACGCAGGCGGACAAGGCCGCCGAAAATACCGACGCCGTGGTCGATATGGACAACGTAATCCCCGATATTGAAGGAATTCAGGTCGTTTATCGTCAGTTGCTCGCTCTTCTCCACCGTCTTCCGGAGATTGACCCGGTGGAAGCGGTCGAAAATCTCGTGGTCGGAGTAGCAGCATACCTTGTCCTGATGGTCGATGAAGCCGCTGTGGAGGTTTTTGCCTGCGACGAACTTCGGAATCAATCCGCCATTCTGGGACAGGATGGAGCGGACACGCTCCAGCTGGCTCTCCTTCTCTCCGTAGATATAGACCGTATAACCGTTCTCGATCCTGCTCCTGATGTCTTCCGTCAGCAGTTCGAAATTCTTGTTGAAAGTGGGCTGCGGAGCGATTTGGAAGCCTATGGCATCGTCACCGGAATAGGAGAGGGGAGTGTCCGTGTAGATATTCTGGAATCCTTTCAATTCCGCGAAGAAGGACTCCCGGGAATACATGTCCGAGGAATCCAACCACACGCAGGTATCTTTCGGAAAAATCCCGGCCAGGGACTGTCCGCCCGCCTCGCCGCCGCTTACCACGTCAGAGACGATGTCGGCCTGCTCCACCTTCTGTTTGGAGAGCTGCGTGTTGCAGTCGAAGGAATGGATTTCTTCTATCTCATTGCCCCAGAAAGAAATACGGTAAGGATAATTGTCGGAGTAGGAGAAAATATCCACGATGGATCCGCGGATGGCATACTGCCCCGGAGCGGATACGAAATCCACTTTCTCAAAGCCCTTGCCGGCAAGGGTCCTGATGAGGTCTTCGTGGGAGACTTCCATCCCCACCCGGATCTGGAATACGGAGTCCGTGATGGTTTTCTCCGTAGGAATCTCTTCCGAAAGTGCCTCCGGATACGTGACGACGACCAACAGATCACCGGACTCATATCCGATGACCTTGCCGATGGCGGCCGTGCGCTGTACACCCAGTGTGGACTTGTAGTTGCTCCGCTCCACGCTGCGCCCGGACTCGGGAAGGAAGAATACCTTGTCTCCCTCGATCAGGTGATAGAGGTCGGCAGCACAATATTCTGCAGCCTCACGGTTCGGCAACACGATGAGGTGGACACCCTTGTCCGCCACCTGGCTGAAAACGAACCAGCGCGCAGACAAAAAGAGCCCGCGACAGAATACGTCCGCACCGGTCCGCATCCTGTCCCGCAAGGCACTCGATGACTTTGAACTTATCAACATCACCTGGTCAAAAGCTGTTGAAAAGCCTGTTAAAAACCTGTTTTTAATCCGCTTTCTGCTGTGGATTGCGGAGGACGGAAGGTTTTTAACATTCCAAAAAACACGGATTCAACACGCTTTTCAACTTTCCATAATTATTCTTATATATTGAAAATCATTGAATTATGTAGCTTATCAACATTTCAACAAGCCAATAAAAAACAATAAATTTTCAAAATAAAAGAACTATATTTGTATTTTGATTGTCATCGGCGTTTATGGCAGACTTCGACCCACATAATACAAACGACAGCAAAGATAAGGAATTGGACGGAATAATCCGGCCCCAGGAGTTGGAAGATTTCACGGGACAAGGTGAAATCGTCTCCCGCCTGCGGATCTACATCCAAGCTGCCAAGATGCGGGGCGAATCCCTGGACCACACGTTGTTCCACGGCCCTCCGGGCCTCGGCAAGACGACGCTGGCCCACATCATCGCCAACGAGATGGGGGTCAATATGAAGATCACTTCCGGACCTGTCCTGGTCCGCCCCGGCGACCTCGCCGGCCTGCTGACCTCGCTGGAGACCGGCGACGTGCTGTTCATCGACGAAATCCACCGCCTTCCGCCCGAAGTGGAGGAATACCTCTATTCCGCGATGGAGGACTATGTCATAGACATTATGATCGACAAGGGCCCCGGGGCCCGGTCGGTGCGCATCACCCTCAATCCCTTCACGCTGGTCGGCGCGACGACCCGGGCGGGCCTGCTGACGGCGCCGCTCCGCGCGCGTTTCGGCATCACGGAAGGGCTGGAATACTACGACACGGACGACCTGGTCCGGATCGTGACCCGCAGCGCCGGCATTCTCAAGGTATCCATCGAGCCGCAGGCGGCCCGCGAAATAGCCCTGCGCAGCCGCGGCACGCCGCGCATCGCCAATTCCCTGCTGCGCCGCGTGCGCGATTTCGCCCAGGTGATGGGGGACGGCCACATCGACCTGCAGATCGCCCGTTTCGCCCTGGACAAACTCAACATCGACAAGCGCGGCCTGGATTCGATCGACAACAAGATCCTCCGCACCATCATCTCCACCTTCAAGGGCGGGCCGGTCGGCGCCAACACGCTGGCGACCGCCATCGGCGAGGACCAGGGGACCTACGAGGAGGTCTACGAGCCTTTCCTGATCAAGGAAGGTTTCATCGTGCGCACGCAGCGCGGGCGCGTGGCTACCGAGCTGTCCTACAACCACCTGGGGCTTGATCCCTACCAGAACAACGCTTCCGGGTCGCTTTTTTGAAATAGAATAAAGTATTAACAAATACTAACCTAAATATGTCAGACAAGTTGATTTCCAAAATTCCTGCAGGACCGCTCGAGGCCAAGTGGACCCGGCGCAAGTCGGAGATCCGCCTCGTGAGTCCCAACAACAAGCGAAAGCTCGAGATCATCGTAGTGGGCACCGGCCTTGGCGGCGCCTCGGCGGCCGCCTCCCTCGGCGAACTCGGCTACAACGTCAAGATCTTCTGCATCAGTGACTCCCCCCGCCGGGCGCATTCCATTGCGGCCCAGGGCGGTATCAATGCTGCCAAGAATTACCAGAACGACAACGATTCCGTCTACCGCCTCTTCTATGACACCATCAAGGGTGGCGACTATCGTTCCCGCGAGGCCAACGTCTACCGTCTGGCAGAGGTGAGTGCCGCCATCATCGACCAGTGCGTGGCCCAGGGCATCCCCTTCGCCCGTGAGTACGGCGGATACCTGGCCAACCGTTCGTTCGGCGGCGTGCAGGTGAGCCGTACCTTCTATGCCCGCGGGCAGACCGGCCAGCAGCTGCTGCTCGGTGCCTATGCCTCCCTGAACAAGGAGATTGCAGCCGGTTCGGTCAAGTCCTATCCCCGCCACGAGATGCTCGACCTGGTGGTCATCAACGGCCAGGCCAAGGGTATCATCGCCCGCAACCTGGTGACGGGCGAGCTGGAGCGTTTCGGAGCCCACGCCGTGGTGATTGCGACCGGTGGATACGGCAATGCCTACTTCCTGTCCACCAATGCGATGAACAGCAACGGCTCCGCTGCGATGCAGTGCTACCGTAAGGGTGCCTATTTCGCCAATCCCTGCTTCGCGCAGATCCATCCTACCTGTATTCCGGTCCACGGCGACCAGCAGTGCAAGCTGACCCTGATGAGCGAGTCCCTGCGCAACGACGGCCGCATCTGGGTGCCGAAGAAGATGGAAGATGTGGTCAAGCTCCGCAAACACGAGATCAAGGCTTCCCAGATTCCTGAGGAGGACCGCGACTACTACCTGGAGCGTCGCTACCCTGCTTTCGGCAACCTGGTGCCGCGTGATGTCGCTTCCCGGGCCGCCAAGGAGCGTTGCGACGCCGGTTTCGGCGTCAACGAGACCGGCAAGGCCGTCTTCCTGGACTTCGCCGATGCCATCAAGCGCCTGGGACACCAGCGCGTGGCCGAGCGCTACGGCAACCTCTTCGAGATGTATGAGAAGATAACGGCGAGTTCTCCTTGGGAGGAGCCGATGATGATTTATCCCGCCATCCACTACACGATGGGTGGCGTCTGGGTGGACTACGACCTCCAGACCACCATCCCGGGCCTCTACGCCATCGGCGAGGCCAACTTCTCCGACCACGGCGGCAACCGCCTCGGCGCCTCCGCCCTGATGCAGGGCCTGGCCGACGGCTACTTCATCCTGCCTGTCACGATCGGCGACTACCTGTCCTACAAGTTCGCGGAGCCCAAGACCGATGTCAGTGCGCCTGAATTTGACGCTGCCGAGAAGGCCGTCCAGGCCCGTATCGACCGCCTGTTCGGCATCAAGGGCAAGGAGACGGTGGATTCCATCCACAAGCGTCTGGGCAACATCATGTGGGACAACGTGGGTATGGCCCGCGACGAAGCCGGACTCAAGAAGGCCATCAAGGAGATCAAGGCACTCAAGAAAGAATTCTACGAGAACGTCAACGTCCCCGGTTCCCAGTACGAGTTCAACCAGGAGTTGGAGAAGGCCCTCCGGCTGGAGGATTTCTTCGACATCGGCGAACTGATGGCCCGCGACGCACTGAACCGTGCGGAGTCCTGCGGCGGCCACTTCCGGGTGGAGAGCCAGACCGAAGAGGGCGAGGCCAAGCGCGACGACGCCAACTTCATGTATGTTTCCGCGTGGGAGTACAAGGGCGAGGATGCCGAACCCGAACTCCACAAGGAGCCGCTCAAGTATGAGTTTATCGAAGTCAAGACGAGAAATTACAAAGACTAAGCGAGATGGAATTCAATCTGAAGATATGGCGTCAGAAAAACGCCAAGACCAAGGGACATTTTGAGACCTACCATATTGCCGGCATCGAAGAGGATGCTTCCTTCCTGGAGATGCTCGATATCCTCAATGAGCAGCTCATCCGCGAGGGTTGCGACCCCGTGGCCGTGGAGCGCGGCTGCCAGAGCAGCGGCCCCGTGTCCTTCGACCACGACTGCCGTGAGGGCATCTGCGGTGCCTGTGGACTCTATATAGATGGCCGCGCCCACGGTCCGGACGACCACGTGACCACCTGCCAACTGTTTATGCGTCATTTCAAGGATGGCGCCACCATCACGGTGGAGCCCTGGCGCAGTGCGGCCTTCCCCGTGATCAAGGACCTCGTCGTGGACCGTACCGCGTTTGACAAGATCCTCCAGGCCGGCGGCTTCATCTCCGTGCGCACCGGTGCGGCGCAGGATGCCAACAACATCCTGATTCCGCACGACCAGGCCGAGGATAGCATGGACGCCGCAGCCTGCGTGGGTTGCGGTGCTTGCGTTGCCACGTGCAAGAACGGATCTGCGATGCTCTTCGTCGCGGCGCGCGTCAGCTCCCTCGCCCTGCTCCCGCAGGGCCGCCCTGAGGCCAAGCGCCGCGCCAAGGCGATGGTCGCCAAGATGGATGAACTGGGATTCGGCAACTGCACGAATACGCGCGCCTGCGAGCTTGAGTGCCCCAAGGGCATCGACGTGTCGCACATCGCCCGCCTGAACAGGGAGTTCCTGAAGGCGAAGTTCTCAGACTGACGGTAAGTCATCCCCGGTACGACCGGGGATCTTACCAGAGGAAATTATTGAAGGGATATCTCCCTGCGTGGATCTCCGCGACCATCTTGTAGATGTCGTCGCGGAGTTTTTCTATGTTCTCCTTCTTGATGGCGGAGATGAAGATGCACGGGATCTTGCGACCGCTGATCCACTTGTACTTGACTTCGTCCAGCGTGAAATTCTTCTCCGTCTTTGGCTCCAGGGAGAACTCGTCGTAGGGTTCGTAGGTGTAGGCGTCCGTCTTGTTGAAGACGACGTAGACGGGTTTGTCTGCCGCTGAAATGTCCTTCAGGGTCTTGTCCACGACCTCCATCTGCTCCTCATAGTCCGGGTGGGAGATGTCCACGACATGTACCAGGATATCCGCCTCGCGCACCTCGTCCAGCGTGCTCTTGAAGGCTTCGATGAGTTGGGTGGGCAGCTTGCGGATGAAGCCGACGGTGTCGCTGAGCAGGAAGGGGACGTTGCCGATCACGACCTTGCGGACGGTGGTGTCCAGGGTGGCGAAGAGTTTGTTTTCTGCGAAAACATCCGACTTGGACAGCAGGTTCATCAGCGTGGACTTTCCGACATTGGTGTATCCGACGAGCGAAAGGCGTACCAGCTGGCCGCGGTTGCTGCGCTGGGTGGCCATCTGCTTGTCGACGCGCTTGAGTTGCTCCTTGAGCTTGGAAATCCGCTCCCGGACGATGCGGCGGTCCACCTCGATCTGGGTCTCACCCATGCCGCCGCGCGTCCCCATGCCGCCGCGCTGGCGCTCCAGGTGGGTCCACATACCGGCCAGACGGGGGAGCATATAGTTGTAGCGGGCCAGCTCTACCTGCGTCTTGGCATAGGCTGTCTGGGCACGCTGGGAGAAGATTTCGAGGATCAGGCTGGTACGGTCGATCACGGCGGCCGTCTTGATGACCTGCTCGATGTTGCGCTGCTGCATCCCCGTCAACTCGTCGTCGAAAATGACGTAGTTGATGTGGTTCTCCTCGCAGTAGGCGGAGATTTCCTTGAGTTTGCCGCTGCGTATATAGGTGGCCTTGTCCGGGCGGTCCACGCGCTGGACGAATTTCTTGTCACCCACTGCACCGGCGGTCTCGGCCAGGAACTGCAACTCCTCGAGGTATTCGTAGATCTTGCGCTCGTCGTCATCCTGGCGGATGATCCCTACGAATACGGCTTTTTCTTCTCTGATATTGTCCATTGTCAGTCAAAAAAAGGCCATCCGCGTACGGACGGCCTCTCGTTGGGTCAGCGGCGCTTAGCGCAGCTGGAAAATCACAGGGAACTGGTAGGTCACCTTGACGGCGCGGTCGCGCTGGCGGCCCGGCTCCCACTTCGGAGAACTCTGGATCACGCGGACAGCCTCCTTGTCAAGGGAAGGATCCACGCCACGGAGGACCTTCACGTCGGAGACCGTACCGTTCGGGTTCACGGTGAACTGGACCATGACACGTCCGGACACGCCGTTCTCCTTGGCGATCTCAGGATAGTCGAGATGCTGGGACACCCACTTGGAGAAGGTGTTGGCATCACCGCCCTGGAACTTAGGCTTCTCCTCGACGAGGGCGAACGGAATGGCCTCCTCCTCGACGACCTCTTCCTGCACTTCCTCTACATAGTCCATGATCTCGACACCGAGGTTGGAGTCATCCTCGAGGTTGAGGATGTTGTCGTCGACCTTGATGTTGTCATCGACGATGTCGATCTGGTCGGAGAGGATAGGGATCTTCGGGGTCTCGGGGGGCGGCGGAGGGGTATCCTGCGTAATCGGAATGATCTCCTCCTCGATGAGTTCGGTGTTCTCCTGGGCGAAGACACTCTCCTGCTTCTCCTTGGTCTTGTACTCGAAAGCACCGATGGTGACCAGGAGAGCCAGCACTAAACCGATCTCGACGAACAAGAGTTTCTTGTTGTTCAGATCAGCCTTGGGTGATTTTTTGACTTCCATATCTGTGGTTATTTAATATTCCGTTCGAGTCCCAAAGATAGAAATATTTATTTTCAATTCCAATTTTTTGATTTAATAGATGTAAATTTGCAAAAAGTTTGGGCTATGATACGCTATTTCCAGGAAGATATAAAGTTCGAATTGAAGCAGAAGATGCAGAACAACCGCTGGCTGAAGATGGTGGCGGGGAGCGAGATGCGCCGCATCGGCGCAGTCAACATCATCTTCTGTTCTGACGACTATATCCTGGACATCAACCTTAAATATCTGCAACACGACTACTTTACGGACATCATCACCTTCGACTACTGCGAGAAGGACATCCTGTCCGGCGACCTCTTCATCAGCATCGACTCCGTCCGGGAGAATGCGCTGTATTACGGGACGCAGTTCACTGACGAACTGGACCGGGTGATGGTGCACGGCCTGCTGCACCTGATCGGTTACGACGACCATACCGAGGAGCAGAAGGCGCAGATGCGCCAGAAGGAGAATTATTATCTTGAGATGAAGGCCGCACTGTGATGGGGGAGTTGTATGACATCATCGTCGTCGGGGGAGGACACGCCGGCTGCGAGGCGGCGATGGCCGCCGCGACGCTCGGCTCCTCGGTCCTGCTCGTCACGATGGACATGACCGGTTTCGCCAAGATGTCCTGCAACCCGGCCGTGGGCGGAATCGCCAAAGGCCAGATCGTCCGGGAGATCGATGCGCTCGGCGGATGGACCGGCGTGGTCACGGACCGCAACACCCTCCAGTTCCGGATGCTCAACCGGTCGAAAGGGCCGGCAATGTGGAGTCCGCGGGCGCAGTGCGATAAAATCCAGTTTTCGCTGTGCTGGCGCAGAATTCTCGAAAGTAATTGTAAATTAGATATTTACGCGGATTTTGCGACTTCTTTTCTCTTTGAGAATTCAAAAATCTGCGGCGTCCGTACGCACACAGGTGCAATTTTCAAGTCTCGCGCGGTTATCCTGACGGCCGGAACCTTCCTGTCGGGCCGGCTCTTCATCGGTCGCACGCAGATGGAGGGCGGCCGCATCGGCGAGCCGGCGTCCTATGGTCTGACCGAACAACTCAAGGAGCGGGGGATCACGACCGACCGGATGAAGACCGGGACTCCGCCCCGGATCGACATTTCCTCTGTCGACGTATCCCGTCTGCCAGTCCAGACCGGAGACCCGGATCCAGAGCGCTTCTCCTTCCTCCCCGAGCCCTCTTCCATCCAAGCGGGAGGGGAGCCGCAGATGAACTGTTACATCCTGCACACCAACAGCCGGGTCCACGACATCCTGCGGACGGGATTTGGAGACTCCCCGCTTTTCACCGGGATGATCCAGGGTCGCGGTCCGCGCTACTGCCCGAGCATAGAGGATAAACTCCGGGTGTTTCCGGATAACGATTCCCACCAGTTGTTCCTGGAGCCGGAAGGGCGGCACACCAACGAGTATTATCTCCAGGGATTCTCCTCCTCGCTGCCGCTGCAGGTCCAGCTGGATGCCCTGCACGCGATTCCGGGCTTGGAGAATGCGAAGATTTTCCGTCCGGCTTATGCCGTGGAGTACGACTATTTCGACCCGACCCAACTTCGCCTGACGCTGGAATCAAAGCTTGTGGAGAACCTCTATCTGGCAGGCCAGGTCAACGGCACGACGGGCTACGAGGAGGCTGCGGCGCAAGGCCTGATGGCCGGCATCAATGCCCACCGCAAGCTGCGCGGGCAGGATCCTTTCATCCTGCACCGCGACCAGTCCTATATCGGCGTGCTGATCGACGACCTGGTCACGAAGGGCGTGGATGAGCCATACAGGATGTTCACCTCCCGCGCCGAATACCGCATCCTGCTCAGGCAGGACAATGCGGATCAGCGCCTGACGCCGCTCGGGCATGCCATCGGGTTGGCCGGAGAGCGGCGCTATGCCGCCGCGATGGAGAAGTACTCCCACATCGACGAACTGCGGCAGTGGTGCGAGAAGAAGAATCTCACGAAGGAGCAGGTGAATCCTTACCTGGACTCCGTCGGGTCCAGTGCGATTACAGAATCGAAAAAGATTGCGGAACTGGCCACCCGTCCGGAAGTGGAGTTGAAGGAACTGTTGAAAATCGTTCCACGTGGAACTTATTCTAAAGAAGAAATCGAAAGCGTGGAAATCTCCATCCGCTACCGGGGCTATATCGAACGAGAGCTGGCGATGGCAGAGAAGCTGCAGCGGCTGGAAGATTTGGTTATCCCGGAGGACTTCGATTTCGATCGCGTGTCCGGGCTCACGATCGAGTGTCGCCAGAAACTGGCCAAGTACCGTCCCCGGACCATCGCGCAGGCGTCGCGTATTTCGGGCGTCTCCCCGGCGGACATCTCCGTCCTGCTGGTCTGCTTCGGACGTTGATCCTAAAGGCGCTGGAGCGCGGCCTTGATGATCTGCTCCACGGATGCACCCGGGTCTGCCTTGAGGATGGCCTGGATGGCTTTCTGGATATTGGCCTTGTTGAATCCGAGCATCTGCAGGGCGGTGCTGGCTTCCTCTGCAGCAGCGCCGCTGTCCGTCCGGAAGAGGACGTCCGAACTGGCGGACTCTCCCTTGAAGACCTTGTCTTTGAGTTCAAGCACCATCCGCTGTGCGGTCTTGAGCCCGATCCCTTTGACGCTCTTAAGCCGGTTGACGTCCTCGCTGAGGATGATGTTGCGCAGTTCCTCCGCAGACAGGGAGGAGAGGACCATCCGGGCCGAGGCGGCACCCATCCCGGACACGCTCGTGATCTGGCGGAAGAGTTCCCGCTCGTCCTGCGTGGCGAATCCGTAGTCTACTTCCGATCCGTCGCGCGGGTTGACCTGGCGCTGGATGTAGGCGGTCACGGCGGACTTGCCGTTGAAGGCGTCATAAGTCTGGAGGGATATCTCGATGGCATAGCCGATCCCCTGGTTGTCGATGACCGCCATCGTGGGCGTGAGCGTCGCAAGCTTTCCTGAGATGTAATCTATCATATCACAAAAATAATGTTAAATTTGCATTCTTCTATGATGCAGGTCGAAAAAATACGGCAGGAGTTTCCCGAACTCGGGGAGCGGGTCTATGGCAAGCCGCTGGTCTATCTGGACAATGCGGCCACGTCCCAGCGTCCGCTTTCCGTCATCCGGAAATGGACCGAGATCTCGGAGAAATACAATGCCAACCTCCACCGCGCGGTCCATCATATCGCGGACCTGGCCACGGCGGAGTATGAGTCCACGCGCGACGCCGTCCGGGATTATCTGAACGCTGCATCCCGCGATGAAATCATCTTCACCTCCGGCGCCACGGCCGCCATCAATCTGGTGGCTTTCAGTTTCGGGGAGGCCTTCGTCCGGGCGGGTGACGAAATCCTCGTCACCGAGGCGGAGCACCATTCCGACATCGTGCCTTGGCAGATGCTCTGTGCCCGCAAGGACGCCACGCTGAAGGTCCTGCCGGTCGATGATTCCGGCCACCTCCGGACGGACCTGCTGCCCGGGTTGCTGACACCCCGGACCAAGATCCTGTGCGTGGCGCACATCTCCAACGTCCTCGGGCTGATCAATCCCGTTAAGGAGATTGTAAATATTTGTCATTCAAATAATTGCGTGGTCCTTGTGGATGGCGCGCAGGGGATTGTCCACCAGCGCGTGGATGTGCAGAACCTTGGCTGCGACTTCTATGTGTTCTCCGGCCACAAGGTGTATGCCGCCCCCGGCACGGGCGTGCTGTACGGGCGCCGGGAACTGCTGGAGCAGATGCCGCCGTATATGGGTGGCGGCGAGATGATCGGCACGGTCCGCTGGTCCGGCACGACCTATGCCCCGCTGCCGCAGAAATTTGAGGCCGGCACGCAGAACATCGCCGGCACGCCCACGCTCCGTCCAGCCCTGGAGATGGCGTCGCAGATGCGCGAAGGGGGCGCAGAAGCGGAGCTGGAACAAGTGAAATTATTTATACTGAATAAATTACAGAGCGACCCCCGGATCCGCCTTTATGGAGAACCGGCGGACCCGGCAGAGAAGATACCCCTCTTTTCGTTCTCCGTGGAACATTCGCATCACGAAGACCTTGCGCTCGTGCTGGACAAGATGGGTGTCGCCGTGCGCTCCGGCCAGATGTGCGCCGAGCCGCTGATGGACCGCTTCGGCGTGACCGGGATGGTGCGCATGTCGCTGGCCCCGTACAACACGCAGGCGGAGGCCGAATACTTTTTCGAATCGCTCGACAGGGCGGTCAAAATGCTTGTAGGATGAAGACACTGAAAGAGATCCAGGCCGAGGTCATCGAGGATTTCTCGATGTACGACGAGTGGCTGGACAAATACGAATACCTGATCGATCTGGGACGCCGCCTGGAGCCGTTCCCAGAAGAACTGAAGACGGAGGACCGGCTGATCAAGGGCTGCCAGTCCCGGGTCTGGCTGGACACGGTCGTGGAAGACGGCAGGCTTTTCTTCCGCGCCGACAGTGACGCCATCATCACCAAGGGGATCATCTCCCTGCTGATCGGCGTCTATTCGGGCCGGACCGCCCGGGAGATCGCCGAGGACGATTTCTCCTTCGTGGAGCAGCTCGGTCTGCGCGAGAACCTCTCCCCGACCCGGGCGAACGGCCTCGCCTCTATGATCGCCACCATCCGTCAGACCGCCCAAAATCATTGCTGAGATGGAAGAGAATGAAGTTTTGACCCCCGAGGACGTCAAGGAACTGGCCCCGCTCTACGAAGACGTCATACTGGCAATCAAGCAGGTCTACGACCCTGAGATCCCCGTCAATGTCTATGACCTGGGCCTGATCTACGAACTGCACATCAACAAGGCGCACGAAGTCTACATCAAGATGACTTTCACCGCGCCGAACTGCCCGATGGCGGACGAAGTGCTCGCCGACGTCCGCTACAATGTCGAGAACACGCCGGGTGTCACCAAATGCGACATCGAACTGGTCTGGGAGCCGGCCTGGACCACGAGCCTGCTCTCTGACGAGGCGCGCATTGCGCTGGGGATGGACCCGGAGCTGTAGGCAATGCGGCAGGTCCCCGTATACTTCTCCCTCGGGACGAACCAGGGCGACCGCCAGGCGAACATCGCGGAGGCGCTCCGCCGCCTCGACGCCGCCATCGGGCGGCCCTACGAGGCGCTTTCTTCCATCATCGAGACCAAGTCATGGGGCTTCGAAGGTCCGGATTTCCTCAATTGCGTGGTGCGTTACCGCACGGCGCGCCGCCCGCAGACGCTGCTGCAGATCTGCAAGCGCATCGAGCGGGCGATGGGGCGGCGCGGCGCACCGGAATACGACGCCGACGGCCGCCGGATCTACCGCGACCGGCCCATCGATATCGACATCCTGCTCTACGGTGACGAGCGGATCGACACGCCTGAATTGCAGATTCCGCACCCCCTGATGTACCAGCGGCCGTTCGTTATGGGCCCGCTGGAGGAAATTTTTGCGCAGAAATGATTATCTTTGTCGGATTGACAATTAGTTAGTACAAGAAATATGACACAAGAAGAATTGTTCAAGGTACTCGTGGCACACTGCAAGGAGTACGGTTTCATTTTCCCGTCCAGCGAGATTTACGACGGCCTGGCCGCCGTGTACGACTACGGCCAGATGGGCGTCGAACTCAAGAACAACATCAAGCAGTACTGGTGGAACGCGATGACCCGCCTCAACGAGAACATCGTGGGCATCGACTCCTGCATCTTCATGCACCCCCGCATCTGGGAGGCTTCCGGCCACGTGAGCGCCTTCAATGACCCGCTCATCGACAACAAGGACTCCAAGAAGCGCTATCGCGCCGACGTCCTGATCGAGGATTTCCTGGGCAAGATCGAAGAGAAGATCAACAAGGAGGTCGAGAAGGGCCGCAAGCGCTTCGGCGACGGTTTCGACGAGGCGCAGTTCCGCGCCACCAACCCCAACGTCCTGCGCGAGCAGGCCAAGTGGGACGAGGTCCACAACCGTTACGTGGCCGCCGAGCAGGCGTCCGACTTCGCCGAATACCGCCAGATCATCATCGACAACAACATCGTGTGCCCGATCAGCGGGACCTGCAACTGGACGGAGGTCCGCCAGTTCAACCTGATGTTCAGCACCTCGATGGGCAGCACCTCCGAGGGCGCCAACACCATCTACCTGCGTCCTGAGACCGCCCAGGGCATCTTCGTCAACTACCTCAACGTGCAGAAGACCGGCCGTATGAAGATTCCGTTCGGCATCGCCCAGATCGGCAAGGCCTTCCGCAACGAGATCGTCGCCCGCCAGTTCATCTTCCGCATGCGCGAGTTCGAGCAGATGGAGATGCAGTTCTTCATCAAGCCCGGCACCGAGCTCGAGTGGTTCGCCAAGTGGAAGGAGAACCGGATGAAGTGGCACGTCAACCTCGGGATGGGTGCGGAGAACTACCGCTTCCACGACCACGAGAAGCTGGCCCACTACGCCAACGCCGCCACCGACATCGAATTCAATTTCCCCTTCGGTTTCAAGGAGTTGGAGGGTATCCACAGTCGCACGAACTTCGACCTGGGCAACCACCAGAAGTTCTCCGGCAAGAAGATCGAGTACTTCGATCCCGAGGCGGGCGCCGCATACACCCCGTTCGTGGTCGAGACCTCCATCGGTGTGGACCGTATGGTCCTGGCGGTGCTCTCGCACTCCCTGCACGAGGAGCAGCTCGAAAACGGCGAGACCCGCGTGGTGATGAGCATCCCCGCCCCGCTCGCCCCGGTCAAGGCCGCCGTGCTGCCGCTCGTCAAGAAGGACGGCCTGCCCGAGCTTGCCCAGGAGGTGATGGACCTGCTCAAGTACGACTTCAACTGCCAGTACGAGGAGAAGGACAGCATCGGCAAGCGCTACCGCCGCCAGGATGCCATCGGCACCCCGTTCTGCATCACCGTGGACCACGAGTCCCTGAACGACCGCTGCGTGACCGTGCGCGACCGCGACACGATGCAGCAGGAACGCGTCCCGATCGACGGCCTGCGGGCGATGATCGACGCCAAGGTCAACCTCAACAACCTGCTCCGCAACCTCTAGGATGGCGGAGACCTTCACCGAACTGGGCCGCATAGAGGCCATCCGGCAACTCTTCGAAGGGACGGGATTCCAGCCCTTCGAAGAGCCGCTGTGGCTGGAAGCCAAGCCCCAGGAGTGCATCACGACCGCCACGGCGCTGCTGCTGGAAGGGATCGATTTCGACCTCGTCTATTTCCCGCTGAAGCACCTCGGCCGCAAGGCCGTGCTCCGCACCGTGGGTGAGCTCCACGCCATGATGGCACGCCCGGAGATGCTCTCCGTGCAGCTCGGCGTCTCTGCGAAACTGGATTTCCCGCAGGTGCGGGACCTCTGGAGCGGGATCGTAGCTACGGCCAAGGAACAGGGCTTCCGGCATCTCAGCCTGGATATCCAGCCCTCCCGCAACGGGCTCACGATCGCCCTGTCGGCGACGGGGCGCCACAGCGCCGCCGTGTCCGCCGCCCGCCCGCAGGCGCAGTCCAAGGACCTGATCTGCGTGTCGGGCGCGCTCGGCGCTGCATTTCTTGGTTTGCAAGTACTTGAGCGTGAGCGGATTAAATTTGAGCAGGGCGCCACGGACCAGAAGGTCCTGGAGCAGTACCGGATGCTGGTCGGCGCCTATCTCCGCCCGGAGCTGGATCCGCGTACGCCCGCCCAGTTGGCCGAGTCCGGCGTCAGCCCGTCGTACGGCTATTTCGTCACGCGCGGCCTCGCGGACGCGCTGCTGCGCCTGCGCCGCGACAGCGGGCTCGGCGCCAAGGTCTACGCCGACAAGATTCCCTTCGAGGGTGGCAGTTTCGCCCTTGGCAAAGAACTGGACCTGGACCCCGTGTCCGCGGCGATGAACGGCGGGGACGACTACAAACTTCTGTTCGTCGTGCCGATCGCGCAATACGAGCGCTTCCGCAAGGATTTCCAGACCTTCGACATCATCGGCCACCTGGCGCAGCCGGAGGTCGGCGCCGTACTGGTCTCGCCGGACGGCCTGGAGCACCCGGTCTCCGCGCCGGGCTGGAACTAGAAGGAGAACGTATAACCGACGCCCAGCGTCGTGTTGAGAACCCGGCCGGTACCCACGCCCTTGAGCATGGTGCCGGCCCGGTTTGCGTCTATGTCTACCGTGTAGTTGTAGTCCAGCAGTCCGTAGACGTTCAGCGCGTGCTGCGGGGAGAACTTCCATTCCAGTCCCAGGCCGCCGCGGTAGCGGGTGATGTACGCGTGCGTATAGCCCGCGAAGGAGCCGCTGCTGTACAAGGGGTCGTTGAGGAGGGTCTTCAACTCGAGCAGCCCGTACGGCTCCAGGTTCGAGAAGCCTTTGTATTGGACCTTGAAACGGGATTTGAGCGTCACTTGGTTGCGGGTCTCCTGCCAGACATTCAGGTCCTCGGTCTTGTGGGTCAGCTGGGCCATTCCGCGCAGCGAGAAGCGCCAGTCTCCGGCGCGGTAGCCGAAGGTCAGCGAGCCGGACAGGCGGTGTCGGGGCTCCCAGCCCGCCGTGGCGCCGTAGCGGTCGAAAAAGGTGTAGGACAGGCCGCCCTTGAGCCAGTCCGTGAACTTGTAGCTCAGGCCCAGTGACGCCTGGTGGCGGTCGATCTTGGACAGGGCGTTCTCCGTGCGGAGTTCGTATTCCGCCTCCAGATGCAGCCCTTTGGAGAGCCGCTTGTCGACGGCGATGGACGTCCGGGTGGAGAAATCCGTTTCCAGGGCGCTCTGCGCGCCCTGGGCCCGACAAAGGACCGGGAGAGCGGCCAGTGCAGAGAGTAGCAGGGTGCGGGTTTTCATGACGGCTACTGCTCCACGAAATCCCTGGCCCGGGTCAGCTGGTCGATGGTGGCGGTCTGCCCCTTGGCGAGCGTGTAATAGACCTTGATGAAGGCCGCGTCCTTGAGGAAGTCCACGTGGCCGATCTCCAGGTTGTCGACCTTCAGGCCGAGGCGATTCTCCAGGTCGGCGACGAGTTCCGCCCGCCGCTCCGGGACGATCAGCTCGATGCGGTCGTAGAGAACCAGCTTGGTGGAGGTGTGGGCGAGGAAGCGGCCGCTCTCCAGCAGCCAGATCAGCGCGACGACCAGCAGGTTGGCGAGCGCAGTCACGCCGACGGCGCCCGGATTGAGCGCGTAATGCGGGTTGTCCGAGACGGCGCCGACCAGCTTGAAGAGGGGCGAGAGGCCGTTGAGCGCGGCCAGGGCGATGATCACGAACAGGTAGGTCATCTCGCGGATCGGCACGGTCTCCGTGCGGTAGCGGATCACGCCGAAGATGGCGAACAGGCCCAGGGTCAGCCCGATGCCGACCTCTGCGTTGCCCATCATATAGAGCAGCAGCACCATGGCGGACGAGAAGACCATAAAGGTGAAATAGTAGTCACGCCGGCGGCTCTTGCGGTAGTAGAAGAACTGGACGATGATCCAGCAGACCACCAGGTTGAGCAGGAACCGGATGGCGAGTTCGGTCAGGCTCTGGCCCGTGGTCATCATCGCGTCCGTGAGGGTCTGGACGTCGAAGACATCCTCGTCAGCGAGGTTGAAGTCGCCCAGGAAATCATCTTGTATCATAGTAGAATCCTTTTGTTGATCGTTTTTTCTATCTCTCTGATTTTCAGCTTAAACCGGTTACTCTTGACGCAAGTGTCAGTCAAGGTTGTCCCGATGCAGTATTTGCTCACGCGGAGCGCTTTGACCCGGTGGTCCAGCAGGATGTCCTTCATCCCGCTGGCCGCACGGCCGTCCTGCTTGAGTTCGATGATCACGGCATCCTGCAGGGAGGCTTCCCGCCCGTTGCGGGCATTCCGGAAGCAAAGGCCGGTGTCGATGGTCAGGCGCTCCGTCCTGGCGGCGTCGACCAGGGTGATCCGGCGGAAGAGCGTCTCCAACGCGGGCGTCATTGCTCCGGCGGGGATGGAGGAATACGCTTCCAGCAGGGCGAGCGCCGAAGGTTCCACGTGGAAATCCCGGAATGCCGCCGGGGCGACCCCGGTCCGTTTCTTCTTCGTCCGCCCGTGGTTGTTCTTGCGCTTGATTTCCAGGAAGGTCTGCCCGCTGCCCACATAGGTCCGCGTGCGCACCTTCTGGCGGACGAGCCGCCGGTTGTGATGGTCCAGGAACATCTGCAGCTCCGGCGTGTCGTAGTAGAGCGTGTCGTACGGACAGAGCCGGATTCCGTCGGTCTCCAGGGCGCGGTAGCCGCGGGCGGCCGCGTCTTCCAGCAGGCGAACCAGCACGGAGGTCGTCGTCAGGTACTTGGTGTCGATGCGGTTCATCAGCCGGATGGAATCCATCTCCCCGAGGGAGATTGGGGAGATGGTCTCCAACACGGACTCAAGCGTCTTCTGCAAGGTATTCATACACCTTGATGGTCTGGAGTTTGCCTTTCGGGGTGTAGGTATACTGGGTCTTCTTGCGGTTCAGTTCGTTGTATTCGAACTTCTTGTAGTTGTCCAGCCGGTTCTTTTCGTCATAGACGGACTCGACGGTCACGCGCCCGGCGGCATCGTACTCGTAGCGCTTGCGCCACTTCTGGCCGGAGGAGGTGTATTCGATCTCCTCGATCTTCCTGCCGTCGGCGTTGTAGGTGGTCACATGGTCCAGGAACTTGGTGTTGGTCTGGACATCGGTGTTCCACTCCTTGATCACGAGGTTCTTCTTGTTGAGCGTCTGCGTCGTCTGGGCGGAGGCTCCGAAACAGGTCAGCAGCAGCGCGGCTGCCAGGAGGGCGTATCTTCTCATAGCGGAATCCTTTGGCCACTAAACCTGTCGCGGGGGCCGAAGCCGCCGCTGCCGGCGGAATAGGTGGACAGGCTGACGGTGGCGCCACCGGAGACAGCCGGGTCCAGGAGCCCCATGCCTTCAAAGAGGCTTTCGCCGCCGGAGACGCTCACGCCGGACAGGAGTTCGGGCGTGGAGGCGCCGGAGACCACGAGCCCGTTGCCGCCGGACGACGGGGTCTTGAAGGCATAGGTCTTGTCGCCGACGGTCATCGCATACCAGGCGTTCTTGTTCCACGAGGCGGAATAGCAGGTCTGGGTGAGCTGGGCGCCGCGCTCGAGCCCGCCGATGGCGAAGAGCGTCCCGCCGCTGAGATACAGCTTATAACCCCCTTCGGTGTTGGCGTCCAGCGCGACTTCGGCGCCGCCGGAGGACACGGAATAGACCACGCCGCCCATAATGTACATGTTGCCGTTGGCGTCAAGACCGTCGTTGCCCGTGGAGACGGCGCACACGAAGCCGTCGGAGATGGTCAGGTGGCTGGCGGCGTTGATGGCGTCGTCGGAGGATTTGGCATAGACGCGGCCGCCCTCGATGTCGATCTTGCCTTTGGATTCGATGGCTTCGTGGTTCTTGGCAATGGCGGTGACGTCGCTGCCTGCGAAGACGATGTCGCCGTCGCATTTGATGGCCTTGGCCGCCACGGAATTGTCGGAAGACGAGGAGGAAGCAGCGCCCCACCAGCCGCCGGGACGTCCCGGGCCGCCGTTGTTGCCGGAGGAGCCGTAGTTGGCGCCGCTGACTTCCACGCGGACCGTACCCCCGTTGAAATAGCCGCGCACGTCGGCGCTGAT
Source organism: Bacteroidales bacterium (assembly GCA_017428725.1). Lineage (GTDB taxonomy): Bacteria > Bacteroidota > Bacteroidia > Bacteroidales > UBA932 > Cryptobacteroides. The sequence continues at coordinate 41,708 of JAFRQH010000004.1, read as the reverse complement.
GCCCTTGCCACCCTGGCCGGAGTTGGTGATGGTGAGGGTGCCGCCGCCCATTGTGAAGTTGCCGTCGGCCTTGATGCCGGCGGAGCCGTCCAGGTCACTGCTGTCGGAACTGTCCACGCCGCCGGACACCGTGAGCGTGGTCTTGCCGCCGTCGATGATGACCTCGCCGTCGGACGAGATCGCTTTCTTGCCGGCCGCGGAGGCGGTCACGGACAGCGTGCCGTCCGTCACGACCACGGCGTCCTTGCCGCGGACCCCGTGGCCGGCGGAGGAATTGACCGTGACTTGCTGGGTGCCCAGGAAGCGGACATAGTCGTCGGAGGTGATGCCAGCCTTGCCGGTAGCGGTCACCGAGAGGGAGCCCTCGCCGCTGAAGACCAGCTGGCCCTCGCTGAAGAAGGCCGCCTTCTCGTCTTCGGTGTCGGGCGTGTCGGTGTAGGAAGCGCCGTCCGCAAGGCGGTTGGCGCCCCGGAGCACCACGAAGGTGCGCTTCTTGCTCTGGTTGTTGATGGCGGCACCGTTGCGGTTGGTCAGGTTCAGCCCGTCCAGCGTGATGGCCTGCTTGTTCGCGCCATAGACCTTGAAGAAGCCGTCGGAGGCGGTGCCTTTCAGGATGTAGTTGACCTTCTCGTCGTGGCCGGTGTTGTCGGCGGTCACGTCGTTGCCGCTGACGCGGACGATGCCGTGTTCGTCTCCGGACACGGTGGCGCCGTCGGAGGAGTAGGTGATGGTGATGGTGCGGTCGAAGCTGACCAGGGAGACATTGTCTCCTTCGTCATCCTGCACGTACGAGACGGTATAGGTCGATGCTGCGGACGAAGAGGAGGAGCCGGACGAGGCCTCTGACGGGTCGTCGCCCGAGCCGGCCCCCCACAGAGCCAGCGGATCGCTCTCGCAGCTGCAGGCCAGCAGCAGGGTCAGCGGAAAAGAGAAGAGGAATATCTTTTTCATGACAGGAGTAGGTTTTGATGTTACGCCGGTAGGGGGAATCAACTTTTTTGCCGGGCCGCGGACGGTTCAACGAAGCGGCGGATTTCTTCAGCGAACGGGATGTTCCTTTGCCGTGAAATGTGTATTTTTGCAAGGATGAAACGACTGTATGGCGAAGACAAACGGGAGAATCTCCTCTATCTGCTGCTCTGGATCGCGGTGTTCGTGATCGGGGCCGTGGTCCTGTGGCTGGACGGCCTGTCCCGCCCGGAGGGAGCCCTCTCCTTTGCGGATGTGCTGCGGCTCTGGGGGCGGATCCTGCCGTTCCTGGTGTTTTTCCTGCTGCACAATTTCCTGGCGGCGCCCCTGTTGCTGCGCCGCCACGAGCCGTTGGCATACGGACTGGCCACGGCGGTCTTGCTGGCCGCTTTCGTCGTCTATATGCTCGCGACCCGGCGCGGTCCGGGCCCGGAGATGCGCCCGCCGGGGCCGTTCGATCCCGGCGCTCCGTTCGGCGCCGCCCCGCCGCCCCGCGGGCGCCGCGGCGGGCCGATGCTGATGAATCCCGCGGCGCTCAAGATCCTGCTGGGGCTGATGATGGTCGGTGCCAATCTCGGGATCAAGGCCCTGTTCCGCTCCGCACGGGATGCGGCGCGTGTCAAGGAGCTGGAGGCGGAGAACCTCCAGCAGCGGCTGGACACGCTCCGCTACCAGATCAACCCGCACTTCTTCATGAACACCCTCAACAACATCCACGCGCTGGTGGACCTGGACCCCGCGAAGGCCAAGGAGAGCATCGTGGAGTTGTCGCGGATGATGCGCCATATCCTGTATGACGCCGGCTCGCCGACGATCCCGCTCTCGCAGGAGATCGAGTTCCTGCAGCACTACGTGGCCCTGATGCGGCTGCGCTATCCAGAGGGTGTGGACATCTCCCTGAGCCTGCCGGAGAGCGATGGCGGCGCCCAGGTGCCGCCGCTCGTGTACGCCTCGTTCGTGGAGAACGCCTTCAAGCACGGCGTGAGCTATGCCGCGCCTTCCTTCATCCGCATCTCGGTGGCGGTCGACGGCGGCAAGGTGCTCTTCAAGTGCGCCAACAGCAGGCAGGAAGCCGCCGCGCAGGAGGGCGGCTCCGGCATCGGGCTGGAGAACGCCCGGCGGCGCCTGGACCTGCTCTACGGCGACCGCTACACGCTGCACATCGACCAGGATGCCGCGCGTTATGAGCTGCTCCTGGTCCTCCCTGCCCACCCCGAAACACCCGCAACCGCATGATCCGTGTCCTGGCCATAGACGACGAGCCGCTGGCGCTCAAGCAGCTGGAGATGTACATCGCCAAAGTCCCTTTCCTGGAGCTGGTGGCGGCCTGCCACAGCGCCCTGGAGGCGCGCCAGGTGCTGGACGCGTGCGCCGTGGATGCAATGTTCCTGGACATCAACATGCCGGATATCTCCGGAATGGACTTCGTCCGCACGCTCCGGCACCCGCCGCTGGTGGTCTTCACCACGGCGTATTCGGAATTCGCCGTGGAGGGTTTCCGCGTCAACGCGGTGGACTACCTGCTCAAGCCCTTCGGGCTGGCGGAGTTCGTGGCCGCCGCGGAAAAGCTGCGGGAGCGCCTGGCGGCGCGCCCGGCCGCGGCGGATCCGGCCCCGGTCCGGGTGCAGCCGCAGGAGGACGCGCTCTTCTTCCGGACGGACTACCGCACCGTGCGCGTGAAGACCGCCGACATCCGCTATGTCGAGGGGATGAGCGAGTATGTCAAGGTGTGGTATGACGGCGCCCAGACGCCCCTGATCGTGCTGGTGCGGCTCAAGGTGCTGGAGGAGAAGCTCCCTGCGGAGCGCTTCATGCGCGTGCACCGCTCCTACATCATCAACCTCGCGCGCATCCGCGAAGTCTCGCGTGAGGGGATCACCCTCGACGACGGCACACAGATCCCCATCGGGGACAATTACCGCCAGGATTTCAAGGATTACCTGGCGCGCACCAGCCTCGGATAGGGCTTATTTGTGGGAGACGGTATACTGGATCCCCAGCCGCTGCAGGGTGGAGATGAAGGGCTCGCAGACGGAGACCTGGAACTTCTTGGAGTAGAATTCGAGATTGTAGCCCGTATTCTTGTCGTGCAGGAACAGCGACAGCGGGGTCTTGCCCTTGTATTTCTTGAGCGTCTTGACGAGCCGGTCGCGGAAATCCGCGGACAGGCGGTCGGAATCCAGGACGATGCTGAAGGCGGTGATGAGGTCCTCGCCGAGGTTGCCGAGCAGCGAGATCTTCCGGATCTTGAAATTGTAGGGAGCGCGCTTGCCCTGCGCCCGCTCCTCGGGCTTGAGGAAGAAGCGCGGCGCGATCTCGCCCTCGATGAAGATCTGCGCGTGCAGCTGCATGAAGGGAAGCCAGGTCTCGTAGTCCTTGCCGAAGAGCGCGAATTCGTACGTCCCGCTGTAGTCCTCCACCGTCACGCGCGCGCCCTGTGAGCCGTTGCGGGTGGTGAGCGTCTTGACGTCCGTGACGATCCCGGCCACCGTGGTCTTGGTGGCAGCCTTTTCGGCGGTCTCGCATTCGTCGATACGGGCCTGCAGGCCCGACATCTGGCAATCCGTGAAAGTCTCGATCTCGAAGCGGTAGCGGTCCAGCGGGTGCGAGGACAGGTACATCCCCACGAACTCCTTCTCCTGCTGGAGCAGGGCCAGGACATCCTCCTCGCCGGTCATCATCGGGGCCTCCGGCCGCACGGGCTTGAGCTCCTCGACCTCCCCGAACAGGGAGTTGGCGGAGTCGAGCTGGTCGTTGCGGTACAGGCCGGCGTAGCGGACGATCTCGTCGATGAAGAGCTCGCCGTTCTTGCAGGGCAGGAAATACTGCGAGCGCTTGAGGCCGAAGGAATCGAGCGCGCCGGAGTAGACAAGCGTCTCCACGGAGCGGCGGTTGAGCATCTCGGCCATCCGCTCCACGAAGTCGAACAGGTCCGAGAACAGCCCATGCTCCGTGCGCTCCTTGATGATGGCGGCCACGACATTGTCCCCGAATCCCTTGAGGCCGCCCAGGCCATAGCGGATGTCGCCGTGCGCGTTGACGGAGAACTGGGCGCCGGATTCGTTGACGTCCGGGCTGAGGACCTTGATGCCGGCCTTGCGGCAGTCCGCCATGATCTCCTTCATCTCCTCCATGTTGGAGATGTTCTGCGTGAGGTTGGAGGCCTGGAATTCGGACGGGTAATGCGCCTTGATCCAGGCGGTCTGGTAGCTCACCCAGGCGTAGCATGTGGCGTGGGACTTGTTGAAGGCGTATTTGGCGAAGGCCTCCCAGTCGGACCAGATCTTCTGCAGGATCTCCGACGGGTGCCCGTTGGCCTCCGCGCCCTTCATGAAGGACTCCTTGAGCGAGTCCAGCACGGATTTCTGCTTCTTGCCCATCGCCTTGCGGAGCTTGTCCGCCTTGCCTTTGGAGAAGCCGGCGAGCTTCTGGGACAGGCGCATCACCTGCTCCTGGTAGACCGTCACGCCGTAGGTCTCCTTGAGGAGCTCCTCCATCTCGGGGAGGTCGTAGTGGATCTTGGACGGGTCGTTCTTGCCGGCCACGAAGTCGGGGATGTAGTCCATCGGCCCCGGGCGGTAGAGCGCATTCATGGCGATCAGGTCCTCGAAGCGCTCGGGGTGGAGCTTGATCAGCCACTCCTTCATCCCGCCGGATTCGAACTGGAAGATGCTCTTGGTGTCGCCGCGGGCGTAGAGGTCGTAGACCGCCGGGTCGTCGATGGGGATCTTCTCGATGTCGATGTCCTTGCCGAATCGCTGCTTGACCAGGGCCAGGGCGCGGTCGATGATCGAGAGGGTCTTGAGCCCGAGGAAATCCATCTTGAGCATCCCCACGTCCTCGATCTTGGTCCCTTCGTACTGGCTGACCCAGACTTCCTGGCCCGTGGCCTTGTCCGTGCCCATCGTGATGGGGATGTAGTCCGTGAGGTTGCCCCGGCCGATGATCATCGCGCAGGCGTGGATGCCGACCTGGCGGATGCAGCCCTCCAGCTGGAGGGCGTAGTTGAGCACCTCCCGCACCAGCGGGTCACCGTTTTCGTACTCCTGCTTGAGCTCCTTGACGTACTTGATGCTGTTGGCGAGCGTGGGTTTGTACTCCTTGTCCTCGCCGTTCTCCCGGACCACGATCGGGCGGTCGGGGATCAGCTTGGTCAGGCGGTTGGACTCGGGCAGGGGCAGGTTGGAGATGCGCGCCACGTCCTTGACAGCCAGCTTGGCGGCCATCGTGCCGAAGGTGATGACGTGGGAGATGTGGTCGGCGCCGTAGTGGTCCTGCACATACTGGATCACGCGGTAGCGGCCCTCGTCGTCGAAGTCCACGTCGATATCCGGCATCGAGATGCGCTCCGGGTTGAGGAAACGCTCGAACAGGAGGTCGTAGCGGATCGGGTCCAAGTTGGTGATCCCCAGGCAGTAGGCCACGCAGGAACCGGCGGCGGAGCCGCGTCCCGGGCCCACGGACACGCCGTGGCGGCGCCCCCAGCCGATGAAGTCCTGGACGATGAGGAAATAGTCCGGGAAGCCCATGAAGGAGATTGTCATCAGCTCGAAATGCAGGCGGTCCCGCTGCTCAGTGGTGAGCGAGTCACCGTAGCGCCGGCGGGCGCCCTCATATGTCAGGTGGCACAGGTAGGCCACGGAGCGGCAGAACTCGTCCCCGCGGTAGGTCCGGACCTCCTGCCCGTCCTTGCCTTTGGAGATGTCGTATTTGCCGTTTTCGATGATGTCGGCGTATTTGGCCAGGTGCTCGTCGATGTGCGCAAGGAAGTCCTCCGGGAGGTCGAACTTGGGCAGGACGTGCCCGCGGTTGATCTCGTAGCTCTCCACCTTGTCCAGCACCTCCAGCGTGTTGGCCAGGGCCTCCGGGTGGTCCGGGAACAGGGCGGCCATCTCCTCCTCGCTCTTGAGGTACTCCTGCTGCGTGTAGCGCAGGCGCTTGGGGTCGTCGACGGCGGAATTGGTGGTCAGGCAGATGAGCCGGTCGTGGGCGGGACCGTCCTCCTTGCGGACGAAGTGGACGTCGTTGGTGGCCACGACCTTGACGCCGTGCCGGGCGGCCAGTTCGAAGATCTGCGCCGTGTACTCCTTCTGGCGCTCATAGAGGTCGAGCGACATGTTGGGGAGCTCCGTCTTGTGGAGCATCACCTCCAGGTAGTAGTCCTCGCCGAAGACGCGCTTGTGCCACTCGATCGCCCGGTCCACGCCTTCGCGGTCCCCGGCGAGGATCCCGCGGGGGACCTCCCCGGCCAGGCACGCGGAGCAGCAGATCAGGTCTTCGTGGTAGCGCTCCAGCACTTCGTGGCTCACGCGCGGCCGGTAATACATCCCCTCGATGTGTCCCGTGGAGACGATCTTCATCAGGTTCTTGTACCCGTTGTAGTTCTTGGCAAGCAGGATGAGGTGGTAGTACTTGCTGTGCTCCTTGTCCTTGAGGCGGTGGTCGTAGTGCTGCGTGACGTAGATCTCGCAGCCCAGGATGGGCTTGACGCCCGGGTGCTTCTTGGCCACGTCGCTGAAGTCCTTGATGCCGTACATGTTGCCGTGGTCGGTGATGGCCAGGCCGGGCATCCCGAGCTCCTCCGCGCGGCGGAAGAGCTTCTCGATGTCGCTCATCCCGTCGAGGATGGAATACTGGGTGTGTACGTGGAGATGTACGAAGGACATAGCTTTACAAAGATACACAAAAACCCCCGACCTGCACAGGCCGGGGGTTGGATTGTTGATAACTTTTCCCTTACTTCTTGACGGGGGCCTTGGCGGCGGCCTTCTTGCGGGCGGCCATCTCGGCGTCGTACATCACAGGGGTACCGATCATGATGGAGGCGTAGGTGCCGATCAGCACACCGAGGCAGAGGGCGACGGACAGACCGCGGATGGACTCGCCGCCGAAGATCGCGATGGCGAGCATCGGGAGGAGGGTCGACACGGAGGTGTTGACCGTACGGGTCAGGGTCGCGTTGAGGGACTTGTTGACCGTGTCCTTGAAGTCGTCGTTCGGGTGGAGCGAGAGGTTCTCACGGATACGGTCGAAGATCACCACGTTGTCGTTGATGGCGTAGCCGATGATCGTCAGGATGGCGGCGATGAAGGTCTGGTCGACGTCCAGGTTGAACGGCAGGATGCCGCTGAACAGGGAGAAGAAGCCGATGATGATGATCGCCGTGTGGGCCAGGGAGACGACACCGCCCAGACCCCAGTTCCAGCCCTTGAAGCGCATCGCGATGTAGGCGAAGATGACGATCAGGGCGAGGATGATGGAGATGATGGCGTTGCGCTTGATGTCGTTGGCGATGGTCGCACCCACCTTGTCGGAGGAGATGATACCGTTGGGGTTCTCCAGCGTGGAGGTGAAGTCGGCGAAGGTGCCGGGCTCGAGGTAGAAGCCCTTGAGGGACTCGTAGAGCATGTTCTCGATCTCGGCGTCCACGGTGCTGGACTCGTCCTTGAACTTGTAGGACGTCGTGATCTTCATCTGGCTGTCGCCACCGAACTGCTTGACCTCCACGGAGGACTCGGGATCGGCCAGGTTGAAGGTCTTGTTAACCGCTTCGCGGACATCCTCGGCGGTGACGGGCTGGTCGAAGCGGACGACGTACGTACGGCCGCCGGTGAAGTCGACACCATAGGTGAAGCCCTTGAGGAACATCGATCCGAGGGCGATCACGATGAGGGCGCCGGAGATGATGTAGGACCACTTGCGGGCATCCAGGAAGTTGATGTGCGTGTTCTTGAGGAAGTTCTTCGTCAGCTCGTTCTCGAAGGTGATGTTCTTGCCGCGCTTGATGCGGCCTTCGAAGATCAGGCGGGTCACGAAGATGGACGTGAACACAGAGGTGATGATACCGATGATCAGCGTCGTGGCGAAGCCCTTGATCGGACCGGAGCCGAAGAAGAACAGCACGATACCGGTCAGGAGGGTGGTCACCTGGCCGTCGATGATGGCGGAGTAGGCGTTCCGGTATCCGTCAGCCACGGCCTTGCTCAGGCCCTTGCCGGCCTTGAGCTCCTCCTTGATGCGTTCATAGATGATCACGTTGGCATCCACGGCCATACCCAATGTCAACACCAAACCTGCGATACCCGGCAGCGTGAGGACCGCACCGAAGGCGGAGAGCACGCCGAAGAGGAGCACCACGTTGGTGAGCAGGGCGATGTCCGCCGCCACACCTGCGCCCTGGTAGAAGAAGAGCATGTACAGGAGGACGAGGCAGAAGGCGATCAGGAAGGAGATCAGACCTGCGCGGATGGACTCGGCACCCAGGGACGGACCGACGACCTGCTCCTGGACGATCGTGGCCGGAGCGGGAAGCTTACCGGACTTGAGGACGTTGGTGAGGTCGGTGGCTTCGTCGATGGTGAAGTTGCCGGTGATGGAGGAGGAACCTCCGGTGATCTCGGTCTGGACGTTCGGGTAGGAGTACACGGTACCGTCGAGCACGATGGCGATCTGGCGGCCGATGTTCTCCTTGGTCAGGCGGGCCCAGATGTTGGCACCCTCGGCGTTCATCGTCATCGAGACGCCCGGGTTGCCGCCGCGGCGCTGGTCGTAGTCGACGTGGGCGTCGGTCACGACACCGCCGTCGAGCGGGGCCTTGCCGTCGCGGGAGGTGGACTTGATGGCCACGAGCTCATAGATGTTGTCGCCCTGCACGTACTCGGACGGCTGGACGGACCACATCGGGCGGAACTCGGCCGGGAAGATGGCGGCGATTTCCGGCATCCGGAGGTACTTGTTGACCTGGGCGGTGTCGGCAGCAGCGGCGAGACCGATGCAGGCGTTGCCGCGCATGCCGGACGGGTTCAGCACGGCGAAGAGCGGGTTGGCCTTGCGGGCGGCGGCCAGCTCGGCGTCGTCGGACGCGGCGTTCTGGGCCTGCAGCTCCTGGGCCACGGCGTCGCCGGCGGCGGGAGCGGCCTGCTCCTCGGCAGCGGCGGGCTCGTCGGCGGCGAGCAGCTCGGCCAGGCGGGCGTTGGCCTCGTCGAGGTAGGTGGCCATCTCGTCATAGGTGAAGGTCGGCCAGAATTCGAGGGAGGCGGTACCCTGGAGCAGTTTGCGGACACGCTCAGGCTCCTTGACACCCGGGAGCTCCACGAGGATGCGGCCGGTGTTGCCGATCTTCTGGATGGACGGCTGGGTCACGCCGAAACGGTCGATACGGTTGCGCAGCACGTTGAAGGAGTTGGCAACGGCGCTCTCGGCCTCTTCGCGGATCACGGCGACGACCTGCTCGTCGGTGGATTCGGGCTTGATGCGGTCGCGCATCTCATAGGTGCCGAACACCTGGGCGAGGCGGGTGGCGGGAGCGGTCTCGCGGAACGCCTCGGCGAACAGGGTGATGAAGTCGGACTGGGAGTTGACGCTGCGCTGCTTGGCGAGCTCGATGGCACGCAGGAACTCCGGGGTCTGGTTGCCGCCGGAGAGGGCGCGCACGAGATCCTCAAGCTGGACCTGCAGCATCACGTTCATACCGCCCTTGAGGTCGAGGCCGAGGTTGATCTCCTGGTTCTGGACCTGCTTGAATGTGTATCCCAAATAAACTTTCTCGCCGGAGATGGAATCCGTGTAGCGGCGAGCCTCGATCTTGCGGATGGAGTCGAGGAAGAAGGCACGATCGGCCTCAGCGACGGCCGACAGGTCGGCCGTCTGGGCAATCTGCTCTGCGCGCTTCTCGGCCTTCCGGTTGTACAGGGAGGTCACAGCGGTGAAGGACAGCTGCCAGAGGCAGCCGAGCAGGAGGCAGATCGTGACAAATCTGATAGCACCTTTGCTTTGCATAATTATGGTAAATTAAATAATATTCACAAAATAGTCCGCAAAGTTAGTATTTTTCTCAAAAGAAAGAAACTTTGCGGGCTGATTTTGTGAATTTTGCGCAGAAATGCGCCTTATTTCGCGATGTTCTCGCGCATCTCGGTATCGGCCTGGATGTTCTTCATCCGGTAGTAGTCCATGATCCCGAGATTGCCGCTGCGGAAGGCCTCGGCCATCGCCAGCGGCACCTGCGCCTCGGCCTCGATCACGCGGGCGCGCGCCTCCTGGGCCTTGGCCTTCATCTCCTGCTCCTGGGCCACCGCCATGGCGCGGCGCTCCTCGGCGCGGGCCTGGGCGATGTTCTTGTCGGCATCGGCCTGGTCCATCTGCAGGACGGCGCCGATGTTCTTGCCGACGTCGATGTCGGCGATGTCGATGGAGAGGATCTCGTACGCCGTGCCGGCGTCGAGGCCCTTGGTGAGCACGAGCTTGGAGATGCTGTCAGGGTTCTCCAACACGCTCTTGTGGCTCTCGGACGAGCCGATCGAGGACACGATGCCCTCGCCCACGCGCGCCAGGATGGTCTCCTCGCCGGCGCCGCCCACCAGTTGTTTGATGTTCGCACGCACGGTCACGCGCGCCTTGGCGATCAGCTGGATGCCGTCCTTGGCGACGGCCGTGACGGGCGGCGTGTCGATGACCTTGGGGTTGACCGACATCTGCACGGCCTCGAGCACGTCGCGGCCGGCCAGGTCGATGGCCGAGGCCATCTTGAAGTCCAGGGGGATGTTGGCCTTGTTGGCGGAGATGAGCGCCATCACCACCTTGGTCACGTTTCCGCGCGCCAGGTAGTGGGCTTCGAGCTCGTTGGCCTTCAGGGTGAGGCCGGCTTTCGTGCCGGTGATGAGGGCCATCACGATGGTGCGGGGGTTCACGCCCCTCCAGCGCATCAGCACGAGCTGGATCAGGGACACATAGACTCCGGACAGCAGGGCCTGGAACCACAGGGCCACCGGGAAGAACCAAAGGACGATGATCAGGCCGACGATCGCGACGACGATCCAGATGATGGGGTTCATATCTTATGCTTGCGTTAAGGGTTTGACAAGGGGTTTGTTCTCCTCGACCGCCACGACCTCCACCGGCGTGCCGGCGGCGATCATCGTGTTGTCGAAGGACTTGACTTCGCAGGTCAGGGCGCCGAAGCGGCCCGTGCCCATCGGCGCGAGGCGCGTGTAGGCGATGCCGCGGTCGCCCACGCGCACGCCCTCGGACTCCGTACCCATCCGGGAGTTCACTTCGGTCTTGAGCTCGAACCGGCTCCACGTCTTGGCGCGCAGCGCGAAGAACACCATCCCGCCGAGCAGGAGCATGGCGGCGAGGGTGGTCCACCAGCCGGCGGCCGTGGAGATTTGCGAGAAGGCATACCAGCAGGCGACGCCCAGCGATCCGAGGCTCAGGAAGCCGGCCACGCCGACCCCGGGGATCAGGAGCATTTCAGCGAGCATCAGCAAGACGCCCAGTACGAGAAGGGTTACGACAATCCACCACATAGGAGAATAAGGTTTATCCTCCCAAAGATAGTCAAAAATCGGAAAAATTCCGCCTCTACGCGTAACTATGCATCCCGCCCAGCAGCAGGTTCACCCCGAAATAGGTGACCAGCACCGCCAGGAAGGCCAGGATGCAGAAGGTGTGGAAGACCTTGGGCTTGCGGAAGAGGCCGACCGCCGTGCCGTGCAGGGCGACGGAGTAGACCAGCAGCGTGATCAGCGCCCAGGTCTCCTTGGGGTCCCAGGCCCAGTAGTTCCCCCAGGAAATGTTCGCCCAGACACCCCCCAGGAAGGTCCCGAAGGTCAGCAGGAAGACGGCCGGCAGCAGGAGCCGCCAGCTGACGGTCTGCAGGCGCGCCGACCGGTCGGCCGGCAGCAGCAGGCCGACGATGCCCAGGATGGCCGCCAGGGCGAACAGGGCATAGCTGACGATGATCGGAATCATGTGGATGAACAGCAGGGGCGAGCGCAGGACCGGCATCAGCGGCCCTTTCGGGAAGGCTCCCAGGAACCAGGCGGCCAGGATGCCGGCGCCCGCCAGGGAGAGGACGAGGGTCCAGACCTTCCGTCCCCGGCCGGGTTTCCGCCCCTGGCGCAGCTGCGTCCGGACCGTGTCCTTTTCGAAAAAGTATCCGATCATCGACAGCAGCAGGAGCAGGTAGCCCGTGTAGGTGATGCCCACACCCCAGGGGTCGCGGCTGACGGCCAGGATGCTGCCGTGCCCGTCCTCGTCGTAGTCCGCCTGGTAGAAACGGTAGCCGTCCCGCTTGAAGATGTGGTTCATCGAGATGGTCACCGCCGTGCCGTCACAGTCCAGCTCGGAGATGTAGTCCGCGACGTTGGAGGTGCCGGGGTCGTGCTCGATGCGGAACACCTTCAGGGTCAGCGTGAAAGGCAGGTCGACGGTGGTGCCGTCCTCCTGCTCGAAAGCCGCGGCCGGTTCCCCGTCGCGCAGGTGGATGCTGCCGCTCCGGCCGGACAGGTGCGTCACCAGCGCGCCGGCCAGGACCAGCACGAGCGCGACGTGCAGCAGGAGGGTCGCCGGGCGCCGCAGCGGGACGCGCCGCACCAGCAGGATCATGCCCGCTACGGCCATTACCGCCCACAGGGCGAAGAAGACGGGGTGATGGTAGATGCGGCTGAGCGCCGCCTCCGTCCCATGCAGGCGCTCGATGACGGTGGCGGCGGCCATCAGGACGACGGCCACCGCCAGCGAACCATAACTGAGGATCTTGTAAACCTTAGATTGCATTGATGAATTCTACGACCGCGTCACGGTCCTCCTTGGAGAGGTAATAGAACTTCTCCGTAGAGGTGTACGCGTCACTTTTTTTGCTATACCCATGCCACATGATGGCTTCGATGACGTTGCGTGCCCGGTCGTCGTGGAGCCGGTCCTCGGCACCGGTGTTGGTCTTGGACAGGCCGCGGCCCCACAGGGGCGTGGTGCGGCACCAGCTGCCGTGGATGCCGTTCTTCATATAGAGCCGGTGCTGGAGCATATCCGTATACGGATAGATGGTCTGGTCCTGGTAGCGCGGGAGCGGCTTGCCGTCCACGATGGCCGGGGCCCAGTAGTTGTCGGACTTCGTCTTCCAGGACGGGCGGTGGCAGGTGGCGCAGCCGATCTCGGTGAAGACCTTCTTGCCGCGCTGCACTTCGGCCCGGTTGAGGTCACGGGCGCGCGGGATGGACAGGCCGCGGTGCCACACCAGGAAGTTGTAGTACTGGTCGTCGCTCATCTCGGGCGTGAAATTGTGCCAGGCGTTGTCGAACTGGTTGGTCGTCGGGTCCAGCAGGTTCAGCACGGCCTCGGCGATGCCCTCCTTGGTGCCGTCCGCATAGTAGGGGGAGGACGGGTCGGCCTGGATGGCGGCGATCACGTCCGCGTTCTGCGACATCGCCTTGGCCCAGGCCTTGGTGGTGTAGAGGAAGGGGCGGTCGGCGCGGCTGACGTTGGTGATGTTCCAGATGGCGTTGGCGCCGGCGCCGTCCTGCAGGGAGGCACGCGTCATCGCGTAGGTGAAGCGCTTGAGTTTCTTGGTCCCGGCGGGTGCGGGGGTGCCGTCGGCGAAGCGGCCCTCGGCGAGGGTGTACCAGGCCGTAGGGGCGAAGTCATTGGCGGCCTTGTCCCAGAAGGCCGGGTTCAGCTCGGTGTAGGGGGCCTCGGCCTGGTACTGCGCCTTGATGTCCTCTTCGGGGATGGCGTCCAGCAGGCCGGTGCCGGGGATGCCGATCGTGGACTCGAGCCGGAAGGCCACGGCCTTGTTGCCCGTCTGGTAGGGCGTCGGGTCGGTGTTGAAGGCCGCCTCCGGGATGTTGAGTTCCGGGTAGATCAGCTCGTACTTCTCCCCGTCCGGGAAGGTCATCGGCAGGCCGCTCTCCATCTGGCTGACCGGGAGCCACTTCAGCTCGATCCGGTCCTCGTCGATGGGCGGCAGGAACGGGGCGGCCGCCTTGGTCTGCGGCATGCCCGTGACCTCGGCCACATAGGGGCCGTCGTCGCTGTTGGCGCCGTCCACCGGGTGGTAGATCACGAGGAGGTAGCCGTTGCCGTAGCCGGCCTTGTAGTAGTCCTGGCGCTTGCCGTGGCCGTAGCCGGGGTGGCAGTCCAGGCAGGAGGAGCGCAGGTACGCGGGCCCCAGGCCCTTGAACGGGGCGGTGTTGATCGTGAAATTGCGCTCGAAGGCCGCCTCGCCCAGGTTGAAGGCCTGGGCGAGGCCCATCGTGTTGACCACGGGCGCCTCATCCTCGTAGCAGCCCTCGGTCACGTTGTCCGTCGTGCCGAGCCGGCCGCCGGGATACCACTCGTCGGCCTCGAAGTTGCCGACCGCCTGGCCGACGTACTTGGCGTCGGATTCACGCTTGGAGGGATCGTTGGAGAACCGGGTCCTCGCGGACTCCGGCGAGCAGGCCGCGGCGAGCAGCGCCAGGGCGCACAGCAGACAGGTAGTATGGAATCGATTCATCGCAGAAGAAAACTCAAACCCTTTGACTCTTATTGGAGGACGATCCAGGAAGCCGCCTTGTTGATCTCGTCGTCCAGGCCGCTGATCGCATCCATCGCCTTCTGCACGGAGGCGTCGGCGTAGATGTCCACGAAGGCGCCCTTGGCCTGGCAGGCGCGCAGGGCGGCCAGCGAGGCGTCCAGGGCCGACTGGATGGCGTTGGCTCCGCTGTAATTCTGGGCCTTGAAGAAGTCCATCAGCGAATTGGGCTGGGCGCTGGCGGCGCCGGCCTTGCCGTAGAGCGTGTACTGGATGCTCAGGATGTTGTCGATGAAATCCTGGAAGGACTGCTTGCTGTAGGGGGACTCGATGTAGTTGACGTCCTCGCCGGAGTGCGCGTTGCCCATCTTGACATCGGCCACCTCGGCGCAGATGTTGGAGCAGCCGGCGATCAGGATCGAGGACATGGCACTCTGCCAGGTCTTGTAGGAACTGCCGGCCTCAGCGGCGCCCAGCAGATTCTCGCCGTAGGTCAGGTCGGAGCCGGTCACGGTCACAGGGACCTCGAGCTCCTCGCAGCGGTCCACATACTCCTTCGGGGACTTGGGGTTCCAGGACACGCACAGGCGGTAGCAGTTGTCGCGCAGGTCGCCGGCCACGGCGGCGGCGTAGATGAGCTCCTGCTCGCCCGTCACCGTCTTGCCGGCGAAGGCGGCGTGGTCCTCCTTGCCCTGCAGGGCGGCCACGGTGCGGTTTTTACCGTCGCGGAACAGCACGAATTCGATGCCGTGGAAACCCAGCAGCTCCTGGCCCAGCTTAGCGGCGGCATAGGCGATGCCGTCCTCGCCGCGCAGGGACTCCACCTTCTCGGCGTTGGAGAGCTCCGTCGCCAGGCCGTCCACGTCCAGCGGCCAGGTGTCGATGTGCGGGTCGATCCCGAAGTCGGAAGCCGCGCCGAACAGGAAGGCCTCGGATTCCTCCCAGCTCTGGCGAGCCTGGAGGAATTTGGCGCAGATGGCGTCGATCTGGCCCTGGGTCAGCTTGGACACGCCGCCCTGGGCGGCCGTGGCCAGCAGGCCGTAGAGTTCGCCCGTCTCTTTGGCGAGGTCGCCGTAGGTGGCGTAGACCACGCCGGGGACGTATTGTTCGGCGATGGCCTTCATCGCCTTCTCGCTCTCGGTCAGTCCGCCGAGCTGGTTCTTGTTGCCGTCGCAGGAGGCGGCACACACGCACAGGGCCGCGAGGGTCGCGGCAACGGGTGCGGAATGGAAGAATTTTTTCATATGCTTTGTTTTCTGGATTATCGGTTGAAGAAGCCCATATAGGCCACGCCCAGCGACACGGAGGGCTCGTCGTTGTACTGGTGTGGCAGGAAGCGGCGGGAGTACTCCGCCTTCACGGCGATCTGCGGAAGCGGCAGCCAGTTCACGCCCACGGCCATCCGGTGCCGGTCGGTGTAGGGGTAGTCGGGCTGGTCGGCGGCCGGGATATAAGAGTCGTAGTACTCGTAGCGGCCGAACAGATAGAGTTTCTGCTCCTTGTCCCGCACGCGTGGGAAGAGGTGCAGCAGGTCGTAGCCGGCCTCGACGCCCGCCGCCATGGCGCCCCGGCCCACGGGGGTCTTGCGGTAGGGAGCGTTGTTGGAGGAGAGGTTGCGCTTGACCGTGCTGATGGTGGAGGCGTCGCTGACGGAGCCGATGTCGGCGTTGCCCCGCACGATGAGGTCCGTGCCGGAGTAGCAGAAGTCGAAGGCACCGATCAGGGTGTGGCCGCGGAGGCCGGCGTAGCGCGTATTCCACATGTCGTTGGGATAGCTGTTGTGCATCCCCTGGCCGTAGAAGCCGCTCAGGCTGAGGCGGAGGTTGCGGATGGAGGTGTTGTCCACGCGCGCCGCAAAGCCCAGCTTGTTGGCCACCTTGAACTCATAGGGCGAGCCGGCGCCATAGTGGACGAAGTGGTCGCGGTCGTACATGAAGGCGTCCAGGCCGGCGACGACCAGCGCCTCGTAGCGCCAGGCGCCCGCCCGGCCCCAAAGGCTGATGCCGGTGTCGTGCCAGGTGGAAGGGAGGATGGTGTATTCGCCCTCGGGGCGGTACACGGTGAAATAGTTGGTGGGTTCGTGGGCGTTGTTGAGCCCGCCCACGGGCACCACCAGGTGGCCGACGCGGACGTTGAACTGCGGCGCGAAGCTCTTCTGGATCCAGAACTGCTCCAGCTCCACCTCGCCGCCCTTCTCGACCTCGACCTCCCACTCGCCGGCCTCGGTGAATTCCTTCTCCACGGCGCCGCCCGAGCCGGTGTGCTCGAACTCGATCTCGGTCTGCAGGGTCCAGCCCTTGCCGAAGTCGTAGCCGAGGTAGATCACGGCGTGGGGGATGTCGAAACGTCCGTGGGACGGGTCGTTCCGGTAATCGTCCGGATGAGAATAGCGGTAGACGTTGTCGCTGAAGAAGTTGCGCGTCAGCGCGATTTCGCCGTAGCCGCCGACGGTCAGCCGGCCCTGTGTCTGGGGCATCACTTGCGCAGAAAGGCTGGCAGAAGCCAGCAACGCCCCCAGTAAGATAAACACACTCCTTTTCATGGCTCTCTGCTGCATAAAAGCACGCAAAAGTACGCACATATTAAAGGTCGGTCAATCCCAAATTTTGATGAAAAAAGCGAGCGGGCCGCATCCCCACAAATGAGGATACGGCCCGCAGGACCAGTTGTTGATCAGTAGTTTACGCTGCGCGGCGGGAATCTTTGATCATCCCCTCCACGGCCACGTTGAGCTCGGAGGCGTTCAGCAGTTCCGCCACGTCGAAGTGCAGGCGGAAGCGCCAGTGGTGGTGCGGGTTGGCCGGCTCGTTGATGCGCTCCGCCTTCCGGTCTGCGCGGCGCAGGCCCTTGTCCAGGGCCACCCAGTCCTGCAGCGGGAAGATGGCGAGCATCGAGGGGGAGTCGAGGAACTCCCACAGCATCCTGCGCACCTCCCACGGCTCCGGGTCGCGTTCGCACTGCATCCGCAGGGTCTCCATGTCGTGGCTGGAAGTGGCGCAGACGCTCAGGTACTTCCATTCGCCCTCCTGCTCCATCCCGCGCATCTTCAGCGAGAGGATCTTCTCGTGGTCCATCACGCCGGGCACGCAGTGCGGCACCATCCCCAGGTCCTCGCCGCAGGCGAGCATCCCCGTGGCGCCGAGCAGCTCCGGCAGCTTCTTCTCGGCGTTGCGGCGCCAGAACTCTTCGTGGCGGTGGTAGAAGAAGTCGTTGTAGAGGGCGCCGAAGCGCTCCTGCTGGTCTTGCGGAAGCTGTGCGGAAGCGGGGGAGATCAGCGGCTGGTACATCCCGGGATGGCGCGGATCCGGGTGGAAGAGCCCCTCGAGGGGCAGTCCGAGCGCGGCGATCTCTTCCGGTGCATAGGGGAGGGCCGGGTTGAAGTGGCCCATCATCCCGCTGGTGAACTCCGTGGGGATCTCCCAGATGCGGAAGAAGCCGAGGATGTGGTCGATGCGGAAGGCGTCGAAGTAGCGGCTCATCTTGCGCAGGCGCGCCTTCCACCAGGCGAAGTCGTCCTTGGCCATCTCCTCCCAGTTGTAGGTCGGGAAACCCCAGTTCTGCCCGTCTGCACTGAAGAAGTCGGGCGGGGCGCCGGTGGAGGAATCAAGGTTGAAGAGCTCCGGATGCCAGTAGGCCTCGGCGCTGTCGGCGCTCACGCCGATCGGCAGGTCCCCCTTGAAGGAGACGCCCTTGGCGCGGGCGTAGTCGACTTCCTCGCTGAACTGCTTGTCCAGGTGGTACTGCATCCAGCAGTAGTACTCGGGCTCCAGCTTGTCGCGCCGGGCGCAGAACTCCGCATACTCGGGCAGCCAGGCGGCATTGTCCTTGACGAAGCGCTTGCAGGCGGCGGAGGCGAGGTCCTTGGCGCCGCGGGTCTCGAAGGCCCGGCGGATGTAGGCCATCTTGGCCTTGAACACCTTGGGGTAGTCCAGCTCCGGCAGGGCGTTGAGGGCCTCCTGCTGCTTCTTGAAGGCGGCGTCCGCCTTGATGCCCAGGTCCTGCAGGTGCATGTACAGCGGATGCAGGGCGAAGGTGGAGACGGGGCTGTAGGGGTAGGAGTCGGCCCACTGTCCCTTGCGGGTGGTGTCGTTGACCGGCAGCAGCTGGATGACGCTCTGGCCGGTGCGGGCGGCCCAGTCCACGAGCGGGCGCAGGTCGCGGAACTCACCGATGCCGAAATCGCCCTTGGTGCGCAGCGAGAACACGGGGATGGCCGTGCCGGCGCCGCGCCAGCCCGGGCGGTCGAACTTGGCGGCCTGGTGCTCGCGCGGGAACGGGCAGCCGGGGATCGGGCAGTCGATCCACGCGTCCTCGATCACCCGCGCGGCCTTGGCACTGTGGTGCCGCCACTCCGTGCGCGTGATCAGTCCGTCCTGCATCACAATGTAGGAGTAGTCCTTGAGCGCTGCGGCGGGACAGTCCTTGACCGTCACGCTCCAGACCGCGCCCTCACCCCACTGCATGGGGTGTTTCTTGTCCTGGAGGACCAGCGAGAGGCTCTCGCCCCACTGCGTCCGATACTCTATCTTGAATGTTACTGTCATAATTGCTTGAAACTGATGGCGAAGCCGCCGCCGGGGGCCATCGTGACCGGCAGCACGTCAGCGGGCGAGACCGTCTGCCGGGTGATGCGGTAGGCCTGGGGATTCTTCTGGAAATGGGCGTCCGGGGCGTCCGCGTAGACCGTGGCTTCGTAGGTGCCCGGCTCGAGGAAGTCGAGCTTGAGCTCGAAGCTGCGCTCCTGCCCGTCCGTGACCCCGCCGGCGAACCACTGGCCGCAGCCCTTGGCCTTGCGCGCCACCACGACGTACTCCATCGGCTCGGCGAAGAGGTAGCGGCTCTCGCTCCAGTCCACGGCCACGTCCTTGATGAACTGGAAGGCGTCCGGGAAGCGGCGGTAGTGCTCGGGGGTGTCCGCCGCCATCTGCAGCGGCGAATACATCGTCAGGTACAGGCCCAGCTGGCCGCCGATCGTCGAGTTCACGTGCGAGTCGTTGCCGCACCAGTCCTTGAGGTTCTGCTCGAAGATGCCTGGCGTGTAGTCCATCGGGCCGCCGTTGAGGCGGGTGAAGGGCAGGATGGCCGTGTGGCCCGGCGCGATGCCGCCGAAGGCCTGGTATTCCGTGCCCATCGCGGACTCGTTGCCGATCAGGTTGGGGTACGTGCGGCACAGGCCCGTAGGGCGCACCGCCTCGTGGGCGTTGACCATGATATGGTGCTTCGCCGCTTCCTCGAGGCAGTACTGGTAGTGGTTGACCATCCACTGGCTGTAGTGGTGCAGGCCCTGCGGGAGGATGTCGCCCACGTAGCCGGACTTGACGGCGTCGTAGCCGTAGCGGTTCATCAGGGAGTAGGCGGCCTCCAGGTGACGCTCGTAGTTGCGGATGCTGGAGGAGGTCTCGTGGTGCATCACCAGGCGGATGCCCTTGGCGTGCGCATATGCGTTGAGCGCGTCGATGTCGAAGTCGGGATACGGGGTCTGGAAGTCGAAGACGAAGTCCTTGTTGCAGTTGGCCCACTCCTCCCAGCCGATGTTCCAGCCCTCGACCAGCAGCGCGTCGAAGCCGTTCTCCGCGGCGAAGTCGATGTACTCGCGGACGCGGGCGTTGTTGGCGCTGTGGCGCCCGTTGGGCTTGGCGGCAGTGTAGTCGAAGCTGTCCAGGTGGATGCCCGTGGCGTCGGAGTAGGCCCAGGAGCCCGCCCCGGCGATCATCTCCCACCACACGCCCATATACTTGACCGGGTGGATCCAGCTCACGTCATCCAGCGCGCAGGGCTCGTTGAGGTTGAGCACCAGGCGCGAGGCGAGCTGGTCCGTGGCGCTGGCGGCCACCTGCACGGTGCGCCAGGGCGTCTTGGCCGGTGCGGTCAGGTTGCCCTTCCAGCCCTCGGCGTCCGGGGTGAGCCAGGCGCGGAGCGTGTGGCTTTTGCCGTCCACCAGCAGGTGCATGCAGGGGTAGTCCACCAGCGCGGCCTCGTGGATGTTGACATACAGGCCGTCCGGGGTCTTCATCTGCAGGGAGGTCTGCACGCCGGAGGTGCTGAACGGGGTCTGGCTGCTGTTGCCGCGCATCTTGTCGCGGAAGTGCGCACTGACCTCGGAGAGCTTCGTGCAGTTGTATTCGTATTCCTGGGTGTCGTAGTCGCCGGGGATCCACCAGGCCGTGCAGTCGTCCGCCATCGCGAACTCCGTGAGCTCCTCCTTGATGACGAAGTGCACCAGCGGCTGTCCGCCGGGGAATTCGTAGCGGAAGCCCAGCCCGTCGGCGAACAGGCGGAAGCGGATGTCCAGCAGGCGGCCGCTGCGGGGCTGCCGGAGATGGACCAGCAGTTCGTTGCAGTGGTTGCGGATCTGCGACTCCTCGCCCCAGACCGGCTCCCAGGTCTCGTCGACCGTGTCCGTGGCCGTGCCCGCGAGCTCGAACCCGCGGTCGAAGGCCACGAAGCCCTCGCGGTCGCGCTTGGCCACGGCCCCGTCGGACTCGTAGACGAGTTCCTCGGCCTTGACCGTGCCGCGCAGGCTGAAGCCCAGCCGGCTCGGGGTCACGACCGGCACGCCCGCGCGCTCCAGCGCATAGCGGGGCGTGCCCTCGTCGGAGAGGTAGAAGGTCATCCGGAGCTGTCCGTCCGGCGAGGAGAGCTCCGCCTTCGGCTCAAGCTTGAGGCCGGGTGCGGAGGTGCAGGCTGCCAGCAGGGCAGCGCAGAGCAGGTAGGTCAGGTGTCTCATTTGAATTCTACGACCAGGGCGGAGCGGCCCGCCACGGTCCGGGGGGCAAAGTTAACGCTTTCTCCGGTAATTACGTCGCGTCCGGAAGCCTTCAGGCCGCCGGTCACCTCGGCGTAGTCCGCCCACGGGATTTCGCGCGGCGCGGGGTTGTTGTTGAGGTAGACGAAGACCGTCTCCCCGCTCTCCGCGATGCGCCAGTAGGCGTAGGTGTTGTCCCGGCTGATGAAGTGCAGGGTCCGGCCGTGCTGCACGGCCTCGGAGCCCTTGCGCCACTGCAGCAGGGTGCGGACGTAGTCGTGCAGGTCCTTCTGCACGGCGTCCTGCGCCCAGTTCTGCGGGAACTCCACGCGCAGCCCGCCGTGGCCCTGGCTGCGGTCGCGCGAAACGACCATCAGCTCGTCGCCGGCGAAGAGCTGCGGGTAGCCGCGCACGGTGGCGAGCAGCGCCATCACCAACTTCATCTTGGCGGGGTCCTGCCCCACCACGTCGCCGATGCGGTCGGTGTCGTGGTTGCCGGGGAAGACCATCATGTTCTGCGGGTCGTGGATGTAGAAGTCGTTGGCCACGGAGTCATACCACTTGGTGATGCCCTCGTCCCAGTTCTCCCGGTCGGTGTTGATGCCCTGGCAGATCGCAGACTGCAGGGCGAAGTCCATGATGGAGGGGAGGTGGGAGTTGAAGCCGTCCTTGTTGGGGTTGTCGGCCTGCCAGTAGGCCACCTGCGGCACGTTGACGGACCACACCTCGCCCACGATGTTGAGGTTCGGGTATTCGCGGCGCACCGAGGCGCACCACTGCGACATCGGTTCCTTCTCGTTGTAGGGATAGGTGTCCACGCGGAAACCGTCCAGGCCGGCCCACTCGGTCCACCAGGCGGCCCACTGCTGGAAGTAGCGCAGGACATAGGGGTTGTCCAGGTTCATGTCCACCATCGAGGTGTCGAACCAGCCCCCGACCATGTTCTCGTGGTCGTGCTCGGAGCAGTACGGGTCGTTCTGGGCGGAGAAGGAGCAGTTGGAATGCGTGTATTCCGGCCACTGGTGCACCCAGTCGGCGAAGGGCAGGTCCTCCATCCACCAGTGCTTGTCGCCGCAGTGATTGGTGACCACGTCCATGATGACCTTGAGGCCGCGTGCGTGGGCCTGCTGCACGAATTCCCGGTACTTGGCGTTGCTGCCGAAGCGGGAGTCGATGCGGTAGTAGTCCGTGCAGGCGTAGCCGTGGTAGGAGGAAGACGGTTCGTCGTCCTCGAGCAGCGGGGTGTTCCAGATGGCGGTGAAGCCCAGGTCAGCGATGTAGTCCAACTGGTCCTCGATGCCCTGGATGTCGCCGCCGTGGCGGCCGAAGAAGGCGTCGTAGGCAGGATTCTCCATCGTGTCGGGCGTCTCGTCGTTGGACGGATCCCCGTTGACGAAACGGTCCGGCATGATCAGGTACACGGCGTCGGCGGTGCCGAAGCTCCCGCGCTGCGCCGAGCCGTCCCGGCGCTCCGCGAAGTCATAGGACACGCGGAAGCTGTCGGAGCCGTTGGTGAAGACGAGCCGGCGGGTGCCCGGCGCGGCGTCCGGGGCCACCTTGACGTCGACGAAGAGGTAGTTGGGGCTCTCGGCGCGGTGCGTGCCGGCCACGCTCACGCCCGGCGCGCCCTCGATGCGCACCTGGTACGCACCGATCCCCTCGCCCTGCACGAGCAGCTGGAGCGGGGTCTGCATCCCCACCCACCAGCTGGGCGGCTCGATGCGCGAGAGCCGGTCGTCGTCGGTCTCGATGCGCCAGGCCCACGGGGCCTCGAGCTGGACGCTGACCCGCACGCGGTCGTCAGCGCTGGCCCGCTCATAGACCAGCGTATTGTCGTCCGAAGACAGGAGCCGGAAGGTCCCCTTGCCGGAGATCATCGCCGGGTGCGCGGCGCGCAGGCGCGCCAGCTCCCGGTAGAAGTCGGTCACGGCATTGGTCTTGCGGGCCGGGATCGGATCCTTGTCGAAGAAGGCGAAACGGTGGTCGTAGCCGAACTCCTGGCCGGTGTAGATGAGCGGCTGCATCATCGGCAGGGTCCACGCCAGTACGGTCATCGCCTGCCAGGCGTCGCCCATCCGCTCGAACTCGCTGCCGCTCCAGGAATTCTCGTCGTGGTTGGAGGTGAATCCCAGGCGGCGGGCCCCCTTGGGATAGGTCTGCTGGTTCCATTCCAGGTAGCGCACCAGGCTGTCGGCGGCGCACTTGCCCTGCGCGATGTCGTTCAGCAGGTGGTGCAGCTTCCAGGCGTAGGTGGTGTCGAAGCCGGCGTCGTGCAGCCAGGCCTCCTCGCCCTCGGCGAGGAAGTAGAGCGGCCGCGCGAACTCCGCGCGGAACTTCGGCAGCACGGCGGCCCAGAAGTCCTGCGGGACCTGGTAGGCCACGTCGCAGCGGAAGCCGTCCACGCCGCGCTCCAGCCAGAAGCGCATGCTCTTCTCCATCTCCGCGCGCATCTCGGCGCAGCCGTAGTTGAGCTTGGCGATGTCGGTCCAGTCGTACTCGACGATCGTATTTCCTTCGGCATCACGCACATACCACTCCGCGGGCTTTTCCGTGACCCACGGATGGTCGGGTGCCGTGTGGTTGGCCACCCAGTCCAGCACCACCTTGAAGCCGGCCGCGTGGGCGGCGGCGAGGAATTGGTCGAAGTCGGCGAGCGTGCCGAACTCGGGGTTGATGTCGCAGTAGTCCCGGATGGCGTAGTACGAGCCCAGGGTGCCCTTGCGGCCCTTCTCCCCGATGGGATAGGGCGGCATGACCCAGATGATCTCCACGCCCAGCTCCTGCAGCAGCGGGAGCTGGCTCTCCGCCGCGGCGAAGCTGCCTTCGGGCGTGAGCTGGCGGACGTTGAGTTCGTAGACGACGCCGTCGCGGACCCAGCCGCCCGCATCTTCGGGGGCCGGTTGCTGCCGGCAGGCGGCGAGCGCCAGCAGCATCAGGAGCGGTATGAACTTTCTCATTTGGCAAAGGGGTCGAGCGCTGCCGTGGGCTTGCCGCCGGCGAAGGCGCCATAGTCATAATTGTTGCGGCCGTGTTCGGACTCGGGCTCCCAGTAGAAGATCCCGAGGAAGAAGCTGCTGTAGTCGCGGGTGTTGTCGATCAGGTACTGCAGGGCGGCCTTGGCCTTGTCGGGCTGGCTGGCCGGCATCCCGAATTCGACGAGCATCACGGGCTTGCCGTAGCTGTTGAGCGTGGGGAGGTTGGCGACGAACTGCTTGACCTTGGTGGTCCAGTCCGGATAGGCGCCACCCTCCCAGTAGGAAGGATAGAGCGACAGGCCCAGGATGTCGTAGTCCAGCGCGGCCGTTTTCATCAGGCCGAGGAACCAGTCCAGCGTGGACATCTTCCAGCCGTTGTCCAGGTGCAGGATGACCTTCGCGTCGGGGTAGACGGCCTTGACGGCCTCGCGCCCGGCGTGGAAATACCGGACGAACTCGCCGGCGGACTGGCCGTTGACCTTGCCGCTGTTCCAGAGCATCCCCTGCGTGGTCTCGTTGCCCACCTGCACCCAGGCCACGTCGGCGCCCTCCGCCTTAAGGGCCTGCAGGACCTCCTGCGTGTGGGTCTTCACAGCGGCGGCCATCCCGGCCGCATCCTTGCCCGCCCAGGCGGCGGGGACGGACTGGTGGCCGGGATCGGCCCAGGTGTCGCTGTAGTGGAAGTCGATCAGGAGCTTGAGCCCCAGCGCCTTGGCGCGCCGGGCCTTCGCCACCACGTCCGCCTTGCCGTTCCAGCCGCCCTGGGGGTTCACCCACACGCGCAGGCGGATGGCGTTCATCCCCAGCTCCTTCATCAGGGCCGTGCACTCGCGCTCCTGGCCGGCGGCGTTGTAGAACTTGTATCCTTTGGATTCCATCTCCGTGACCCAGCTGATGTCGGCGCCCTTGACCAGGGCTGTGGGCGTGGGCGTCGGTTCGGGGTCCGGATCGGGCTCCGGGGCGGGAACGGGCGTCTTGCCGCAGGCAGCCAGCAGGACGGAGAGGAGGAGAAGGCGGCTGAAAGGTTTCATAGCGGGTTTATTCAGAGAGTACGAAAACGACGGAGGACCAGGGCCCCAGCGTCAGCGTGCGGTCGGTGACCGCACCGGCGGAGGTGGTGGTCCGGAGCTCGGCGGAGCCGCTCAGGCCGACGGGACGGGTGATGTCCTCGGTGCCGAAGGAGGCCGCCGCACGGGCGTCGCTGAAATTGTGGACGACCAGCAGTTTCTGGGTGCCGGAGGTCAGGTACCAGGCGGCCAGGGACTTGGCGCGGGTGTAGGTCGAATTGACCGTCCCGTGCTCGGTCATCGTGCCGGAGGCGAGGGCCGGATAGTTGTTGCGCAGCTGCGAGAACGACTTGTAGGTGCTCAGCAGTGAATTCGCATCGGCGTCCTGCGCCTCCACGGAGATGGAGGCGGAGAGCATCTGGGTGTCCACCTTGTCGCCCAGGGCCTTGGTCGGTACCGTCCCGGTCTTGGTCCACTTGATGGGGGTGCGGACATACTCGTCGCCGCCGCTCTTGCTGCCCCAGTAGCCCAGTTCTTCGCCCTGGTAGACATAGGGTTTGCCCGGCGAAGTCAGCAGCACGGCCGCGGCGAGTTTCTCCTTTTCGAGGCTCCTGCCGAGGTTCTCAGCGGCGCGGTCCTCGTCGTGGTTGCTCAGCTTGATGGCATCGATGAAGCCGCTGCGCTGCTTCCCGAAGAGGTCGCGGAAGTAGAGCACCGTCTTGGCGAAGTCGTTGCCCTGTTTCTTGCCGATCCGGTCTCTCAGGGTGAACCAGTAGTAGAAGTTGAAATTGGAGGGCACGGCGGAATAGTACGGAGCCATCTGCTCGGCGGTGTCGCACCAGGATTCGGCGACGATATAGAAGTCGCCCTCGCCTCCGCGGGCCTTGTAGGTGGCGTTGCAGTGGTCATACCACTTCTTCAGCAGCGTCTGGTTGGCCTTGTCGTTGAAGGAGCTGATGCCACCGCAGATGTGCTTGACGGCATCCAGACGCAGACCGTTGACGCCGAGGTTGATCCACTTGTCGGCAGAGGCGGCCAGGTCGATGAAGCAGGGATTGGTCTCCGCCTGGGCGGGGTCGCCGTAGTTCAGGTCGGGCATCCAGTCGCTGAAGCAACCCATATAGTACAGGGTCTCCGTCGAGACGTTCGAGAGCTCGATCTTGTAGCGTCCGCTTCCGGAGAAACTGATGTCGCCGCCATCACCGACGAGTTCCATCTCCTTCCCTTCCGTCAGCGTCCCGCTGCCGGAAGCGCCGAATTTGGACCCGGCGTCCCAGTTCATGTACTTCCGGACCAGCATGCCGCAGGACCCGCTGATGTTCATGACGAGGTAGTAGGTCCCGTCCCCTTTCTCCTTGAAACGGATCGCCTGGCTGGAATCGCCCTGCCAGAACCAGAGATTCCAGTCGGACGTCCCGGTCGTCACCGCCTCGCTGGTCTTGGAAATGGTGATCTTCGGGGATCCGGAGGACACCGGCTTCCATTCGCCGGACTGGTAGGTAGTCCCTTTCAGCATCGGGTACTTCGTGTAGTCCGCTTTCGGGTTGGCGCTGATGAAATAGTAGTCGCGGTACTTGGAGGAAGGGTCGGCCAGGGCCTGCTTGAACCAGGGGTGTCCCTTGCCGGAGTGGTTCAGGACATAATCCATGTAGATGTCGATCCCCTTGGCCTTGGCCTTGGCGATCAGGTCCTTGAAGTCGGCTTCCGTGCCGAGCTTGGGGTTGATCTTGGTGTAGTCCGTCACGTCGTAGCCGTGGTAGGACATCGACTCCTGGATGGGCGAGAGCCAGAGCGCGGATACGCCCAGCGTCTCGAAGTAGTCGAGGTGCCGGGTCACGCCCTTGAGGTCTCCCCAGCCGTCGCCGTCGGAATCCGCGAAGCTGTAGACGTTGACCTGGTAGGTCACGTCCGCGCGCTTCTGGCCGTCCCAGGTGCGGGGATTGGCGGAGAGGGTCACCGTCTCCGTCTTGTCCTCCTCCTTGCCGGCCACCTGGTTCACGCTCACGGAGACCGGGTCGCACTTGCTGGCGGAGAAGGTGATGGTCGTGCTGCGCGGGGAGGTGGTCTTGTTGGCGGCGGCCGTCACGGACACCGTACCGTTCCGTTCCCCGGAGAACGTGGAGATGGAGCACCAGCTCCCCCCGTTGGCCACGGACACGGTCCACTTGGTGTCGCTGGAGACGTTCAGGGTCAGCGAAGCGGTCTCGGCCGAGCTGAAATTCAGCTCGGCCGGTGAGACCGACAGGGAATGCCGTTCCTCCACGGCCGGCGGCGTCTTTTCGCAGCCGGCCGCGAGGAGAGCGGCAGATAGCAGTATCAGAAACAGGCGCTTCATCGCACAGGGGGCTTTACTCGATCACACCGGTGCCGGCGTTGAAGTCGAGCGTGACTTTCTGTCCGGCCGTGCACGGGACGCGCTCCTGGTCGCCGCCCGCACCGCGGTAGGCGATCTTGCCGTCCAGCACGATGAATTCCATCCGCCACCAGTCATCCGCGAAGGCGGAGAAGGCGGTGGAGGCCGTGTGCATGCGGAGCTCACCGTCGGCGCTGAAGGCCGGAGAGGTGACGGTGCCGTCGGCGTTGACCGTGAAAGGCGTGCTCTCCCAGCCGCCGAAGCAGTTACCGATGCCGTAGACCTTGGCAGGCTCGACGACGACCGTGTCGCCGGCGTAGTCGATGGCGATCATATACAGACCGCTCTCTTCCACGTAGCAGTTGCCGCCAGCCACAGTGTAACCGCTGTCGTTGCCCAGGCCGGTGAAGTCACCGTTCCAGGCCTTGACCGGGCAGAACTTGAAGCCCTTGCCGGCCTCGATGTAACGGATGGCCCAGAACATGCCGGCCTTGTCCGTGACCGGGATCATATCCTGGCCGTTGAGCTCCCAGTCCCAGCCGCCGACGCCGTCGCCGATGAGATACATCGTCTCCGGGAGGGTCGGGGCATCGGCCTCACCGGTCTTGGTGAGCGTGGCGTGGTAAGGCGTCGTGCCGATGAAGAGCTCGATCGTGTAGACACCGGGCTCGGTGTCGGCGATGTTGTCGCCGCCCTGCTTGAGGTCGTCCAGCGTGCCGTAGCCCAGGTTGGCCGTCCAGTTGCTGTCGTCGTTCATGCGGAACTTCCACTGGCCGCCCTTCGGGATGGTCACCCCGCGGATCACCCAGCTGTCGCTGTCGGCGAGGTAGGTCATCTTGTAGTCGTCCTGGACGCCCCACTCGGTGAAGGAGCCGCAGATCTCCACGCTCTGGATCGGGTAGACCTTGACCTCGAGGTTCGGGAGGTCCACCCGGACGCGGGCATAGGTCACTTCGGAGCCTTCCCGGATGTTGCCGGCATTCTCGCGGGTGAGCGAATAGGTGATCTCACCGGAATCGCTGGTCACGGGCGTGCTGGTCTTGTCGAAGCCCCACTCGCCGGCGTCCCAGTCGGCCTGCGGCGTGAACTTGAAGCCCCACTCGCCGCCGACGTTGATGTAGCCCTCGTAGTGGCCCTCGCCGTCGCCGGCGAGCGTGGTGGCGCTGTGCGTCCAGTTGTTGTGGGAGCCCGGCACGTAGAGGGTCTCCGGGAAGGAGGTGTCGGCGAACTTGACCTTGTAGGGGTGGCTGCTCATATCGATGGTGATCTTGTAGCGGCCTTCCAGGTCGTTGCTGATGTCACCGCCGCCGCCGTTGACGCCGTAGGAGTTGTCGATGGAGAAGTCCCAGTCGTTGTTGAGGCGGAACTTGAAGTCGCCCGGCACGAGGTCGGTCGTGACCGTGAAGACGTTGGTCTCCTCGTCCCACTCCATCGGGATCTCCTCGCTCCAGCCGCCGACGGCCGAGCCGATGATGCCCAGGCTCTTGATGCTGACCATCTTGAGGGTGTTGAGCTTCTTGTTGAGGCGGATCACGTAGACACCGGACGGGACCGCGATGTCGTCAGGCACGCCCACGGTACCCTCGGCGGTGACGTAGACACCGTCCTTGCCGCCCACGGTCACCACGCCGCCGAAGTCGCCTTCCCATCTCGGGTTCGGGCTGAACTTGAACTTGGCGTCGCTGCCGTCTTCGGTGGTGAGGTCGATGATGCCCTCGTAGTAGCCCTTGACCGAGGAGGAGAGCTTCAAGGTCGCGGCGGTGGCCGGATCCCAGCCCTGGTGGCTGCCCGGGGTGTAGAGCACCTCCGGGAAGGTGGCCACATAGGTGGTGATGGTCATCGGGGCGGACGCAGCCGTGATGCCCTCGGGCATCGATTCGCAGACCGCGGTCACGAGGAAGGTCACAGGCACCGCGGCGGCTTCGGCGCCGCCCGCGGCGACGATGGCCTCGTTGAGGGCGTCGACCGTCGTGGCGTAGCTGGTCTCGGTGAGACCTTCGGCCAGCAGGTAGTCGGAAGCACCCTCCGCCTTGGTGGAGGTGGTCTTCTCGGTGACGGTGCTCAGGTAGACGTTGTAGGTGATCTGCTCACCGTAGACCAGGCGCGCAGGCTCCCAGGTGATCAGGACCACCTCGGCGGTCGGATCGGCCGGGTCGAGGACCAGCGAATTCTGCACGAGCGTGACCACGGGGGCCACGGCGTCGCCGAGCGCATAGACGCCGACCGTCATCCTGGGGGATTCATAGGTCTCCCCGTCGTTGGCCACGAGCACGCGGAAGGTCAGGGAGAAGGAGTCATTGACCGGCAGGGACGGGAAACCCGAGTAGATCAGGTCCTTGAAGCTCGTCTTGGAGGTCTTGAAGTAGGTATCCTTGGTGGATGCGATCACGGCGTCCGTGCCGTTGTAGGTGGCGACGAGCTGGTAGTCCAGGTTCGCCGGGAGATTGCGGTAGGGGCTCCAGGAGAAGTTGACATCCTCGTCCATCGTGTTGGCCGTCATCAGGATGTCGTTGTGGGCATAGAGCTCCGGAGCCACCGGTTCCTTGGAGAACGCGTCCTCCGTGACCGGCTTGATGCAGGATGCGGCACCGGCAGTCAGGGCCGCAAGGAGTGCAAATCTGAAGAATATCTTTTTCATATCCGGATGCTGTTTATTGTTTTTCCATCACGATGACCATCGGCGTACGGTTGCCATAGACCTTCATCAGGTAGGTGCCGTCGCCGGGCACGTTCATGTCGGCGCCGCCCTCGACGAGATCGAACCCGCCCTGGACGTAGTCGCTGGTCTTGGTGGCCGTACCGAGCTTGAGGTCCCAACCGTGGCTGAAACGGATCAGGAAGCCGTTGTTGCCGCCGGAGAAGGTCGCGGGACCGGCCGTCCAGACGTTCTCTTTGCAGTCGTAGACGAAGTCCACGTCGGTGTTCCAGCCGCTCTCCTCGAAGTTGCCGATCAGGCTCATCGCCGAGAATCCTTCGGCGTCGATGGTCTTGGCGGCGAGGTTCACGGTGACCCGGTAGATATCCTTGGCGGAGGCGCCCATCTGGAAGTTCTTGTCGTTGTTCTCAGGGACCTCCCAGCCGGCCTTGAGGCCGTCGTAGCCCCAGAAATCGCCGGCCCAGGCGCGCTGGGTCAGGATCTTGAAGCCCTGGTCCTCACCCGGGGTGATGGTGCCGCCGGCGAGGTAGTCGATGAGGATCTTGTAGGTGTTGGAGCCACCCTCGGTCTCCCAGAACTCGGGAGCGTTCGCGACATCCCAGCCGTTCTGGAACTGGCCGCAGATGAAGATGCTGCGGAGGTTGGCCTTGTAGGTCTGGACGTCGAAGTTGACGTTCTGGGACTGGACCGGCTCGATGTCCGTGCCGGAGACCGTGGCCGTGAGGTAGGCCGAGACCGCCGCCTTGTCGTTGGGGGTCACGCCCATCGTGACGGTCAGCAGACCGTTGAGGTCGGCCTTGGCCATCGTATAGGAAGTCGCGAAGGTAGTACCGGCGAGGGCGGTCTTGCCGTTGGCGGAGAAGTAGAGGTTGTAGGCCACCTGGACCGGGGCGCCGAAATCGGCGGGCGTCCAGTTGAAGGTGACGGCCTCGACGTTATTGTTGTTGGCATCCACGATCACGTCACCGACCGGCTTGAGCTGCGGCGCGACGAAGGCGGACGCTTCGGACAGCGACACCTTCGGGATGTCGTTGGTCCCGTACGGTTCCTTGGTGCAGGCGATCAGGCAGAGGACTGCCAGTGCCGCGGAGGCTATTCTGTTGTATTTCATGGCTAGACGGAGATTAATAACCAGGGTTCTGCTCGAGTTCCGAGTTGGCGTTGAGGTCGTCCAGGATCAGCGGATAGATGGTCCGGTACGAAGGCAGGGAGACCTTGCCGTCAGGGATGCCGCCCTTGAAGGCCCAAGGGAACTGCATGGAGGTGAAGTAGCCGTAGCGGATGAGGTCCACGCGGCGGTGGCCCTCCCACATCAGCTCGCGGGCGCGCTCGTCGAGCAGCCAGTCGAGCGTCAGTGCGTCGTCGGACGGCATCGCCACGCCGGCGCGGTCGCGCAGGGCCTTGATGTAGCCCTTGGCGGTGGCGTCGGTGACCTTGCCGCCGTGCAGGCGGGCGTCGGCCTCGGCATAGATCAGGTACATCTCGGCCAGGCGGAAGAGCGGGAAGTCGGCGGAGGAGAACTTGAAGTTGTCGTCCGCTTCCGTGCGCACGTGTCCGTCGGAATACAGCGGCTGGAATTTCCAGCAGAGCCAGCCGGTGTTGAGGTTCAGCATCACGAAGTCCTTGCTCTGGCCTCCGTTGAAGAAGAAGGCGCGCTTGTCGCTGGTGGCACGGTCATAGCCGAAGCTGTCCGGGTTGCCCCAGGTCACGCCGTTGAGGTTGAAGCGGGCCACGTAGTCGTCGGCGACGTGGAAGCCGTTCCACGGGTCGTAGTTGACCTGGGAGGCAGGGTTGCCGGAGGAATCCTTGACACCGAGCAGCTTCGCCAGCGTGGCGGAGGCGTTGGCGTCGACGGCGCCGGCGGACAGGGTGGTGGTGCCGCCCCAGCTCTGGGCGTGGTTGCGGTCGTACTCGACGGCGAAGATGAACTCATCGGCGGCGGCACCGGTCTCGGTGTTGTCCTGCGCGAAGAGTTCCTGGTAGTTCGGGTGCAGCGTATAGCCCATCTCGATCACCTTGGCGGCCATATCCTTGGCATCCTGCCAGCGGGCGGTGCCGGTGTAGACCTGGGCGTTGAGGTACATGCGGGCCAGCAGCGCGGCCACGGAACCCTGCGTCGGGCGCGGGTAGGCCACGTCGCCCTTCTTGGGCATCGCGGAGTTGGCGGAGAGCAGGTCCAGGCACTCGCTTTCGATCCACTCGAACAGCGCAGTGCGGCCGATCTGCTTGGGCAGGTCGCCGCCGATGTTCTCCTCGGTGGCGAACGGCGGGTTGCCGAAGGCGTCCATCATCACCCAGTAGAACAGGGCGCGGTGGAAGCGGGCCTCGGCGCGGTAGCCGGCGACCTTGGCGGCGACGCTGCCGTGGCCGCGGGCCTGGATCTTGTCCTCCGTGGTCTGGAGGAGGTACTCGTTGGCGAGGGTGATGCCCTTCATACAGCGGGTGTACACGGCGATGAGGGCGGAGTTGTCGGCGGTGGTCCAGGTGTGGGTCTGGATACCGGCCACCATGTCGTCACCCCAGACGCACTTGTAGGAGTCCGTCGAGAGTTCGTTGATCAGGGTATACTCACGGCAGAGCTCACTCTTGCCGGCGTCGTCGAAGTCCAGGTCGGAGTTTCCGGCGCTGCCCTGGCTCACGAAGGACCAGTAGGCGTTGATATAGGAGAGACCCTTGAGGTAGCTGTCAGGGTTGGAGTAGGCGGACTCGGACGTGAAGTCGGTCTTGTTGAGAGGCAGGGTATTGAGGTCCTTCAGACAGGAGTTGAGGCTCAGCACGGCCACTGCTGCAAAGAAGATGCTGTATATCTTTTTCATATCCACCTTGTATTAGAAGTTGAGGCTGACGCGGATCGTGTAGAGGCGCGGGCGCGGGAAAATGTTGTTGTCCACGCCGTCGGCCGAAGTGAGTTCCGGATCCAGTCCGGAGTACTTGGTGAGCGTGCAGACGTTCTGGACGGAACCGGCGATGCGCAGGGTCTGGAGGAAGCGCTTGAAGTGGAAGGTGTAGCCGAGGTTGATGTCGTCCACCTTGAGGAACGAGGCGTTCTCGATGTACATGTCGGAGTACTTCTGCTCGTTGATCATCAGGCCGGTCCAGGAAGGGACGAGGTAGTCCTTGTTGTAGTTGTTCAGGTAGTGGTACGTGACCTGGGTCGGGTAGGAGGAAGAATAACCCATCCGGACCTTGTTGATCGCGTAGTTGCCCACGGACCCGTGTGCGTTGACGCTGAAGTCCCAGTTCTTCCAGGACAGGCGGGTGTTGAGGCCGAAGAACATCCAGGGGGTCGGGCTGCAGCCGGTCACGTAGCGGTCGGCATCGGTGATGCGGCCGTCGCCGTCGCGGTCCACGAGCGCGTTCTCGACGGGCATGCCCTTGGCGTCATAGAGCTGCTGGAACAGGTAGAAGGTGTACGGCGCATAGCCGACACGGTGCAGGGAGGTGTAGCCGCCCGTGCCGCCCATACCGTCGCCCACGGTCACGCCGAGGTAGCCCGCGGCGTTGCCGGAGGTGAGCTTGGTGATCTTCGTATCCTGGAAGGTCACGTTGCCGCCGATGCTCCAGTGCCAGTCGGTGGTCTCGACGGGGATCACGTTGAGGCTCAGCTCGACACCCTTGTTGGTCATGGAGCCGATGTTGGAGATGACCGTGTTGGAGAAGTTGGAGCCGAGCGGGGTGCTGACCAGGTTGAGCAGGTCGGCGGTGTCGCGCCAGTAGCCCTCGACGGTACCGGTGATGCGGTCGTTGAAGAAGCCGAAGTCGACACCGGCGTTCCAGGTCGTGGTGGTCTCCCAGCGCAGGTTCGGGTTGTAGGCCAACGGAGCCAGGGTGGTAAAGTTGCCCTCGCCCATGTTGTAGCGCATCTCGGGAGCGGAGCTCTCGACATAGCGGGCGAGATACGGGTAGTAGTCGCTGCCGATGTCCTGCTGGCCGGTCTGGCCCCAGCCGAGACGGATCTTGAGCTGGGAGACGGTCGGGTCATTCTGCAGGAAGTCCTCGTTCTTGACGTTCCAGGCGAAGGCCGCGGAGGGGAAGTAACCCCAGCGGGTCTTGGGGCTGAAACGCGAGGAGGCGTCGGCGCGGAACGTGGCCGTGAACAGGTACCGGGACATCCAGGAGTAGTTGACGCGGCCGAAGAAGGACACGAGGTAGTACTCCTGCGCGTTGGTCGGGGAGACGTTGTAGACGTCCTTCTGCTGGAAGCGCGGGGCGCGGTTGTAGAAGGTCGTGTTGTCGTAGCGCACGTAGTTGTGCTGCCAGGAGTAGCCGCCCATCACGTCGAGGTTGGAGTGCTCGAAGTCGTGGTTGTAGTCGGCGTAGGTCTCCAGCAGGGTGTTGAGGTTGTAGTTGGTGTACTGCGTGGCCAGGTCCAGGGAGGACAGGCTGGCGGAGTAGGAACCGATGTCGTTGAACTGGTCACCCTTGGTCTGGGCGATGTCGTAGCCGGCGTTGACGTTGAGGCGCAGGTCCTCGAAGCCGTGGACGCGGTAGTCCAGCTGCAGGTTGCCGATGGAACGCAGGGCCTTGGCGAGGTTGTGCCAGTCGCGGAGGTTGGACAGCGGGTTCTGCGAGGACTGGGTGTTGGGCGAGCCGCCGTTGTACCAGTTGAACAGGCTGCCGTCGGCGTTGTAGACGGGCTTGGTCGGGTCGAAGGCGATGGCGTTGCCGATCGCGCCGTTGTTGCCCCAGTCGGTGTTCTGGTAGATGCCCTTGACGTTGGCGTTGACGGACAGGTGCTCCTGGAAGAACTTCGGCGAGAGGTTGATATCCACGTTGGTGCGCTGGTTGGAACCGGCCTTGAGGGTACCCTGGTCGTAGTTGTAGCCGGCGCTGACGCGGAACGGGAACTTGCCGCCGCCGTAGACGCTCAGGTTGTGGTCCGTGCTGAGGGCCAGGCGGTAGATCTGCTTCTGCCAGTCGGTGTTGTCCGTGCCGAGCAGGCCCTTCATCGTCTCCCAGTTGTCATAGCCGGTGGAGAACGTACGGTTCACGTAGTCGCGGTACTCGTTGCCGTTCATCATGTTGAGCGTGGCGATGTTCTGCTTGACAGAGGCGCTGCCCTCGTAGCTGACCTTGATGCCGCGGCCGGTGCCTTTCTTGGTCGTGATGATGATGACGCCGTTGGAGGCGCGGGAGCCGTAGATGGCGGTCGCGGAGGCGTCCTTCAGCACGGAGTAGGTCTCGATGTCGTTGGGGTTGACCGAGGCGAGCGGGTTGCCCATGCCGGCACCGCCGTCACCCGTGATGGGCACGCCGTCGATGACGATGAGCGGGTCGTTGGAGGCGTTGAGCGAGGCCGCGCCGCGGATGCGGATGGAGGCCGAAGCGCCCGGCTGGCCGGAGGCCGGCGTCACGAGCAGGCCCGCGACCTTGCCGGTGAGCATCTGGTCGGGGGAGTTGACGGCGCCGCGGTTGATGTCGTCGGCCTTGATGGCCACGACGGAGCCGGTCATGTCGCTCTTCTTGACGGTGCCGTAGCCGATGACCACGACCTCGTCCAGGAACTCATTGTCCTCGGCGAGGGTGATGGTGGCGGGCACCTCGGATGCCTTGAAGGTCTGCGAAGTGTAGCCGATGCAGCTCACCACGAGGGTGGCATCAGGCGAAGAAACCCTGAGGGAGAAGTTGCCGTCCAGGTCGGTCACCGCACCGTTGCTCGTGCCCGTCTCCACGACGGCGGCTCCGATCACGGGACCCATCTGGTCCACAACCACGCCCCGGACCGCATAGCCTTGGGCCCATGCGGTGATGCCCATCACGCCCGAGAGCGCGAGGGAGGCAAGGATGGATAGGATTCTTTTCATTTCGGATAAATGGTTATGATATATATAATTAGATTCCGTCTATTTGTTGTGTTCCTGCACGAGGGCGACCGCGAAGCAGCCGCAGACCAGCAGCACGCCGGCGAGCACCAGCATGTTGGCCTGCACGCCGCCGACCAGTCTCAGCACGACGCCGCCCAGGGCCGCCGCCACGATCTGCGGCAGGCAGATCGTGCAGTTGAACAGGCCCAGGTAGGAGCCCATATGCTCGCCGCTCAGCGCGTTGGTGAGCAGGGTGAAGGGCAGGGCCAGCATCGCCGCCCAGGCCGCACCGATGAGGAAGTACGAGGCGAACAGCAGGTACTGGTTGTGGATGAAGGCGATGGAGATGAATCCCGCCGCACCGATCAGCAGGCTCACCACGTAGGCGAGGCGCAGGGACTTGAACTTCGGCAGCACGATGGCCCAGAGGATGGAGCCGACCGCCTGCACGGCGAACACCACGCCCACCCAGTTGCCGGCGGCCTGGTAGCCCTCGGAAGCGGTGTCGGTGGTGCTCCAGCAGTTGGCGGCGATGGCGCCGTTGCTATAAGTCCACATGTACATGAAGGCGGCCCAGCAGAAGAACTGCACCAGGCCCACGGTCCAGAAGGTCTTCGGCGCGTGGAGCAGGAGCTTGAAGAGCCCGGGCTTGGCCTGGGCGTCGGCGGCCTGCTTCTGCGGGTCGATGCCGTGGAAGGCGGCGTATTCTGCCGGCGGCATCTCCTTGACCTTGGCGAAGGTATAGAGCACGCAGAGGATCAGGATGGCGGCCCCGCAGTAGAAGCTCCACACCACGGAGGGCGGGATGACGCCCTTGGGGGCGGTGTTGGCGATGCCGATCCAGGTGAAGAAGATCGGGAAGAGGTAGCCCACGAGGCTGCCGGCGTTGCACAGCAGCGACTGGATGGAGTAGGCCTGGGCCTTCTGCTCCTCGCCCACCATGTCGCCCACCATCATCTTGAAGGGCTGCATCGCCACGTTGATGGAGGTGTCCAGGAAGATCAGCGAGAAGAGCCCGAACCACATGGCGCCGTTGAGGCCCAGCATCAGCCGCTGGCTGAAATTGAGGCTGCCGGCGTTGGGCAGGAAGACCATCACGAGCACGGCCACGAGCGCCCCCACGAGCAGATAGGGTTTGCGGCGGCCCATCGGGCACCAGGTGCGGTCGGAATACTTGCCGATGAGGGGCTGGACGATCATCCCCATCAGCGGGGGCAGGATCCAGAAGAAACTGAGCTGGTGCGGGTCGGCACCGAGCGTCGCGAAGATACGGCTGATATTCGCGCTCTGCAGGGCATAGGCGATCTGCACTCCGAAAAATCCGAAGCTGAGATTCCACATCTGCCAGAAGGTGAGCTTTTTGGTCGTCTGCATTTCAGTGTCATTAAAAACGTTGCAAAATAAAAAAACCTTTCGCACGCATGAAAATCAAAAAGGATGAACGGTTGGATTTTCGGGATGAACGGTCGGATTCGTGAGTTTTTTTAGTATCTTCACGCCAGATAGTATGAAGATTTCAAAAGAAGGATTGATCATCCACGGCTTCGCGCTGCTGCACGCCGCCGTCGCGCTGGGCTGCCGCCTGGGCGGCCTGGCGGACGACATGGCGCTGACGCTGCTGTCGATGCTGATGGTGGTGGTGCTCTGTCTCCGCTGCCGGGTCAGCGGCTTCCTGATGACCGTCTCCGTGCTGGCCGTCAACCTCGTCGGCGTGCTGCTGGGGCGCGGGACCGCCTGGCTGATCGACAGTTTCACCGATTCCCCGCTGGTCATCTTCCCGATCTCGACCTTCCTGAGCACCGAGATCATCGGCTGGACGATGCTGCTGATCGCCCGCCGCTATGCCCGCAAACACACGGAGGCGCCCGAGCAGATGGCCTCCTCGCTGATCTGGCTGCTGATCGCGTTCGTGGTCATCCTCGTGACCCGGCTGGCCATCCTGCTGCTCTACTCCCAGAGTTGGGAGGGGCGCAACACCGCCGTGACCATCCTGCTGGATTACACGCTCACCCTCGCCGTCGTGGTCGTGCTGGCCGATTACGCGCTGCGCCTGCAGAAGCGCGCGCTCGCGGCCTCCGAGCGCGCCAACCTCGCGCAGTTCCGCTACCACAAGCTCAAGCAGCAGGTCAACCCGCACTTCCTGTTCAACTCCCTCAACGTGCTGGACTTCCTGATCCAGGAGCAGCCGCGCGAGGACGCGAGCCGTTACACCCACAAACTCGCCGAGATCTACCGCTACATGATCAAGAGCGAGGACGAGACCACGGTCCGCCTGCGGGACGAGATGGAATTCGTCACGCAGTACGCCGACCTGCTCAAAGTCCGTTTCCCGGAGGGGCTGGAGGTGATGTCCGACATCCCGGAGGAGCTGATGTCCCGCTCCGTCGTGCCCTGCAGCGTGCAGCTGCTCATCGAGAACGCCACCAAACACAACGCCGTGCGTGCCGACAACCCGCTGCGGATCTCCATCTGCGCTGCGGGTGACAGCGTAACGGTCAGCAACAACCGCGTCCCGCGCCTCACCAAACCGGCCTCCACGGGCCTGGGTCTCCAATACATCCGCCAGCAGTATCAGGACCTGTCCGGCAAGTGCATCTCGATCCTGGACGGAGACACCACCTACACCGTAATCCTGCCGCTCCTATGATGAAAGCCCTGATCGTCGAAGATGAACGCATGGCGCAGATCCAGCTTGCGCACCTGCTCGCGACCCGCTTCCCCGACATCGAAGTGGTGCAATTCACGGACTCGGTCCGCGGCACCGTCGCCTACCTCGCTGCCGACCCCCCCATAGATGTCATTTTCATGGACGTGGAGCTCTCGGACGGGGAGTGCTTCGAGATCTTCCGCCAGATTCCGGTCCGCGCCCAGGTGATCATGACCACGGCTTATGACACGTATGCCGTCAAGGCCTTCGAGGCCGGGAGCATCGACTACCTGCTCAAGCCCATCGGCGCAGAGGCGCTGGAGCGCGCGGTGGGGCGCTGCCGCGAGCGCGCCGCGCAGCGGGCGGCGGCCGGCAGCACGGCGCCGGCGTTTGACGTGGAGGCGCTGCTCTCCGCGATGGAAGGGCGGCAGCGCAAGCAGTACAAGGAGCGTTTCGTCGTCTATGTGGGCGAGCGGATCATCCCGGTGCGCACGGAAGAGATCGCCTACTTCTTCTCCGAGGAGAAGTCCAATTATCTCTACACCTGCGAGGGCGCGCGCTATCTCGTCGAGGCGGCCCTGGACGCCCTGGAGGGCGAACTGGACCCGGAGCGCTTCTTCCGCATCTCGCGCGGGGCCATCGTGGCCCGGAGCGCCATGCGCAGCGTCAGCCGCCACTTCAGCGGGCGGCTGCGGCTGGACCTGCAGCCGACGCCGCCCTTCGAGCCCACGGTCTCCCGTGCGCGCGTGGACGATTTCCTCAAATGGCTGGAATGATGTCATTCCGGGCCTGACCCGGAACCCTTACAGTTTGTAATAAGACCCCAGGATCGCCGCGAACCAGCTCGGCGGGAGGATCTTCTTGAGCGTCACGGACAGACGCTGCTCCAGGGTGGAGATGACGTATTGGTAGCGCGGATGCTTCTTGCGCACGATCTTCGCGACCTTGTCGGCCAGGAACTCCGGCTTGAGGCCGGTGGTCTCGTCCTTCTCGATGCTGGCGAGGGACTTCGCGTAGGTCTTGTAGACCTCGTACGCCTCGGGGTCGGCCACGCTCTTGCGCTGGGCCGTGAAGGCCGTGGCGAAGTCGCCGGGCTCGATCACGACGACTTGGATGCCGTGCGCCTTGGTCTCGAGGCGCAGGGCCTCGCAGTAGCCCTCGATGGCGAATTTCGACGCGGAGTAGAGGCCCTGGAAAGGCAGGCCCATCAGGCCGCCGATCGAGCTGAAACAGAGGATCTTGCCGCCACCCTGGGCGCGCATCGCGGGCAGCACGTAGTGCAGGAAGCGCACCATCCCCATCCAGTTTACGTCCATCTGGCGCTCGGCGTCCTCCAGCGAGCAGAACTCCAGCGGACCGCCGATGCCCATCCCGGCGTTGTTGATGAACACGTCGATGCGCCCCTCGGCGTCGAGCACCTGCTTCACGGCGGCCTCGCAGTCCGCGGCGCTCTGGGCGTCGGCGCGGATGTAGGTCACGCCGGGCAGCAGGTCCGTGGCCTTGCGGTGGGTGCCGTAGACCTTGTGGCCGTCGGCGCTCAGGCGCGCGGCCATCGCGCGGCCGAAGCCGGAGGTGATGCCGGTGATGAGGATGACCATCGGATTATTCCTGCGGGATGATGTCGAGCTCGCGGAAGATCTTGGTGAGCTTCTCCACGGCTTCGTCCACCTGCTCGATGGTGTGCGTGGCCATCAGCGCGAAGCGGATCAGCACGTCCTTCTCGGGCACGGCGGGGGCGATCACCGGGGTGATGAACACGCCGGCCTCGTAGGCCATCGGGACGATGGTCATCGCCTTGACGGTGTCGCGCACGAACAGCGGGATGATCGGGGACTGGGTGTGGCCGGTGTCGAAGCCGCGGGCCTTGAAGGCCTCCTGCGCGTGGCGCGTGACCTTCCAGAGGTTCTCGCGGCGCTCGGGCTCGTTGATCATGATGTCCAGGGCGGCGGTGGCGGCGGCCACGGCGGCCGGCGTCATCGAGGCGCTGAAGATCAGGGTGCGGGAGTTGTG
This sequence comes from Bacteroidales bacterium, assembly GCA_017428725.1. Classification (GTDB taxonomy): domain Bacteria; phylum Bacteroidota; class Bacteroidia; order Bacteroidales; family UBA932; genus Cryptobacteroides. Next base: position 1,248 of record JAFRQH010000004.1, on the reverse strand, counting down.
CTTGAGGTAGTCGATGACCACCTGGTCGCCGGCGATGAAGCCGCCCAGCGAGCCGAAGCTCTTGGAGAAGGTGCCCATGATGAGGTCTGTCTCCTTGGTCAGGCCGAAGTGGCTGGCGGTGCCGGAGCCGTTCTCGCCGATGACGCCCAGGCCGTGGGCGTCGTCCACCATCACGGAGGCGTTGTACTTCTTGGCCAGGCGCACCAGGTCGGGCAGCGGGGCGATGTCGCCCTCCATCGAGTAGACGCCGTCCACGACGATGAGCTTGGGGGCGTTGCGCGGGGTGAGCCAGAGTTTCTTCTCCAGGTCGGCCATGTCGTTGTGGCGGAACTTGCGCACCTCGCTGAAACTCAGGCGGCTGCCGTCGATGATGCAGGCGTGGTCCAGGGCGTCCAGGAAGACGAAACCGCCCCGGAAGCCCAGGCAACCCACGACGCCCAGGTTGACCTGGAAGCCCGTGCTGTAGGTCACGGCGGCTTCCTTGCCCACGAACTTTGCGAGTTTGGCCTCGAGCTCCTCGTGGATGTCGAGCGTTCCGTTGAGGAAACGGCTGCCGGAGCAGCTTGTGCCGTATTTCTCCACCGCCTTGATGGCGGCTTCCTTGAGACGGGGGTCGTCGGAGAGTCCGAGATACGAATTGGAGCCGAACATCAAGACCTTGCGGCCGTCGGCCATCGTGACGAGCGGGTCCTGTCCGGAGGAGATGGGGCGGTAGTAGGGGTAGATCCCTTTCGCCTTGGCCTCTTCTGCGCGCTTGTCCTTGGCGCAGAGCTCATTCAGAATTTTTTTCATCCAGAAAGCGGTTTAATCTGATAGTACAACGTGCAAAGATACACAAAATCCCGAAAATCTTACTTTTCCTGAAAAATATGTGCGTCGACGAGGGCGGCGGTGGACCAGGCGGCCTGGAGGTTGAAGCCGCCGGTCACGGCGTCCACGTCCAGCGCCTCGCCGGCGAAGAAGAGCCCGGGATGGCGCTTGGACTCCAAGGTGTTGAGGTTCACGCCGGTGAGGGCCACGCCGCCGCAGGTCACGAACTCCTCCTTGAAGCGGGCGCGGCCGGCGAGCGGGTAGGCGTCGGCGGTCAGCGTGGCGGCCAGCCGGGCCGCGCCCTTGCCGCCGAGCTCGGCCCAGGGATATCTTCCTTTTTGAGATAGCTCATGTAAATCAGTTAAATACATTGCTAACAGTTTATCATTATCTCCATATCCGGTTTGAATAATTCTAATATCGTCCCAACCTTCATAT
>JAFRQH010000003.1 GCA_017428725.1 Bacteroidales bacterium | reverse complement strand
GCGACGGTAGAGAATGGCAAGGTGACGGCGGTGGCCGTCGGCGAGACCATCATCACAGCCAAGGCTGGAGACAAGACGGCGGAATGCAAGGTGAAGGTGAATCCGGTTCCGGTGTCATCCGTTTCTCTAGACAAGACGAGTTTTGAGTTGGAGGTTGGCAAGGCAGTGACGCTCGTTGCAACGGTGAAGCCGGACGACGCAGCGGACAAGACGGTTACGTGGAGCAGCAGCAACCCGTCTGTTGCGACGGTAGAGAACGGCAAGGTGACGGCGGTGAAAGCAGGAGAGGCTACAATTACGGCGAAGGCCGGTGAGCATACGGCTACCTGCACTGTGACGGTACCCGTTCCCGCAGGCGAGAATGAAGGAATTACTTATGGTGAAGAAATCGGATAAGCAACAAGATAAACAAAGAAAATAGATATGAGACGCGACAAATTCAGTTTAATTGCTGTTGTAGTCATTGCGTTAAGCATGACTTCCTGTATGGAGGAGAAATTGGTGGCACCGCAGCCCATGGAGGGTGTGCAGTTGACCTTCGAAGCGGTCCGTGCGGACGGGCCGTCGACCAAGACCCAGATCGGGGGAGAGAACATGACGGAAGTTCTCTGGTCTCCGGGGGATGCCATCAGTATTTTCTATGGCGACGGAAATGCGTCAGGAGGAAACTATCGCTTTGATTCCAATCTGGAAGAGCCGGCATCCGTTGCAACTTTCTCCGGTTCTATCAATGTAATAACCAGCACCCTTGAGACAAATCCGGAAAAAGCTTTCTTTCAAGGTGTTTACCCTTACGATCCTTATAACAATTATGTCAAGCAGGACACGCTCTATACAGGCCTTTTGGATAAACAAATGGCAGTGGAGGGGTCTGTTCCCTGGGGAAGGTTTCCTTCAGCTGGTCGCTCGGAAGGGCTGCGGATTGGTTTCTATAATCTGCTCGGAGGTATCCGGTTTACGCTCAATCACGAAAGGGTAACCACCATTGTTTTTTCCGGCAACAACGGGGAAGTATTGAGCGGCGGTATGAAAATAGCTTTTGGCGAGAATGGACTGCCGATTACCACCATGTTGCCGGGTGGGGGTAAAACCATCACGCTTACGGCCCCGGACGGAGGCTACTTCGAAGTGGGGAAACCGTATTTCCTCCCAATCCCGCCGACAAACTTCGAAAAGGGATTCACAATTGCCTTCTCGAATCAGTTCTATTCTGGAAAACGCGTTGTTGAGGGTCCGCTGGAGATCGTCCGTTCCGAGTTCAAGTTGATGACGGATGCGGACAAGGAGGTAAACTATGAACTGGTGGCTGAGCCGGCTGCCCTTTCTGATAGCCTCTACACCCTGTCCCAGGACCTCTACCTTCAGTTCCGCCAGATGTTCTACATTGAGAGCTGGCCATTCACCAACGCTGGAACCGATGAATTTATGATCGGCGGTGACGGCGCCTCTGAGGCGTATAATACCTATGATTCCCGCTATAGTGCCGCAATGCAGGGATTATCCAATACGGCCAATACTGCCCTTATTTGGAATATGATGTACACCAGGATCAACCAGGCCAATACCATTATCGAAGGGGCTGACTTCCTCGAAGGATATGCCCGTAAGGACGAGACGCTTGGCACCGCTTATTTCATTCGTGGATACAATTATCTCTTCCTTGTCAACCAGTATGGCGACATCCCTCTCGAGCTTCAGGCATATACTGGGTCTGGGCACAGGTGCGTACGTGATTCCCGGGAGGATGCCTATGGCCAGATCATCTCCGACCTTGAGAAAGCCTATCAGATGCTCCCTGACGCAGGTGGCTCCAACGGCAAGGCCGGCAAGGGCGCCGCGGCGCACTTCCTGGCACAGGCCCACCTGTGGAGGGCTTCAGAATGCAACGATGACTGGAATGCCCGCTACAAGGCCCAGGACCTCAAGGATGTCATCAAGTATGCGGACATTGTCATCGCCGCCCATCCGCTCACCGAACATTACGAGGATCTCTACGCCAATTATTACAAGAAAGGAGCACTGACTGAGAACAACTCGGAGATCCTTCTGAAGACCTCCTATGAACTCGGCCAAAGGACATCCCAATATCCGGGCAGTATGTCCCTCGTGTGGTTCTGCATGCCGTACCAGAGTGTCTTCTCCGGTTTCATGCGGCGCGACGTGGCCGGTTCACGCTCCTACCAGCGCCTCAAGAACACCCCGCGCTATTCCTATTTCATCTATGACCTGGAAAAGGATTCCCGTTTCTGGAAGTCCTTCAAGACTACCTGGGCTATCAACTACCTCCCGACGAACGAGAGTCAGATGACCTACTGGGCCAAGGACGGCAGCACGATCAATACCCAGACATATTTCGGAGCGGATGACACCGAAGCTACTTTCAGTAAGTATCTTGGCGGTATGTTTATCATCAACCGCAAGGAATACGGCCAGAAGTTCCTCACTGAAGATATCGAGATCGCATCTTATCCCAGAAATGACAAGCGCTTCCGCCTCATCGACTACAATACCGGCAAGTACATCCCCACCGTCAAGGCCCTGCTCACCTACGGCAGCGAGTTCGACACTGAGCCGGAGAACACCAGTATGAACCCCAACAAGGATGGCCAGTTCGCCATGCTCTCTAAGTACCTTGACGGTGATGTCAATGCATATAACTTGAACTGTGGCTTCCGCGATCAGGTGATCGCGCGCTCTGCGGAGGATTATTTCTTCAAGGCAGAGGCGCTTATCCGCCAGGGAAGCTACGACGAGGGCATCGCCGTGCTGAAGCCCCTGCGCGACCGCGCACAGTTCCGTGCCGGTGAGGAGCGCGACAAGTATATGGACGGCGGTATGGCCTTCGAGAACAGTAGTTACCGTTCCTCCATCACCTCCTGCACCAATCGTAGCGTATTCTATCCAAAGAGTTCCTATTTCTACTCCGTTGGTGGCTGGGACAAGGACCAGGCTTACCGCGATGCTGTCAATGCTGAAGCATCCACGCTTCCGGTCGTCACGTCCGCCAATTATCCTCCTGAGGACCAGTACGTGATGGACTTCCTCGCCTTGATCAACTCAAACTACGTTTCCGACCCGTACACCCGGGCTCTGTGCTACCTGCTCAACGAGAAGTCCCGCGAGATGTACGGCGAGTTCCTGCGCTACAATGACCTCGTCCGTACCCGCACCCTGGAGGACCGCTTGCTCTTCAACGACCAGGCCTGGACCCAGAATCCGACCGACATCCTCGGCAATACCGGAAACCGGATGGGCGCAGGGGGCGACATCTCCATGTACTCCTCTCCGTACGGCGGCAACTTCGACAAGACCAAGCACTACCTTCGCCCGATTCCGCAGAGTTTCCTGGATGCTCTGACCAAGGACGGAAAGCCTCTCTCGGATAGCGAGAAGGCTGCCCTTCAGAATCCCGGGTATTGATCATGACCGAACATGTTCGCAACAACGGGGTGCAGGAAAATCAATCCTGCACCCCGTTTGCCGTCCCCTAGTTTCGCTAGAAGCCGTATCTGCCCTTCCTGCAGTCCGGACAGACGCCCTGCGCCATATAGTTCGCATTGTGGACTTCGAACCCGGCCGGGAAATCCACCGCCGGGACGGGGATCTGCTCCAGGCAGAAGGTCTTGCCGCACACCTCGCAGTGGAAGTGGACGTGCCGGTCGGTGTCGGCCTCTTCTTCGCCGCAGTGGCAGACTTCGTAGCGCAGGCTCCCGCCGCCATCCTCCAGCGCGTGCAGCAGACGATGCTCCCGGAAGGCGGACAAGGTCCTGGAGATGATGGACTTGTCGACGGATTCCAGCAAGGTCTCGATCTCGATCATGGACAGCGGGCGGTGCTCCTCCAGCAGGGCGCGGAGGATCAGGATGCGGTTGGCGGTGGGCTTGATGCCGTGGGCCTGCATCAGGGCCACGGGGTCTTCTTCGGGGTGTGGAGCCATACTGCAAATATAATCATTTTCGGCCGGGATTATTCCACCGTCCCGCCTGTGGCCAGGTACATCCTGTCGTCGGCGAAGGAGAAGAAGGCGTCGTCCGCGACCACCACGTGGTCCAGCAGCGTCAGCCCGAGTGCGCCGACGCCCTTGCGCAGGGCCTCGGTCTGCCGGATGTCGGCCGGCCCGGGCCGCGGGTTGCCGCTGGGGTGGTTGTGGACCAGCACGAGGGAGGAGGCGCCCTTGTCCAGGGCGTGCCGGACGATCCGGCGGGTGTCGATGACGGTCGAGTCCGGCCCGCCGCGGCTGACCAGGAGCTTGCCTGCCAGGTAGTTGCGGCCGTTGAGCAGCAGGATCCAGCACTCCTCGTACGAGAGGCCCTTGAGCCGTGGGATGAGCAGGTCGTAGACCTGGCGGGCCGTCAGCAGCGGCTTGCGCACCAGGGAGGCCTCCTCCTGCAGGAAGCGGCGCCCGAGCTCGAAGGCCGCGATGATGCTGGCGGCCTTGCCGGGGCCGATGCCGGGCTGGGAGAGCAGTTTGTCGGGGGAGAGGTTGAAGAGCGTGCCCAGCTGGCCGTCCGCCACGCCGAGCAGGCGGCGGGCCAGGTCGAGCGCGCTCTCGCTGCGGGTGCCGCTGCCGATCAGCACGGCCAGCAGCTCACCGTCGCTGAGGCTGCCCGCGCCGCGCGAGAGCATCTTTTCGCGCGGGCGCTCCGCCGCGCTTAGGTCCTTGATTTTCATAGCGGCGCAAGCTTAGCCAAAAAAAACGTCAAAAACGAAAAGATTCGTCCCTGACGTTGTGGAAACGTATTTTTCCGGCCTTTATTCGGAACCGGCGAGGCTGCAGAGCAGCGTCGCCTGGGAGCAGTCTCGTGCGACCACGTCCACGAAATCCCCGGCCTTGTGGGCGGTGTCGGGCCAGACGCACATCTTGTTCTGGCTGGTGCGCCCGCACAGCTCGGCGGGGTTGCGCTTCGACGGCCCCTCGACCAGCACGCGGAAGGTCTTGCCGAGGTCGCGCCGGTTGCTCTCGAGCGAGAGCCGGTTCTGCAGGGCGATGATCTCCTCGAGGCGGCGGGTCTTGGTGGGCAGGTCCACGTCGTCGGGATACTTGCGGGCGGCGAGCGTGCCGGGCCGCTCGGAGTAGTAGAACATGAAGGCTGCGTCGAAGCCCACCTCCTCGAAGAGGCTCAGGGTGTCGCGGTGGTCCTGCTCCGTCTCGGAGCAGAAGCCGGCGATCACGTCGGTGGTGATGGCGCAGTCCGGCATCAGGCTGCGGATCCGGGCCACGCGCTCCAGGTAGCCCGCCCGCGTGTAGCGGCGGCGCATCTTCTCCAGGATGCGGTCGGAGCCGGACTGGACCGGCAGGTGGATGTGCCGGCAGATGTTGGCGTGGGAGGCCATCGTCTCCAGCACGGCGTCGGAGATGTCCTGCGGGTTGGAGGTCGAGAAGCGGATGCGCAGGCCGGGCACGGCCTCGGCCACGAGCGCGAGCAGCCGCGCGAAGTCCACCTCGCCGTCGCGGTAGGAGTCCACGTTCTGCCCCAGCAGGGTGACTTCCTTATAGCCCTGCGCGGCGCAGTCGCAGGCTTCGCGCACGACGGTCTTCCAGTCCCGGCTGCGCTCAGCGCCGCGGGTGTAGGGGACGACGCAATAGGAGCATACGTTGTTGCAGCCGCGCATGATGGAGATGAAGGCCGACACGCCGTTCTTGTCCAGGCGCACCGGGGAGATGTCCCCATAGGTCTCCTCCCGGGAGAGCAGCACGTCGATCTGCGGGTGTCCCTGCGAGGCCGCGGCGATCAGGCGGGGCAGGCTGCGGTAGGCGTCCGGCCCGGCCACGATGTCCACCTTGCCGGATTCCAGGAGCTGGTCCTTGAGGCGCTCGGCCATGCAGCCCAGGATGCCGACCACGACCCCGGGACGGGACTTGCGGTGGAAGTTGAACTGCTCGATCCGGCCCCAGATGCGCTGCTCGGCGTTGTCCCGGACGGAACAGGTGTTGGCCATGATCACGTCAGCCTGTGCGATGTCCTCCGTCCGGACGAACCCTTCCCGGCCGAGCAGGGCGAAGACGACCTCGGTGTCCGCGACGTTCATCTGGCAGCCGTATGTCTCGATATATACCTTTTTCATAGGCGCAAAGATAGAGATTTTTCTTATCTTTGTAGGATAGTTTGAAGCAAGAATCCTTATGAAGAGTGCCCGTATTCCGCTTCTGGTCCTGCTCCTGGCCTCCCTGCTGCTTGCCGGCTGCAAGAAAGCCAGCTACAAGGACATCGCCATCACCTCCGCCCGCATCGTCTCGATCGTGCCGGAGGGGCTGACCGGCGTGTCCGCGCTCCTCGAGGTGGAGGTCCACAATCCCGCGGGCGCCCTCGAGCTGACCGGACTCGAAGGGCTGGCCCGTTACCGCGGGCAGGAGGCCCTGACGATGACCGCCGAGCCGGTGAGCGTGGCAGCCCGCAGCGACCAGACCATCCGCATCCCCATCCAGGGGCGGCTGGCCGACGGGTTCAACCCCTTCCAGCTGCTCGGGATGGTCAGCAGCGGGTTCAACTACGACGACGTGACCCTGTCGCTGTCGGGCCGTGCCAGCCTGCGCAGCGGGCTTGGCAAGAACTTTGAATTGGTAGACATCCCGCTGGGGACGCTGCTCAACAAACCGTCACTTGATGCAAATGAAGAATAAACTGTTACTGATCCTCGCCCTGCTCTTCCTGGCAGCGCCGCTCCTTCCGGCCCAGACGCTGGAGGAGGCCGGCGACGAACTCGAGCACTCGGGCAACGAAGTCCAGATCGATTCCACGCTGGCCGGCCGCGACATCTTCTCGGCCCTGCCCGAGCAGGTGGTCGTGCGGCAGAGCGCGGCCGTCCGCCAGGCGCTCTCGCGCCAGGTGGAGCGCAACGCCGGCAAGAGCTACAGCGGCTTCCGCATCCGGCTCTACTTCGCCAGCAGCCGGACGGCTCGCGAGGAGTCCGCGGCCGTGCTGCGCCGCTTCAGCGCGATGTATCCCGGCATCCAGGCCTACCGGAGCTATGCCTCGCCGAATTTCAAGGTCTCGGTGGGCAATTTCCGCACGCGCCTGGACGCAGAGGCGCTCCTGCGCCAGATCAAGGCGGATTTCCCGGACGCGTTCATTGTCCGGGAGCGCTTCAAGTATCCTTCCATCGGCCAGACCGGACTGCGTATGACCGAAACGACCGTAGAATAGATGATCAAGCAAGGCCTCGAACTCAAGCAGCAGCAGAAGCTCTCCCCGCTGCAGATCCAGACGATCAAGCTGATCGAACTCCCGATCCAGGAGCTCGAGCAGCGGATCCGCACGGAGCTGGAGGAGAATCCTGTGCTGGATGATTCGCCGGACCCCGACAAACCCGAGGAGACCAAGGACGTCTCGCTGGACGAGATCACGGACGAGGGGGACATCCCCGCGTACAAGACCCGGGTCAACAACTGGGGGAAGGATCCCAGGCCGGAATACAATACCTTCTCCGTCCGCCAGAGCTTCACCCAGAGCCTGATGGACCAGCTGGGGTACCGCAACCTCACGCCGGAGCAGTACAACATCGCCGCCTTCATCATCGGCTCGCTCGACCAGGACGGCTATCTGCGCCGCGACATCGAGTCGCTGGTGGACGACATGGCCTTCCGGGCCGGGATCCAGACCGACGCGGAGGAGGTGCTCGCGATGCTGGAGGTGGTCCAGGATTTCGAGCCGGCGGGGGTGGGGGCGCGCGACCTGCGCGAGTGCCTGCTCCTGCAGCTGCGCACGATGAAGCAGTCGCGCGACGTGCTCAACGCCGAGCGCATCCTGCGGGACCATTTCCAGGAGTTCTCCAACAAGCATTTCCAGAAGATCATGTCCCGGCTGGGGCTGTCCGAGGAGGAGCTCAAGCGGGCCATGGCCCGCATCGTCAAGCTCAACCCCGCCCCGGGCGGCGAGACGGACTATACCTACACCGACCAGGCCCAGCAGATCGTGCCGGACTTCGTCCTGGAGGAGAATGACGGCGAGCTGTCCTTCACGATGCCGCGCTTCTCCGTGCCGGAGCTGCGCGTCAACAAGAAATACGCCGACCTGCTGATCGAGGCCAAGGGCTCCTCGGAGCGCGCCCAGAAGGAGGCGGCGACCTTCGTACGCCAGAAGCTCGACTCCGCCAAGTGGTTCGTGGAGGCGCTCAAGCAGCGCCAGAACACGCTCAACAAGACGATGTCCGCCATCCTCGAATACCAGCACGACTACTTCGTGTCGGGGGACGAGGAGGACCTCAAGCCGATGGTGCTCAAGGACATTGCCGAGAAGACCGGCTTCGACATCTCCACGATCTCGCGCGTGGTCAACAGCAAATACATCGAGACGCATTTCGGGATCTTCCCGCTCAAGTATTTCTTCTCCGAAGGGATGGAGAACAAGGAGGGGGAGGAAGTCTCCACCCGCGAGCTCAAGAAGGTCCTGCAGGAGTGCGTGGACGCCGAGGACAAGAAGAAACCGCTGACCGACGAGCAGCTGGTCATCGAGATGGGCAAGCGCGGATACAAGGTCGCGCGACGCACCATCGCCAAGTACCGCGGCCAGCTGGGCATCCCGCTGGCCCGCTGGCGCAAGAAACTGTAGGCGATGAGGCGGAGCGGACAAGGCATACCGGACATCCTGCAGTTCAGGCGGATGCTCAAGGACAAGGGGCTCAAGGCCACTCCGCAGCGCCTGGCGGTACACCAGGCGATGCGCACCCTCGGGCACGCCTCGGCGGAGGAGGTGGCCGCGCAGATCGCCGCGCAGGGCGGTACCGCGGTCTCGCCCGCGTCGGTCTACAACATCCTGACCACGCTCGCGGACCTGCGGATCTATGACCGCCGCTCCGGGCGGGGGAACAAAATGGTGTTCGACGTGCGCAGCGGCCGTCACCTGCACCTCTACGACACCCGGGGCGAGACCTGGCAGGACCTGGACGACGAGGAGCTGCTCTCGCTGGTCGAGGCGCATTTCAAGGGACGGCGCTTCCGCGGGTACAAGATTGACGGTATCGAGGTCCAGCTGTTGTGCCACCCCACGCGCAGGACGGTCCTCGCGAACCTGATTGAGAACAAGAAACAGAAGTGAATATGGAACATATCAAATGCCTGATCATCGGCGGCGGCCCTGCGGGTTACACCGCGGCCATCTATGCCACCCGCGCCGCCCTGGAGCCCGTCCTGTACGAGGGGATGACCCCCGGCGGACAGCTCACCACGACGACCGTGGTGGAGAACTATCCCGGTTTCCCGAAGGGTGTCGACGCCAACCAGCTGATGGCGGACATGCGCGAGCAGGCCGTGAACCTCGGGGCGGACATCCGCCGGGGGGCCGTCACGGCCGTGGACCTGGGCGTGCGCCCCTTCCGGCTGACCGTGGACGGGAGCGTGGAGCTGGAGGCCGATGCCGTGATCATCGCCACCGGCGCCACCGCCAAGTACCTGGGACTGCCCTCGGAGGAGAAGTTCCGCGGGCTGGGCGTGTCGGCCTGCGCCACCTGCGACGGCTTCTTCTACCGCCGCAAGGACGTGGCCGTCGTGGGCGGCGGAGACACCGCCTGCGAGGAGGCGACCTACCTGGCCGGCCTGTGCCGCAAGGTCTACATGATCGTGCGCCGGGATGTCCTGCGGGCCTCCGTGGCGATGCAGGAGCGCGTGAAGAATACCCCCAACATCGAGATCCTGTGGAACTGCAACACGCAGGAAGTGCTCGGAGATGCCTCCGGCGTGACGGGCGCGCGGCTGCTCCGCAAGGATGGCGAGGTTTTTGATATCCAGGTGGACGGCTTCTTCCTGGCCATCGGCCACCACCCGGTCTCCGAGCTGTTCGCCCCGTGGGTGGCCACGGACGAGAACGGCTACATCAAGACGGAGGGCGGCAGCAGCCGCACCAATGTGGAGGGCGTGTTCGCGGCCGGAGATGTGCAGGACCCGCATTACCGCCAGGCGGTCAACGCCGCCGCGTCGGGATGCCGGGCCGCGCTGGATGCCGAAAAATATTTGAAACGATGAAAAGAAGACACAATACCCTGATCCTGGCGGTCCTGCTCGTGCTGGCCGCCATCCCCGCGTGCAAGACCGAGTACGACCGCGTCCTCGAAGGCAGCGACGTGGACGCCAAGTACAAGCTTGCGTTCCAGTATTTCAACGCCGGCAAGTATACCCGGGCCGCCCAGCTGTTCGAGTCCCTCTCGCTGATGACCAGCGGCACGGACCAGCACGACACGGTGATGTACTACCTGGGCCTGAGCAACTACTCCAACAAGGACTACTACACGGCCGAGACCAACTTCGACCAGTACCTGACCTATTTCCCGCAGAGCAGTTTCTCCGAGATGGCCTCGTTCCTGCGGATCGACTGCCTGTACCGGGCCACGCTGCGGTATGAGCTCGACCAGACACCCACGTACAAGGCCATCACCGCGATGGGCGAGTACCTGCGTGATCATCCGGCCGGCGCCAATTCCGACATCTGCCGCCACTGGATGGAGGAGCTCAGCGAGCGGCTGGACCGCAAGGCCTTCGAGAACGCCCGGCTGTATTACAAGATGGAAGACTACCTCGCCTCGCGCGTGGCCTTCAAGAACATCCTGAAGGACAATGCCGACAATGTCTTCCGCGAGGAGATCCTCTATTATTCGGCGATGTCTTCCTACAAATACGCCGCGATGAGCGTCCCCGAGAAGCAGAAGGAGCGTTTCCTGGTCTTCCAGGACGACTACCTCAACTTCGTGGGCGAGTACCCCGAGTCCTCGCACCGCAAGGAGCTGGATGGCCTGTACAACAAAGTGAAAGAAAAAAATTGAAACTTCCCGCCGGGAAGCCTCCGTATCCTTAGTATGGAAAAGAAAATACCTACCAATACCATCACGCGGGACATCAAGGATCTCGCCGCCCCCACGGGCAACATCTATGAGACTGTCGTCATCCTCTCCAAGCGCGCCAACCAGATAGCGCTGGCCGAGAAGAAGGAGCTTGCCAAGAAGCTCGAGGACTTCCGCGGCGAGCGCGACACAATGGACGAAGTCTTCGAGAACAAGGAGCAGATCGAGATCTCGAAGTACTATGAGCGCCAGCCCAAGCCGGACCTCGTCGCCATCTCCGAATTCGAGGACGGCGAGCTCTACTACCGGGTAGCCCAGGAAGACGGTGCTGCATAGCCTCCATATTGAACATTACATCCTGATAGACTCTCTGGATATCGTGTTTCCGGAGGGTCTGGTCATTATTACGGGACAGACCGGCGCCGGCAAGTCCATCCTGCTGGGCGCCCTGTCGCTGCTCTCCGGGGTCCGCGCCGACGCGTCCCTGCTCGCCCAGGGGGCGGACAGCTGCGTGGTGGAGGCGGAGTTCGAAGCCCGGGACGCGGAGCTGGACCGCCTGCTTGCAGAGGCCGACGTGGAGCCGGACGGGAGCCGGCTGCTGATCCGCCGCGTGGTGTCCCGCTCGGGCCGCTCGCGCAGTTTCATCAACGACTGCCCCGTGCCCGTGGGCCTGCTCCAGCAGGTGGCGGACCGCCTGGTGGACATCCATTCCCAACACAAGAGCCTGCTGCTGACCGACCCCCGTTTCCAGCTCTCGGTGCTGGACCATTTCGCCGGCAACGCCGCGCGGCTGGAGACCTGCCGGGCGGCCTGGCGTGCGCTCCAGGACTGCCGCGCGCAGCGCTCGGAGGCGCAGGACAAGCTGGCGCAGATGCAGGCCGACCGGGACTATAACGAGGCGCAGTGGCGCCAGCTCGACGAGGCGCACCTGACCCCCGGCGAACTGGAGTCACTGGAGGAGGAGCAGCGCAGCCTCGCCAATGCCGAGCTGATCAAGGAGTCGCTCGGCCGTAGCTTGGCGCTGCTGCACCCGGAGGGGGAGCAGCCCGGGATGGCGGCCGCGCTCAAGGAAGCGGGCCGCTCGTTGGAACGCATCGCCGGCTGTCTCCCGGCGGTCTCCGGCCTGCAGGAGCGCCTGGAGTCGCTGCGCATCGAGCTGGACGACATCGACGACGAGCTGGTGTCGCTGGATGCCCGGGTGGACCTCTCTCCCGCACGCCTGGAGCTGGTGGAGGAGCGGATGTCCCGGCTCTATTCCCTGATGAAGAAACACGGCTGCCAGACCCTGGAGGAGCTGATCGCCGTCCGGGAGCGCTTCAGCGAGATGCTCTTCGACTCGGACGCGCTGGAAGCGCGGATCCGGGACCTGGAGCAGCAGGAGCAGGCCGCCGCGGGGCGCTATGCCGCCGCGTGCGCCGCGCTCACGCAGGCGCGCTGCGAGGCGGCGCCCGCTTTCGCGGCCTCCATCACGGAGTCGCTGCACTTCCTGGAGCTGGACGGCGCCGTCTTCGACGTGGCCGTCTCGGCTGCTCCGGAGAGCGCCTCCGGCACGGACCGCGTCACGTACCTGTTCTCCTCGACGGGGCGGGACCCCGAGGACCTCGCCCGCTGCGCCTCCGGTGGTGAGCTGTCCCGCATCATGCTCTGTCTCAAGGCGATGATGGCCCGTTTCGTGGGGATGCCCACGCTGATCTTCGACGAGATCGACGCCGGCGTGAGCGGCAGCGTGGCCGACAAGATGGGCCGGATGATCTGCGAGATGGGCCGCGACATGCAGGTGCTCTCCATCACGCACCTTCCCCAGGTGGCCGCCAAGGGCGACGCACATTTCGTCGTGTCCAAGGGCGTCAACCCCGACGGACGGACGGTCTCCTCGATCCGCGAAGTGAAGGGGGAGGAGCGGACGATGGAGATCGCGCGGCTGCTCAGCGGCGCGACCATCACGCCCGCCGCCATCGACAATGCCCGGGCGCTCCTGTCCGGGAAATAATCTCTCTTGCTAGAATCCCACCAGTTTGGTGGTCAGGTCCTTGTTGTAGACGATACGGCGGGTGGCCTGGTTGACGCGCGGCTGCTCCGCCGAGAAGCGGAAGTCCGCCTGCAGGCCTTTCTGCCGGTACTCCGGCAGCTTCTTGTACCACTGCCGGCCGTACTTCGCACACATCGTGACGTAGTAGCGCATCATGTCGTAGCCCTGGAAGGCGAAGGAGCCGGGCTCGTTGTTGAACAGCGCCCGGTAGGCGAGGATGAAATCGCGGACCTTCGGGTCCTCGTAGTCGATGAAGTAGGCGGCCGCCAGGTGCGCATTGGTGTTGTGCAGGTCGGTCGGGCCCGTGCCGTTGGTGCGCACGCGCGTAGTCCCATAGAGGATGACGTTGTCGTTGGTGGCGCCCTGGATACTCAGGCTCCGCACCGCGCTGGCGAAGAAGGCGTCGCGGTCGGAGGCGATCAGCACCCGGAACTGCCGGTTGCGGGCGAAGGGGATCCCGCCCACGGAGGTGACCTCCTTGGTGTGGATGCCGGCGTCCCGCAGCTTCTCCAGCAGGTAGGCGCTCTGCTCGCCCCGTCCCGCTGCGGCGGTGTCCCGCACCACATAGATCTCCTCTGCCGGGAGGCGCTCCTCGCGGACCCAACGGACCAGCTCGTCGATCTGGGCGGTCCAGGGCGTGGGAGACTGCACGACCGGCCCCGCGACCGCCAGCTCGGCGGCCTTGGGCTCCAGGGGTGAGACGATCACGCGGTCCTGCGGCAGGGCCGGCAGGGCCTTCTGGATGTCCTGGAGCGACACGGGTCCGATGATCAGGTCGTCGCCGTCGCCGACGGCGGCAGCCGGGGCGGTCTTGGCGTCTGCGGAGTCGTAGACCTGCAGCTCGGCGCGGAGCCCCTCGGCGCCCAGGTCGCGCAGCGCCAGCAGCGCCCCGCTGTACAGGTCGAGGAAATTCTCGCTGGCGGCTCCGGCGGCCTGTAGCGGCAGGATCAGCCCGATCCGGACCGTGGACAGCGGCTCGGGGATGTAGCTGTCGGCCCAGACGGGTACAGCGGCGGCCCGAACCAGACTGTCGGCGGGCAGGACCGTACTGTCAGTACGGACCGTCACGGCCGGATTGTCCGGACGGGCCCGGCGGACGGAATCCGTCGTGGTGGTCGTCTGCTCGCCGGCTTTCTTCTTGCCGGGGAACAGGTACCACTGGGCCACTGCACAGGACGGCAGTGTGCAGAGCAGGAGGAGTAGGATGCAGAGTTTCTTCATAATCCTTTATGATATGCGGTCGGCAAAGCCGACCAGGTCCTGACTGAAACGGCTCCAGGAAAGGCGCTGCTTCTCGGCGCGCATCCCCTCCAGCAGGCGTCCGGCCAGTCCGGGTTCGTCGAAATAGCGCCCGATGGCGGCGGCGACGCACGCGGGCGTGCTCTCTTCGCAGACAATTCCCGTGCCGCGGGCGCCGACGGTCTCGCGCAGGCCGCCCACATCGGTGACGACCATCGGGACCTCGAAGAAGCACGAGACCGAGCTGATGCCGCTCT
Source organism: Bacteroidales bacterium (assembly GCA_017428725.1). Taxonomy (GTDB): domain Bacteria; phylum Bacteroidota; class Bacteroidia; order Bacteroidales; family UBA932; genus Cryptobacteroides. The sequence goes on along the minus strand of JAFRQH010000003.1, from coordinate 174,972 downwards.
GGGTGGCGCTGCGGTAGGGGAGGACCGTCAGGTCCGCTGCGCAGAAATAGCGCTTGACCTCGGAGTCGCGGATGTAGTCCGGAAACACGTGGACGGACTCCGGGTCGCGGCCCGCCTCGATCAGCTGCCGGTATTTGTCGAAGGAGCCGTAGGGCTCCCCGGCGATGACGAGCTGGTAGCGGCTGTCCAGCAGGTCGAAAGCCTGAAGGAGGATGTCCAGCCCCTTGTACTCGCGGATCAGGCCGAAGAAGAGCAGGGTCCTGCGCCCGGCGGGCAGGCCGAGGATGCGCTCGGCTTCCCCACGGGGGATGGCCGGGCCGAAATGGGTGTAGATGGGGTGTGGCAGCACGGTGTGCGGGATGTCGCTGCGCAGCGCGAGCAGGTCCCGGGAGACCTCCTCGCAGAGGGTCACGGCGCCGTCCAGCCCGCGGAGGAACCAGCGGGTCAGCGGGGCGTCGAACCAGTGCGGCTCGTGCGGGACGACGTTGTCCAGGATCCCGACCGCCTTGCAGCCGGCGTGGCGGGCCACCCAGCCCAGGGACGGGGCAAACCAGGACATCCAGTAGCGCAGGACCAGCAGGTCGGCCCCCCAAGCGCGGATCGCGCGGGCCGTGCGGCCCCAGGACAAAGGATCAGCCGTATCCAGCAAGGCTTGCGCCTCGACGGGTACGGCTTCATCTTCGGGGGTGACGTACTGGGTCTTGCCCGGGAAAAGGAGATCAGGATACTGCCTGCTGAAATTGAACGCACGTACATCGTGCTCTTTGCCCAGCTCTTCGAAAAGGTTGGCGTTGAACTGGGCGATCCCCCCGCGGAAGGGGTAGAAGCAGGACAGTATGGCGATCTTCAAGCGTCCTATTCCGTTTTGCCCTTCTGCTGGACGTAGGCGGCGTTGAGGCCTTCGATCAGCGCGTCGGTGATGTCAAGCGCGGCGTCGCCGGTGACGACGGGGGCGGGGAGGATGTCACCCTGGGTGACGAGGATCATCGCATAGCCCATCTTCTGGTTGTACTCATCGGTGAAGGCCTTGATGGCGTCGAAGATCTGGTTCATCATCACCTGCTGCTCCTCGGCGATCTCCTGCTGCTTCTGGGCGGCGTAGTTCTGGAAACTGGCGTCCTGCTCCTGGAGCTTCTGGTACTGCACCTGGGCGGTGGACTGGGTCATCAGACCCTTGTTGACCTTGTCCTGGAAGGAGTTGGCGTCGCGCTGGAGCTTGTTCTGGCGGCGGTTCACCTCCTGGCTGATGCTGTTGGCCTTGGTCTGGAAGACGCTGCTGAGGTCATTGGCCATATCGTACTCCTGCAGGACGCGGTCCATGTTGAAATAGACGATGGCGCCCTTGTTGGGGTTGGCTTCGTTCTGGGCGGGCTCGGCTTTCTTGGTGCTGCCCTTGGCGAAATTGACGACGGCCAGGGCGATCACGCCGGCGAGGGCGATGATGCTGAGGATGAGCGGTAATTTTTTCATATCTTTTCGTTGTTGTTTACAAACTGTTAAAGCCTACAAAAGTAGTCAAAAAATCTGAATCTGCGACAAATATTCCCGGATAGTTGTCTCCAGGCCCAGGTAGAGGGCGTCGCAGATGAGCGCGTGGCCGATGCTCACCTCGTCCGTCCAGGGGATGGTGCGGATGAAGTAAGCGAGGTTCTCCAGCGACAGGTCGTGGCCGGCGTTGAGGCCCAGGCCCAGGTCGCGGGCCGCCTCGGCCGCGGCCAGGTAGGGGGCGATGGCGCGCTCGCGGTCCGCCGCATAGCCTGCGGCGTAGGCGGCGGTGTAGAGCTCCACGCGGTCGGCCCCGCACTTGAAAGCGCCTTCCGCCATCCGCGGATCCGGGTCGATGAAGATGGAAGTGCGGATCCCGCGCTCCTTGAAGGCGGCGCAGGTGCGCTTGAGGAAGGCGTGGTTGCGGACGGTGTCCCAGCCGGCGTTGGAGGTCAGCGCGTCGGGGGCATCCGGGACCAGGGTCACCTGGTCGGGGACGACCTCGCACACCAGCGCGTTGAAGCTGCCGGTGGGGTTGCCCTCGATGTTGAACTCCGTGGTGACGGCCGGTCGAAGGTTGCGCACGTCGCTGTAGCGGATGTGGCGCTCGTCCGGGCGCGGGTGTACCGTGATGCCCTGGGCGCCGAAGCGCTCGCAGTCCAGCGCAGCCTTCAGCACGTCCGGCATATTCCCCCCGCGCGCATTGCGCAGCAGGGCGATCTTGTTGATATTTACACTCAGTCGGGTCATTTCAAATCAAGCTTAAAAACTCACAAAATTAAGCATTTCTATACAAATATTATAAATTAAGTGCTAAATTTGAGGTCCGAAATGAAATTGGCCTACTACATCAAGAAGGACCTGCTCCGGAAGGATCCCCGCGTGGGGGCGCTTCTGGAGCGTTTCCGTGCCGCCGGACACGTGTTGTATCCGGTCAGCGACGCGTCCGGGCCCGAGCCTGGGACGGACGTGCTGCTGAGCCTGGGCGGAGACGGCACTTTCCTGACTTCCGCCTCCCTGGCCCTCGGGTCGGGCGTGCCGGTGCTGGGGGTCAATTTCGGCCGGCTCGGTTTCCTGTCCGAGAGCGATCCCGACGCCGTCGTGGAGGCCCTGGGCAGCGGGGACTACCTGGTGGAGGAGCGCGAGATGCTGCAGATCCGCTGCGACGCGCTGCCCGACGCCGCGCCCTATGCCCTCAACGAGGTGAGCGTGTCGCGGATGGGCGCGTCGATGCTCGGCGTGGACGTGGAAGTGGACGGCGCATCCCTGCCCACCTACTGGGCAGACGGGCTGCTGGTCGCCACGAGCTCCGGCTCCACGGCCTACTCGCTCAGCGTGGGCGGTCCGATCTGCCTGCCCGAGACCAAGGTCTTCATCGTGGCGCCGATCTCCCCGCACAACCTCAACGTCCGGCCGCTCATCGTCCCGGAGAGTTCCCGGCTGCGGATCGGCCTGCGCTCGCGCGACGACCGGGCGGTCCTGACGATGGACAACCGCAACTACACCGTCCCCGCCGGCGCGCAGATCGAAGTCTGCGCCGCCCCGATGCGCCTGCGGCGCCTGCGGCTGGGACAATCCAATTTCATAGAAGCGCTGCGTTCCCGCCTGCTCTGGGGCGAGGATGTACGGAACGGCGGCCAGGAGTGATACGAGCATGGAGACGCTTAGCAGGATTCCCACACACGTGACCTTGATCATGGACGGCAACGGCCGCTGGGCCAAGCAGCGCGGAAAGGACCGCGTCTACGGGCATTTCGAGGGCGTGGAGAGCGTCCGTGCCGTGATGGAGGCCTCCGTGGAGTGGGGGATCCGCTACGTGTCCTTCTTCGCCTTCTCCGAGGAGAACTGGGGCCGGCCCGAGTCCGAAGTCAACACGCTGATGGAGCTGATGGCCTCGGCGATGGTCCGCGAACTGGACAATTTCCAGCGCAACAACATCCGTTTCGTCGTGGTGGGCAACCTCGCCCGCCTGTCCGAGAGCCTCCGGCAGGGGATCGACCACCTGATGTCGGTCACGGCCGCCAACGACCGGATGACGATGATCGTGTTCCTGAGCTACAGCGGCCAGTGGGATATCCTGCAGGCGGCGCAGAAAATGGCACACGATTTGATTGAAAACCCCGGGCGCGAAGTGCGGCCGGAAGATTTCACCCGCCACCTCGTGACCGCAGGTTTCCCGGATCCGGATCTGCTGATCCGCACGTCGGGCGAAAAGAGAATCAGCAACTTTATGCTTTGGCAGACTGCATATACCGAATTCGTGTTCACCGACACGCTGTGGCCCGACTTCCGCAGGGAGTCCTACCGGGCCGCCCTCGAAGAGTACGCTTCGCGGGACCGGCGTTTCGGAAAAATCAAATAATTGGGTATATTTGCACATTTATTCATTGGATATGAGAATTGGACGGATACTGACCCTTCTGGCTCTGCTGCTCGCTCCGGCGCTTGTCCGGGCGCAGGGAGTCGAAGTGGATTACACCCATCCGCAGAAATATACGATAGCGGGCATCGAGGTCGAGGGCAACACTTATTTCGCCGACCAGCAGATCATCTCCCAGACGGGACTCCGTCCGGGGATGCAGGTTACGGTCCCGGGCGACGACATCTCCAACGTCGTCCGCCGGCTCTGGCTCCAGCGTTTCTTCGAAGACGTCTCCGTCGAGATCGACAGCCTCAACGCCGCGCGCGACTCCGCCTGGTTCCGGATCAAGATCCTGGAGCGTCCGCGTATGTCCCGCTGGTCCTTCACGGGCGTGAAGTCCGGCGAGCGCAAGGACCTGGAGGAGCGCCTGACCCTGCGCCGTGGCGGCGAGTTCTCCGACTATGTGGAGAGCACCTCCGTGGACATCATCAAGCGCTACTACGCCGAGAAGGGCTTCCTGCAGTGCGCCGTCAAGACGGAGGTCCAGCGCGACTCCATCGTCAAGAACGCCATCCGCGTCAACTTCGCCGTCGACAAGGGCCCGAAGGTCCGCATCAGGGACATCAACTTCATCGGCAACGAGCACGTCAAGGAGTTCAAGCTGGCGCGCTCGATGAAGAAGACCAAGTCCAACAAGATCTACAACTTCTTCAGCAGCAAGAAGTTCAACGAGAAGGAGTACATCAACGACAAGAAGTCGGCCGTCGCCGCGTTCAACGAGGCCGGCTACCGCGACGCCCGCCTGGTGCGCGACTCCATCTACTATGTGGAGCCCGGCAAGCTGGGGATCGACCTCGTGTTCGAAGAGGGAGACAAATACTACTTCCGCGACGTGACCTGGACGGGCAACTCCGTCTACAGCACCGACGTGCTCAACCAGGTGGTCGGCATCAACAAGGGAGACCCGTACGATGTCGTCGGGATGGAGAAGCACCTGTTCGGCGGCGGCAAGCAGAACGAGATGGACGTCACCAAGCTCTACCGCGACAACGGCTACCTCTTCGTCAACGTGACCCCGGTCGAGACCAACATCCAGCATGATTCCGTGGACGTGGAGTTCCGCATCTCCGAGGGCAAGCAGGCCACGCTCAACAACATCATCATCAACGGCAACGACCTGACCAACGAGAAGGTGGTCCGCCGCCAGATCTTCACGCGCCCCGGGTATCTCTTCAGCCAGACCGACTTCGAGCGGTCCATCCGCGAGATCGCGTCCCTGGGCCAGTTCGACCCGGAGGCGATCATGAAGGAAGGCGGCTACTCGATGATCCCCAACCAGCTGGACAATACCGTGGACCTGGTCTACAACGTCACGGAGAAGCCCTCCTCGCAGCTGGAAGTCTCCGGCGGCTGGGGCGGCCGTACCTTCGTGGCCACCGTGGGCGTGAGCTTCAACAACTTCTCCACGCACCGGATGTTCGAGAAGGGCGCCTGGCGCCCGGTCCCGCTCGGCGACGCGCAGAACCTTGCCTTCCGCTTCCAGACCAACGGTACGTACTATACGGCCCTGACCGCGAGCTTCACCGAGCCCTGGCTCTTCGGCAAGAAGCCGACCTCGCTCAACCTCAGCGCCTACTACACCCGCCAGACCAACTCCTACCTGGCGCTCAACATCCTGAGCCACGACCGCGAGATGGAGGTCTTCGGTTTCGCCGCCTCGCTGGGCACCCGGCTCAACTGGCCCGACAATTACTTCGTCCTCTACAACGGCTTCAACTGGCAGACCTACAAGCTGACCAACTGGTACGCGGGCTACTTCATCTTCGACGACGGCATGGCCCACAACATCAACTACACGGCCAACCTCGTGCGGAACTCCACGGACCAGCAGATCTATCCCCGCCAGGGCTCGGAGTTCTCCCTGTCCCTGCAGCTGACCCCGCCGTTCTCGCTGCTGCGCAAGTACGATTTCGACAACGACGGCAAGAAGGTCCCCGTCAAGAGCTGGAAGGACGTCAATTACGACAACTGGTCCGGCCGTGACCGCTACCGCTGGATCGAGTACCACAAGTGGAAATTCTCCGCAGCCAACTACACCAAGCTCATCGGCGACCTCGTGCTGATGTCCCGTGCGCAGTTCGGCTACCTCGGATACTACAACCGCAAGTGGGGTTATTCCCCGTTCGAGGGCTTCCTCGTGGGTGGCGACGGCATGTCCGGCTACTATTCCTACGGCACGGAAGTGATCTCGCTGCGCGGCTACGAGAACTACTCGCTGACCCCGTACGAGCCGTCCTCGTACAACTCCAACGGCTATGCCTACGCCGGCAACGTCTACGACAAGTTCACCTTCGAGCTGCGTTATCCGGTGATCCTGCAGCCCTCTTCCACCATCTATGCGCTGGCGTTCGCGGAGGGAGGCAACTGCTGGTCCGACATCAAAAAGTTCAATCCTTTCCAGATCAAACGCAGCGCCGGCGTCGGTGTTCGCATCTTCTTACCGATGGTGGGTCTGCTCGGCGTCGACTGGGGCTACGGCTTCGACGGCCCGGCCGGCTCGAAGAGCCAGTTCCACTTCGTGATCGGACAACAGTTTTAACTGACACCATATAGTTAACCAAGTAGAAACAAATTTAAAATCAACGTACTGATATGAAAAAGATCCTTTTGATTGCCGCTTCGGCGCTGCTCGCCGTCACCGCTTTCGCCCAGCCGAAATTCGCCCACGTGAACACCACCGAGCTGATCCAGCTCAGCCCTGAGATGGACAAGGCCCGCGAGACGATGAACACCGCGCAGCAGGAAGCCCAGGAGACTTACCAGGCGATGGTGGACGAGTTCAACAGCAAGTACTCCACCTACCAGTCCAAGGCCAGCACCTGGACGGACGCGATCCGCCAGAGCAAGGAGAAGGAGCTGACCGAGATCCAGCAGCGCATCCAGGAGTTCCAGCAGACCGTGCAGATGGAGCTCCAGCAGCAGGAGCAGCAGCTGATGCAGCCTATTTACGAGAAGGTGAACAAAGTGATCCAGGACCTCGCCAAGAAGGGCGGCTACATCTATGTGTTCGACGCCAACAACGTCCTGTATCTCGACCCGGCCCAGAGCCACGACCTCACCCCGGAAGGCCGCAAGGCGATGAACATCGCCGCGGACCGGACCCTCGAGGCCCTCGCCGCTGAGCTGCAGGCCCAGCAGCAGGCCGCTGCCGCTGCCCAGCAGTAGCCCTGAAAGTCCAAGCCTCATCCCGCAGCGGGATGAGGCTTCCCCTTTCTAACCTGAACCACTAATTATTCAACACTAAACATACGTGATGCAACACAAAGTCATTGACGCCAAGGATGTTGTAATCAGATTCGCAGGAGATTCGGGTGACGGAATGCAGCTCACCGGATCTCTTTTTGCGGATATGTCCGCCATCTACGGCAACGGTCTTTCCACATTCCCGGACTATCCCGCCGAGATCCGCGCCCCGCACGGGACGGTCTCCGGCGTGTCCGGTTTCCAGGTACACATCGGCAGCGGCAAGGTCAATACGCCCGGTGATTTCTGCGACCTGCTGGTCGCGATGAACCCCGCCGCCCTCAAGGCGAACGCCAAATGGTGCAAGCGCCACGCGATGATCCTCGTGGACGAGGACGCCTTCGACGAGGCCGGGATGAAGAAGGCCGGCTTCGTCACCGAGAATCCCTTCACCGAACTCGGGGTCGAGGACCGGACCCTGATCGTCTCCCCGATCACCACGCTCACCCGCGAGAGTCTCAAAGACAGCGGGATGGACCCCAAGGCCATCCTCAAGTGCAAGAACATGTTCACCCTCGGGATGGCTTGCTACATCTACAACCGCCCGCTGGAGTACATCTACGCCTATCTGGAGAAGAAATTCGCCAAGAAGCACCCCGAGGTGATCGAGCCCAACAAGAAGGTGCTCTTCGACGGTTTCAACTATGCTGCGAACATCCAGGTGATCCCCAATACCTACACGGTGGCTCCCGCGGAGCACGTGCAGAAGGGCACCTACCGTAATATCACCGGCAACCAGGCCACGGCCTGGGGCCTGCTGGCCGCCTCCGAGAAGTCGGGCCTGCCCCTCTTCTGCGGCTCTTATCCGATCACGCCCGCCACGGCCATCCTCGAGGAGCTGGCGCTCCACAAGAGCCTGGGAGCCAAGACGCTCCAGGCCGAGGATGAGATCGCGGGCATCTGCACCGCCATTGGCGCCTCCTATGCCGGCAACCTGGCCGTGACCACCACCTCCGGCCCGGGCCTCTCGCTCAAGAGTGAGGCGATGGGCCTCGCGGTGATGGCCGAGCTGCCGCTGGTCGTCGTGGACGTCCAGCGCGGCGGCCCCTCCACGGGCCTGCCCACCAAGACGGAGCAGTCCGACCTCAACCAGGCGCTCTACGGGCGCAACGGCGAGTGCCCGATGGCCGTCGTGGCCGCCCACTCGCCGGCGCACTGCTTCGACGCCGCCTTCCAGGCCGCCAAGATCGCCCTGGAGCATATGACCCCGGTCCTGCTCCTCTCCGAGGGCTTCCTGGGCAACGGGTCCGAGCCCTGGCGCATCCCCGCGATGAAGGATTATCCTGAGATCAAGCCGCCTTTCGTGCGGGGGATCCTCCCCGAGGGCGAGCGCTTCAAACCCTTCGAGCGCGACCCCGAGACGCTGGTGCGCCGCTGGGCCCTGCCGGGCCAGCGCGGCTTCGAGCACCGCGTGGGCGGGCTCGAGAAGACCCACGCCGGCGTGCTGTCCACCGATCCCGCCAACCACGCACTGATGGTCGCGGAGCGCGCCGAGAAGGTGGCGCGCATCGCCCGGGACCTCCCGGCCCTCGAGCTGCAGAACGGCCCCGACTCCGGCAAGCTGCTGGTGGTGGGCTGGGGCGGCACCTACGGCCACATCCTCAGCGCCGTGCACGAGCTCGGCGAGGGCGTGTCCTACGTCCATTTCGACTACATCAACCCGCTCCCGGCCAACACGGAGGAGGTCTTCTCCCGGTTCGGGAAGATCCTCGTGTGCGAACTCAACAGCGGACAGTTCGCCGACTACCTGCGGGCGCAGTTCCCCGGGAAGGACATTCGCAAGTTCAACAAGGTCCAGGGCCAGCCGTTCCTCGTGAGCGAGCTCGTCGCGGCCATCCAGAAGGAGATGTAGACTATGGCAACACTGACATTCAAAGATTTCAAGAGCGACCAGGAAGTGCGCTGGTGCCCGGGCTGTGGCGACCACGCCGTGCTCGCAGCGCTGCAGCGGGCCCTGCCCAAGGTGAGCCAGGCGCTCGGATATGACAAGGAACGCTACGTGGTGGTGTCCGGCATCGGATGCTCCTCGCGGCTGCCTTACTATATGGACACCTACGGGTTCCACAGCATCCACGGCCGCGCCACGGCGGTCTCCACCGGCATCAAGGTGGCGAACCCCTGGCTGACGGTCTGGCAGGCCTGCGGCGACGGCGACGCGCTCGCCATCGGCGGCAACCATTTCATCCACGCCATCCGGCGCAACATCGACATCAACATCATCCTGTTCAACAACCAGATCTACGGCCTGACCAAGGGGCAGTACTCGCCGACCTCCAAGTTCGGTGCGATCACCAAGACCTCGCCCTACGGCACGGTGGAGCACCCGTTCAACCCGGGTTCGCTCGTGCTGGGTGCGAAGGGCACCTTCTTCGCCCGTTCGCTGGACGTCGAGCTCAAGCTCAACGAGGAGATCATGACGGCAGCGGCCCTGCACGACGGCTGCTCGGTGATGGAGATGCTGACCAACTGCGTGATTTTCAACGACGGAGCCCACAAGAACCTGTCCGACCCGGCCGTCAAGGCGGACCACACGATCATCCTGCGCCAGGGCGAGCGGATGATCTTCGGCAAGAACCGCGACCGCGGTCTGATCTACGACGGGCGCAAGATCCGCGCCGTGCGCATCGGCGAGGGCGGCTTCACCGAGGAGGACGTCCTCATCCACGACGCGCACTCCGACAACATCGGCATCCACATGGCCCTCGCCGACATGAAGGGCCCGGATTATCCGGTGGCCCTGGGCGTGATCCGCGACGTCAAGGACATCACCTACGACGACGGCGTGCGCGACCAGGTCAAGGACGTGATGACCAAGTCCAAGATCCACAGCGTGGACGACCTGCTGCACAGCGGCTCCACCTGGGAGGTAGAATAACCACAAAACAATTAATAACACAGTTCGTTTGCAATGAATACCAAGAACATCATGGCCAGCCTCCAGGCCAAGTATCCCGGGGAGAACGAGTATCTCCAGGCGGTACAGGAGGTCCTAGAGTCCATCGAGGAAGTCTACAACCAGCATCCGGAGTTCGAGCGGGCGAAGATCGTCGAGCGGATGGTCGAGCCGGACCGCATCTTCACGTTCCGCGTGACCTGGGTGGACGACAGGGGAGAGGTCCAGACCAACACCGGCTACCGCGTGCAGTTCAACAGCGCCATCGGCCCCTACAAGGGCGGCCTGCGCTTCCACCGCGCCGTGACCCCTTCCATGCTGAAGTTCCTCGGCTTCGAGCAGACCTTCAAGAACGCCCTGACGACCCTCCCGATGGGCGGCGCCAAGGGTGGCAGCGACTTTGACCCGAAGGGCAAGACCGACGAGGAGATCATGCGCTTCTGCCAGGCCTTCATGTGGGAGCTCTGGCAGTGCATCGGTCCCGATCAGGACATCCCGGCCGGCGACGTGGGCGTGGGCGGCCGCGAGATCGGCTACCTCTACGGTATGTACAAGAAGCTTGCGCGCCAGTACAACACCGGCGTGCTGACCGGCAAGGGCGCCACCTGGGGCGGCTCCATCCTGCGTCCGGAAGCCACGGGCTTCGGCGCGCTCTATTTCACCCAGAACCTGCTGCACCACGCCGGCAAGGACATCAAGGGCTGCAAGGTGGCGGTCAGCGGCTTCGGCAACGTGGCCTGGGGCGCCTGCATCAAGGCCCTCGAGCTCGGCGCCAAGGTCGTGGCGATCTCCGGCCCGGACGGTGTCTGCGAGATTCCGGACGGCATCACCCAGGAGATGATCGATTACATGCTGGTGATGCGCGCTTCCAACCGCGACCGCGTGGAGGATATGGCCACCCGTTTCCCGGGCAAGGCCCTCTTCACTCCCGGCAAAAAGGCCTGGAGCGTCAAGTGCGACATCGCCCTGCCGTGCGCCTTCCAGAACGAGCTCGCCGAGGCCGACGCCAAGGAGCTGAAGGCCAACGGCTGCTGGTGCTGCTGTGAGGTGTCCAACATGGGCTGCCAGCCGGCCGCCATCCACTTCTTCCAGCACAACGGCATCCTCTTCGCGCCCGGCAAGGCCGTCAACGCCGGCGGCGTGGCCACCTCCGGCCTGGAGATGACCCAGAACGCCGAGCACATCAGCTGGAGCGGCGCCGAGGTCGACGAGAAGCTGCACTTCATCATGAAGAGCATTCACGAGCAGTGCGTCAAGTTCGGCACCCAGCCGGACGGCACCGTGGACTATGTCAAGGGCGCCAACATCGCCGGTTTCATGAAGGTTGCGCAAGCAATGTTGGAGCAGGGTACGCTATAGGCGTTTACCGCCTATAGCGTACCCGCAAGGCGGTCGGCATATTGCCGACCGCCTTTGCTATATACGAGGGGGCGTTCCCCCTTGAGCACCCCTGCGTCGCTTCGCTCCGATTTCTTCGCCGAACGTCTCTGCTATGCCATCATTTCTCCCAGAAGTCGGGGAAGGAGCCGCCGGGACGCTCGGGCGTGCGGGCGTAGGGGGCCTGCTTGCCCTCGTGGACGCGGAAGCAGTTGTCCGAGACGGCCTGGATGGCCTTGACCATATCCGGGTAGGGGCGGTCGGTGACATCGATCAGGCCGATGTTGTAGTTCTCGCCGTCGCCGCGCCCGAAGAAGGGCTGGTCGGTCCAGGTGAACCAGGACGTGCCGATGAGCGCCTTGTGGGAGAAGGCGGCCTCGCAGTAGTGGCGGTACGCCACGCCGCGCTCCTCCTGGGAGACGGTGCGCACGAGCGACTCGCCCAGGCCGCGGTCGGTGGTCCCGAAGTGGAATTCGCCGATGATCATCGGCTTGCCAATGGCCTTGTAGATGCGGTCCATCGCATCCAGATCAGGTTCCACGCCGTAGCGGTTGAAGCTGTAGACGTCGAAATACTTCTTCGACAGGGCCAGCACCTCGGGGGCGGGGACCTCCGAGCCGTAGCGGATGCCGAGGTTGAGGTGGTTGGGGTCGTGGCGCTTGAGGGCGGCCTGGACCGTGGAGAGGAAGGTCTCGTAGGTCTTGTAGATGAAGGCCCTGCGGCTGGCGGGGCTGTCTCCGTGCTGGCGGAGGTGCGCCTCCATCGCCACGCGCAGCGGCTTGTCGGGGGCGGCCTGCAGGATAAGCTCGCACAGGCGCATTTCGGCGTTGCTCCAGGTGGGCTCGTTGCCCACGAAGTAGCCGATCAGCATCTTGTTGTCGAGGTAGGGGGCGGTGGAGCGGGCCACGGCCTCGTCGATGCGCTCCGCGAAGCCCTCAGCATACACGTCAGGCATCCCGAGGATGCCGTCCTGGATGCCCAGGCCGCCGAGCATGGTCATGAAGGGCTTGCGCCCGAGGGCGATGACGTCGCGTCCGGACCAGTTGCCGATGGTGTTCATCCCCCAGAGGTCCATCCGGCCGACGGTGAGTTCCGTGGCGCGGGCGCGGGCCTGCTCGCCGGAGAAGCGCTCCGGCAGGCGCGGCACCTCACCGTCCTCAAACAGACCCTTGAGCGGCGCGGCGCCGCGGCCGAAGCCGCCCCCGCCGCCCATCATCGGGCTGATGCCGTTGGAGCTGATGGACAGGAAGAGGCAGCCCTCCGGGTCCACGAACCACCAGCGGCCGCGGACCTTCTTGACATAGAAGAAGCCGGTGGCCTTGGTGCGGCGCGACAGGTCGCCGCCGTACTGGGAGTAGCGGGTGTTGCGGTAGTTTGCGATGTCCGACTGCTCGCGGGCCCAGTCGGCACGCAGCTGGGCCTCGCTGTGGACCTTGCCCGCGAACTCGCCCAGGCCCCACTGGCCGAAGGCGTCGACGGCGGGGCGCGCGTCGAGATACTTGTCGCCGGGGTCGCCCACGGTCAGGTAGGCGTCATAGATGACCACCTGCTCGTCCTTGACGGGCAGGTTCATCCGCACGCCGAGCGAGTCGACGCCCCGGAGCGGATGGCGCGTGCCGTGCTCGATGTTGATGTAGGAGAGCGGACGCTTGTGGTTGTAGGTGGCCGCCATGTCGTGCGCGCCGGCGGGCAGGTCGCGGAAGTAGGTCAGCGGGATGGCCGTGCGGATGCGTCCGCCCGGGGCGTAGAAGATGAAGCGAAGCTCGTTGTAGCCCTCGTCGGTGTTGACGCCGAGGTAGACGCGCTGGCCGCTGGAAGCCATCATGTCGAGCACCAGGTACTCGTAGCCGCTCCAGTCGCGCGGGAAATCCTTGCGGATGTCGCGCAGGGCGACCTTGCGGCCGGGCATCGTCTTGTCCTTGGAAAGATTGAAGACCACCGGGGCCTTCTCCGGCACGAGCGTCAGGCGGTCGCCGGAGTCGTCGACGTCGCGGATGACGGGCCGCCGGCCCGGCCGCTCGTCGCGCTGGTCGGTCCAGTGCATGCAGAGCTTGAGCTTGCCGTCAAAGGTACGGAAGAGCATCCCGTGTCCGCCGTTGTCCTCGAACAGGGGCTTCTCCTCCTGGATCCAGGGGCCCTTGACCGATCCGCTCTGGGAGTAAGCCACACCGATGGCGTAGCGCTCCTTGCCCCAGGAGGACCAGAGCATCCCCAGGCGGCCGGTCTGCGTGCGGAAGACCCAGGGTCCGTCGGTGACCTGGCCGCCGATGTCCATCCCGTTGGTCTTCTCGCCCAGCTCCAGCATCTCGCCGGACCAGGGGGCGTCGGAGGCCTTGAACAGGGTCACGGGCGCCTCGGTGGGCACGCCCAGGTCGTCAGGCAGGCGCACTAGTTCCATCGTCCCGTCCACGGTCTGCAGCCACTCGTGGCAGAAGACCATATACGGGACCCCGTCCTCGATCCAGAGCGTGCCGTCCAGGGCCGCCCAGTCCCAGGGGGTGTGGGGCTTGTTGCCGGTGAAATCGCGGAACGGTCCGCGGGGGGAGTCCGCCACGTAGATCTGCGTGGCGCGGTGCGGGATGTCCCCGCGGCCGGGCAGGCTCACCATCGTCTCCCGGGTGTGGGAGGTGGTGAACAGGTAATACTTGCCCCGGTACTTGTGGACCTCGGCCGCCCAGCTGGCGGCGCGGTTGCCGGCCCAGTGCGTGGCGGGGAACTCCATCACCACGAAGGGTTCGGTCCAGTTGAGCAGGTCCTTGCTGGCGCGCCCCATCACGCGTCCGCCGCCACCGGTCGAGTACATGTAGTACGTGTGGTCGGAGGCGTCGGGCAGGATGAAGGGGTCGCTGCAGCGGATGCTGGTGATCGGGATGTTGTACACTTCCTGTGCGAAGGAAGCCGGGAGCAGGCAGAGGGCCGCCAGGGCGGCAAGGAAGATGTGTCTCATAAGGAATATGGGTTAGTTGGATTTGGCCAGCAGGGAGGTGAGGTAGGCGCATTTCTCCGGATTGCCCAGGGTCTTGGACAGGTTGCAGGAAAGCTTGACGCAGTCGTGCCACTCACGCAGTTCGGTAATGCGCCCGCGGGTGAGCTTCACCACGATGTTCATCGGGTCGGCGCCGTCCACGTCGCAGGTCAGGTGCGTGCCCACGCCGTAGGAGTCCTGCACGCGGCCGTCCACGTATTTGTGGATCTCGATGGCCTTGTCGACGTCGAGCCCGTTGGAGTAACAGACCTGTTTGGTGGCAGGGTCGATTCCCAGGGACTTGTATTTGGCGATGATCTTCTCGGTCTGCTCGAACTCGTCGCCGCTGTCCACGCGCAGGCCCTTGTACATCATCGCCATCCGCTTGGAGAGGTTGGAGAAGAAGACCTCGTCGCCGAAGCAGTCGTAGAGATAGATGCCGTTGTCGCCGTCGTAGACGTCGCTGAACTTCTTCATTACGTTGAAGTTGCACTCAAACACGCCGCTGACGTTCTCCTCGAAGCTGATCAGCTGGTGGGACATCGTCCCGAGCGGCACGCAGTCGTACTTCATCGCCAGCCAGACGTTGGAGGTGCCGGTGAACCTGCCGGGCCAGTCGCTGCGCGAATCGGCCACCTCCTTCATCACGCGCACCACCATGTCGTGGTGGTCGAAGCTGAAGCGGCGGCGCGTGCCCATGTCGCCGAGCACGAGCCCCGAGCCGAAAATGCGCTCGGTCTTAGCGCGCGCCTTGGCCTCCTCGCGCGCGGCGTCATAGCGTTCGAAGTCGCCGCGCAGGCCGTGCATCAGCTCCGAGATGCACGACAGGATGGGCATTTCCCACATGATGGTGGAGAACCACTTGCCGCGGACCTTGATGTCGAGGTGCCCCTCCTCGTCCTGGTGGATGGTGACCTCGCCCGGGCGGAAGCGGTAGCCGCGCAGGTAGGTGAAATACCACAGGGGGAGGAAGACGCAGCGGGTCTTCATGAACTCGATCTCCTCGTCGGTGATCCGCACCTCGGCCATATGGTCGAGCTGCTCGCGCAGCAGTTTGTCGAAACCCTGGGGGTACTTCTGGTGGTTGCGGTCGAAGAAGGTATACTCGACTTCGGCGCGCGGGTAGGTCTTCAGGATGTAGTACTGGCAGGTGAAGGTGTAGAGGTCGTTGTCGGTGAAGTGGTTGATAATGGGTTTCATATCTATTTGATTTCCAATTTCTTGAGTAGTGCGTCCGGCTCGGGGTCACGCCCCCGGAAGCGGCGGTACAGGACGGCTTCGTCCTCGCTGCCGCCCTTCGAGAGGATGGCCTCCCGGAAGGAGGCGGCCGTCGCGGGGTTGAAGATGCCCTCCTCCCGGAAGCGGGCGAAGGCGTCCGCCTCGAGCACCTCGGCCCATTTGTAGGAGTAGTATCCGGCGCTGTAGCCGCCGGAGAAGATGTGGCCGAAGGCGGTGGAGATGCAGGTGCCGGGGATGTCGGGCAGGACGGCGCAGTCCTGCAGGGCCGCCGCCTCCAGCGCCTCCGCGGGCCGGCCGTCATCCTCCCGCAGGGTGTGCCAGGCCAGGTCCAGCAGTCCGAAGCGCAGCTGGCGCACCTGGAAGTAGGCGGCGTGGTAGTTGCGCGCGGCGACGAGCCGCTCCACGAGTTCCACCGGGATGGGCTCGCCGCTCTGCCAGTGCCGCGCGAAGGGGCGCAGGTACTCCGGTTCGAAGCCCCAGTTCTCCATCAGCTGGGAGGGGAGCTCCACGAAGTCGCGCGCGACGTTGGTGCCGGTCAGCGAGGGGTAGCGCCCCTCGGCGAGCATCCCGTGCAGGGCGTGGCCGAACTCGTGCAGGAAGGTAGTCAGCTCGTCGTGGGTGAGCAGCGAGGGCGCGTCGGGGCCGGGCTTGCTGAAATTGGTCACGATGCTGACAAAGGGCCGCTGCTCCACGCCGCCGGGCGCGGACAGCTCCCGGAAGTTGGTCATCCAGGCCCCGCCGCGCTTGCCGGGGCGGGGGAAGAAGTCGGCGTAGAAGAGCGCCAGGTGCCGCCCGTCGGCGTCCTGCACGTCGTAGACGCGCACGTCGGGGTGGTAGACCGGCAGGTCCTCCCGCGGGACGAAACGGATGCCGTACAGGCGCGTCGCGAGCCCGAACACGGCGTCGATGCAGCACTCCAGCCGGAAGTAGGGCTTGAGCTGCTCCTCGCTCAGCGCGAAGTGCTCCGCGCGGTAGCGCTCGGACCAGTAGGCGAAATCCCAGGGCTGCATCTGTCCCTGCGCATACCCGCGCTCACGGGCATAGGCGAGCAGCTCCGCCACCTCCCGCCGGGCGGCGGGCAGCGAGGGCTCCATCAGGTGGTCCAGCAGGGCCCGCACGGTGGGGATGTCCTTCGCCATCCGCTCCTCGAGCACGTAGTCCGCCCAGGTCGCGTAGCCGAGCAGCTGCGCGATGCGGCGCCGCAGGCCGGCGATCCGCACGCAGACGGCGCGGTTGTCGGACGGCCCGCCCAGTGCGCGGGAATTGTAGGCGCGCCACAGGCGCTCCCGCAGGTCGGCGCGGGCGCTGTACTGCAGGAAGGGGACGTAGCTGGGGTGCGTGAGGTCGTAGAGCCAGCCCTCCAGGCCCTTCTCGCGCGCTGCCTGCGCACCGAGGTCCCGGACGTACTGCGGGAGCCCTTCGAGCTCCGCCTCGTCCGTGAGGTGGAGGGTGAATGCGTTAGTGGCGTCCAGCACGTTCTTGCCGTAGCGCAGCTCCAGCAGCGAGAGCTCCTCCTCGAGGGCGGCATAGGTCTTCTTGTCCTCCGGGGAGAGCAGCGCGCCGCTGCGCACGAAGTCCTTGTAGCTCTCCTCCAGCAGCTTGCGCTGGTCGGGAGCGAGCTCCAGGGCGTCCCGGCGGTCATAGACGGCCTTGACGCGGGCGAACAGCCGCTCGTTGAGGGAGACGTACATCTCGTATTCGGTCAGCAGGGGAGAGACCTCCTCCGCGACCTGCTGCATCGCATCGTCGCTCTCGGCCTCCAGCAGGTTGAAGAAGATTCCGCTGACGCGCTCCAGGTCCGCCCCGGCGAATTCGAGGGCCTCGACGGTGTTGGCGAAGTCCGGCTGCGCAGGGTCCGCCGCGATGGCGTCCACCTCGGCCTTGCCGGCGGCGATGGCCGCGCGGAAGGCCGGCAGATAGTGCTCCAGGCGGATCGCGTCGAAGCGCGGAGCCCCGAAGGGGAGGGTGGAGGGGGCCAGCAGGGGATTGTCCATATTGCAAAAATAACCATAAATGGGGATTTTTATTCCCGTTGGGAAGACCTAATTTTGCATTCGGATAAAAGTTAGTGTGTTTTTGAGCGCGGCAGCGGGTCCAGGCCCGTTGCCGCCGCTTCTTTATCGCCCTCTTTCCTTTGCTTTTATCTTGAATAATGCCTAAATTTGCGCCGCTTTTCAAGAGCAACTGAGAAGAATAATTAGGTATTATGTCCAATAGCACTTTTTCTGTCAAGTATTGTGTGCTTCTGCCCATCGTGCTGATCGTCACGATCCTGCTGTGGGCCCTTCCGGTCAGCGCCTTCGGCATCGCCGGCCTGACCGTCATCCAGCAGCGGATGATCGCGATCTTCGTGTTCGCCGCCCTGATGTGGATGTTCGAGATCATCCCCAACTGGACCACCTCCCTGGTGGTGATCGTGGTGATGCTCCTGACGGTGTCCAACAAGGGACTGGGCTTCATGTGCAAGCCCGAGTTCGGCACTCTCGTGGACTACAAGAGCATCATGGCCTCCTTCGCGGATCCCGTGGTGATGCTCTTCCTGGGCGGTTTCGTGCTCGCCATCATCGCCTCCAAATACGGTATGGACGCCGCGATCGCCAAGGTCCTGCTGGGCCTGTTCGGCAAGAAGCCGAAGATGGTCCTGCTGGGTTTCCTCATCGTGATTGCCATTTTCTCGATGTTCATGAGCAACACGGCCACGGCCGCGATGATGCTGGCCTTCCTGGCTCCCGTGCTCAAGTCCCTGCCTGAGAACGAGACCGGCAAGGTGGGCCTGGCGCTCGCCATCCCCGTGTCCGCCAACCTCGGCGGCATCGGCACGCCCATCGGCACGCCCCCGAACGCCATCGCCCTGGGCGCCCTGGAGAATGCCGGATACCAGATCAGCTTCGTGACCTGGATGACCCGGATGGTCCCGTTCGTGATCATCATGATCGCCATCGCCTGGTTCCTGCTGCAGTTCTTCTTCCCCTTCAAGAGCGAGAAGATCGAGCTCAAGATCGAGGTCAAGGAGCGCAAGAAGACCTGGCGCGACTACGTGGCCTGGGGTACCTTCTTCCTGACCATCCTCCTGTGGGTCACGGAGTCCCTGACCGGGATCAACTCCAACGTCGTGGCCCTCATCCCGCTGGCCGTCTACACGGCCACGGGCGTCTTCGAGAAGCGCGACATCAGCGAGATCAACTGGAGCGTGCTCTGGCTCGTGGCGGGCGGCTTCGCCCTGGGTACGGGCCTCAACAGTACGGGCCTGGCCGCCACGCTGATCAATGCGATCCCGTTCAGTGCGATGAACGTGGTGGTCGTGCTGGTCATCGCCGGCCTGATCTGCTACCTGCTCTCCAACTTCATCAGCAACTCCGCGACGGCCGCCCTGCTGGTCCCGATCCTCGTGGTCGTGGGCACGGCGATGTCCGACCCGGCCGCGGCCAACAATGCTCAGTTCGTCTCGCTCGGCGGGATGAACGCGATGATCCCGTTCATCGCCGTGTGCGCCTCCATCGCGATGCTGCTGCCGATCTCCACGCCGCCGAACGCCATCGCCGCCTCCACGGGTCTCGTGCAGACCAAGGACATGGCCAAGGTCGGCATCATCCTCGGCGTGCTTGGCTTCGTGCTCGGTTTCTTCCTGCTGACCAAGCTTTTCCCGTTCCCTACCGTATAACCTAAATCCTCCGAATAGAATGAATAAGAGCATCCTCGCAACCGCGGTCGCCGTGCTGGCCCTCTCCTTCAGCGCTGCCGCCCAGGACAATGCCACCGTCCAGTTCAAGCCCTACGGCTTCATCCGCAACTACTTCGCCGCAGACAGCCGCGAGAGCGTCTACGGGGTCGACGACCTCTTCTACTATCTCCCCAAGGACCGCAACATCGTGGACGGCGAGGACCTCAACGCCCAGTCCACCTACGTGTATGGCAACCTTACCTCCCGCCTGGGCCTGGACATCGTCGGTTACCAGGTGAACGGCTGGAACGTCAGTGCCCGTTTCGAGGCTGACTTCGCCGCCGGACTGAGCGGCGTGACCGGTACGGCCACCCTCCGTCTGCGCCAGGCTTTCGTGACCCTGGCCAAGGACGGCGTCAGCATCAAGGCCGGCCAGTCCTGGCATCCGATGGCGGCCGACATGCCGCACATCTTCTCGCTCAACACCGGCGCTCCGTTCGGCCCCTTCAGCCGCACCCCGGAGATCGTGGCGGACTGGACGCTCGGCGAGGGCTTCAGCCTGACCACGGCGGCCCTCTGGCAGATGCAGTACACTTCCGCCGGTCCTTCCGGCGCCTCCGCCGAGTACATCAAGTACGGCGGCATTCCGGAGCTCTATGCCGGCCTGAACTACAAGCAGGGCGGCTTCACCCTCCGCGCCGGTCTGGACATGCTCTCCATCAAGCCGCGCCACCTGAACGCCGCCGGCAACCATAAGGTCAAGGACCGCATCACCACCGTGAGCCCGTTCTTCTATGCCGAGTACGTGAATGGTATGTTCGCCATTAAGGCCAAGACCATCTTCGCCCAGGCCGGTGAGCACGTGAATCTCAACGGCGGTTACGGCGTCAGCTCCGTCGACAGCGACGGGACCTGGCACTATGCTCCGACCCGCAACTCCTCCAGCTGGATCAGCTTCACCTACGGAAAGAAGGTCCAGGCTGTGCTCTTCGGCGGCTACGTACAAAACTTCGGTACGGCCAGGGAACTGGTGGGTCCGCTGTACTTCAGCAAGAACAGCTTCTCCAACATGACCCGGATGTTCCGCGTCACCCCGGAGCTGATGTTTAACTGGGGCAAGGTCACGCTCGGCCTCGAGTATGAGCTCACCGGTGTCCAGTACGGTACCTTCAGCTCCAACGACCGTTACGGCCTTGCCACCCACGACCTCCGCTGGGTCTGCAACAACCGTATCCTGGCGATGCTCCGCTACAGTTTCTGATCCGCTGACGGCATGGCCCTCCTGCTCTTTTTCCTGCTGGGCGCGCTGGGCATCTCGTTCCTGTGCTCCATCCTGGAGTCCACGCTGATGTCCACCCCGATCTCCTACATCACGATGCGGGAGGAGGAGGGCTACAAACCCGCCGTCCGGTTCAAGGAATACAAGCAGGATCCCTCGCGGCCGATCGCCGCGATCCTCTCGCTCAACACGATCGCCAACACCATCGGCGCGGCCGGGGTGGGGCGCCAGGCCACGCTGCTTTTCGGCTCGGCCTGGTTCGGCGTGGTGAGCGCGGTCACGACCATCCTCATCCTGATCTTCGCCGAGATCATCCCCAAGACCATCGGCACGACGCGCTGGCGCTCGCTGATGGGTTTCACCACGGGCGCGATCCGCACCCTCATCTTCATTATGTATCCGCTGGTGCTGCTCATCGAGCTGATCTCCAACTGGATTACGCCCGAGGATGCGCCGGAGGCCGTGGTGTCCCGCGACGAGGTGAGTGCGATGGCCAACGTGGCCGAGGAGGAGGGCGACCTCGAGGAGGATGAGAACACGATCATCCAGAACCTCATCTCGATGGACGAGGTGCCGGCCTACGAGGTGATGACCCCGCGCGTGGTCTGCGAGATCGCCCCGGAGTCGATGACCCTCAAGTCCTTCTACAAGAACAAGCGCTTCCGCCACCACAGCCGCATCCCGGTCTACGCCAACGACGACGAGTACATCACCGGTTACATCCTGCGGATGGAGGCCCTGCAGCTGATGGCGGAGGACAAGTTCGACACCACCCTCGGCGAGATCCGCCGCGACGTGGCCACCTTCGACGAGGACACGCCGCTGGACAAGATCTGGGACGAGATGCTCAGCAAGGATGAGCAGATCGCCATCATCATCAACGAATACGGCAGCTTCCAGGGGATCCTCACGCTCGAGGACGTCATCGAGACCCTGCTGGGCAGCGAGATCGTGGACGAGAACGACACGGTCCGCGACATGCAGCAGCTCGCCCGCGACCGCTGGAAGAAGCGCGCCCGCGAAGAGCATGCAAAAGACTAAGCTCATCGGCCACCTGGCTGCCGCCGGGGCCTATGCGATCTTCGGATTCAACATCGTGTTCTGCAAGGACATCGCCAATTCCGGCGCTGTCCCGCCGATGGTCTTCTTCACGCTCCGGGCCCTGGGCGCCACGGCGCTGTTCTGGCTGCTGTCGCTCTTCCTGCCGCGCGAGAAGGTGCCCGGGCGGGATATCCTGCGGATGGCGCTGGCCTCGTTCCTGGGCCTCTTCGTCCCGCAGGCGAGCTTCCTGTTCGCCATCGGGATGGCGACCTCGATCGACACGGCGGTGCTGGGATCGCTGACCCCGATCTACACGATGCTCTTCGCCTTCGCCTTCCTGGGAGAGCCGATCACGCTCAAGAAGGCCGGCGGCGTGGCGATGAGCCTTGCCGGCGTGCTGCTGCTGATCTACAATTCCACCCACGCGCCCGGGGCGGTGGACCGCACGCAGCCCCTCGGGGTGCTGCTGCTGTTGGTCAACGGCCTGGCTTTCGCAGGCTATCTGGGTGCCTTCCGGCCGCTGATCTCCCGCTACAACGTGGTCACGCTGATGAAGTGGATGTTCCTCTTCTCCCTGCTCCTGGCCCTGCCTTTCTCGGCGTCCGGGCTGGTGCAGCTGGACTATGCCGCCCTGCCTTCGAAGGTGCTTTGGGAGATCGCCTACGTGGTGTTCTTCGCCACCTTCGTGGCTTATTTCCTGATCCCGGTCGGGCAGCAGCGGCTCCGTCCCACGCTGGTGAGCATGTGGTCCTACCTGCAGCCGATGATCGCCACGCTGATCAGCATCGTGATCGGGATGGACGTGATGACCTGGCAGAAGGCGCTCGCCGCCGTGCTGGTCTTCAGCGGTCTGGTGCTCGTGAGCCGGTCGCGTGCCGCTTCGAATTAGGCGCGGAGAATTCCGGAATTTTTCTTAACTTTGGGAGAACCAAATCTTCCGAAGAGATGAAATCCATTGCCAAGATCCTGTTGGGCTGCCTCGTGCTGATGGCGGCCGCGTGTACGCGTGAAGAACCTTTCTGGCTGGGCGCCGACATCAGCGGCTCCGCCGGCCAGGAGGCGCGCGGGGAGTATTACTATGACGGCGCCGGCAACGGCCCGAAGGAGATCACCGCCCTGATGAAGGAGATGGGCCTGAACCTCGTGCGCCTGCGCGTGTGGGTGGAGCCCCGCCGCTGGGGCCGCCCCGGCCAGCCGGTGGACAGCACCGACAACCGCGGCCTCTGCAACAAGGAGGACGTCCTCTACAACGCCAAGCTCGCCAAGGACCTGGGGATGGAGATTATGATCGACTTCCACTACAGCGACACCTGGGCCGACCCGGGCCACCAGCCGATCCCGCGCTCGTGGCTGGGACATCCGTATGAGCAGATGAAGGAAGACCTCAAGGCGCACACCGTCGAGACCCTGCAGCTCCTCAAGGACAACGGCATCAAGGTCAAGTGGGTGCAGGTGGGCAACGAGACCACCAACGGCCTGCTCTGGAACAACGTCGGCAAGGAAGTGACCGACCACATGGGCCACAGCCGCCTGGATCCCGAGCAGTACGCCGGCTTCCTGGACGCCGGCTACGAGGCCGTCAAGAGCGTGTATCCCAAGGCCATCTGCATCGTGCACCTGGACAACGGCTACGACCAGGCGCTCTATGACTGGAACCTCGGCATCCTGGAGCAGTACGGCACCCGCTACGATATGGTGGGCATGTCGCTCTATCCCTACTGGGCGGCAGGCAACGGCCACACCGACGCCGACAAGGTCATCGCGGACTGCGCCGCCAACATCCAGCACGTCTACGAGCGCTTCGGCAAGGAGTCGATGATCGTGGAGACGGGCGCGGAGGTCAACCTGGAGGATCCCGCCAAGATGGCGGAGAGCGTGCGCCAGATGCAGGAGATCGTCAAGATGGCCCGCAGCACGCCCCACAACCACGGCCTGATCTACTGGAACCCTTGCTGCCGCCCGCGCGGCTACAAGCTCGGCGCCTTCGACATGGAGGGCCGCCCGACCGGCATCATGGACGCCTTCGTGGCGAAGTAGGGCCCGGTAACCATATATGGAGAATCTGGTCGAGAATGCCCGCAAGCTGGCGCTGGAGGTCCTGGGGGCCGAGCAGCGCTGGGACGGCACCCCCTTCATCACGCATCCGGACAACGTGGCCCGCATCGTCGAAGACGAGATCGGCCTGCCGGCGGCGTGCGTGGCCGCGGTCTATCTCCACGAAGCCACCCGCGTCCACCCCGAGGTGAACATCAGCGCATTCCCCCAGGACGTCCTCACCCTCGTGGACGGCCTCAACAAGATCTCCACCATCAAGCCCAAGGACACCCGCCTGGAGGCCGAGAACTACAAGCGCCTGATCGTCCAGTACTCCAAGGACCCGCGCGTGATCGTGCTCAAGATCGCCGACCGGCTGGAAGTGATGCGCGGCCTGCAGATGTTCCCCAAGACCTCCCGCGACCAGAAGCTCCTCGAGACCCTGATGCTGTATATGCCGCTGGCGCACCAACTGGGCCTGTACAACATCAACAACGAGCTTGGCAACATCTGGTTCCGCTACGCCGACCCGGAGCAGTACCGCGCCATCACCAACAAACTGAAAGCCACGGAGAAAGACCGCGAGCAGATCATGGCGGAGTTCATCGAGCCGCTGAAGAAGAAACTCTCCGACGCCGGCATCGTCTACAAGCTGAAGGTCCGCACCAAGAGCGCATACTCCATCTACCGCAAGATGCAGGCGCAGAAAGTCCCCTTCGAGGGGGTCTACGACGTGTTCGCCATCCGCTTCATCATCGACTGCGAGGACGACCCCAAACTGGAGAAAGACCTCTGCTGGAAGGTCTTCTCGTACGTGACGGAGGAGTACGAGTCGGACACCAAGCGCCTGCGCGACTGGCTCACGACCCCGCGTCCCAACGGCTACGAATCCCTGCACATCACGGTCAAGAACAAGAGCGGCCAGGCCCTCGAGGTCCAGATCCGCACGCGGCGGATGGACATCGAGGCCGAGAGCGGCAACGCCGCCCACTGGGCTTATAAAGGCATCCGCCACGAAGCCTCCATCGACCGCTGGCTGCAGTCCGTGCGCGACGCGTTGGAGCATCCGCTGGACGCCTCGCCCGAGGAGGTGCCCACCCCGCCGGACAAGGAGATCTTCGTGTTCACGCCCAGCGGTGAGCTCCGGATCCTGCCCGCCGGCGCGTCCGTGCTGGACTTCGCCTTCAACATCCACTCCGGCCTGGGCTGCCACTGCACCGGCGGCCGCGTGGGCGGCAAGGCCGTGCCCATCCGCGAGAAGCTCAAGACCGGCGACGTGGTGGAGATCCTCACCCGCAAGGACCAGCGCCCCAGCCGCGACTGGCTGGGCTGGATCGTCACCTCCAAGGCCCGCACCAAGATCAAGCAGGAGCTGGACGCTGCCGAGCGTAAGGCCGCGGCGGACGGACGCGAGATCCTGGGCCGGCGCCTGCGCAACTGGAAGCTCGAGCTGCCGGACGAGTGGATGATGGAATACCTCAAGGCCCGCAAGTATCCGTCCATCCTGCCGTTCATGGCCGCCATCTCCCGCGAGGAGGTGGACGTCAACGACATCAAGGCCTTCATCCTGCAGAAACAGAATGCGCAGCAGGAGCGCAGCGCGCAGCCGCAGCTGCAAGCGGACGCCGCGGGCGAGGCGCCTGCGCCCCGCGGCTACGCCGGCACGACCACCGACGACATCCTCGTGATCAACGCCAAGAACGTCAAGGGCCTGGACTACAAGATGTCCAAGTGCTGCAATCCGGTCTTCGGCGACGACGTGTTCGGTTTCGTGACCCGCACCGAGGGCATCAAGATCCACCGCATCTCCTGCCCCAACGCTGCCCAGCTCATCGAGCGCTTCCCGTACCGCATCCAGAAGGTGGTCTGGCAGGAGACGCCCTCCGCCGGCGGCTTCCAGTGCACGCTCGCCGTCACGGCCGAGCTGGACCATCCGGTCCTCAGCGCCATCATGGACGTCACCGGCATGTTCAAGGTGTCGATGCGCTCCTTCAACGTCAAAGAGAACCTCCGCTCCGGGACCTACGAGATCACCATCCGCCTGCTGGTGCCCTCCAGCGCCGAGCTGGACAAGGTCATCTCGCAGGTGTCCAACCTGCGCCAGGTCATCAAGGTCAAGAGAATCTGATGCAAGCGAACCCTCAGGACACGCGCGACCTCGACCGCTTCGAGCAGCTGCTCGAGGACGGTCTGGTCAAGGTCTGCAGCGGCGCGGGGCTGCTCCCCGCCGAACTGGTCCGCAACCCCGACATCGACGGGGTCTGGGACCGCTATATCAAGGATTATATCGCCGATGCGGTGGTCAACTTCAACGACTACCCCGAGGCCGCCCTCGCCTGGGCCGGCTTCCTGGGTCTGGGCGTGGCCTGGGGCTGGGACGCCGACTGGCACCGCTTCAAGGACGCCCCCTACCGCAGCTGGTACGGCTCCCGGGGCTGGGACGACATGGACGAGCACATCCTGCGGGACGTGCTCGGCCTGCCGCTCGACAGCCCGGAAGCGAAGAAGATTTCCGACACCCTGCAGAGCTGCGCCCTCGCCGTGCTCGGGCTGCTGCAGCACGAGGGGGTGGAGACCCAGACTGCGCGCGGTTTCTACCTGCTCGCGCGCGCCTACACGGTCCTGTACCGTGTCGGTGCAGCCATCGAACTGCACCGGCTGGGTTACAAAAAGGTCTTGGTAGGCTGATTCATCTCGTCAGGCGTTGTGCACGGTCGAGGGGTGTGGGACGGCGTCTCGTTGCAAAGACGCCGGGGAATGGTTATCTTTGCAGACTTTATGAAATTCCAGCTCGAATCCGAATACAAGCCCGCCGGCGACCAGCCGGAGGCCATCGACCAGCTCTGCTCTGCGCTGCAGGCGGGGGTGGGGGACGTGACGCTGCTGGGCGTCACGGGCTCGGGCAAGACCTTCACGATGGCGGGCGTGATCGAGCGCCTGCAGCGCCCGGCACTGATCCTGAGCCACAACAAGACCCTGGCGGCGCAGCTCTACGGCGAGTTCAAGTCCTTCTTCCCGCACAATGCGGTGGAGTATTTCGTCTCCTACTACGACTACTACCAGCCGGAGGCCTATCTCCCCACGACGGACACCTACATCGAGAAGGACCTGAGCATCAACGACCAGATCGAGAAACTCCGCCTGAGCGCCGCCAGCGCCCTGCTGAGCGGACGGCGCGACGTGATCGTGGTCAGCTCCGTGTCCTGTCTGTACGGCATCGGCAACCCGGACGACTTCCACGCGCAGACCGTGCCGGTGCGGCGCGGCGAGACGCGCAGCCTCACCGGCCTGCTCTACCGCCTCGTGGATGCGCTCTACAACCGCACCGAGGTGGACTTCAAGCGCGGGACCTTCCGCGTGCGCGGCGACACCGTGGACGTGTACCTGGGCGGCTCGGACGACGCCGTGCGCATCGAGTTCTTCGGCGACGAGGTGGAGGCCCTGAGCCTGATCGACCCGGTCACGGGCGCCAAGCGCGAGGACCTCGAGGAGATCAACATCTACCCGGCCGGCAATTTCGTGACCACCAAGGAGCGCAGCATCGCCGCCGTGTCCCACATACAGGACGACCTGGTGCGCCAGATGCAGTATTTCGAGAGCGTGGACAAGGGCCTGGAGGCCAAACGCCTCAAGCAGCGCGTCGAGTACGACCTGGAGATGATCAAGGAGATGGGCTACTGCCCGGGCATCGAGAACTATTCCCGCTACTTCGACGGCCGCAGGGAGGGGCAGCGCCCCTTCTGCCTGATCGACTATTTCCCCAAGGACTTCATCACCTTCGTGGACGAGAGCCACGTCACGCTCCCGCAGGTCCACGCGATGTACGGCGGCGACCACAGCCGCAAGAGCGTGCTGATCGAGTACGGCTTCCGCCTGCCGGCGGCGGCCGACAACCGCCCGCTCAAGTTCGAGGAGTTCGAGGCGCTGACGGGCCAGAAGGTCTATGTGAGCGCGACCCCGGCGGACTACGAGCTCGAGAAGTCCGAGGGCCTGGTGGTCGAACAGGTGGTCCGTCCGACCGGCCTGCTGGACCCGCCCATCCAGGTGCGCCCCACCAAGAACCAGGTGGACGACCTGGTGGAGGAGATCCGCGTGCGGGCGGAGCGCGACGAGCGCACGCTCGTCACCACGCTCACCAAGCGGATGGCGGAAGAGCTGGACGAGTACCTGCGCCGCATCGGCATCCGGGTGCGCTACATCCACTCCGACGTGGACACCGCCGACCGCGTGGAGATCATCGAGGACTTCAAGAACGGCCTGTTCGACGTGCTGGTGGGCGTGAACCTGCTGCGCGAAGGCCTGGACATCCCGACCGTCTCGCTGGTGGCCATCCTGGACGCGGACAAGGAGGGTTTCCTGCGCACGACGCGCGCCCTGACCCAGACGGCGGGCCGCGCCGCCCGCAACGTCAACGGGCTCGTGATCATGTACGCCGACCAGATCACCCCCTCGATGGAGCAGACCATCCGGGAGACCGACCGCCGGCGCAAGAAACAGATCGAATACAACAAGCTGCACCACATCACCCCGAAGCAGGTCGAGGTCCGGCAGAACATCCTGGCGGGCGAGCTGACCGCCCGGGGCGGCGGGGCGAAGCCCGTCGGCCGCGGGCTGGCCGGCGGCACGACCGGGCGCGTGAGCGCCCCCAACTCCTACGACGACCCGACCTATATCCCGAACCCCTCGGACCTGGGCCGCGGGACGGTGACCGTGGGCTTTGGCCACGACTCCAAGCGCGTGGCCGGCGAGGCCTTCCGCGACGGCTACGTCACGGCCGACCTGGCCGCCGTGCTGCAGGATCCGGTGATCCGCTCGATGTCCCGCGAGCAGGTGGAGAAGATGGTCGAGGAGGACCGCCGCCGGATGAAGAAATCCGCGGCGGAGCTGGATTTCGCCGAGGCGGCGCGCTACCGCGACGAGATGTGGGCCCTGCAGGAATACCTTAAAGTGTGGAAGGACCGATGAAACGGAGCCGGATCGCCTTGTTCCTCTTCGGCGTGATCGCCCTGCTGGCGGTCGTGTGCGCCTTCTTCCCGGCGGACGGGCTGTTGGGGCTGCGTTTCCCGACCCTGGGCGAGGTCCTGTCCGGCCCGGAGCCGGAGGGCCCTTCGCCGGAGGAACTGCTGGAGCAGCGCCGGCAGGCGATCCTCGCCGCCGAGCGCAGCGAGTTCCTGCAGTTTTTCGCGGAGGATCCCGCGCGCTTCTACGTGCCGGACGGGGATCCCCGCTTCTTCGATCCGCTCTTCGACGCACTCGAGCGGGCGGAGGAGGAGCCGCTGCGCATCATCCATTACGGGGACTCCCAGATCGAGGAGGACCGCATCACCGGCACCATCCGGAGCCGCCTGCAGGCGCGCTTCGGGGGGAGCGGGCCGGGCATGATGCCGGCCCGCCAGCACGCCACGCGCCAGGTCGGCGGCGGAGCCTCGGTGGGGCTGGCACGCTACTTCATCTACGGCGACCCCGCCTACCGGGCGGGCATCCGCCAGTACGGCCCCTATGCCGACTTCGTCCGGCTGGACACTACGGCCGTGCTGTCCTACTATCCGGTCAACAGCCGGAGCGCCGAGCGCACGACTTTCGACCGGATGACCCTGGTGGCCGGCAACCTGCGCAGCGAGCTGAAGGTCACTGCGCGTGGGCAGTCCGAGACCGTGGAGCCGGGCGGGAAGCTCGCGCTGGTGCGTTTCGAACTGCCCGACAGCTCGCAGCGCGCCTCGATGACCGTCTCGGGCTACGCCGACCTGTACGGCGTGCTGCTGGACGGCAAGGGCGGCGTGCGGATGGACAACGTGGCGATGCGCGGCTCCGGCGGGACCTTCTTCACGGCGCTGGACGCCGACCAACTGCGCCTCTTCTACGACCAGGAGAACGTCCGGCTGATCCTGCTCCAGTTCGGCGGCAACAGCCTGCCGGTGCTCAACACCGACAAAGCCGTCACCAAGGAGTTGGAGACCCTGCGGTGGCAGATCCGCCACCTGCAGGAGCTGGCGCCCCGGGCGCAGATCGTCTTCATCGGCCCGTCCGACATGGCCACGACGGTGCGCGGCAAGCGCCAGACCTACCCGCGTCTGCCCGCGTTCGTGGACTCGCTGAAGGTCTCCGCCACGCAGTGCGGAGCGGCCTACTGGGACATCTACGGCGTGATGGGCGGCGAGAACTCGATGGCCGCCTGGGTGGCGGCGAAACCCGCCCTGGCCGGCCCGGACTACATCCACTTCACGCTCGCCGGGGCGCAGCGCATCGGCGAGCTGTTCAGCGATGCGCTGTTGCTGTATTACGACTATTACCGTTGGAGGAAAGACAATGAAGGTTAGACATCTTGCCATCTGCCTGCTGGCCCTGCTGGGCGGCGCCGCGCTCGGCGCGCAGGAGCTGCCCAAATGCGTGCACCCGGAAGCCGCCGCGCTCATCTTCCCCGGGGAGCGCAGCGCGCTGGACTCGCTCTACGTCCGGCTGGACTCGCTGCTCGCCACCGGGTCCGGGAACCTGAACATCTGGCACGTGGGCGGCTCCCACGTGCAGGGCGCCATCTTCCCGAACCGCATCCGCGACGACATCGACTCGCTGACCCTGCGCGGCGACCGCGGCTTCCTTTTCCCGCTCGCCCTCGCCAATACCAATACCGACAAGTCCTACCTGATCACGGCCACGGGGGAGTGGGAGGCGCCGATCCTGACGCGCAACTCGCCCCTGCGGCGTCCCCGCTACGGGATCACGGGCTACGGCGCGCGGACTTCCAGTCCCGACGCGTCCGTGGCTTTCCGGCTCAACCCCGACGGGGGAGACCGCTGGGAGTGCAGCCGTCTGCGCGTGCTGGGCTACGGCAGTTCGGAGCGGACTTATCCCTACATCATCTGCCTGGCCGACACGCTGCGCTTCGACTTCGACAGCCTGAGCTGCAGCTACGTCTTCGACCTGCCGGCGCCCACGGATACGGTGCAGGTGCAGTTCCTCGTGCCGCAGGGCGAGGAGTTCGTGCTCAACGGCCTGCTGCCCGAGAGCTTCCGGCCGGGGATCAACTACTTCGCCTCCGGGGTCAACGGGGCGGCGCTGCCGTCCTGGCTGGACAAGTGCGAGGACCTGGAGCGCGACCTGCAGCTCGTGCGCCCGGACCTGGCGGTCCTCGGGGTGGGGATCAACGATTCCGCCACCACGGCCGCCGCCTTCAAGCCGGAGAAATTCAAGGACAACTACCGCCGCCTGATCGCGATGGTGCGGCGGATCAACCCCGACTGCGCCTTCGTTTTCATCACCAACAACGACAGCTACCGCTATGTGCGGCGCGGGATGACCTGGAACGCCAACGGCGCCGCGGTCCGCAAGGCGATGCTGGAGCTGGCCGGGGAGTACGGGGCGGCTGTCTGGGACCTGTACGGGGTGATGGGCGGCGCCCATTCGGTGGACGCCTGGCGCAAGGCCGGACTGGCCAAGAAGGACCGCCTGCACTTCACGGACGAGGGCTATACGCTGCTCGCGGACCTGTTCGTGGAGGCGCTCAAGACCGATTACCTGGAGCATAGATAGGGGAGGGAACGATGGACTGGAGCGGACTGGCGGGATTTGCGCAGCGGCTGTTCGGATTTGATCCGAACTCCCCGCTGCTCTTCACCCAGTTCTACTTCTGGGCCTTCTTTGCGCTGGTCTACGCCGTGTTCGCGCTGATCGGCGACAGGCGCCTGCTGCGCAACAGTTTCCTCTTCTTCGTCAGCCTGTTCTTCTACTACAAGACCAGCGGCCTGTCGGTGCTGATCCTGATCTTCGTGACCTGCTCGGACTTCTTCATCGCGCGGCGGATCGCGTCTTCGACGCACGCCGGCCGCAAGAAGGCCTGGCTGGTGCTGAGCGTGTGCATCGACCTGCTGCTGCTCTGCTATTTCAAGTACGCCTATTTCTTCGCGGACTTCGTGCATTCGCTCACGGGCCTGGAGCTCCGGGTGGTCAACGTGTTCGGGCTGGTCGGGAACGCCCTGGTGGGCGGCGCACCTTTCAGCGTGGACCGCATCGTGCTGCCGGTGGGCATCTCCTTCTTCATCTTCCAGGTGATCAGCTACACCGTGGACGTGTACCGCGGGGATGTGAAGCCGGTGGGGAACATCCTGGATTTCGGCTTCTACGTAAGCTTCTTCCCGCAGCTGGTGGCGGGGCCGATCGTGCGGGCGAGCGAGTTCATCCCGCAGCTCTACAAGCCTTTCTTCCTGGGGCGCAAGCAGTTCGGCATCGCGGTGTTCTGGATCCTGAACGGCCTGGCCAAAAAACTGATCCTGAGCGACTACATCGCGGTGAACTTCGTGGACCGGGTGTTCGGGAATCCGCTGCTGTTCACCGGCTTCGAGAACCTGGCGGCGCTGTTCGGCTACTCCCTGCAGGTGTATGCCGACTTCTCGGGTTACACCGACATCGCCATCGGCGTGGCGATGCTGATGGGCTTCTACCTGCCGCAGAACTTCAATTCGCCTTACAAGGCCTCCAATCCGCAGGATTTCTGGCGGCGCTGGCATATGTCGCTGAGCCGCTGGCTGCGCAACTACCTCTATATCCCCCTGGGCGGCAACCGCAACGCTTCGTTCGGGACCTGGTTCTGGATCATCCTCTTCGCCGTGATCGCGGCCATCCTGTCGGGGACCTGGGTGGTGTCGGTCGTGTTCGTGGCGCTGGCGGCCGTGTTGGGGATCGTGGCCTGGCTGCGGCCGGAGCGCCGCAAGAAGATCATCGCCAACATCAACCGTTTCATCACGATGCTGCTGGGGGGCCTGTGGCATGGCGCTTCGTGGAACTTCATCATCTGGGGCGGGCTCAATGGCATCGGCCTGGTGGTCTACACCTTCTGGAAGGATATGGGCTGGTGGCTGCGGTTCGGGGTGGTCACGCTCGTGACGGCGGTGCTGGGCGTGCTGCACTGGACGGTGGGCGCGCCGGTGTGGAACCTGCTCTTCGTCTGGGCGTGCATCGTCTGGGCGGGGACGCTGGTGCGTTTCGTCTACCATCTCTGCGGGGGCAAGGGCTGCAAGGGGCTGGGCTATGTCTGGGGGGTCGTGCAGACGTTCACGTTCATCACCTTCACGCGGCTTTTCTTCCGCAGCGGCAGCAACCTCGATCCGGCCACGGCCAACGAGGTGGCCTGGCAGACGGCGCGCAGTATGGTCCGGCAGATCGGCTCTGCCTGGAACTGGGCGCAGGTTCCCGAGATTGTCGGGACCTACTGGAAGGTCTTCGCACTGATCGTGGCGGGGTTGGTCATCCACTGGCTGCCGGTGCGCTGGAAGCGCTGGTACCGCCTCAATTTCGCGATGCTCCCGCTACCCGTGATGGCGCTGGTGGTCGTCGCCGTCGTCTTCCTGGTCTACCAGTTCATCACCGCCGACCTCCAGGCTTTCATCTACTTCCAGTTCTGATTTTCATTAACCGGAATGCTGCTCGCAGGCAGTGCCGGTCTTGTGGGCTCGCAGGCAGACCCCCGGAAAACTACGCGCTTCGCGCTATCCCTCCCACCGTCCCTTCGGTCCGGCGGGCCCCTCCCGTTCACGAGGCCACGGGCGGCCACGGTTTTCCGGGGGTCTGCCTGTCTCGCCTGAAAACCAAGAACGGCACCTGTGGAAGACTCCAGACCGGAATGCTACAGCGAGACAGGCAGGGTGGTAGGATGTTCGGAGCTTTAGCGACGCAGGGGGTCTGAGGGGGAACGCCCCCTCAGTTGCGAAGCATTTTGATAGCAAGGTCCGGTTAACGGACCTTGCTGTCGCAATACCAGCAGCGGTAGATGCCGTTCTCGGCCAGGCGGAAGCGGGGCTGGTGCTTCTCGTTGTTGCAGATGCACTTGCCGTTGGTGCAGTGCAGGGCGGGGTTGATGATGGGCGCTTCGTGCTCCGGCATCGTGTGCTCGGGGTCGTTTTTCCACTCCATCAGGCTGATGATCAGCGCCATACGAACGAGTTTGCCGTTCTCCACCTGGCGGAAATACGCCGCACGCGGGTCGTCGTCGACCTCGGTGAGAATCTCGTTGACGCGGGGGAGCGGGTGCAGCACGGCCATCTTCTCCTTGGCCAGCGCCATGCGGCGGGCGTCCAGCACAAAGCTGTCCTTGACGCGGTCGAACTCGTCCTCGTCCAGGAAGCGCTCCTTCTGCACGCGCGTCATGTAGAGCACGTCCAGTTCGGGGATGGCCTCGTCGAGGTTGTCGGTCTCGCGGTACTCCACGCCCATCTTCTCGCAGACGTCCAGCTTGATGTAGTCGGGCAGGCGCAGCTCGTCCGGAGCGATCAGCACGACCTTGATGCCGTGGTATCGGGACAGGGCCTTGATCAGGGAGTGGACCGTGCGGCCGAAGCGGAGGTCGCCGCAGAAGCCGATGGTGATGTCGTCGATGCGGCCCAGCTCACGCTTGATGGTGAGCAGGTCGGTGAGCGTCTGGGTGGGGTGGCTGTGTGAGCCGTCGCCGGCGTTGATGATCGGCACCTGGGACACCTCGGAGGCCACCAGCGGGGCGCCCTCGATGGGGTGGCGCATCGCGATGATGTCGGCGAAGCAGCCCAGCACGCGGACGGTGTCCTGCACCGTCTCGCCCTTGGCTGCGGAGGAGTTCTGGGGGTTGGAGAAGCCGAGGACCTGGCCGCCCAGTTCCATCATCGCCGCGGTGAAACTCAGCCTCGTACGCGTGCTGGGCTCGTAGAAGAGCGTTGCAAGCTTCTTGTGGGCCATGCTGCCCTGGTAGCGCTCGCGGTGCGCGATGATGTCTTCGGCCAGGGCGATGATCTGGTCGATCTCCTGTTTGCTGAGGTCGGTGGGGTCGATGAGGTGTTTCATAAGGCGTTTCGGAATGCGATGACTTGTTCTTTCTGGGCGGGGGTGATGTAGCCTTCTTCGACGGCTACGTCCACGAGGGTGTCGAGGTTGCTGAGCGAGTGGTTGACGACGTTCGCGGCGGCGAGCCGGTCCAGGCCCTTGCGGATGCCGTAGGTGAAGATGCTGACGATCCCCAGCACCTCGGCGCCGGCCTCACGCAGCGCGTTGACCACGTCGATGACGCTGCCGCCCGTGGAGATGAGGTCCTCGACCACAACGACCTTGGTGCCGGGCTCGAGCCGGCCTTCGATGCGGTTGGTGCGGCCGTGGCTCTTGGCCTCGCCCCGCACGTAGCCCATCGGCAGGCCGAGGATCGTGGCGGTGATGGCGGCGTGGGCGATGCCGGCCGTGGAGGTGCCCATCAGTGCTTCGCAGGCGGGGAAGTGCTCGCGCACGAGCGTGGCGAGCCCGTTCTCCACGTCATTGCGTACGGCGGGGGTGGAGAGGGTCAGGCGGTTGTCGCAGTAGATCGGGCTCTGGATGCCGCTGGCCCAGGTGAACGGCTCCTCGGGGCGCAGGAACACGGCGCCGATCGAAAGGAGGTCTTTGGCAATCTGTCTTTGCATTGTATCTTATTGATTCAAAAATTCCTGGATGCAACGGTCGTAGGCGGCGACGGGGTCGGGGGCGGCCGTCACGGGGCGGCCGACCACAATGTAGTCGGAGCCGATCTCGCGGGCACGGGCGGGCGTGGTGATGCGGACCTGGTCGTCCGCCGCGGCGTCCGCGAAGCGGATGCCCGGCGTGACGGTGAGGAAGTCCGGGCCGCAGGCGGCCTTGACCATCGCCGCCTCCAGCGGCGAGCACACGACGCCGTCCAGACCCGCTTCGCGCGCGTTCTGCGCGTATTTCACAATCGTATCATTGATGCCGGCGCCGATCAGCAGCTCCTTCTGCATCCGCTCCTCGCTGGTGGAGGTGAGCTGGGTCACGGCGATCAGCAGCGGGCGCGTCCCGTCGGGACCACCCCGTAAATCGGAGATTTTCGGGGACCCCGGTTTCCTCCCCTCAATCAGGCCCTCCAGCGCGGCGCGCATCATCTCGATGGTGCCGGCGGCGTGGACGTTGACGATGTCCACGTCCAGCGCGGAGAGCACGCGCATCGCCTTGCGGACGGTGTTGGGGATGTCGTGGAGCTTGAGGTCCAGGAAGACCGGGTGGCCGCGGCGCTTGAGTTCGCGCACGATCTCCGGGCCTTCGGCGTAGAAGAGCTCCATCCCGATCTTGACGAAGGGTTTGCGGTGTCCCTCGAAGGCGTCGAGGAACCCCAGGGCCTGCTGCCTGCCGGCGAAGTCGCAGGCGATGATGACGTCTTTTGCCATACTTTATACGATACCGATAATCTCTTGTAAACTGTTGATTCCCAGGCTGCCCATCAGTGCGGGCAGGGCCGCCACGATCTCCGGGCTGGCCTGCGGGTTGCGGAGGTTCTCGGCGCCCACCTGCACGGCCGTGGCGCCGGCCATCATCATCTCCACCACGTCCTCGGCGCGGGCCACGCCCCCGCAGCCCATCACGGGGATGCGGCAGGCGTGCGCCACCTGCCAGACCATC
Organism: Bacteroidales bacterium; assembly: GCA_017428725.1. Taxonomy (GTDB): domain Bacteria; phylum Bacteroidota; class Bacteroidia; order Bacteroidales; family UBA932; genus Cryptobacteroides. The sequence continues at coordinate 138,937 of JAFRQH010000003.1, read as the reverse complement.
CGCAGGGCCACCGGGAAGATGGCGGGGCCGGAGAAGCCGCCCATCTTGTTGGCGATGACGGGCTTGCGCTTCCGGATGTCGATGCGCATCCCCAGGAAGGTGTTGACGAGCGTGATGCCGTCCGCTCCGGCGTCCTCGCAGGCGCGGGCGATGGACACGATGTCCGTGACGTTGGGGCTGAGCTTGATGAAGACGGGCTTGCGGGCCACGGCGCGCACGGCCTTCGTGACGGCCGCGGCGGAGGCCGCATCCGTGCCGAAGGCCATCCCGCCGCCGTGGACGTTGGGGCAGGAGACGTTGACCTCCAGGATGTCGATGGCCGGGCAGGCGTCCGCCCGGGCGCAGTTGTAGGCGTATTCCTCGACGGAATAGCCGCTGATGTTGGCGATGATGACCCCGCCGTAGATGCGCCGCAGCGCGGGGGCCTTCTCGGTGACGAGCACCTCGATGCCCGGGTTCTGCAGGCCCACGGAGTTGATCATCCCGGCGGTGCACTCGGCGATGCGCGGGGTGGGGTTGCCGAAGCGGGCCTCGCGGGTGGTCCCCTTCAGGGAGATGCCGCCCAGCACGCCCAGGTCGAGGCTGTCCGCAAGCTCGAGCCCGAAGCCGAAGGTGCCGCTGGCGGGCACGACCGGGTTCTGCATCCGGATGCCGCACAGGCTGACGGAAAGGTCTTTCTCTACCATAACACTTCCTCCTTGTCGAAAACGGGGCCGTCGGCGCAGACGCGCCGGGCGCCGCCCCGGGTCTGGACCGAGCAGCCGTAGCAGAAGCCGGCCCCGCAGCCCATCCGCTCCTCCAGGCTCACTTCGCCGGGGGCGTCCAGGGCCGCGCACACGGCCTTCATCATCGGCAGCGGGCCGCAGCTGTAGAAGCGGTCGAAGGTGGGCTGTGCGGCGGCGATGGCGTCGGTCACGAAGCCCTTGGTGCCCACGGAGCCGTCCAGCGTGGCGATGAGCACGGGCACGCCGAGCGCGCGGAACTCCTCCGTCAGGCAGATCTCGTCGGCGCGGTTGAAGCCCAGCACGGCGGTGGCCGCCTTGCCGGCCGCCAGCAGCTCTTTGGCCAACAGGTACAGCGGTGCGGCGCCCAGGCCGCCGCCGACCAGCAGCGCGGCTTCGCGGCAGCGCTCCGGATGGAATCCGCTGCCCAGCGGCAGGAGCAATTCGAGCTGCGCGCCGGGCCGCATCGCGGCCATCGCGCGGGTCCCTTCGCCCACGACCTTGTAGTAGAGCACCACGCCGTCGGGCAGGCGGTCGCTGACCGAGATCGGGCGGCGCAGGTAGAAGCCCGGCAGGGCGATGTCCACGAACTGTCCGCTGCGCACGGACACGTCCCCGTCCGTCCGCAGGACGATCCGGAAGGTGTCCCGCGCCACGGGGTCGTTGGCCTCGATGTTGAAGATACGCTTCTGCATACGTTACAAAAAAGGACAGCCAAACGGCTGTCCGCTACTGTCAAAAAAGAAAACGCCGGGGAGAGGAGACCGTCTGGGGGCCGCCGCAGCGAGAACCGGTGAGAAGGTGCGTCCTGTCCATAGCGCTAATCCCTGCAAAGATAGTCATTTTTCTTTTCCCGGCTTGGATGTTCCCGACAAAATGGCTATAATTGCGTCAATAACTCGTCTGCAATGCCCGCTCTGCGTCCATATCTTTCTGTAGAGGCTACCTCCAAGATGCTTGGGTGTGGCAAGATAAGTATTTGCAATTCAGTGATTTGCGATTTGTGTTATCGCCGGTCCGTCAGGATGCCCGGCGGTCTCTTCCGTGTATCTTTCAAACATCCAATACCATGGTGACAATCAATCCGAACAAAGAGAAGTACTTCGTGCCGGTGTGCGATGTACTGGAAGTGGCCCCGGAGGGGGTCATTGCCGCGAGCGGAGGTCTCTCCGATGACAAGTATGAATTCGAAAAACTGTGACAAGATGAAGAGGAACGAACTGATCAGTGCCGTAGCCATCGCAGCGGTGGCAGCACTGGCGCTTTCCTGCCAGAAAGCGCCGCAAGCTACCCCTCAGACCCGTGAGGTTTCCTTCGAGTTGTCGCTCAGCGCGCCGCAGACGAAGTTCTCGGTGACGGAAGGAACCGATTTCCTGAAAGCCGCCTGGGAAGTCGGAGACAAGGTGGCGGTGATGTGGGGAAGAGAAAGCGACCAATACGAAGAATTCACGGTGACCGCCATCAGCAACGGCGGAAAGAACGCCGTTTTCTCGAATCCGTCCAGCGCGATGCCGGACGACTGCACCATCGGTGTCTACTACCCCGCCGACGGTTATAACGCTGGCTGGAAAGGAATGACAATCGCTTACATCAATACTACCGACGAGGATTATTGGACATTGGAAAATGCCTGCAAGAACCTCATTTACGGAGCCTGTGGGATTACCGTGACGGGAGGTGTGGTCCCCGCTACTAATTTGGAGCAGAAGAGTTCTTTCCTGTATATCAAGAAGGGGACCCGGATCGCCGGGATGACGGAGCGATGCTATTTTGTGCGCTGCGGCCTCCATTATCAGTTTTTCGGGGGGAATGATACAGCTTATATGACAAATAATACAGGTGACCAATCGGGCGTAGTGACCGGTCCCGATCCGGGAATTGTCCCTTATGATCTCTATATACCCTTTGTTGCTGACGGGACAGACCAGACCCCGAAGATTGAAGTGCGGGCCTCCGGTAGCACTGTGTACTCCAAGACCCTCCCTACGACGGCTCTCTTGCCCGGCAAGGTTTATGACATCTCCGGGAGGCTGGACAATGTCGCATCGGACTGACGGAGACCCGGCGAGCTGAGCCCCCGTGGGCCCGAAAATGCCGTTTTTCGAGACAACCCCTGCCGTTCGTGGCAGGGGTTGTCTCGATTTGGGCCGGAATCGGGCCCAGGGGGGGGCAGGATCGGAAACGCAGCGGGGCGCAGGACGGCCTAGAACTGCAGGGCGAGGCCGATGCCGGAGGGAGTGGGGCCGAAGGAGAGGGTGACGGCGCCGGAGGCGGGGTCGTTGCAGTCCTTGACGATGCGGCGGAGGTGCGTGTTGCCGTTGATGAGCAGGACCACGCCGGTCACGCCGGCCGCGACGCCCACGCCGGCGACGATCATCCCGCCGTTGATGCGGGGCGACATCCCGTTCCAGACGCCTTGGACGGCCTCGTCGCCGCCGACCGCGACGAGAGCGGTACCGACCGCACCGCCCACCACCATGGCCATGCTGTAGAACAGGCCGCCGGCGGCGAGCGTGAAGCCGCCGGCCGTCAGGCCGATGCCCCAGCCGCGCTGGGCGCAGTATTTCTCCCAGTCGGCGCGGAGCTGCGGTCCGCCGGCATCCTCCAGGAGCAGGAGGGTGGCCGGCTTGTCGAGTTTGACGCTGTCCACGGCGATGCGGGTGCCTTTGCGGACGAGCTGGCCCGGCTGCCAGTCGGGCACGGTCTGGGCCAGCGCAGCGCTGCCGATCAGCAGGAGCGCGGCCGCGAGGATAAGATGAAGGTGCTTTCTCATAGGGAGTTTGATTGATAGACGGGGACTCCTTCCTTGAGTGTCAGGATGATACGGCTGCGGACGGACTTGCCGGCGAAGGGCGTGGCCTTGCCCAGGGACAGGAAGTCCGCGGGGTCGACGGTCCAGGCGGCGTCGGGGTCGATGACGGTGAGGTCGGCGGGGGCGCCGGGCTGCAGGCCACAGGCGGGACCGCCGAGCCGGAAGGCGCGGCGCGGCCCGGCCGTGAGCGCCTCGATGATGCGCTCCAGGGAGACCTTACCGGTCAGCACAAGGTCGGTGTAGAGCACCGGAAAGGCCGTCTCCAGGCCCACGACGCCCATCGCGCTGCCCTGCAGGCCGCGGGATTTCTCCGCGGCGCCGTGAGGGGCGTGGTCCGTGGCGATGGCGTCGATGGTCCCGTCGCGCAGGCCCTCGATGAGGGCCTCGCGGTCCTCGGCGCGGCGCAGGGGCGGGTTCATCTTGAAGCGCCCGTCCTCCTGCAGGTCGTCCTCGCAGAGGGTGAGGTAGTGGGGGCCCGTCTCGCAGGTCACGCGCACTCCGCGCGCCTTGGCGTCGCGGATGAGCGCCACGCTCTCGGCGCAGGAGATGTGGCAGACGTGGTAGCGGCAGCCGGTCTGCCCGGCGAGCCGCAGGTCGCGGGCGATCTGGCCCCATTCGCTCTCGGAGCAGATGCCCTTGTGGCCGTGCGCCGCGGCGTAGCGGCCGGCGTGGATGTAGCCGCCGCGCAGCAGCGCGTTGTCCTCGCAGTGGGCTGCGAGGATCACGTCCGCGCGCGCCGCGGCCTCCATTGCCGCGCGCATCATCGCCTCGTCCTGCACGCCGGAGCCGTCGTCCGAGAAGGCGCAGCAGCGGCCCTTGAGGGCGGCGAAGTCCACGAGTTCCAGCCCCTTGCGGCCGCGGGTGATGGCGGCGTAAGGGAGGACCTCGATGCAGGCGTCGCGGTCGATGATCTCCTGCTCCAGGGCCAGGGTCTCCGCGCTGTCGGGCACGGGATCGAGGTTGGGCATCGCGCATACGGTGGTGTAGCCGCCGTGCGCGGCGGCCAGCGCCCCCGTGCGAATGGTCTCTTTGTAGGATTGTCCGGGCTCCCGGAAATGGACGTGGATGTCGGCGAAGCCGTAGCTGACCAGCCGGCCGCGGCAGTCGACGGGCTCTGCGCCGGACGCGTAGCGGATGTCCGGCCCGATGGCGGCGATCCGCCCGTCCCGGACGAGCACGTCCGCCACCCGGCGCCGCGTGGCGTCGACCAGGGTCCCTCCTTTGAGCAATAAGTCCATAAGCTGGTGTCTAGTATCCAGGCCCGCGCAGCCAGCGGGGTTTGTCATAGGCGCCCTGCTCGGCGTAGGGGGCGCGCTCCGCCTCCCACTCCGGGTCGGCGAAGACGCTCTCGGCGCGGTCGGTGTAGAGCACGCCGTCCAGGTGGTCGACCTCGTGCTGGAAGATCACGGCCGTGAAGCCGTGGACCTCCTCCGAGACGCGCTGCAGGGTCTGCGGGTCGGTCCAGGAGATGACCACACCCTCGCTGCGCGGGACGATCCCGCGCCGGCCGGGGATGGAGAGGCAGCCCTCGCGACCGCGGACCGTGTCTCCCAAGTACTTGTCTATCCGGATGTTGGGGTATACGACGAAAGGCTCGCCGGGTAGGTCTGTCCGCTGGACGGCGACGACGCGGCGCCGCAGGCCCACCTGCGGCGCGGCGATCCCTACGCCGCCCTGCTGGGGCGAGCGGACCGTGGCGAGCATCTTGCGGGAGAGCATCTCGAAGAGGTCGCTGCGGAGCTCCTCGTCGGAGAGGTCCCGGCAATGGGCGCGCAACAGGAGGCTGTCCTCGAAGTCGCTGACCACGCTCACGTACATCACGCTGTCGGACATCGTGATGACCGTGCGCTCCCACACCTCGAAAGGTCCCTGCAGTTTGCGGGGACCGCCGCACGCTGCCAGCATCCCGGCCACCAGGACCGCAGCGGCGATAAGCAATCTTGAACTACGCATACGACACAAAAATACAAATAATATGGATTCCCCACCCCAAAGTTTTCAACAATGCGGACCCTCAAATTGTCGAAAACTTGTCTTGCTTGGCGTGCAGGATATTTGTAAATTTGCGCTTTAGTAAGTTTCGAGCATGAAAGTCAGCATTATCATGGGATCCAAGAGCGACTGGGATGTGATGTCAGCCGCTTGCGAGACACTCGAGCAGTTCGGTGTCCCCTACGAAAAGAAAGTCATCAGCGCCCACCGCACCCCCCAGTTCTTCTGTGACTATATGGCCACCGCCCGCGAGCGCGGCGTGGACATCGTCATCGCCGGGGCCGGCGGGGCCGCCCACCTCCCCGGGATGGCCGCCGCGCTGACCTCGCTCCCGGTGATCGGCATCCCGATCCGGAGCAAGGCGCTGAACGGCCTGGATTCCCTGCTCTCCATCGTCCAGATGCCCTCCGGGATCCCCGTGGCCACGATGGCGATCGACGGAGCCAAGAACGCCGCACTCTACGCCGTCTCGATCCTCGCGCTCCAGGATGCGGCCCTCGCCGCCAAGCTGGAGGACTTCCGCAAGAAACAATCCGAAAAGGTCCTGCAAACCGAACTGTAGATATGAAAGCCCACCGCATCTTTGTAGAAAAGTATTCGCAGTTCCAGGTTGAGGCGCAGAGCCTCCGGGCGGAATTCAACGAAAACCTTTCTCTGAATCTGCGTACCCTTCGCCTGATCAACGTCTATGACCTGTTCGGCTTCTCCGACGCGCTGCTGGAGAAGTGCCGCTACTCCGTCTTCGGGGAGGTGGTGACCGACCTGGTGTCGGACGAGTGCCCGCTCGAGGGCCGGAAATACCTCGCCGTGGAGTACATCCCCGGTCAGTTCGACCAGCGCGCCTCCAGCGCCCTGGACTGCGTGCACCTGATCGACCCGGCGGCGGACGTGCAGATCCGCTCCTCGCGGCTGCTCATCTTCGACGACGACCTCTCTGATGCGGACCTTGCCGCCATCCGCCACTACTACATCAACGTGGTGGAGTCCCGGCCCAAGGACCTGGGCCGCCTGCAGCCCGAGGGCAAGGCGGACGTGAAGCCGCTCGCCGACCTGGCGGGCTTCACGCAGATGCAGCCCGCGGACTATGCCGCCTTCTGCAAGCGCTGGGGCCTGGCGATGAACACCGACGACCTGGCCGAGGTGGTGCGCTATTTCACGGCCGAGGGCCGCGACCCCTCCGAGACGGAGCTGCGCATCCTCGATACCTACTGGAGCGACCATTGCCGCCATACCACCTTCACCACCGAGCTCACGGACGTCAAGGTGGAGGACTCCTTCGCCAAGGAGGAGATCGAGGCGCAGTACCGCGAGTTCCTCGAGGTCCGCAAGGAGCTCGGCCGCGAACACAAGGGCCTCTGCCTGATGGAGCTCGCCACGATCGGCGCCCGCGTGCTGCGCAAGCGCGGCCTGCTGGAGGATCTCGAGCAGAGCGAGGAGAACAACGCCTGCAGCATCTTCGTCGACGTGGAGGTGGACGGCCGGCCCGAGAAGTGGCTCCTGCAGTTCAAGAACGAGACGCACAACCATCCCACGGAGATCGAGCCCTTCGGCGGGGCCGCCACCTGTCTGGGCGGCGCCATCCGCGACCCGCTCTCCGGGCGCGCCTACGTCTACCAGGCGATGCGCGTGACGGGCGCCGGCGACATCAATGCCGCCGTGCCCGACACCCTCCCCGGCAAGCTCCCGCAGCGGATGATCAGCCGCAAGGCCGCCGCCGGCTATTCCAGCTACGGCAACCAGATCGGCCTCGCCACCACGCACGTGCGTGAGATCTACCATCCCGGCTACACCGCCAAGCGCCTCGAAGTGGGCGCCGTGGTGGGGGCCGTGCGCGCAGACAGCGTCCGTCGCGAGAGCCCCGCGCCCGGCGACGTGATCCTGATGCTGGGCGGCCGCACGGGCCGCGACGGCATCGGCGGCGCCACGGGCTCGTCCAAGGAGCACACGGAGGCCTCGATCGAGACCTGCGGCAGCGAGGTCCAGAAGGGCAACGCTCCCGAGGAGCGCAAGCTCCAGCGCCTCTTCCGCCGTCCGGAAGTGACGCGCCTCATCAAGAAATCCAACGACTTCGGCGCAGGCGGCGTGAGCGTGGCCATCGGCGAGCTCGCCGCCGGACTCGATATCTACCTGGACCGCGTGCCCACCAAATACAGCGGCCTGAACGCCACGGAGCTCGCCATCAGTGAGTCCCAGGAGCGGATGGCCGTGGTGGTGGAAGCCAAGGACCGGGAGGCCTTCGAGGCCTTCTGCGGCAGCGAGAACGTCGAGGTGACCCACGTCGCCGACGTGACCGACCGCGGCCGGATGCGGATGTTCTACCACGGCGAGCGCGTAGCCGACCTCTCCCGCGAGTTCATCGACAGCGCCGGGGCGAAACATTACGCCCGGGCCGCCGTCGGGACCATCGAGGACATCGACCCGTTCCGCCGCGAGCCCTCCGGCGCCACCCTCAAGGAGAAGATGGTCGCCACGCTGTCCGACCCCAACGTCGCCTCCCAGAAGGGCCTCGTGGAGATGTTCGACTCCACGATCGGCCGCTCCACGGTCCTGATGCCCTACGGCGGTGCGATCCAGGCCACGGAGACGCAGGTGTCCGTGCAGAAGCTCCCCGCGGACGGCTACACCGACACCGCTAGCATGATGGCTTTCGGATATGATCCCTTCCTGTCCACCTGGAGCCCCTACCACGGCGCCGCGTACGCCGTGGTCGACGCCTGCACCAAGGTGGTGGCCGCCGGCGGCGACTGGTCCGGGATGCGCTTCTCGTACCAGGAGTACTTCGAGCGGATGACCGCCGACCCCCACAGCTGGGGCAAGCCGCTGTCCGCCCTGCTCGGCGCGCTCAAGATGCAGCTCGCCCTGGGCCTGCCGTCCATCGGCGGCAAGGATTCGATGAGCGGCACCTTCGAGCACATCAGCGTCCCGCCGACCCTGATCGCCTTCGGCATCACCACGGTGGACGCCGGCCGCGTCATCTCCCCGGAACTCAAGTGGGAGGGCAACAAGCTCTACCTCATCAAGCATACCCCGCTGCCCAACCGGATGCCCGATACGGCGCAGCTCAAGTCCAACTGGGACTATGTCCACGCGCAGATCGCCGCAGACCACATCGTGTCGGCCTGGGCGCTGGGCCGCGGCGGTGTGGCCGAGGGCCTCGCCAAGATGGCCTTCGGCAACCTGTTCGGTGTCAACGTGCGGCTCGACGAGCGTGCGCTCTTCGACCTGGGCTACGGCTCCATCCTCGTGGAGTCCGAGTCCGCCCTCGACTTCCCGCAGGCGGTCCTGCTGGGCGAGGTGACCGACGGCGAGGACGGCCTGCTGCGGATCAACGGCGAGCGCATCAGCCTCGACCGCCTGCTGGAGGCCAACGCCGGCAAGTATGCCAAGGTGTATCCCGCCAAGGTGAAGGCCGCCCATCAGCAGATGCTCGGCGGCATCAAGCCCGAAGGGAAGTATGTCGCGCCGGCGTGGAAAGGCCCCAAGGTGGACAAACCGCTGGTCTACATCCCGGTGTTCCCGGGCACCAACTGCGACTACGACACCGCCAAGGCCTTCCGCAAGGCGGGCGCCGAGGTGCAGTTCGGCGTGTTCCGCAACCTCACTGGGGCGGACGTGCTGCAGTCCATCGACGAGATGGCCCGTGCCATCGACGGCTGCCAGGTCCTGATGCTGGCCGGCGGCTTCTCCGCCGGAGACGAGCCCGACGGCAGCGGCAAGTTCATCGCCAACGTGCTGAACAACCAGCGCATCGCCGCCTCGATCCACGCCCTGCTGGACCGCGGCGGCCTGATCCTCGGGATCTGCAACGGCTTCCAGGCGCTCGTCAAGAGCGGCCTGCTGCCGTACGGCCGCCTGGGCCGGGTCACGAAGGATTCCCCGACCCTGTTCCGCAACGACATCAACCGCCACATCTCCCAGATGGCCACCACGCGCGTGTCCACGACCCGCTCGCCCTGGCTCGCCGGGATGTCCGTGGGGGACCTCCATACGATCGCCGTCAGCCACGGCGAGGGCAAGTTCATGGTCGGCGAGGAGCTGGCCCGGGAGCTTTTCGCCCGTGGGCAGGTGGCCTTCCAGTATGTCGACCCCTTCTCCGAGGAGGTCACGATGGAAGCGCCGTACAACCCCAACGGCTCATACTACGCCATCGAGGGTATCACGGACCCGAGCGGCCAGATCCTCGGCAAGATGGGGCATACTGAGCGCTGGGAGCCCGGCGTCTTCAAGAACATTGAAGAGGAGCTCTACCAGCCGCTCTTTGACAACGCAGTGTATTACTTTAAGAATAGCGAATCAAAATGACCAAAGGACCGTTGATCTTTGAAGGAAACGAGAAGCAGGTCTTTGCCACCGACCACCCCGACCAGGTGATCTTCCGGTACAAAGACGTGACCGTTGCCTACAACAACGTCAAGCGCGCCCGCTTCAAGGGCAAGGGCGCGCTGGATAACCAGATCTCCGCCATCCTGCTTGACTATCTCAACCGGAATGGCGTGGAGACCCACTTCATCGAGCTGCTCGGCGAGAAGGAGCAGCTCTGCCGCAAGATCGAGATCATCCCCCTGCAGGTGGTCGTCCACAACCGGATCGCCGGGTCCCTGGCCGCCCGCCTGGGCGTGGAGGAAGGCTTCCGCTGCCCCAACACGGTGCTGGACCTGCGCTACAACAACGACGAGCTCGAAGATCCTTTCATCAACCGCGACCACGCCGTGGCGCTGGGCCTGGCCACCTACCAGGAGCTGGACTGGATGTACAACGTCGCCCGCCGCGTCAACGAGCTGCTGGTGCCGCTCTTCCACAAGGCCGGCATCGAGCTGGTGGATATGAAGATCGAGTTCGGCCGCGCCTCCGACACCGGGACCATCATCATCTCCGACGAGATCAGCCCGGACACCTGCCGCCTCTGGGACGAAGCCACGGGCGAGCGGATGGACAAGGACCGCTTCCGGCTGGACCTGAGCTGCGTGGTGGAGAACTACCGGAATGTGTTGAACCGCCTGACCGAAGCAATCAAAAAGGAGGAGTAGCATGGGAGTTCTGGCAGTTTATGGCGTGCCCCGCGCATCGACCCTCATCTATTACGGATTGCACAACCTGCAGCACCGCGGCCAGGAAGGCGGCGGGATCATCACCTTCGACCAGAAGGGATACCCGCACGAATACCGGGGCCAGGGCCTGCTGAGCGAGATATTCACCAACGGCGAACTGGACCACCTGCCCGGAACGATGGGCATCGGCAGCGTCAAGTACGCCAATGCCTCCAAGGGCGGGCTGCACAACGTGGAGCCCCTCTTCTTCTACCACCAGTCCGGCGATTTCGCCATCGCCGGGGAGGGCAACCTGATCAACGCGCGCCAGGTCTCCGAGTACCTCGAGCGCCACGGCTCCATCTTCCAGACCAACACCGACAGCGAGCTGCTGGCGCACCTGATCAAGAAGGGCCGCGAGGAGGACCGCATCCACAAGATCGTGAAGGCGCTCAACATGGTCGAGGGCGGTTTCACCTTCGTGATCATGACCAAGAACCGCATCTATGCCTGCCGGGACAAATACGGCATCAAGCCCCTGTGCATCGGGCGGATGCCGGACGGCGGGTTCGTGGTGAGCAGCGAGTCCTGCGCCTTCGAGATCATGGGCGCGGAGTTCATCCGGGACGTCACGCCCGGGGAGATCGTCTCCCTGGACCACCACGGCATCCGGAGCACGCTCTACTCCCACTTCAACCGCCACCGGATGTGCGCGATGGAGTACATCTATTTCGCCCGGCCCGACAGCGACATCGACGGCTGCAACGTCCACGCCTATCGCAAGGAGGCGGGCCGGCGGCTGTACCGGGAGTGCCCGGTCGAGGCGGATATGGTGGTGGGCGTGCCCGAGTCGAGCCTCAGCGCCGCGATGGGCTACGCCGAGGAGAGCGGGATCCCCTACGAGATGGGTCTGGTCAAGCACAAATACGTGGGGCGGACCTTCATCGAGCCCGTCCAGTCCGTGCGCGAGCTGGGCGTGAAGATGAAGCTCTCCCCGGTGCGCAGCATCGTCAATGGCAAGCGCATCGTGCTGGTGGACGACTCCATCGTGCGCGGCACGACCTCGCTCAAGATCGTCAAGCTGCTGCGCGAGGCCGGGGCCACGGAGGTCCACGTGCGCATCGCCAGCCCGATGATGCGCTTCACCTGCCACTACGGCGTGGACACCTCCACGCCGGAGGAGTTGCTCTGCTCGCACCGCACCCTGGAGGAGGCGCGGCAGGCCATTGGCGCCGACTCGCTGGGCTACCTCAGCCCGGAGTCCACGCGCGACTCGTGTTTCGGCTGCGCCGATCCGTGCCAGGCCTGTTTCACGGGCGAGTACCCGACCTTGCTGTATGATGAACTGGTAGAGAACGATTAAATATTCAATATTATAGATTATGGCTAATTCTTACGAAAAAGCAGGTGTCAACCTGGAAGCGGGCTACGAGGTGGTCCGTCGTATCAAACAACACGTCGCTTCCACGGCCCGCAAGGGCACGATGGGCAACATCGGCGCCTTCGGCGGAATGTTCGACCTGGCCGAACTCGGCTACAAGGAGCCGGTGCTGGTGAGCAGTACCGACGGCGTGGGCACCAAACTCAAGATCGCGTTCGCGATGGACAAGCACGACACCGTCGGTATCGACGTCGTGGCCATGTGCGTCAACGACGTGCTCGCCCACGGCGCAGAGCCGCTCTACTTCCTGGACTACGTGGCCCTGGGCCACAACGTCCCCGAGAAGGTCGAGGCGATCGTCAAGGGTGTCGCCGACGGCTGCCGCCAGGCCGGCTGCATGCTCGTGGGCGGCGAGACCGCCGAGATGCCGGGCATGTACGCCAGGGACGAATATGACCTGGCCGGTGCCGCTACGGGTGTCGTGGAGAAGAGCAAGCTGATCGACGGCCACAAGGTCAAGGTGGGCGACCTCCTGGTGGGTATCGCCTCTTCGGGTGTGCACGCCAACGGTTTCAGCCTCGTGCGCAAGATCGTCGCCGACGGCCGTCACCACTACTCCGAGCGCGTCCCCGAGTTCGGCGGCAAGAAGCTCGGCGAGGTCCTGCTGACCCCGACCAAGATCTATGTCAAGCCCGTGATGGCCGTGGTCAACTACTGCGACGTGCACGGTATGGCCCACGTGACCGGCGGCGGTTTCGACGAGAACATCCCGCGCTTCCTGCAGGAAGGCCAGGGCCTCGAGATCAGCGAGGGCACCTGGGAGATCCCCATGGTGTTCCAGATGCTGGAGAAGTGGGGCGGCGTGCCGCACCGCGAGATGTTCAACATCTTCAACATGGGTATCGGCATGGTCCTCGCGCTCGACTCCTCCGAGGCGCAGCAGGCCATCGAGATCCTCGCTTCGCACGGTGAGAAGGCAACCGTCATCGGCAAGGTCACGGACAAGCCGGGGCTGAACCTCATCCTGCGATGAAGAAACGGCTAGCGGTTTTCGCCAGCGGATCAGGGACCAACTTCGAAGCCATCGCCCAGGCCTGTGCCGACGGGCGGCTGGATGCGGAGGTGGCCCTGATGGTCTGTGACAAGCCCGGCGCCGCCGTAGTGGCCCGTGCAGAGCGCTTCGGCGTGCCGGCCTTCGTCGCTTCGCCGAAGTCTTTCGGCTCCAAGGCCGAGTTCGAGCGGGAGGTCATCCGCCGGATGGACGCCGCGGGCATCGACCTGGTGTGCCTGGCCGGCTACATGCGCATCATCTCCGATGTGCTGCTGGACGCCTATGGCGGGCGCATCATCAACATCCATCCTTCGCTGCTGCCCGCCTTCAAGGGCGCGCACGCGGTGGAGGATGCGGTGGCCTACGGCGTCAAGGTCTACGGGATCACCATCCATTGGGTGAATGCCGACCTGGACGGCGGGAAGATCATCGCCCAGCGGGCCTTCGAATACGACGGGGACGACCCGGCGGAGGTCCACCGCATCGGCCAGAAGATCGAACACGCATTGTATATTGAAACCATCCAAAAGTTGTTGAAGAACCTATGAGGGCGTTAGTTAGTGTAAGTGACAAGACCGGGCTCGTGCCGTTCGTGCGGGGCCTGATCGACCTGGGCTGGACCATCATCGCCACGGGCGGCACGCAGAAGCTGCTGGAGAGCAGCGGCGTGAAGACCGTGGGCATCAGCGAGGTCACGGGATTCCCCGAGATCCTCGACGGCCGCGTCAAGACCCTCCACCCCAAGGTGCACGGGGGAATCCTCGCGCGCCGCGAACTGCCGGAGCATATGCAGACGCTCGCGGAGCAGGGGATCGGAACCATCGACCTGGTGTGCGTCAACCTCTATCCCTTCCGGCAGACCATTGCCAAGGAGGGCGTGAGCATGGCGGATGCCATCGAGAACATCGACATCGGCGGTCCGTCGATGGTGCGCAGCGCCGCCAAGAACTGGCGTGACGTGACCATCGTCTGCGACCCCGCCGACTACGATACCGTGCTCGCCGAGCTCCGGCAGAACGGCAAGACCTGCGACGAGACGCGCCTGAAGCTCTCCGCCAAGGCCTATACCCACACGGCGGAGTATGATATGTGCATCGCCACGTATATGCGCGCCCAGGCCGGCCTGAACGAGAAACTCTTCCTCGAATACGACCTCAAGCAGCCCCTGCGCTACGGCGAGAATCCCCACCAGGCCGCGAAGTTCTACGCGGCGATGGAGCCGGCTCCCTATTCGCTGGCCTTCGCCCGCCAGATCCAGGGTAAGGAGCTGTCCTACAACAACATCCAGGATGCCAACGCCGCGCTGAACGTGCTGCGGGACTTCCCCGATGCGCCGTTCTGTGTAGCCCTCAAACACATGAATCCCTGCGGTGCGGCCGTGGGAAGCACCATCGAGGAGGCCTGGCAGGCCGCCTACGAGGCTGACAAGGTCAGCATCTACGGCGGTATCGTGGGCGTGAACCGCGAGCTCACCGCCGAGGTGGCGCGCGGGATGAAGCCCATCTTCCTGGAAATCGTGATCGCCCCGTCCTTCAGCCCGGAGGCGCTGGAGATCCTCTCCGCCAAGAAGAACCTCCGCGTGCTGGAGGTGCCGATGCACCCCGAGTCCAAGGCCCCGATGCAGTACGTGGGCGTGAACGGCGGGATGCTCGCCCAGCAGCTCGACACCGCCGTGGAGGCCGTGGCGCCGGAGATGTGCGTGACCAAGGTCCGTCCGACGGACGCGCAGATGGCCGACCTCGACTTCGGCTGGCGTATCGTCAAGCACGTCAAGTCCAACGCCATCGCCGTGGTGCGCGACGGCCACACCATCGGGGTGGGCGCCGGCCAGACCAACCGCGTGGGCTCCGCCGAGATTGCCCTCAAGCAGGCGCAGGCCGCCGGCTTCACCGAGGGGCTCGTGCTGGCCTCCGACGGCTTCCTGCCCTTCGACGACACCGTGGCGCTGGCCGCGCAGTATGGCGTGAGCGCCATCGTCCAGCCGGGCGGCAGCATCCGCGACGCGGACGCCGTGGCCAAGGCCGACGAACTCGGCATCACGATGCTCTTCACCGGGATCCGTCACTTCAAGCATTAGGAGGCGGCTATGGCACAGGGTAAGAAAGTGTTGGTGGTGGGTGGCGGCGGACGCTGCCACGCCATCGTGGATGCGCTCAGCCGCTCCCCGCAGGTCGCCAAGATCTACTGCGCCCCCGGCAATGCCGGTATCGGCCTGCAGGCCGAGAACGTCCCGCTCAAGGACACGGAAGTGGCCGGCCTGCTGCGCTTTGCGCAGGAGAAGGGGATCGACCTCACGGTCGTGGGTCCGGAGGCGGCGCTGGCGGTCGGCATCGTGGATGCCTTCCGCGCCGCCGGCCTGCGGATCTTCGGCCACACGCAGGCCGCCACGCGCATCGAGAGCAGCAAGGAGTTCGCCAAGGTCCTGATGGACAAATACGGCGTGCCCACGGCGGGTTACCGCAGTTTCGACGACTTCGACGAGGCGCTCGCGTACGTGAACGCCCGGCCTTTCCCGGCCGTGCTCAAGTACGACGGGCTGGCCGCCGGCAAGGGCGTCGTGATCGCCGCCAACGCCGCGGAGGCCGAGGCCGCGCTGCGCAGCATGCTGCTGGACGAGGCCTTCGGCAAGGGGCGCGTGGTCGTGGAGGATTTCCTCACGGGGCCGGAATTCTCGTTCATGGCCTTCGTGGACGGCGAGCGCGTCTACCCGATGCCGCTCGCCCAGGACCACAAGCGCGCCTTCGACGGCGACAAGGGTCCCAACACCGGGGGAATGGGCGCCTACACGGGCCTGCCCTTCATCACGGCGGAGGACCGCGCTTTCGCGCTGGAGCACATCCTGGAGGCCACTGCCAAGGCGATGTGCGCCGAGGGCTGCCCGCTCTCCGGCGTGCTCTACGGCGGGCTGATGAAGACCCCGGACGGGGTCAAGGTCATCGAGTTCAACGCGCGTTTCGGCGACCCCGAGACCGAGGTCGTGCTGCCGCTGCTGGAGAGCGATATCTACGACATCTTCGAGGCTGTGGCGGAGGGACGCCCGGCGGCGCAGCCTCTCTGGCGCGACGCCGTGACGCTCGGCGTCGTGCTGGCCTCCAAGGGCTATCCCGGATCCTATCCCAAGGGCGCCGAGATCTGCGGCGTGGAGGATGTGGACGCCAAGGTCTACCATATGGGGACCCGCTTCGCCGACGGCAAGCTCCTGACCAACGGCGGCCGCGTGATGATGGTCGTCGCCGAGGGTGCGGACATCCGCGCCGCGCAGCAGAAGGTCTACGCGGAGGTCGCCAAGATCTCCTGCGAGGCGCTCTTCTACCGCCGCGACATAGCCCACGTGGCGCTGGACGGCCGCCTGCTGGACGGCAAGGCCCTCTCGGGCGCCATCAAGGAGGAGCTCAAGGAGCGCGTGGGGCGGCTGGAGGTCAAGTACGGCCGCAAGCCCTCGCTGGCCGTCATCATCGTGGGCAATAACCCGGCGAGCCAGGTCTATGTCCGCAACAAGGTCAAGACCGCCATCTATGTGGGGATGAATTCCCGCCTGATCACGATGGCGGAGGACGTCTCCGAGGAGGCCCTGCTGCAGATGATCGACACGCTCAACCGCGACCCGGAGGTGGACGGCATCCTCGTCCAGCTCCCGCTGCCCAAGCAGATCGACGAGGCGCGCGTGATCGACGCGATCGCCAAGGAGAAGGACGTGGACGGCTTCCACGTGCTCAATGTGGGCGACCTCTGGCTCGGCCGTCCCTGCAGCGTGCCCTGCACGCCCAAGGGGATCCTGCGGCTGATCGACGAGTCCGGCATCGACCTGTGCGGCAAGACGGCCGTGGTCGTGGGCCGCAGCAACATCGTCGGCAAGCCCGTGGCCAAGCTCCTGCTGGACCGCAACGCCACGGTCATCATCGCGCATTCCCGTACGAAGGACCTTAAGTCCGTGACGCTGCAGGCCGACGTGCTGGTCGTGGCCGTGGGCCGCGAGAACGTGGTGACGGGCGATATGGTCAAGAGCGGGGCCGTGGTGATCGATGTCGGGATGAACCGCAACGCGGAGGGCAAGCTCTGCGGGGACGTCGACTTCGTCGGCGCCCGCCAGCGTGCCTCCTGGATCACGCCCGTGCCGGGCGGTGTGGGCCCGATGACCATCGCGATGCTGATGGAGAACACGGTCGAGTGCTTCCTCGCCCGGATGCAGGGATAATGGGGGAGTACCGCTACACATTCGGTAAGTTTCTCAGGGACTGGGCGCTCATCATCGGCATGATCGTGGGCGCCTCCCTTTATCTGGTCTATCACGCCATCCCGGCCCTGCATCCTGCCGGGCCGGTGCTGGAGCGTATCGTCAAACAGGTGCAGCCGCTGCTGCTCTTTGCGATGCTGTTCCTGAGTTTCGTCAAGATCGAGCCGCGCCAGATGCGTCCCCACAAGTGGATGCTCTGGCTGCTGCTCTTCCAGTGCGTGAGTTTCGTGGCGCTGGCCCTGGTGCTGGCGTTCTGTCCGCATATTCCTTTCTATTATGGCGTGGAGGCGGCGATGCTGTGCCTGATCTGCCCCACGGCCACGGCCTGTGCCGTGGTGACGGGCAAGCTGGGCGGCAATATGGCGGGGGTGGTCACCTACACGGTGCTGATCAACCTCGCCGTGGCCGTGCTGGTGCCGCTGCTGGTGCCGCTGATCCATCCTATCGCCGGGCTCACTTTCTGGCAGGCTTTCTCCACGATCCTCGCCAAGGTGTTCCCGCTGCTGATCCTGCCCTGCCTGCTGGCCTGGCTGATCCGCTACCTGCTGCCCGGGCTCCACGCCTGGCTGCTCAAGTACGCCGGGATGTCGTTCTACATCTGGGCTGTCTCGCTGACGCTCGCCATCCTGATGAGCACGCGCGCCATCGTGCAGAACGAATCCGGCGCCGTGGTGCTGTGGGAGACGGGCGTCGCTTCTCTGCTGACCTGCGTGCTGCAGTTCTGGCTGGGCCGCCGGATCGGCAGGCGCTACCAGTGTCCCATCTCCGCCGGCCAGGCCCTCGGCCAGAAGAACACGGTCTTCGGCATCTGGATGGGCTACACCTTCCTCTCGCCGGTCGTCTCCGTGGCCGGCGGCTTCTACTCCATCTGGCACAACGTCTACAATACCTGGCAGATGTACCGCAAGCGCAAGCGGGACGAGGCTGCTATCCTTCAGTAATCTCCCGGAATGCTGCTCGCAGGCAGTTGTGCCGTTCTTGACAGCTCGCAGGCAGACCCCCAGAAAACTACGCGCTTCGCGCTATCCCTCCCACCGTCCCTTCGGTCCGGCGGGCCCCTCCCGTTCACGAGGCCACGGGCGGCCACGGTTTTCCGGGGGTCTGCCTGACTCGCCCGTAAAACAAAAACGGCACCAAGAGAATGCTCCCGACCGGAATGCTACAGCGAGACAGGCAGGGTCCTTTGAGGAGCATTCCGGAAGGGTGAAGGTAGATTCGGAGCGAAGCGACGGGGGGAGTCTAAGGGGAGGAAGGATCAGGCGTCGACGGAAGTGTCGGAATGGGTGTCGGGGAGATCCGGGATGATCGTGGGGTCCGTGAGATCCGGGACGTCAGCGAGGTCGGGGATGTCCGGGAGGTGCGGGGCGTCCATTATTTCCCTGTCGCGGTCGAGGTGGGCGCGGACGCGCTGGCGGCTGCGCTTGGCCATAAGGATGTAGAGGCCGAAGAAGAGGGCGATGGCGAGGCCGCCGAGGATGCCCGGCGTGCCGAAGCAGAACGCCAGCCAGTCGAAGGCGGTGTGCTGGGCCACGGGAACGAGCAGCGCCAGGGCGTAGTTGACGCTGCGCCGGGCGGGGTCCCCGAAGCTGCCGCAGGCGAAGAAATAGCCCATCGCGACGGCGAAGAAGAAGTGGGCCGGGACCGAGAAGATGGCGCGCAGGGTCCCCACGGTGCCCCAATTGTCCATATTCTGGAAGAGGTATCCGATATTCTCCAGCGCGGCGAAGCCCATCCCCACACAGACGGCGTAGACGATGCCGTCCACATACTCGTCGTAGTCCGGGTTGCGGCGCAGCAGCAGCCAGAGGAAGGCCAGCTTGAAGAGCTCTTCCGGCAGGGCTGCGCCGAAGAGGGCGGTGCGGAACCCAGCCGCGACGCCATCGGTCCCGAGGGTGAACAGGCCGACCGCCTCCGCGGGCGTGGAGAGCAGCAGGGACGCGGGAGCGGCCAGACAGCCGTAGCAGAAGGCCTTTACGAGCTGCCGGGCCGGCTCCTTGCGGTACTGGTCCTTGCGGTAGATGAGAAAGACCAGCACCAGGGCGGGAAGGACTGCCGAAAACAGAATCCAGATCATACACTGCAAATGTACGAAGAATGCGGGATAAATTGTTGAAAACTTTTTTTGCGGCGGCCCTCTTTTTTCCCTAAATTTGTCAGTCAAATAAAAGCCCCTCCGACTATGTCCTTTATCGATGAAAGAATCGCCCTGGAAGGCTTGACTTTTGACGATGTACTGCTGATCCCGGCGTACTCCGAAGTCCTGCCGCGGGAAGTGTCGCTGCAGACCCGTTTCTCCCGCCACATCACCCTGAACATCCCGATCGTGTCCGCCGCCATGGACACCGTCACCGAAGCGCCGATGGCCATCGCCCTGGCAAGGGAAGGAGGCATCGGCGTGATTCATAAGAATATGGGCATCGCCGCGCAGGCCGCCGAGGTCCGCAAGGTCAAGCGCTCCGAGAACGGGATGATCAGTGATCCCGTCACGATCGACCAGGACCAGACGGTCGGGGACGCCCTTGCCCTGATGCGCGACAACCACATCGGCGGCATCCCTGTCACGGACGGCGAGCGCCACCTCGTGGGCATCGTGACCAACCGCGACGTCCGCTTCCTGGAGGACCCGGAGGCGCTGGTGCGCGACGTGATGACCTCCGAGGGGCTCGTGACCATCCCCGACACCCGCACGGACCGCGAGTATGTCAAGTCCGTCCTGCAGAAATACAAAGTCGAGAAGCTCCCCGTCGTGGACGCCAAAGGCCATATCGTGGGCCTGATCACCTACAAGGACCTCATCAAGGAGCGCCTGCATCCCGAGGCCTGCAAGGACGCCAAGGGGCGCCTGCGCGTGGCGGCCGGCATCGGCATCACCCCGGATGCCCTGGACCGCGTGGCCGCGCTCTACGCCGAGGGCGTGGACGCCGTCGTGCTCGACTCCGCCCACGGCCACAGCAAGGGCGTGATCGAGCTGCTGAAGCGCGTCAAGTCCGCCTTCCCGTCCCTGGACGCGGTGGTGGGCAACGTAGCCACGGAAGAGGCCGCCCGCGACCTCGTCCGGGTCGGCGCCGACGGCGTCAAGGTGGGCATCGGCCCCGGCTCGATCTGCACCACGCGCATCGTCGCGGGCGTGGGTGTGCCGCAGCTCAGCGCCATCTTCAACGCCGCCCAGGCCCTCAAGGGCACGGACGTGACGCTGATCGCCGACGGCGGCCTGCGTTACTCCGGCGACATCGTCAAGGCCCTCGCGGCCGGCGGCGACTGCGTGATGTGCGGCTCGATGTTCGCCGGCACGGAGGAGTCCCCGGGCGAGACCATCATCTACAGCGGCCGCAAGTTCAAGGCCTACCGCGGGATGGGTTCCATCGACGCGATGGCGGCCGGCTCCAAGGACCGCTACTTCCAGGACGACAAGGTGGAGCTCAAGAAGCTCGTCCCCGAGGGGATCGTCGGCCGCGTCCCGTACAAGGGCACGCTCTCCGAGACGGTCTACCAGCTCGTCGGTGGCCTGCGCTCCGGAATGGGCTATTGCGGCGCCCGCGACCTGCAGGCCCTCAAGCAGGCCAAGTTCACTCGCGTCACGGCCAGCGGCATGGCGGAGAGCCACCCGCACGACATCACCATCACCAAGGAAACGCCTAACTATTCCCGCGGTGAATAGGATCGTGATCCTCGACTTCGGCTCCCAGGTGACCCAGCTGATCGGCCGGCGCCTGCGGGAGCTGAACGTCTATTGCGAGATCTATCCATACAACAAGATACCTGCCCTGGACGACTCCGTCAAGGGCATTATCCTGTCGGGCAGTCCCTGCTCGGTGCGCGACGCGAATGCGCCGCAGGTGGACCTGGAGCTCTTCCGGGGCCGGGTCCCCGTGCTGGGCATCTGCTACGGCGCCCAGTACATCGCCCATTGCGGCGGCGGCGCAGTGGAGGGATCCGTGGCCCGCGAATACGGCCGCGCCATCCTGTATGTCGTCCGGCCGGACTCGCCGCTGATGCACGGCGTCAGCCCGCACTCCCAGGTCTGGATGTCCCACGGCGACACCATCTCCCGGCTGCCGGAGGGCGCCGAGGTGGTCGCCTCCACGCAGGACGTGGCCAACGCCGCCTACCAGATCCCCGGGCAGCAGATGTATGCGGTGCAGTTCCACCCGGAGGTCTTCCACACCGAGGAGGGCGCGAAGATCCTGGGGAACTTCGCCCTGACGATCTGCGGCTGCCGCGGCGACTGGACGCCCGACTCGTTCGTGGAGACGACGGTCGCCGCCCTGCGCGCGCAGCTCGGTGACGACAAGGTCATCCTCGGGCTGAGCGGCGGCGTGGACTCCACGGTGGCCGGCGTGCTGCTGCACAAGGCCATCGGCCGCAACCTCACCTGCATCTTTGTCAACAACGGCCTGCTGCGCAAGGACGAATACACGTCCGTGCTGGCGTCGTACCAGGATATGGGGCTCAACGTGATCGGCGCGGACGCCTCGCGCGAGTTCCTCGCCGCCCTCGCGGGCGTCGAGGAGCCCGAAGCCAAGCGCAAGGTCATCGGCCGCCTCTTCGTGGAGACCTTCGACCGCTATGCCCGCGGGATCGAAGGCGCGCGCTGGCTGGCCCAGGGGACCATCTACCCCGACGTGATCGAGTCCGCGGGCATCCCCGGGATCGCCTCCAAGATCAAGAGCCACCACAACGTGGGCGGCCTGCCGGAGGAGATGAACCTCCGGATCGTGGAGCCGCTCCGGATGCTCTTCAAGGACGAGGTGCGCCGCGTGGGCCGCGCCCTCGGCATCAAGGAGGAGCTGATCGGGCGCCATCCCTTCCCGGGCCCCTCGCTGGCGGTCCGGATCCTGGGCGAGGTCACGGAGGAGAAGCTGCGCATCCTGCGGGACGCTGACGACATCTTCATCCGGGCCCTCCGCGCGTACGACTGTACGGGGATGGGCTTCCGGAGCGCCTCCGACCCGCGCCTGATGGCGGAGAACCTCTACGACGCCATCTGGCAGGCGGGCGTCGTGCTGCTGCCCGTGCGCAGCGTGGGCGTGATGGGGGACGAGCGGACCTACGAATGCCCCGTGGCCCTGCGCGCCGTCGTGTCCACGGACGCGATGACGGCCGACTGGTTCCGTTTCCCGTACGACTTCCTCGCGGATGTCAGCAACGAGATCATCAATAAGGTGCGCGGAGTCAACCGCGTGGTCTACGACATCTCCTCCAAGCCGCCGGCAACGATAGAATGGGAATAACGATTCAAAAACCGATACACAATGACAACAGGTAACGTCCGCCCCGCGAACATGGAGCGCATCACGACTCCCGCGCTGGCACAGAAATTCATTGACGAACAAATCCAGGCGCTGCGTGCGCAGATCGGCAGCAAGAAGGTCCTGCTGGCCCTGTCGGGCGGTGTCGACTCCTCCGTGGTGGCGGCCCTGCTCATCAAGGCCGTCGGCCGGCAGCTGGTCTCCGTCCACGTCAACCACGGCCTGCTCCGCAAGGGCGAGGCCGAGCAGGTGGTGCGCGTTTTCCGCGACGAGCTCCACGCCAACCTGGTGTACGTGGACGCCGTGGACCGCTTCCTCGACAAGCTCGCCGGCGTGGCCGATCCCGAGCAGAAACGCAAGATCATCGGCGCAGAGTTCATCCGCGTGTTCGAGGAGGAGGCCCGCAAGCTGGAGGGCATCAGCTTCCTGGCCCAGGGGACGATCTATCCCGACATCGTGGAGTCCGGCCCCGTCAAGTCCCACCACAACGTGGGCGGCCTGCCTGAGGACCTGCAGTTCGAGCTCGTAGAGCCCATCAAGCTCCTCTTCAAGGACGAGGTCCGCGTGGTCGGCAAGGAGCTCGGCCTGCCCGACAATATGGTCTTCCGCCAGCCGTTCCCCGGCCCCGGCCTGGGCGTGCGCTGCACGGGCGCCATCACGCGCGACCGCCTGGAGGCCCTGCGCGAGAGCGACGCCATCCTGCGCGAGGAGTTTGCCAAGAACGGCCTGGAGGGCAAGGTATGGCAGTATTTCACCATCGTGCCCGACTACAAGTCGACGGGCGTCAAGGACAACAAGCGCAGCTGGGACTGGCCGGTCATCATCCGTGCCGTCAACACCCGCGACGCGATGACCGCCACGATCGAGGAGATCCCCTACAAGCTGCTGCACCACATCACGCAGCGCATCATCACGGAAGTCCCGGGCGTCAACCGCGTGCTGTACGACCTCACGCCGAAGCCGACCGGCACGATCGAGTGGGAATAGAACGTTTATTTAACATATAACAGCAATGGCTACAGTACAGAAAGACCAGGCAATCTATGACGCCCGGCCGCTTGGCGCGGGCAAAATGACCGTCCTCGGCCTCCAGCATCTCTTCGCGATGTTCGGGGCCACCGTCCTCGTTCCGGTGATCACCGGGCTCTCCGTCTCCGCGACCCTGCTCTTCGCAGGCATCGGTACGCTGCTCTTCCACGTCCTCACCAAGTTCAAGGTCCCCGCCTTCCTGGGCTCCTCCTTCGCCTTCCTCGGCGGATACGCCGCCGTGACGCAGATGGGTGCCGAGAAGGGCCTCGACCTGGCGACCTCCCTGCCGTATGCGTGCATCGGCGTGTTCTTCGCCGGCTTGATGTACTTCGTGCTGGCGGGCCTGTTCGCCGCCTTCGGCGCCAAGAAGGTGCTCCGTTACTTCCCGCCGATCGTCACGGGTCCGATCATCATCGCCATCGGTCTGACCCTGTCCGGCTCCGCCATCCAGAACTGCACGCAGAACTGGTGGCTCGCCCTCGTGGCCGTGGCCATCATCATCGTCTGCAACATCTGGGGCAAGGGGATGATCAAGATCGTCCCGATCCTGCTGGGCGTGCTGGGCTCCTACCTGGTGGCCGCGTGCTTCGGCCAGGTGGACTTCACCCCGGTCAAGGAAGCGGCCTGGATCGGCCTGCCGTTCAAGTGGGGCAACACCGCGTTCGCCGTGTTCAAGAACCCTGACTGGGGCCTTGTGGTCGCCGCCATCATCGCCATCCTGCCGATCTCGCTCGCCACGATGGTCGAGCACATCGGCGACATGTGCGCCATCTCCTCCACGACCGGGATCAACTACCTGGAGGATCCGGGCCTGCACCGCACCCTGATGGGCGACGGTCTCGCCACCGCCATCGCCTCCCTGTTCGGCGCCCCGGCCAACACCACGTACGGCGAGAACACCGGCGTGCTCAACATTACCAAGGTCTTCGACCCGCGCGTGATCCGCATCGCCGCCTGCTTCGCCATCGTGCTGGCCTTCTGCCCGAAGTTCTCCGCGCTCATCGGCGCGATGCCCGCCGCGACCATCGGCGGCGTGTCGCTGGTGCTCTACGGTATGATCTCCGCCGTGGGTGTGCGCAACGTGGTCGAGAACCAGGTGGACTTCACCTCCTCGCGCAACCTCATCATCGCGGCCCTCATCCTCGTGCTTGCGATCGGCATCAAGTACGGCGCCAACGACGCCATCAGCCTCGGCTTCACCTCGCTGAGCGGCCTGGCCGTCGCGGCGCTCGTGGGCATCATCCTCAACGCCGTCCTGCCGGGCAACGACTACGAGTTCGGCAAGGGCACCCCGGGCGATGTCTCCGTCAACTTCGGTCCCCGCACCGAGGAAGAAGTCAAAAAGAAATAGACGCTGACAATCAATGCCTTATAAAATAACCTTCGGAGATTGCTCCGAAGGTTATTTTGTAAATGCCTGATAATCAATCCTGCCTTACTGCAGGAGCTTTTCGCTGCGGGCGATGAAGTCGGACAGGGCCTTGCCCTTCAGCATCCCGTTGCCCAGCAGGGCCAGGTCGACGACCTGCTGCAGGAGTTCGCTGCCTTTGGCAAAGTCAGCCGCCGAAGTTTCGGCGGCTTCTTTCTTGCCGCCCCAGATCTTGGCGATCAGCGGGTTCTGCATGTTGACGATGATGTTGTAGGCCTCAGGGAGGGAACCGTAGAAGTTCATCCCGCCGCCCAGGGCGCTCATCTCACGGTAGCGGCGCATGAACTCGCTCTGGGTGATGAGCACGGGCGCGGCGGTCTCGCCGAGGTTCTGCGCGTCGACCATATAGTCGTTGCCCTCGGGCAGGACGGCCTTGAAGAGCTCGTCCAGCACCTTCTTGTCGTCGTCGGACATCTCGGGCTTGACCTTCTCCTCCTTGGGGATGAGGTTGTCCACGGAGTCGCTGTCCACGCGGGCGAAGCGCGTCTTCTCGACCTTGGTCTCCAGCAGGTTGACGAAGTGGCTGTCCAGCTCGCAGTCCATCAGCAGGACGTCGTAGCCCTGGTTCTTGGCGGCCTCGATCCAGCTGTACTGCTCGGCGGGCTTGGTGGCATAGAGGTAGACCACCGTCTGGTCCTTGTCGGTCTGCGCAGGCTCGATGGCCTTGCGATAGTCCTCCAGGCTGAAGTACTTGCCGTCGGTGTTCTTGAGGAGGGCGAACTTCATCGCGCGCTCGCAGAACTTCTCGTCGGTGAGCATGCCGTACTCGATGAAGAGCTTGATGTTGTCCCATTTCTGCTCGAACTGCTCGCGCTGCTCCTTGAAGATCTCCTCCAGGCGGTCGGCCACCTTCTTGGTGATGTAGGTGCTGATCTTGCGGACGTTCGCGTCGCTCTGGAGGTAGCTGCGGGAGACGTTCAGCGGGATGTCCGGCGAGTCGATCACGCCGTGCAGCAGGGTCAGGAAGTCCGGCACGATGTTGTCCACGTGGTCGGTGACGAACATCTGGTTGCAGTAGAGCTGGATCTTGTTCTTGTCGATGGCCATCCGCTCCTTGATCTTGGGGAAGTAGAGCACGCCGGTGAGGGTGAAGGGGTAGTCGACGTTGAGGTGGATCCAGAACATCGGCTCTTCCTCCATCGGGTAGAGCTCCTTGTAGAACTTGAGGTAGTCCTCGTCCTTGAGCTCGGACGGGGTCCGGGTCCAGATGGGGTCGATGCCGTTGATGACGTTGTCCTCGTCGGTCTCCACGCTCTTGCCGTCCTTCCACTCGGTCTTCTTGCCGAAGACCACGGGCACGGGCATAAACTTGCAGTATTTGCCCAGCAACTGGCTGATGCGGCCCTTGGCGGCGAACTCCGCGGAGTCGTCGTCGAGGTGGAGCGTGATCACGGTGCCGCGGTCCTCCTGCTTGCCTTCGCCCATCGTGTACTCGGGCGAGCCGTCGCAGGACCAGTGGACCGGCTTGGCGCCTTCGCGCCAGCTGAGGGTGTCGATCTCGACCTTCTTGCTGACCATGAAGGCGGAGTAGAAGCCCAGGCCGAAGTGGCCGATGATGGAGCTGAGCTGGTCTTTGTATTTCTCGAGGAATTCCCCGGCGGAGGAGAAGGCGATCTGGTTGATGTAGCGGTCCACCTCGTCCTCGGTCATGCCGATGCCGCGGTCGATGACCCGCAGGATTTTCTTGCCCTCGTCGAGCTCTACGCGGACTTTCAGCTCGCCGAGCTCGCCCTTGAAGTCGCCGCTGGAGGCGAGGGCCTTGAGTTTCTGCGTGGCGTCCACCGCGTTGGCGACGAGTTCGCGCAGGAAGATTTCGTGGTCGGAATAGAGGAATTGCTTGATCACCGGGAAGATGTTCTCGGTGGTCACGCCGATTTTGCCTTTGAGGGATTTGGTTGCCATATTTCTGTGTGTTTGATTCAAAAAAAAGCACGGCCGCAGGGGCCGCGCTTGTAGGAATCAAATGGCGTTCCAGTGACAAATTGTCACATCTTATTTGTAGAGGAAGCGCTTGATGGACATCTTCGGGGTCTTCTCGAAGGGCACGAGCACGGTCTCGACCTTGGCGATCTTGCTGTAGGCAGGGAGCTGGCGGTTGGCGCCGGTGCGGATCTTCTCCGGCAGGTCGGACACGGCCTCGTCGTCCAGTCCGGCGGCCTTGATGGCGTCCTTGTCGAGGTAGACCAGGGCGACGATCTTGCCGGCGCGGTCCACGACCACGGACTCGCTCACGCAAGGCTGGTTGTTGACGATGGCCTCGAGCTCCTCGGGATAGACGTTCTGGCCGTTGGCGGTGAGGATCATGCTCTTGGAGCGGCCCTTGATGAAGATGTTGCCGTCCTTGTCCATGATGCCCAGGTCGCCGGTGCGCAGGAAGCCGTCCTCGGTGAAGGCGTTGGCGGAAGCCTCGGGGTTCTTGAAGTAGCCGATGGTGATGTTCTCGCCCTTGGCCTGGATCTCGCCGGCGATGTGCTGGGGATCCTCGGAGTCGATGCGGACGGTGGCGCAGTCCACGGCCTTGCCGCAGGAGCCGGGCACGTACTTGGTCCAGTGCTCATAGGCCAGCAGCGGGCAGGCCTCGGTCATGCCGTAGCCCACGAGGTAGGGGAACTTGATCTTCTTGAAGATGCGCTCGACCTCGGGGTTGAGTGCGGCGCCGCCCATGATGAACTCCTGCACGTTGCCGCCGAAGGCCTGCACGAGCCCGTCCTTGACCTTCTTGTAGATGATCTGGTTGAGGCCGGGAACCTTGAGGAGGAACTTGACGGCCGGCTTGTCGAGGGTGGGCTTGATCTTGGACTTGTAGATCTTCTCCATCACCAGGGGGACGGTGATGAGCAAGTAGGGCTTGACCTCGGCGAAAGCCTTGAGGAGCGTGGCCGGGGTCGGGGCCTTGCCGAGCCAGTAGATGGCCGTGCCGTTGCAGAGCGGGTAGATGAACTCGATCACGAGGCCGTACATGTGGGCCATCGGGAGCATCGAGACCATCTTGTCGCCGGCGGGGACGTGGCGCTGGCTGTAGTCCACGATCGAGCTGAAGTTGCGGTAGATGAGCATCACGCCCTTCGGGTCGCCGGTGGAGCCGGAGGTGTAGTTGATGGTGGAGAGCTTGTCCCAGTTGTCGGTCGGGAAGACGACGTCGGCGGGGCCGTAGCCCTTGGGCCACTTGGCGGCGAACAGCGCGTCCATCTGCTCATAGACGGCGCGGACCTTGTCGTCGGCCGCGTAGAGGAGGTTCCAGGTGTCCACGTCGACGGCGAACCGGAGGCCCGGCATCTTGGCAAGGTCCATCTGCTTGAACTTGTCCTCGTTGGTGAAGAGACCGATGCTCTCGGAATGGTTGACGAGGAAGGAGGCGTTCTCGGGGGTGAAGTCGGCCAGCAGCGGCACGATCACGGTCTCGTAGGTGTTGACGGCCAGGTAGGCCATGCCCCAGCAGGCGCCGTTGCGGGCATAGAGGGCGATCTTCTCGCCTTTCTGGATCCCCATCTGCTCGAAGACGAGGTGGAATTTCTCGATCTGGGTGGCCATCTGGCCATAGGTGTAGGACACGCCGCCGAGGGTGTTGAGGGCGGCTTTGTCCCAGTACTTGCGGGTCGCGTCCTGCAGACGCTCCAGGTAGTGCGGATATTTCTCCATTGTCAGTAGTTTGGTTTCAAAACAACACACAAATGTACGCTCCCGCCGGGTTTTTTGCAAAGCCGCGCGTGCGTATGTGACGAATAATTACGATATTTGGGGCGAAATCGAATAATTTGTGGTGAAATGGTGCAGAAAAAACCGATCGTCGCGCTGATCTACGACTATGACGGCACGCTCTCTCCGGGCAACATGCAGGAATTCGGCTTCATCCAGGCCGTCGGCAAGACCACCGACGAGTTCTGGCGGATGAGCGACAGCATCGCTATCGGGCAGGATGCCTCCAACGTGCTGGCTTATATGAAACTGATGTTCGACGAGGCCCGCCGCAACGGCATCACCCTCCGGCGGGAGGACTTCCGGCGTTTCGGCCAGGACATCGAGCTGTTCGACGGCGTGCGCGAGTGGTTCCGGCTCGTCAACGAGTACGGCGAGGCCCACGGCGTGCGCATCGAGCACTACATCAATTCCTCCGGCCTCAAGGAGATCATCGAGGGGAGCCCCATCGCCCACGAATTCAAGCACATCTTCGCCGGGACCTTCATCTATGACGACAGGGGGGAGGCCCAGTGGCCGGGCATCGCCGTGGACTACACCGCCAAGACGCAGTTCCTCTTCAAGATCAGCAAGGGCATCTTCAGCGCCCGCGACAACAAGCAGGTCAACGCCTCGATGGCCGAGGACAAGAAGCGAATCCCCTTCACGCACATGATCTATTTCGGCGACGGCGACACCGACGTCCCCTGCATGAAGATCGTGGGGATGTTCGGCGGACACTCGATCGCGGTCTATGACCCTGCCAACGAGCGCAAAAAAGCCACGGCGGCGAAGCTCAAGCGCCAGGGGCGCGTGGCGTTCGCCGTCCCGGCCGTCTATACCCGGGACTCCGCGGCCTTCCGCGTGGTCACGGCCATCATCGACAAGATCCGCGCCGACTGGGTGCTCAGCCGACTGGCGAAAAAATAGCGGTCCAGCCCCCTCCGGGCGCCATGTGGACAGTCAGTGTGTGCTGCGTTGCGGACACGCTGACCGTCTGCGTCTCATGCACGTAGTCCCGGGCGGCGCGGTCGGCGTTGGGCCCGTCGCGGAAGATCTCCACCCGATAGCGCCCGGCGGGCAGGAAAGCGCCCAGATCCAGCTCCAGGTCGCGGGCCGACCAGTCCGTCATCGCGCCCACGTACCAGTCGTGGCCGGAGCGGCGGGCGATGGCGGCGTAGTCGCCGACCCGCCCGTCCAGGGCCACGGTCTCGTCCCAGACGGTCGGCACGGCGGCCATCCACTTCAGGCACTCCGGCTCCGCCAGGTAGTTGGACGGGGAGTCGCAGAGCATGTTGAGCGGGGATTCGAAGATGACGTATTCGGCGAGCTGGCGGCAGCGCGTGCCCTGGCTCATCGGCTCGGTGTTGACGGGGCGGTAGTTGCCGCGGGTGGCGTTGCGCATCGCGCCCTGCGTGTAGTCCAGCGGACCGGCGAACATCCGGATGAAGGGGATCTGCACGTCGTAGGTCACCTCGTCCACGCTCGGCTGGGCCCATTTCATCTGCTCCAGGCCCGCCACGCCCTCGTGGTTGACGACGTTGGGGTAGGGGCGCTGCAGGCCGCAGGGCTTGAAGGCGCCGTGGAAGTCCACCAGCAGGTGGTAGCGGGCGGCCGTCTCGGCCACGCGCGTGAAGAACTGTACCATCGGCTGGTCGTCGCGGTTCATGAAGTCCACCTTGAAGCCCTTGACCCCCATCTCGGCGTAATGCTTGCAGATGCCCTCCACGTCGCGGTCCATCGCCCAGTAGCCGGCCCAGAGGATGATGCCGACGCCCTTGGTGCCGGCATAGCGGACGATCTCCGGCAGGTCCATCTCCGGCACGACCTGGAAGAGGTCGGCCTGCAGGTTGACGGCCCAGCCCTCGTCGAGGATGACGTATTCGATGCCGTTCGCCGCGGCGAAGTCGATGTAGTACTTGTAGGTCTGCGTGTTGATGCCGGCGCGGAAGTCCACGCCGTAGAGGTTCCAGTCGTTCCACCAGTCCCAGGCCACCTTGCCGGGCTTGACCCAGCTCCAGTCCGTGGCGGCCGCCGGCCGGCCCAGGACGTAGGCGAGGTCGCTGTCCAGCAATTCGCGGTCCTGCGCCGCCACGGCCACGATCCGCCAGGGGAGGGCGGCGCCGGCGGGCTGCTCCGCGATGTAGTCCTTGCGGCTCCGGATGATGCCCTGCAGGCGGTTGTGGCCGCCCTGCTCGACGCGGTCGGGGTACGGTGCGAAGTCGCCGCCGACCGCAGAGCCGCCCAGGTGCTTGAGGTACATCCCCGGGTAGTCCAGCAGGTCGGATTCCGTGATGTTGACCCGCCAGCCGTTCCGCAAGGCGAAGCTCACGGGCAGGAAGGCGAGCGCCCCCTGCTGCCAGCCGCTCAGCGGATGGACCTCATAATAGGCTTCGAAGGAATTGGTGTAAGGGTCGCGCGGGAGGTCCCTGCGGACATAGGGGACCGTGGCCTGCACGTCCTCGGCGAAGCGGAATTCCGCCTGCTCGCCGCGGACGGTGAAGTCCGTCCGGGAGCGCGAGACGAAGCGCCAGGCGATGCCTGCGTCGTAGGCGCGGAAGACCAGCTCGAAGGTCCGGTAGCGGAGCGTCAGCTCGTTGTAGCGGTCGCGCACTTGCGCGCGCTTGTAGACCGGCGTGGCGAAGGTCTCGTCCACCGAGCGGCGCAGCGCCTTCTCGAAGCGGACGGCGCCGTCATAGGCGCTGCCGTCCGCCAGGGTGACCGACAGGGGAGAGGGGGCGATGACGGGGACGCCCTCCCGCTCCAGGGTGTAGGAGATCTGCGGGGTGGCGTCCACCCCGAGGGTGAGCCGCCCGTCGGGCGAGCGGAGTTCGTAGTGGCGCGGGGCTGCCGCCAGGCAGAGCGGCAGCGTCAGCAGGGCCGCCGCGAGAAGGGGGTGTCGCATAGGGATGAACCTTTATCTGAATTCGACTTTGTATACGATGGCCTCCGGCGAGGGGATCTCGGCGGGCGGGGCGATGTGCAGGCAGTCCTTGTCCTGGGTCCAGGTCACGGGCTGGTCGCTGCCCAGCAGGGTGATCTTCTTGATCTTGCGGCTGTTCTGGGCGGTCTTGCTGCCGAGGGCACGGACGTCCGTCTGCGCCTCGGGCGCGCCGAACAGGGTGACGAAGAGGGTCTTGTCGCCCTTCTTGTTGAAGCGGATGTCCTTGGCGCCGAGCTGCTCCTTGCCTTCGTTGAAACCCTGGTCGCGGATCGGGTTGTTGGAGCTCTCCGCGACGGGCCCCTCGCCGAAGATGACCCACGGGCGCGTGCCGTAGATGCTCTCGCCGTTGATCTTCATCCAGTGGCCGATCTGCTCCACGATGCGGCGCTCGGTGGGGTCGATCGTGCCGTCGCCCTTGACGGGGATGTTGAGCAGCAGGTTGCCGTTCTTGGAGACGATGTCCACCAGCATCGCGATGACCTGGGCCGGGGTCTTGTAGCGGTCCTGGTAGTAGACGTGCTTGTCATAGTGCCAGGAACCGATGCAGGTGCAGGTCTGCCAGGGGAGGGGCTGGATGTCGTTGGGGGCGCCGCGCTCCACGTCCCAGACGATGGTCTGCTTCTGCCAGTCGTTGAGGACCTTGCCGGTGATGACGATCTCGGGCTTGCCGGCGTGCTTCGCCGCGCTGTGGTTGTAGGCGTGGGCCACGACCTTCAGGCCCACGTCGGAGACCGGCCACATCGGCAGGTAGGTGTCGTCGAAGTAGATGATGTCGGGGTCGTAGTCGTTGATGAGCTGGACGGTGCGGTTGTAGAACTTGTCCACGTAGGCCTGGTCGGGGGGCGTGACCTGGTCCTCCTGCCAGTCCCAGGCACGGCCGTTGGGACTCAGCGGGTGGCGCTGCTCGTAGAGCTCCTGCGGGTCGAGTCCCTCCCACCAGGTGCCCTTGCCGTCCTCCTTGGTGAGGACGCCGTCATAGGGCACGCCGGCCAGCGGGCCGCGCTTGTCGCTGCCCCGCGAGACTTCGTACCAGGGCCAGGCGTGCGCCGCGTGGACGCTCACGCCCAGGGGCAGGCCGTAGCGGCGGCAGGCTGCCGCCCAGCCGCCCACGATGTCCTTGCGGGGCCCCAGGGCCACGGAATTCCAGCTCTGGTAGCGGCTGTTGTAGAGGTCGAAATTGTCGTGGTGGTTGGCCAGCGCCATGAAGTAACGCGCGCCGGCCTCCTTGTAGAGCCGCACCAGTTCGTCGGGATTCCAGTTCTCGGCTTCCCACTCGTGGATCCAGTCCTTGAAACCGAACCGGGACGGGTGGTCCCGCGCATCGATGTTGTAACGGTACTGGCCGTTGTTCTCGATGTACATGTTGCGGGCGTACCAGTCGCCGTCCTCGGGTTCGCACTGCGGGCCCCAGTGGGCCCACATGCCGAACTTGGCGTCGCGGAACCATTCGGGACATTCGTAGGCGGACAGGCTCTCGACCGTGGCTTCGAAGGGGCCCTGGGCCATCGGCTCCGCCGCGGTCTGCGCCCGGACCTTGAAGTCGGGGTGCTTCTCGCCCGTGCGGTTCTGCGCTCCGGCGGGCAGGGCGAGGACCAGCAGGGCGGCAAGGGAAAACAGGAAACGGTGGGTCATGATGTGATTAGTTTTGCGTAAAAATACGAAAAAAGGGTGCGTTCTGCAATCTCGAACGTGCTTTTTTCAGCAGATTTCCGTTATATTTGTGTAATATGAACAAATTGTCGATTTCCCTGCTGTCGCTCCTGCTCCTGTCCGCCTGCGTCCCGTCCCGCCAGGCGGGCGCTCCGGAGGGTCTGGTCCTCCCCACGATGGGGTGGAGCTCCTGGAACACCTACCGCGTCCACATCTCCGACTCGCTCATCATGAGCCAGGCGGACGCGATGGTCGCGACCGGCCTCAAGGACGCCGGCTACAACCACATCAACATCGACGACGGCTATTTCGGCGGCCGGGACGCCGCGAGCGGCCAGCTGCTGATCCACCCCACGCGTTTCCCCGGCGGGATGAAGCAGGTGGTGGACCACATCCACGGCCTGGGCCTCAAGGCCGGCATCTACAGCGATGCCGGCACCAACACCTGCGGGAACTACTACGACCGCGACTCCATCGCCCGCGGCGTGGGCTTCTACGGCCACGACCAGCAGGATGCCGACTACTTCTTCAAGGAGCTTGGATTCGACTTCATCAAGGTGGATTTCTGCGGCGGCAACGCCCCGCAGAACACCGACCGCCTGGCCCTGGACCCGCAGGAGCGCTACACCGCCATCCGGCGGGCCATCGACGCCACGGGCCGCAAGGACGTGCGCCTGAATGTCTGCCGCTGGGATTTCCCGGGCGTGTGGGTGCGGGACGTAGCCACCTCCTGGCGCATCTCCCACGACATCACGGACCGCTGGTGGTCCCTGCGGAGCATCATCCTGCAGAGCCTCTACCTGTCCGCCTATGCCGGCGGCGGCCACTACAATGACATGGACATGCTCGAGGTCGGCCGCGCGCTGAGCCCCGAGGAGGACCGCACGCACTTCGGCCTGTGGTGCATCATGGCCTCGCCGCTGCTGATCGGCTGCGACCTCACCACGCTGCGCCCCGAGACGCTGGACCTGCTGTCCAACCGGGAACTGATCGCCCTGGACCAGGACCCGCTGGGCCTGCAGGCCTATGTCGCCGCCCACGAAGGCAGCACCTACGTGCTGGTCAAGGACATCGAGGAGCGCTTCGGGCTCACGCGCGCCGTGGCGTTCTTCAACCCTTCCGAGGAGCCGGCGCGGATCGGGATCGACCTCTCCGAGCTGGAGCTCGCCGGCACCGTGGCCGTGCGCGACCTCTTCGCGCGTGCGGATGCCGGCAGCGTGACCGGCCGGCTGGAGGCGGACGTGCCTGCGCACGGCACGCGCATATATAAGTTGACTGCCGAGCGTCGGCTGGAGCGCCGCCGCTACGAAGCCGAGACCGCCTGGCTGAGCGACTATCAGGAGCTCTACAACAACGTGGCCTTCCGTACCGCCACGTACACGCCCGTGGATGCCTGTTCCGGCCGGATGGCCGTGACCCAGTTGGGCTACAAGCCCACCAACGACCTGCAGTGGCGGGACGTCCGTTCCGCCGGGGGCGGCGCTTACCGCCTGACGCTGCGCTGCCTCGCGCCGGACAAGCGGACCATCTACCTGTCCGTCGGTGCCGGGCCGGCCTGTGTCGTGGAGGTGCCCGCCGCACCGGACTGGCAGGACGTCGCCGTGGACGTGCGCCTGGAGCCCGGGACCAACGTGGTCCGCCTGGCCAACGACCGCGGCGCCATGCCTGATATTGACTATATGGATATTCAACCTGTTTCTGCTGACTGATGAAAAGACTCTTGACAATTCTTCTTCTGGGCTGCTCCCTGGCAGCCTTCGCCCAGGAAGGGTTGGTGATGCCGAGCGTGGATCCCGCCGAGGATGCGCGCGCAATCACCCGGATGCGAGCCCGGATGGACTCGATCCGGCAGTACCGGCCCACCGTGGCCGTGGTGCTGGGCGGCGGCGGTGCCCGTGGCCTAGCGCACCTTGGCGTACTGCGTTATATGGAAGAGCTGGGAATCCCGGTCGATATGATCGGCGGGACCAGTATGGGCGGCCTGGTGGCCGGCCTGTATTCCTTCGGCTACGGCGAGCATTACCTGGACTCGCTGGTCCGGGCGATCGACTGGGCCGTGATGATGTCGGACCGCGTGCCGGACGACTATCTTACCTACCGGGTCCGCCGCAACAAGGAGCGCTTCTTCATCGACATCCCCTTCCACTATGAGAAGGAGGGCCTGAGCGAGCGCGTCAAGCGCCAGCTCCAGATCGAGGCGACCTACTCCAAAGTCAAGACGCGTACCTCCGACATGGGCCAGGAGGTGATGAACAAGATCGGCCTCGGCCTGCCGGACGGCTTCCTGTTCGGATACAACGTCCGCAATACCCTGAGCTCCGTCTCGGTCGGATACCAGGATTCGATCAAGTTCGACCGGATGCCGATCCCGTTCTTCTGCGTGGCCACGGATATGGTCTCGATGAAGGAGAAGAACTGGACCGAGGGCCACATCGTGGATGCGATGCGCTCCACGATGGCCATCCCGCTCTATTTCCGGCCGGTGCGTATCGACAACATGGTTCTGACCGACGGCGGCACGCGCAACAATTTCCCGGTCGACATCGCCCGGGAGATGGGCGCGGACATCGTGATCGGCTCCGAGATGCCGGTCCATCGCACGCTGACCGACCTCAACACCCTGGCCAACCTGGCGCAGCAGAACATCACGATGATGTCCTCCGACGCCGCGGCCATCAACCGCGAGCGGACGGACATCCTGCTCCAGCACGAGCTGCCCGGCTACACGATGCTCTCCTTCGACTCCGAGAGCGTAGCGGACATCATCGAGCAGGGGTATGCCCTGGCCAAGGAGAACAAAGAGGCCTTCGCGGCCATCCTCCGCCGGGTGCAGGGCGAGCCCGCCCCGCTGGGCAAGCGCCGGCCGGCCATCGACATCGGCCGGCAGGATGTGCTGGTCCACGACATCCGCATCGAGGGCATCCCCGAGAATGAGCAGAAATACCTGATCGATCCGCTGTTCCTGCAGCGCGACGGCTACTACAATCGCGAAGAGGTCGAGCGGATCCTCGCGATGATCTACGGCACCAGGGCCTTCGAGTCAGTGACTTACCGCCTGGAGGGGAGCGGGGAACCCTATACCCTGGTCTTCGAATGCCAGAAAGGCCAGACCCACGAGTTCAGCTCCGGCGTGCACGTCGACAACGACGAGGTGGTCTATGCCAGCCTGCGCCTGGGCCTGAACACGCGCAAGCTCTACGGGCCCCGTTTCACCACGGAGCTCAAGATCGGCAACAACGCCACGGCCATCTTCGATTTCGCCTACAAACCGCTGCGCCACCTGCCCACGGTCGGCATCTCCACCAGGACTTCCTATCTGAACCTGACCTACCATGATATGGGACTGGATGCCAAGATCAAGGCCATCAACACGCGCTTCGATGCCTATCTGGAGGATTCCCGCTTCATCTACGGCAATTTCCGCATGGGCTATACGTTCGACCTCGAGCCTTATGAGAACTACCTGGACCCCATCATCTGGTGGAAAGACTACGACTTCAAGAGCAACTGGCATTCCGTCTTCGCGACCCTCCGGGCGGACACGCTGGACGACGGCTATTTCCCGACCCGGGGCATCCGCGGCGGGATCAACGGCCGTTATGTCTTCGGCGGCTATTCCGTGTACCTGGAGGACTACGAGACCTTGCCCGAAGATTTCTTCGAGGGGCCTGTCCCGCACTATGCGACCGTGCTGTTCGACGCCACGGCCGCGATACCGCTGAGCGAGCGTTTCACCTTCCAGCCGATGGTGTATGCCGGGTGGAATTCGCACTATAACGGGATGATGAACCTGATGCACGTGGTGACCGCCGGTGGCACGCTGGCCGGACGCTACATGGAGTACCAGATCCCGTTCTTCGGCTACGGGACCTCGTTCCACCTGATGCAGCGCTTCTCCCTGATGGGCCGGGCGGACCTCCGCTGGCAGTTCAGCCACGTCAACTACCTGTCCCTGCAGGTCGCGCATCTGCGCAACAGCTATTATTTCCAGGATCTGTTCAAGCAGTATTTCGGCGAGACCGCCGTAGGACTGGAGTTCGGCCGCAAGACCGTCGCGGGCCCGCTGCAGATCGGTTTCCACTGGTGCCAGGACCGCGGATTCGGCGCCACGCTGGGCTTCGGACTGGTATTCTAAGACATCCTGACGGAAGGCAGGCCCCGGATTCCGGGGCCTGCCTCGTTTATAGATTGAGTGGATTGTTTCTTTTTTTGAGACGATAGTTTGCATCCTTGCGCTCCCAAATTCGTAAAATTGCAGAAGAAACCAAATTCATTCTAAACCATATAAGATGAAAACCACATTAACAACACTCACGCGGGGCGTCCTCGCCCTGATTCTTACTGCCGGTTTTCTTTCTTTCGGTCCTTTGCAGGCTTCTGCCGCACCGACGGGAAACCCGACCGAGCAGGCTGCCAAAATCTCTGTGTCCGGCACGGTCCGGGATGCCTCAGGGCAGCCCGTCCCGGGTGCCGGCATTTTCGAGAAAGGAACGACCAATGGAACTGTCAGCGGCGCGGACGGCCGTTTCTCGCTGACGGTGGAATCCGACGCCACGCTCGTCATCTCCTGTATCGGCTATCTCACCACGGAAATCCCCGTCACGGGCTCCCGCGTGGATGTCGTCCTGGAGGAGGACAAGGAACTCCTCGAAGAGGTGGTCGTCATCGGCTACGGTGAGACGACCCGCAGGAACTTCACGGGTTCCGTGGCCAAGGTGGAGATGAAGGATTCTCCGCTCGCGATGGTCTCTTCGTCCAACGCCTACAACCTGCTGAACGGTACGGCTTCTGGTGTGTATGTCACCCAGAACGGCTACGCCGGCAGCGCGCCTTCCATCCTAGTCCGCGGACAGCGGTCCATCGGCGGCAACTCCAGTCCGCTGCTGGTCGTGGACGGCGTCATCTTCAGCGGCAGCATCAACGACATCGACGTGCAGACGATCGAGAGCATCTCCGTACTGAAGGACGCCAGCACCCTGGCCTCCTACGGTACCCGCGCCGCCAACGGCGTGATCATGATCACCACCAAGCGGGGCGAGAAGGGCAAGCCCGTCATCGAGTTCTCCCCGTCCGTGAGCCTGAGCAACGTGGGCTACAAGCCGCGGATGCGCAGCGCACAGGGCTACAAGGAGCTGATGAACCTCCGCTCCGGCCTCGACCCGAAAGCCGATCCGAGCTGGATGAGCGACCTGGAGCGTGCCAACTACAACTCCGGCAACCTGACCGACTGGATGGACTACGTGACCCGCACCGGCGTGCTGCAGAACTACACCCTGAGCTTCTCCGGCGCCACGGACAACAGCAACTACTACCTGTCCTTCAACCACTGGGACCAGCAGGGTCCCTACTACGGCGACAACTACAAGCGCAACACCTTGAACATCAAGGTCAGCACCAAGGTCAGCAAGTACATCGAGATCGGTGCGAACGCCAACCTGGCCTTCAACGGCTCCAACGGCGTGCGGCCTTCCTACGGCACGGCGGTCACGATGTCCCCGTTCGGCGAGCCGAAGCTCAAGAACGGCAACATGCGCAAATATCCCGACGGCAAGGAAGTCACGACTGTCAACCCGCTGTGGAACACCTTCAACGGCGTGGACAGCGAGTCCAAGGGCTCCAGCCAGGTGATGGGCGGCTTCCTCAACGTCAAGATCCCCTGGATCGAGGGCCTGAGCTACCGCATCACCGGCACCTATACCCGCCGGAATTCCGAGAGCACTTCCTTCACCCACGAGAACAACTTCCCGGACATCAACTTCGGCGATGACGGTTACACGCAGGAGATCTACAACAAGCAGCTGATCAACACCAGCGGCTCCATCTCCTCGAGCAAGACCAACACCTGGGTCCTGGACAACATCCTGACCTACAACCGGACATTCGGTGCGCACTACGTCAATGCCACCCTGGTCTACACCCGGGATGAATCCGTCTCCGAGGGCAAGACGATGACTGGATCCGATTTCACCGGAGTCGGCAACACGATCCTCGGCGTGTACGGCCTCCCGAACGCCGAGGTCCAGAAGATCAACTCCATCACCAACGTCCGGACGGCCAACATCGGTTACCTGGCCCGTCTGAACTACTCCTACGCCGACAAATACCACCTCAATGCGGCGGTCCGCCGCGACGGCGCCTCCGTGTTCGGCGAGAACAAGAAGTGGGGTATCTTCCCGTCCGTGGGTGTGGCGTGGAGCCTCGGCCGCGAGAACTTCATGAAGGGTGTCAGCTTCCTGGACGACCTCAAGCTGAAGCTCTCCTGGGGAAAGAACGGCAACCAGTCCATCTCGGCCTACAGTACGCTGTCTCCCGTGTCGATGGGCCGCAACGGCCGCAACATCTATTACTTTGACAACAAGGTGTCCTATGGCCAGAAGATCAACTCCATCGGCAACCCGGACCTGGGCTGGGAGGAGACCACTTCCCTCAACGGCGGTTTCGAGACCTCGATGTTCCGCGGCCGCCTGTCCGCCGACGTCAACGTCTACAAGTCCAAGACCGTCAACCAGATCTTCTCGCGGACCATCGCGCCGATGAGTTCCGGTATGGACTCCCAGCAGGCCACGATGGGCCGGATCGACAACTGGGGCATCGAGGCCAACATCAACGGCACGATCATCCGCAACCAGGACTGGTACTGGGGATCCACCCTCGTCTTCTCGCTCAACCGCAACAAGCTGGTCGACCTCTACGGCAACGGTGAAGACGACATCCCCAACAGCCGCTTCCTCGGCAAGTCCCTCGGCGCCATCTACGGCTATGTATGGGACGGCATCGTCCAGCCCGGCGAGGAGAACTACATGAGCAACCTCACCGCCAAGGCCGGCGACGCCAAGTACCGGGACCTCAACGGGGACGGCAAGCTGACCGACGAAGACCGCAAGATCCTGGGCTTCAGCAAGGAGAATTTCCGCCTCAGTATGAGCCACACGGTCACCTGGAAGGGCCTGAGCCTCTACATGCTGTTCAACGGCGTGTTTGCCGGCGGCGAGTATGGCTTTGCGCGCAACAACAGCGCCTACCTGACGGAGGATTCCTACTTCTACCACAACACGCTCGAGCACCCGTACTGGACGCAGGAGAACCGGAGCAATGTCTATCCGAGCTACAGCTACACGGACAGCCGTTTCACGGCACTGCAGCGCTACACCTTCATCCGCCTGCAGGACCTCAACCTGTCCTACTCCTTCCCGGCGCGCCTGATCGGCAAGGTCGGCATCAGCGGCCTGCGCCTCTATGTCTCGGCGTCCAACGTCTTCTTCTGGGCTCCCGAGTGGCAGTTCAGCGATCCTGAGGTCAGGAGCTATTCCTCGCCCCAGCTCCCCAGGTCGGTTACGTTCGGTCTCAACCTCAAATTCTAAAGACAATGAAAGCGATTCACTATATCTCCGTTTTTGCAGCCGCGCTGATGATGCTGCAGGCTTGCAACGACAACCTGTTCCTGGAAGAGCATCCGAAGGCGATGTACACCATAGACAACGCTTTCGAGACCAGCGACCAGATCACTAACCAGCTGACGTTGTGCTATAGCAGCCTCTACAACTGGTACGCCAACACCGGATGGAACATCATGTTCCACTACAAGAACTTCGGCACGGACATCATGGACCAGCCTTATTTCCGCAGCAACGGCGTCGGCTGGTCGAACTTCAGTTCCGGCCACTGGACGACGACCAGCGGCAGTATCTCCCAGGTCTGGAGCGAGCTCTACAAAGTCCTGAGCTTCGCCAACCTGGCCCTGCGCGGATGCGAGTCCGAGACGATCCAGTGGGCGGACGAGAAGCACCGCAACAATGTCAGCGGCGAGGCCCACTTCTTCCGCGGGCTGTGCTACCTGCGCCTGGGCGAGCTGTTCGGCGGCGTGCCGATCGTGAAGGCGTATGACGAAGCCAACCACGACGACTATGTCCGGGCTTCCCGCGAGGAGACTTATCAGTTCGCCATCGACGAGCTGGAGCTGGCCTATAACGGCCTGGCCAACTATCCTTCGATGGATGGCAAGGTGGCCAAGGGCGCTGCCGGTCATATGCTGGCCGAGGCCTACCTGGCCATGGGCGTGCTGACCGGCAAGTCGGATTGCTACACCAAGGCGGCGAACTACGCCCAGAGCGTCATCGACCTGCACCCGCTGATGACAAAGCGTTTCGGCGTGCGCGCCAACCCGGCGGACGCCGGCAGCTACCACGGCATCCCGACCTACTTCCCGAACGGCTCCGTGGTCTCCGACCTGTTCACCGCCGGCAATTTCGACCGCAGCGCAGGCAATACCGAGGCCATCTGGGTCATCGAGACCCCGACTTACGAGCAGAGCGACGAATACGGCGGCAGCGTGATCTCCGTGATGCAGATGGGCATGGTCGCCCGCGACCTGAACTGGGCTCCGGAGTATGTGGAACCGGGCGCTGCGGCAGGTCCCTGGAAGGGTACCCCCCATCCGGTCTACGGCGGCAGCTTCAGCGCCTATGTCGGCGGTTTCGGCATCGCCGAGGTCGGCCCGACCAACTATGCCGGTTATGATGTGTGGACGGATCCGGACGACCTCCGCTACCAGGCGGAAGTCACCGTGCGCCGCGATTTCATCTGCTTCGACCAGAAGCACAGCATGTTCAACAAGCCGGTCACGCGCGAGATGCTCGACCCCAATCCCGCCAACATCTCCAAGTACTTCCCGATGTTCGCCAAACTCCAGCCGCTGGATGACTGGAGCTACCGCGACACCGATATGTTCCATATGAACTACTCCTCCGACGCCTATGCCATCCGTTCGGCCGAGACGTACCTGTTGCTGGCCGAGGCCAAGCTCCGGAGCGGGGACAAGGCCGGCGCGGCAGCTGCGGTGAACGCTCTCCGTACGCGCGCGAACTGCTCCACGATGTTCACGGCGGACGAGATGGACATCAACGTCATTCTGGACGAGCGCATCCGTGAGTTGATCTTCGAGGAAGGCCGCTGGTTCACCTTCCTGCGGATGGAGCCGCAGGTGTGGAAGCAGCGCATCTACGACCACGCGATGTACTGGCAGGACTATCCGACCTACAGCACCCCGATCGCGTGGGATCTGTGGCCGATCCCGCAGGACATCATCGACCTCAACACCGGCGCTCCGATGGAGCAGAACCCGGGTTGGAAATAGTCTGGTCTTATGAATCATCTGTGGAAACAGGCACTCGTTGCCCTGTGCCTTCTGTCTGGTCCGGCATCCTTTGCCGGACCGGACGTTTCCCCGCTGCTGCGCCGGCAGTGGGATGCCCGCTGGGTGGAAGTGCCCGGCTGTGACCCGCAGGCCTACGGAGTCTACCTCTTTCGGAAGGACCTGGACCTGGCCGCCAAGCCGGCGGAATTCCCCGTTTGGGTGTCGGCCGACAATCGCTACAAACTCTATGTCAACGGCGAACTGGTCTCCCTGGGGCCGGCCCGCTGCGACATCGAGCACTGGAATTTCGAGGATGTGGACCTGGCTCCGTACCTGAAGACCGGGCGCAACGTCGTCGCGGCCAAGGTTTGGAACGAGGGGCCGGGACGCGCCGAGGCGCAGTTCACGCTCCGCACGGCCTTCATCCTGCAGGGGACGACCGAAGCCTCCGCCGTGCTGAACACGGGGGCGGGCTGGAAGTGCGTCCAGGACAAGGCCTATACGGTCTCGACCGCCGGCCGCGTGTTCGGCTATTCGGTCGTCTCCCCGGACGAACAGGTCGACATGGCGCTGCGCGAGAAGGGCTGGATGGAGCCGGGCTTCGACGCCTCCGGCTGGCAGGATCCCCGCCAGATCAGCCCCGGTACGCCGAAGCTGACCGTCGGGATCGACGTCGGCAAGACCTGGCGCCTGACCCCCTCGCCGCTCCCGCAGATGGAGCGGACCCCGCAGCGCTTCTTCGCGGTGCGCCGCTCCGAGGGCGTCCGCATCCCTGCGGCCTTCCCGCAGGCGGCCGCTGCCATCACCGTCCCGGCCAACACCAAGGCCAGCTTCCTGCTGGACAACAAGGTGCTGACCAACGCCTTCCCGACCGTCATCCTGAACGGCGGCAAGGGCGCCCGGGTCCTGCTGACCTACGCCGAGGCCCTGACCGACAACCGTTTCTCGAAGGGCAACCGCGACGAGATCGAGGGCAAGCGCATCGGCGGCCGCACGGACGTGCTGATCGCCGACGGCAGCCGCGGCCAGGAGTACACGGCCTCGTTCTACCGGACCTTCCGCTATGTCAACGTGGAGGTGGAGACGCAGGACGAGCCCCTGGAGATCGCGGACATCCGCAGCACCTTCGTGGGCTTCCCGTTCGTGATGCGCGCCCACCTGGACACCCCGGACGAGACGATGCAGCGCAT
This sequence comes from Bacteroidales bacterium, assembly GCA_017428725.1. Lineage (GTDB taxonomy): Bacteria > Bacteroidota > Bacteroidia > Bacteroidales > UBA932 > Cryptobacteroides. The sequence continues at coordinate 95,419 of JAFRQH010000003.1, read as the reverse complement.
CCTCGAAGTGGGCTGGCGGACCGCCCGCCTGTGCGCCGTGGAGACGTATATGGACTGCCCGTACTATGAGCAGCTCCAGTACGGCGGCGACGCCCGCATCCAGGAACTGGTGTCCCTGTTCAACGCCGGGGATCCCCGCCTGCTGAAGAGCCTGCTCGACCAGCTGGACCATTCCCGCCAGCCGGAGGGCATCACGCAGAGCCGCTACCCGTCCGTCAACCCGCAGATCATCCCCACCTATTCGATGGCCTACATCTGGATGCTCCACGACTACATGATGTACGTGGACGATCCGGATTTCCTGCGCGAGAAGATCTCGGGCTCCCGCCAGGTGCTCGACTACTTCATCCGTTTCACCGATGAGGGCGGCTCCATCCGAAACCTCCCCAACTGGGCCTTCGTGGACTGGGCGATGGGATTCATGCGCGGGATGAGCCCCGTCGGCTCCGACGGCGGCTCCGCCGTGCTGGACCTGCACCTGCTGCTGACCTACCAGATGGCGGCAGAGCTGGAGGAGACTTTCGGGATGGGGGACTACGTGCGGCGTTACCGCGAGCGCGCGGAGCAGCTCGCCGCGACCATCCGCGCCCGCTACTGGGATGCCGCCAAGGGCCGCTTCGCGGACACCGTGGACAAGAACGTGTACTCCCAACATGCCAATGCGCTGGCCATCCTGACCGGCCTGGTGACGGGTGAGGACGCCCGGCGCATCGCCCTGCAGATCCAGGATGACGCCACGCTCACGCAGGCTACGCTCTACTTCAAGTACTACACGCACGAGGCGATGGTGCGGGCCGGCCTGGGCGACGCCTACCTGTCCTGGCTGGACGTGTGGCGCCGCAACCTGGAGCTCGGGATGACCACGTGGGGGGAGACCTCCAACGTGGAGAACACCCGCTCGGACTGCCACGCCTGGGGGTCCAGCCCCAACATCGAGTTCTACCGCACGATCCTCGGCATCGACAGCGCAGCGCCCGGCTTCAAGCAGGTCGTCATCCGCCCGTTCCTCGGGCAGATCCGCGAGATCGGCGGCACGATGCCGCATCCCGCCGGGGAGATCTCGGTCAGCTACAAGCTCGGACGTAGGCTGCAGGCGGAGATCACCCTTCCGGCCGGCGTGACCGGTACTTTCTGCTGGCAGGGCAAGGAGACGCCGCTCCACGCCGGCCAGAACAAATTGACACTCTAACAAGCACAGCGATATGAAACGAATCATTTGGATCCTCATCCTGGCGGCGCTGCCCGTGCTGGCGGCAGCCCAGGAGCGCATCCCGGCCTTCCCGCCGCAGGTGGTGACCAACGATATGGACTTCCAGCAGATGCTGCAGCAGATGCACATCAAACTGCCCGACCTGGTCCCCAGGGCCGTCGACCCGAACCGTCCCGCCGGTTCCGTGGTCCAGAACCCCGACAACCCGGAGGGACGATATATGTACAACGGCCACGACCTCAACCGCTCGCTGTTCGGCCTGTGGGACAACTACGACGACACGGAGGCCGGCTTCTTCCCGGGCAAAGAGCCCTGGCGCGTGGGCAGCTACACGCCCATCTCGCTGACCCGGATGGACAACGGCCGGGAGATCCGCACGGCGGAGGACTGGTGGCGGCTGCGCCGCCCCGAAATCCTCAAGGACGTGCAGGAGAGCCTGTTCGGCTTCTTCCCCGCCAAGGAGAAACTCCCCGCCGTGACTTTCAAGTCGATGGAGTTCGACGGCAAGAAGGCCGGGCGTGAGTTCACCCAGGTCAACATCCTGGGCGAGATTGACTGCTCGTCCTATCCCGCCATCAAGAACGCCCCGACCGTGTCCGCGACCCTGCGCCTGCCCAAGGGCACGACCAAGCCCGTGCCGGTGATGATCCTGATCTCCTGGGATATGGCCATCGACCAGTACTGGAGCATCATGAGCCAGCAGGGCTGGGGCCTGTGCATCTTCAATCCCAACAATCTCCAGCCCGACAACGGCGCCTCGCTGACCGACTACCTGATCGGCCTGGTCAACAAGGGCAATTGGCGCAAACCCTCCGACTGGGGCTCCATCGGAGCCTGGTCCTGGGGGATCAGCCGCCTGATCGACTTCCTGCTGACCGACCCGCGCATTGACCCGAAGGGCATCGGCCTGGGCGGTCACTCCCGCTACGGCAAGACGGCGCTCTACGCGATGGCCTGCGACGACCGCATCAGCATCGGCTTCCCGAGCGATGCCGGCAGCCTGGGGACCAAGATGAACCGGCGCCACTGGGGGCAGGACCTGGAGAATTCCGCCACCCCGTCCGAGTACCACTGGATGGCGGGCAACTTCCTCAAATGGTGCGGCCCGCTCCTCCCCGGCAAGTACCTGCCGCGCAAGGTGGAGCTCTGTCCGGTGGACGCACACTCCATCGTGGCCCTGTGCGCGCCGCGTCCCGTCTTCTTCAACGGCGGCACGACCAGCCAGTGGTCCGACCCCTACGGCATCTACCTGACGGCCGCGGCGGCCTCGCCCGCCTATGAGCTGCTGGGTCGTACCGGCCTGGTGATGAAGGACGACAAGCCGCAGGTGGACAAGGCCTACATCGAGGGAGACCTTGGATACCGCTACCACAACGGCGGCCACACGGATGCGCCGGACTGGCCCGCTTTCTTCGAATTCGCCAAGAAATACATAGATTTCTAGATTTTTGGTTAAACTTAATGGTTGGGTTTCTTGGCTCGCCGGGATAGCGGTGCCAAAGGTGCCGCTATCCTTTGATCAAAACCATGGAATCATGAAACGAATCATCTATCTGGCCTTTTCCTGCCTGCTCGTCCTGGGCGTCTCCTGTGCGCAGCAGGCGGATCCCGTCCCGCCTGCGGACGACGGCTGTTTCGGGCTCTCCGCCCAGATCCAGAATGTCGGCAGCCGGGAGAAGGTGTCCCTGGACGGCAACTGGAAGGCTTTCATCGACCAGTATGAGACGGGGTATTACGATTACCGCCGCAACCCGATGCCGGACGCCGAGACCTTCTTCGCCGACCGGAGTTTCCACGCCGACCGGACCAAGCTGGTCGAATACGACTTCGACACGGCGTCCGAACTGCGGGTCCCCGGCGACTGGAACACCCAGCGCCCGGAGTTGTACCTCTATGAGGGGACGGTCTGGTACCGGCAGAAGTTCCAGGCCTCGCCCCGGCCCGGGACTCGGACCTTCCTGTATTTCGGGGCAGCCAACTACGAGGCGGTCGTGGGCCTGAACGGCCATCCCGTCGCCAAGCACCTGGGCGGATACACGCCCTTCAACATCGAGATCACGGACCAGGTCCGCTCCGGCGAGAACGCCGTGATCGTGAAGGTGGACAACAAGCGGATGTTCGAAGGGGTCCCGACTGTCAATTCCGACTGGTGGAACTACGGCGGGATCACGCGCGACGTCTACCTGGTCACCGTCCCCGAGACCTTCATCCGGGAATACAGCGTCCAGCTGTCCAAGGACCGGAGCAGCATCGAGGGCTGGGTCCAGCTGGACGGCCCGGCGCCGGCCCAGCGGGTCTCGCTGGACATCGACGAGCTGGGCATCCACGAGCCGATGACGGCCGACGCCTCCGGCAAGGCCGCCTTCCGCGTGGCGGCGAAGCCGCAGTGCTGGAGCCCGTCCGATCCGAAGCTCTATGACGTGCGGATCTCCTCGGAGACCGACGAAGTCCGGGACCGGATCGGCTTCCGGACCATCGAGACGCAGGGGACGCGCATCCTGCTGAACGGGGAGCCCATCTTCTGCAAGGGCATCTCGATCCACGAGGAAATCCCGGCCCCGCCCAGCGGCCGGGCCAACGGCGAGGCGGATGCCCGCATCCTGCTCGGATGGGCCAAGGAGCTGGGCTGCAACTTCGTGCGCCTGGCGCATTACCCGCACAACGAGGCGATGGTGCGCACCGCCGAGGAGATGGGCCTGCTGGTCTGGGATGAGATTCCCGTCTACTGGACCATCCAGTGGGAGAATCCCGCGACCTACACCAATGCAGAGCACCAGCTCACGGACATGATCATCCGCGACCGCAACCGCGCGAACGTGATCATCTGGTCCGTGGCCAACGAGACGCCCCGCCTGCCGGCCCGTCTGGAGTTCCTGCGCAAGCTCATCGCCAAGGCCCGCGAGTTGGACGGCACGCGCCTGGTCAGCGCCGCGATGGAGAAGGAGAACCTGGACGAAGCCACGCTGACGGTCAACGACGAACTGCTGGAGTATACCGACATCATCAGTTTCAACCAATATGTCGGCTGGTACGACGGCGACAGCGACAAGTGCGACCGGGTGCGGTGGACCTTCCCCGTGGAGAAGCCCGTGGTCATCACGGAGCTCGGCGGCGGGGCCAAGTTCGGCCTGCACGGCGACCGCACGGAGCGCTTCACCGAGGAGTATCAGGACTACCTCTACCAGAAGAACATCGGGATGCTGGAGCGGATCGACGCCCTCGCGGGCGTCTCGCCCTGGATCCTCAAGGACTTCCGCTCCCCGCGCCGCTTCCTGCCCGGCATCCAGGACGACTTCAACCGCAAGGGGCTGTACTCCGAGAAGGGGGAGCGCAAGCAGGCGTTCTACACATACAGGGACTGGACTCCGACCCTGCACTGACGGCGGGTCCCGTCAATGTTTCTTACCGGCTTCCTGGAGACTCTTCTCCAGGAAGTCTTTTGGTGATATGCCGAACTGCTTCTGGAAGCACTTGGCGAAGTAGGAGGGGGAGTTGAATCCGACCAGGTAGCAGGCTTCGTTGACCCGGACGGCGTCCTGCCGGAAGAGCTGGGCGGCCTTCTTGAGCCGCACGAAGCGGAGGTAGTCGTTGGGGCTCATGTCCAGCACGCCGTTGATCTTGCGGTAGAAGCTGGCCCGGCTCATGTTGAACTCTTTGGCCATATCCTCCATCGTGAAGCCCGAGTTGGCGTAGTTGGCTTCGATGACCCGGTCCAGGTGCGCCATGAAGCCTTCGTCCGCCTTGGAGAGGGCGAGCACGTCGGTCTCGGTGAAGGGGGACTGGGCGAAGATCCGGCGGAGTTTCTCCCGGTTCTCCAGCAGGTTGAAGATGCAGGCCTTGAGGTATTTGATCGAGAAAGGCTTCTCCAGGTAGCTGTCGGCGCCGGCTTCCATCCCCTCGATCTTGGCCTGCAGGTTGGTCTTGGCGGTGAGCAGGATCACGGGGATGTGGCTGAACTTGATGTTCGACTTGATCGCGTTGCAGAGGGTGAAGCCGTCGATGCCGGCCATCATCACGTCACTGATCACCAGGTTGATGTCCTGCTCGTCCAGGATCTCCAGCGCCGCGTTCCCGTTGTCCGCCGTGTAGACCGTGTATTCCTTGCGCAGCTGGCTGCCGATGAAGGCGAGCAGCTCGGCGTCGTCGTCGACGACCAGCACCCGTTTGCGGCCTTCGGGGACCGGGACGGGGTCATCCTCCGCGCCGGCTGCCGGACCGGCTTCCGGGGCCGGCGCGGCCGTGGCCTGGCGGAGGGGCAGGGTCAGGATGAAGATGTTGAGCTCCGTGCCCGGGGCCATCACCAGCGACCCGCCGTGCAGGGCGGCGAGGGAGCGGGACAGGCCCAGGCCGAGTCCGGTCCCGGTCGTAATCTTGTCCCCACCGCTCTCGCGGAAGCGGACGAAGGGCTTGAAGATGTCTTCCTTCATCGCGTCCGGGACTACGTTGCCGTCGTTCTCCGTGGTGATCCGGAAGGAGTCCTGGTCGGTGAGCGGCTCCAGCGCCACCTTGAGATAGGTGGCGGCGTACTTGGTGCCGTTGTTGACCAGGTTGCTGATGATCTTGGTGAAGGCCTCCTCGCCGATGTCGGCGTAGAGGTCTTCCTCCGGTGCGTCGAGGTCCAGCCGGATGCCGCTCTGCCGGGCCAGGCCGGAGAAGCGGGCGAGGGTGTCGCGCAGGATCGCCGAGACGTTGCAGGTGGTGAAGGTCAGCGTGTAGTTGCGGCTCTCCATCTTGTTGAAGTCGAGCAGCTGGTTGGTCAGGTCGACCAGGCGCTCGGTGTTGCGCTTCATGATGCCCAGGTCTTCGCGGACCTCCCTGTCCAGGCCTTCGTGGCCCAGGATGCTCTCCAGCGGCCCGTTGATCAGGGTGAGCGGGGTACGGATCTCGTGGGCGATGTTGGTGAAGAACTCGATCTTGGAGTCGTAGATGGCGCGCTCCTTCTCCGCTTCGATCTGCTCGACCTGGTGGTTGTACCGCGCCGTGTTGCGTTTGTGGATGCCCGAGATGGTGAACCAGAGCAGCGTCAGGGCGGACAGGAAGTAGAAGAAGAGGGCCCAGGGCGAGAGGTAGAACGGCGGGCGGATGACGATGCCCAGGGCCAGGCTGGCATCGTCGTCGGAGGGACCGGACATCCGGGTCTGCAGCCGGGCGCGCAGGGTGTAGCGCCCCGGAGGCAGGTTGGAGTAGGAGGCGACGGGGCTGGCGCCGTCGCTCTGCCAGAGGTTGTCGTAGCCCTCCAGCATATACTCGATGGGCTTGGCCTGCGGGGAGGTGTAGTTCGGGGCGACGATCCGGAAGGAGAAGGTGTTCTGGCTGGCCTGGAGGGTGAGGTCCCGGGTGTAGGAGATGCTCCTGGACAGCGGGGAATCCGGGCCGGGCCGGACCTCCTGGCCGAGCAGGGTGAAGTCGGACAGGATCAGGGTCGGCCCGGCCTTGGGCTCGCGCAGGTCGTCCGGCTGGAAGGCTACCAGGCCCTGGATGCTGCCCAGGTAGATCCTGCCGTCGCGGGCGAGCAGCGAGGACTTGTAGTTGAACTGGTCGCTGAGCAGGCCGTTGTCGGTGGTATACAGCGCCAGGGCCGCGCCGGCCTCGGGGTCGAAGCGCACCAGGCCCTTGCCCGTCGTCATCCAGAGCTTGCCGGACCTGTCCTCGACGATCTGGTAGACGATCTCGTCGGGCAGGCCGTCGGCGGCCGAGTAGCTCACGAAGGCGTCGGCCTGCTCGTCGTAACGGCAGCATCCGCCGCCCTGGGTCGTCAGCCAGACGCGCCCCTGGGAATCGGGGAAGATGCTGATCACGATGTCGTAGGGGAGGCTGGACGGGTTTCCGGCACGGTGCCGGTACTGCTGCCATTTCCCTTCGCGGACGTCGTAGCGCCAGGCCCCGTCGGCGTAGGTGGCCACCCACAGGTTGCCGTGGACGTCTTCGTTGATGTCGTAGACGTGCTTGCCCTTGAGGGTGGGGATGTCGTCGAAGGAGTCCTTCTCGGGATCGTACTTCATCAGGCCGTACTGCGTGCCCAGGAAGATCTCGCGCGCCTTGGTGCAGAAGACCGCGTAGATGTTGTTGTCGTTGAGGATGCGGTGTCCTTCGGCGTTCTCGTAGCGCTTGCGGATGGCCCCGGTGCGGGTGTCGATGATGCGCAGCCCGCGGGCGATGGTCCCCACCCAGAGATCGTCCCCGATCAGGCACAGGCCGTGGACGTTGTTGAATTCCAGCCACGGCTTGAGCTGCGAGAAGCGCCGCGCACCGGGCTGGAAGCGGTGGAGCCCGCCGTCTTCCGTCCCGATCCAGAGGATGCCGCGGGCGTCCTGGCGGATCTCCCGGATGCGCTTGCCCAGCATGTCGTCCCGGCCGCTCTCCGGATAGTACTTCTGGAAGGAGGCGAAGGAGGGGGAGTAGTAGTTGACGCCGCCGAAGTAGGTGCCGATCCAGACCCCGCCTTCGTAGTCCTCGCACATAGCGTAGACGGAGTTGGCGGCCATGGACAGGGGATCGTAGTACGAACTGCGCAGGTGGGCGGTCCGCCCCGTCTGGAGGTCGTGGACGAACAGGCCGGATTCCGTGCCGGCCAGCAGCTGCCGGTCGCTCGTGACCAGGAGCTCCCGGCAGCGGACGGCGCCGCCGTTCCGGTCCTGGCCGAGGAGGTTCTCCAGCCTGCCGGACGTGAGGTTGAGATTCCAGACCCCGCTCTTGAGCGAGCCGATGACCAGGTTGTTGTACTGCTCGGCCACGAGGCTGGTGACCAGTTCGTCCCGCAGCGGCTCCCGGCCGGTGCCGCGCTCCCGGTAGGGCGTCACCGTCTGCAGGCCGTCGTCGGAGCAGTAGAGGCCGCTCCCGTAGCAGCCCAGCCACATCGTTCCGTTCTGGTCGAAGACCATCGAGGAGACGCTGGAGAGCATCGGGCGGTCCTGGACGGAGAAGTGCACCGGGGCGCTGTCCGCACCCTCGAAACGGTAGATGCCGGCGGACTCCACGGCCACCCAGACGTGGCCCTGCGGGTCCGCACAGACCAGGCTGACGTCCGCCCGGGCATTGTCGTCCGCACTCCCGAGCGGGACGCTCCGGAACGACTCCGTCAGCGGGGTGTAGATGTCCAGCCCGGCGTCGGTCCCGATCCAGATGTTGCCGTCCGCGTCTTCGCAGAGGGCGGTGATGAAGTTGCTCGACAGGCCGCTCCCTTCCGGGGAATGCTTGAAGATCCGGAAACGGGTGCCGTCGTAGCGGTTCAGCCCGTCCTTGGTGCCGAACCACATATAGCCCTGGCGGTCCTGCAGGATGGCGTTGACTGTATTCTGCGACAGTCCGCTCTGGACGTTGAGCGTCTTGAAGTAGTAGTTGCCTTCTGCGCGCAAGGGGCCGGCGCACAGGGCGCCGAGCAGCAGGAGCAGGGCGGTGATGACGGACTTTTTCATTGGATCCGGCTTGCGTGTTCAGTAAAAACAAAGATACGAAAAAACCCGTTTGGGCGGACACGCATTGCAATTAAGAAAACCATTGTTTATCTCTGGCTTCTGCAGATCGTGTAACTCCAATTATTGCCGTAAGATATGAAACGTTTCCTGTCCTTTCTCTTCCTCGTGCTCTTCACTGTGGGTGCCCACGCCCAGCTGGTTACTTTCCGGGGTGTCAACCATTGCGGCATCTATCCTGCCGAGAAGAATCTCCTCAAGGAGTGGCCTGCCGGCCGCCCTGAGAAGCTGTGGGTGGTCAACGATGCCGGCAAGGGCAATTCCAGCGCCCTGGTGAGCGACGGTTTCATCTACACGGCCGGTCTCACCGAGGACGAGAAGGGGGAGCTGCTGACCTGCTACAAGCTGGACGGCACGAAGGTCTGGCAGGTCAACTACGGGGGCGCCTGGACCACATTCTCACCCCGTCTGGGGGCTGTTTTGCGGGTGAGGGTCCAGACGGTGGACCCCCGCCGACACCTGGCGAGCCTTACTGTGCACAACGTCCGGAAATCCGGGACGTTGTGGCCGAAAATGGCCGAAAACGTGCATAACGTCTGCTTTTTCCGGACGTTATGCACGACTTATCCTTACACCTGGGCGTTTTTGAGGACGGAACCGGGAGCACGCAAAAGCGCCCCAGCATCGCTGAGGCCGATTCGGAGCGCAGCGACGCAGGGGGTCTGGGGGATACGGCCCCCAGTCATAGGGGACCGGGAGCACAAAAATAGCCTCTCAGCAACGCTGAAAGGCTATTTTTGTGCTCCCTTAGGGGCTCGAACCCTAGACACCCTGATTAAGAGTCAGGTGCTCTACCAACTGAGCTAAGGAAGCAGTATTGTCAAACGAAAAAACTCGTCCACTTTCGTGACCCGTTCGGGGCTCGAACCCGAGACCCCAACATTAAAAGTGTTGTGCTCTACCAACTGAGCTAACGAGTCCTCCGTTTTGGGATGGCAAAGGTAGGCCAATCTTTCGAATTCTCCAAATTTTTCTTGAGTTTTTTGCGATAAAAACCTAACTTTGAAGATATGAAACGTCTGACCATTCTCCTTTCCGCCCTCGTGCTGCTGGCCGTCTCCTGTACGCCGCGGCACAATTCCCTGGATCTGTCCGGCACCTGGCAGGTGAGCCTGGACAGCCTGGCCACCTTCCAGCCGATGCACCTGCCCGGTACGACCGACGACGCCGGCCTGGGGACGCCGAACACGCTGGAGCCCGCCATCACCGGCCCGCAGATCCAGCGCCTGACGCGCAAGCATTCCTTCATCGGCGCTGCCTTCTACAAGCGCGACATCACGGTCCCGGCGGCGATGGCCGGCAAGCCGCTCGCCCTCAAGCTCGAGCGCGTGATCTGGACCAGCGCCGTCTGGGTGGACGGCAAGCCGGTGGCCGGCGCCGAGGAGAGCCTGACCACGCCGCACCGCTATCTGATCCCGGAGGGCCTGTCCGCCGGCAGGCACGAGCTGATGCTGCGCATCGACAACCGCCAGCGCTACAACGTGAACCCCTCGCTGCTGGCCCACGCCTACACCAACGACACCCAGATCATCTGGAACGGCGTGCTTGGCGAGATCTCCCTGACGGCGCTGGAGCCGGTGGAGATCGCGCAGGTGGACGTGTATCCCGACGCCGCGGCCCGGAAGGCGCGGGTGCGCACCGTGCTGGTGCGCCACGACCCCAAGGCCGCCAAGGTCGCGCTGGTCTACAAGCCGCGCGGCGCCGCCTCCCGCCAGGAGGTGGCCCTGCAGGGCGACACGACGGTGGTCGAATATACCCTGGATTGCAAGGACGCCAAGCTCTGGGACGAGTTCTCCCCGAACCTGCAGACCCTGTTCGTGCGCTGCGGCGAGGACTTCCGCGCGGTGCAGTTCGGCCTGCGCGACTTCGTGCGGGCCGGGGACCATATCGAAGTCAACGGCCGCCGGATTTTCCTGCGCGGCACGCTCAACTGCTGCATCTACCCGCTGACCGGCACGCCGCCCCTCGACGAGAAGGGCTGGGAGAAGGAGTTCAAGGTCTGCCAGGAATGGGGCCTGAACCATATCCGTTTCCACTCCTGGTGCCCGCCTGACGCCGCATTCCGCGTGGCGGACCGCCTGGGCCTCTACCTTCAGGTGGAGCTGCCCGACTGGGCCCGCAACATCGGGCAGCCGGAGATGAACCATTTCCTCAAGTCGGAATACGACCGCATCATCGCCATCTACGGCAACCATCCGTCCTTCTGCATGCTGACCTGCGGCAACGAGCTGGACCGTGGCTACGACTGGCTCAACGAGATGCTGCGCTATATGAAGAAGGCGGACCCGCGCCACATCTATTCCAACTCCACGTACTCGATGGGGACGGGCCATAAGGGCTACCCCGAGCCCGAGGACCAGTTCTACGTGGCCTCCCGCACCTACATCGGCCAGATCCGCGGCCAGGACTACCTGGACAGCCAGTCCCCGGACTTCCGGAGCGACTTCTCCCCGTACACGGCCGACTTCGACCTGCCGATGATCTCCCACGAGGTGGGGCAGTATGCCGTGTATCCGCACCTGTCCGAAATCAGCAAGTACACGGGCGTGCTGGATCCCTTGAACTTCAAGGGCCTGCGCAACATCATGGAATCCAAGGGCTTGCTGGACAAGGCGGAGGATTGGACGATGGCTTCCGGCCGGCTGGGCGCCATCCTCTACAAGGAGGAGGTCGAGCGCGCGCTGCGCACCCCACGCCTGAGCGGCTTCCAACTGCTGGGCCTGCAGGACTTCAGCGGCCAGTCCACGGCCCTGGTGGGGCTCGTGGATGCCTTCTGGGACAACAAGGGGCTGGTGAGCCCGGAATGGTTCCGCCAGGCCTGCGCTCCCGTGACGCCGCTGGCGCGTTTCTCCAAGCCCTGGTGGGCGGAGGACGAGTTGTTCACGGCCAGCGTGGAGATTGCCAATTACGGTCCGAAGGACCTGACGGCCGACGTGGTCTGGAGCCTGACCGACGGCTCCAAGACCGTGGCCTCCGGCGTCTTCAAGGACCAGGAGCTGTTCACGGGCGGCAATTCCGTGCTGACCGAGCGCATCGAGGTGCCCCTCAAGGGCTTTGCGGATGCGGCCCAGCTGACCCTCGAAGTGGGCCTGAAGGGCACGCAGTGGAAGAACAGCTGGCACATCTGGGTGTACCCTGACGCCGTGGAGGAGGATCCCGGTGAGGTCACGCTCGCACGCACCTGGGAGGAGGCCCTCCCGGTCCTCCAGCAGGGCGGGACCGTCCTGCTGAGCCCGGATCCGTCCAAGCTGCGGGGCAGTGCCGGCAAGTTCGTGCCCGTGTTCTGGAGCCCCGCCTTCTTCCCGCGCGAGGCCGGCACGATGGGCATCCTGTGCGATCCCGCCCACCCCGCGCTCGCGGAGTTCCCGACCGCGATGCACAGCGACTGGCAGTGGTGGTACCTGACCAAGCATTCCAAGGCCCTGAACATCGATGCGCTGCCGCAGGTGGGGACCATCGTGGAGGCTGTGGACAACTTCACGCAGAACCGCCACCTGGCCTATATCTTCGAGGCCCAGTGCGAGAGCGGACGCCTGCTGCTCAGCGCGATGGACCTGCTCGGAGAGGAGCCGTCGGAGCGCTCGGACGTGCAGACCCTGCGCCGGAGCCTGCTGGATTATATGAATTCGACGGCCTTCAAGCCCCAGGGCAAGGTCGGGGCCAGCGAGATGGAGGAGCTGCTGCGCGAGCCGGAGCCGTTCCGCTTCCCGGGCTTCTTCCCGCCCGGCTTCGCCCCCTCGGCGCCGCTACAGCAATTCTGACAGTTTCTGGTAGAACTGCTTGCTGACCGGGATGGAAGCCACCTCCGGGTGCAGCAGTTCTGCCGTGATCATCCCTTCGCGGTTCTTGCTGAGCATCTTGACGTAGCGGGGATTGACGAAGTAGGAGCGGTGGCAGCGGACCAGTCCGTGGCCCTCGACCGTGTGCTCGACGCTTTTCATCGAAGCGCGCAGCATGAATTCCTTGATGCGGTCGGCGTCCATGTAGCGCAGGATGATGTAGTTGGCGTCGGCCTGGATGCAGATGATCGCCGAGGGGTCGATGGTGAGCTTGAGCCGCTTGTGTTCGTCATAGAACTTGACCAGGGTCTCCGCCGGCTCGGCGTTGAGGTCGGCGTCCTTGTTGAGGATGACCTGCATCATGCAGAGGAACAGGTAGGGATAGATCAGGATGAGGTAGGCGAACTTGAAACTCCTGGACAGGACGACGAAGTAGTTGTACTGCCCGGCATAGAAGAGCGTCGTGTACATCGCCATGAAACAGGCGAAGACGAAAGTCTCCCCGATGCACCATACTACATAGTGCCACCATTTGAAGGGAATGTGCTTGTAGAGGGCGCTGAAAACCAGGCGAGTCAGCGCGAGGATCGCGAGCAGGATGCAGGCGAGCATCAGGAAATGGAAGCCGAAACTCATCCCGCCTACTTGGTAGTAGTCCTTCATCCCGAACGGGTCGTAGAGGAAGCAGAAACCTGCGAAGAAAGCCGGCAACAGGACGACGTACAGGAGCTGCGAGCGATATGTCTTGCCGATTCTGAGCTGTGTATTCATCTGGGATAAAACTTTCTTTTGTCAAATTTCGTCCCAAAGTTAGGCCCTTTTTTCCGCAAAACAAGCCATTCGTCACATTTTTCGTCCGCCGGTTCCCCTTTTTTGCGCGCGTGAGGGGCGCGCGGTAATTTTGCAGCCGGCCAGAGGTTCCTGACTGACCGGCAACTCGCCCCTTCAAACAGGATTTCGCCGACACAGGCTGGGAATTTGGCCACATTTCTTTTTTTGTTTGACCCGGTTGTGGAAATTAGGCATATCTTCGCAGCCGAATTAACTGAAACCTGAAACACGATGCTTAAGATCGACAATTTCATCCGCCTCTTCGAGGGCGCCGTCCGCGACAGCTGGGACCGTCCCGCGCTGACCGATTTCCGCAAATCCACGATTACCTACCGCGAGCTTGCCGAGCGGATCGAGACCCTGGACCTGGTCTGGAAGAAAGCCGGCCTGCAGCGCGGCGACAAGATAGCCATCAACACCCGTCCCTGCGCCCTGGGCGCCTCCATCTTCTACGCCGCCGTGAGCAAGGGCTACGTGGCCGTGCAGCTCTACAACGCCTTCACCCCCGCCGACACGCAGAAACTGGTGGCCCATTCCGACAGCCGCATCCTCTACACCGAGAAGCGGATCTTCGACGCGATGGACTTCGCGCAGATGCCGCAGCTGCTCTGCGTCATCGACTGCCAGAGCGGCGCGGTGCTCGCCAGCCGCGAGGGCGTGGGCGAGCTCTATGCCGCCGGCGCACAGCTCCTGGCCGGGAAATATCCCGTCGGGATGCAGCCGGCTGACTTCAAGGTGGTGGACCCGGACATCGACGATGTCTGCGCCATCCTCTACACCTCCGGCTCCACCGGCAACCCGAAGGGCGTGATGCTGACCTACCGCAACTACACCGCCAACGTCCAGGCCATCACCCCGGGCTTCCCGTTCCACAAGTGGGAGAACTACCTGAGCCTGCTGCCGCACGCCCACAGCTTCGGCCTGATGTGCGACGTGGTGATCCCGCTGACCCTCGGGATGCACGTGACCGTGCTCGGCCTCCCGCCGATCCCGATGAATGTCCAGGAGGCGCTGATGCAGGTCAAGCCCCGCATTTTCTACGGGGTGCCCCTCATCTTCGTCAAGCTCATCGAGTACATCCTGGGCTCCGAGATCCACAGCCCCGAAGGACAGGAGAAGTTCAAGGACTACAAGAACCATCCGGAATACTGCAAGAAGCTCTATGACAAGCTGATGAGCGAGACCGGCGGCAAGATCGAGGTCTTCGCCACGGGCGGCTCGGCCATCCCTTCGGAGGTGGAGTCCCTGCTGGTCTACAAGCTCCAGGTCCCCTTCATCACGGGCTACGGCCTGACCGAACTCGCTCCGATCGTCTCCTACGGCAAGGTGGGCCGCTACGTGCCCAAGTCCTGCGGCGAGTACCTCCCCGAGGTGATGGAGCTCCGCATCGACTCTCCGGACCCGGAGAACATCGCCGGCGAACTCTACGTCAAGGGCGACGTCGTGTTCGTGGGCTACTACAAGAACCCCGAGGCCACGGCCGAGGTCCTCAAGGACGGCTGGTTCCGCACCGGCGACATCGGCACGGTGGACAAGGACAACAACGTCTTCCTGCTGGGCCGCAGCAAGAACATGATCCTCTCCGAGAGCGGACAGAACGTGTATCCCGAAGAGATCGAGGTGATCCTCAATGAGTTGCCCTATGTGGCCGAGTCCATCGTCCTGCAGCGCAGCCACAAGATCGTGGCCCTCATCGTCCCGAATATGGACGCCCTCGACAAGGCCGGCATCGGCGCCGACGGGCTCGATGCCATCATGCGCCAGAACATCGTGGCCCTCAACAACAAGTTGCCCGGCTACTCCGCGGTCAATGATTTCGAGCTCCGCTTCGAGCCGTTCTCCAAGACCCCGAAGGGCAGCATCCGGAGATTCATGTACAGGTAATGGAAGAGAGAAGAGTCGTCATCACCGGCACCGGCGTCATCTCGCCGGTCGGTAACGATACCGAAAGCTTCTGGTCCGCCCTCAAGGCGGGCCGCTGCGGTATCAGCCTTTATCCCGAACTGGCGGAATGGGGCCTCCCGGTGCGGGTGGCCGGCGTGGTGCGGGATTTCAACCCGGCAGCCTTCGGGATCAGCCCCAAGGACGCCCGCCGCAACGACCGTTTCTGCCTCTTCGCCCAGGCGGCAGCCGCCCAGGCGATGCAGGAGAGCGGCCTGGAGGCCGGGACCAACATCGAGCCCGACCGGCTCGGCATCTACATCGGCACCGGCATCGGCGGGATGCAGACCTTCATCGAGCAGACGAAAGTGATGCTCGACGAAGGCGCCGACCGCGTCTCGCCGCTGTTCATCCCCAAGATGATCGGCAACATCGCCGCGGGCAACATCGCCATCCAGTATGGCGCAGAGGGCGCCAACCTCACCACCACGGCCGCCTGCGCCTCCAGCACGCAGTCCGTCGGCGAGGCCTTCCGCGCCGTCAGATACGGCTTCGCCGACGCCGTGATCACGGGCGGCACCGAGGCCGTGCTGAACCCGCTGGCCTTCGGCGGTTTCGTCAGTGCGCACGCGCTGACCCGCGCCGAGGACCCGCTGCGCGCCTCGCTGCCCTTCAGCGCCGACCGCGGCGGCTTCGTGCTCGCCGAGGGCGCCGCGATGCTCATCCTCGAAGAATACGGCCACGCCCTCGCGCGCGGCGCCCGGATCCTCGCCGAGGTCACGGGCTACGGCAACTTCAACGACGCTTACCACGCCACGGCGCCGCGCCCGGACGGCGTGCCCGCCTCCCGGGCCATCCGCGCCGCGCTGACCCAGTCCGACTACAAGGCGGGGGAGGACCTCTACATCAATGCCCACGGCACGGGGACCCTGCTCAACGACAAGACGGAGACGCTCGCCATCAAGCTCGCCCTGGGTGAGGAGGATGCACGCCGCGCTTCCATCAGCTCCACCAAGTCGATGACCGGCCATATGGTCGGCGGCACGGGCGCGGCGGAGATCCTCGCGAGCGCCCTGGCGCTGCGCGACGGGATCATCCCGCCGACCATCGGGCTGACCAACCCGGATCCGGAGTGCGACCTGGACTACACCCCGCTCAGCGCCGTTGAGCGCCCCGTCACGGTGGCGGTGTCCAACTCCCTGGGCTTCGGCGGCCACGACGCCTGCGTGGCCCTGCGCAAGATTGACTGTTAATCCAGCGAATTATGAATAGAGAAGAAATCAAGAATTACCTCCCGCACCGCGAGCCGATGCTGCTCGTGGACTGGACGGAGGGCAACGAAGAGGGCATCAAAGCCACGTACCACGTCACCGGAGAGGAGTGGTTCCTCCGCGGACATTTCCCGGACTTCCCGGTGGTCCCCGGCGTCATCCTCTGCGAGATCATGGCCCAGTGCTGCACCCTGATCCTCGGCGAGAAACTCAAGGGCAACACCCCGTTCTACGCCGGACTGGACAAGGTCCGCTTCAAGCACATGGTGCGCCCCGGCGACACCATCGAGGTGACCGCCAAGCCCATCGCCATCCGCGGCTCGCTCTTCGTCATCGGCGCCCAGGCCACCGTGGACGGCCATCTCGCCTGCAAGGGCGAACTGACTTTCTACCTGGTCGCGAACGACAAACTCTAGAATTTGCTATATTTGCCAAAAATACCAAACAGATGAAAAAGTTACCGATCCTGTTGCTGCTGGCGCTGTGCGCCTGCGCACCCAAGGCCAAAACCTACCTCTGGAACGAAGCGGATGCCACCGTGGACCGCGCGGTCTACGACGAGCAGTACAAGCTGAACCAGGCCGAGTGGGATGCCGTGTTCGCCTGGCTCGCCAAGCCCGAGACCAAGACCCTGCCGGCCGGCCGTTATGAGATCACGGACCAGACCTACGCCACCGTCCAGATTGACAGTACGCGCCTGACGATGAACTACGAGGACCACCACAAGCGGATCGACCTCTTCTACATCGTCTCCGGGTCGGAGCTCATCAACGTGACAAAGCCCGAGAACATGGTCGAGCCGGGTCCTTACAGTGAATCCCGCGACGCCGCCTATTCCCGCACCGCCACGGATTTCACCCCGGTCGTGCTGAATCCGGGCCAGTATGTGATCCTCTTCCCGTCCGACGCCCACCAGCCGATGCTGGCCCCGGACGGCAAGCCCGCCCCGATCCACAAGATCGTGGCCAAGATCCCTTTCGTACAGCCCGAGTAAAGGAACGCCCTTAGCGGCGCGGCCATCCCGGCGGATCCGGCACCCTCACGGGCGGGTCCGCCGGGATGTCGTATGCATCCGGCAGCGGCGAGGGGTGGGTGAGGTCGAACGCCGCGTCCGGGAGCAGGTGCTTCGCGAGCGGCAGCTTCGCTTCGCGGATGCCCTCCGCGATGCAGCGGGCGAGCAGGTAACCGCCGTAGGTGTTGGTGTGGAGCCCGTCCACGTAGGCCTTGCGGGCCGCTTCCGGTCCGAGGGCCTCGACGAGCTTGACGCTCATCGCGTTGAGGTCGATGAAGGCGCATTCCGCCAGTTCGGCGGCCTCGCGGGCGCCCTGCGGGTAGTCCCCGAGCCCGGCGGTGTTGAGCGCGCCGGTGCGGATGTCGATCTTGGTCATCGGAGACACGATGACCGGGATGCCGCCGTGGCGCTTGACTTCCAGCGCGTCGGTGGCCAGCTCCCACTTGTAGTCGGTCAGCGCGTCGGAGTGCGTGCGGACCCACTCGCCGGCCTGGTCGTCCAGGGGCCACATCGCGTCGTGGCCGCGGGCGTTGAGGTCGTTGTGGCCGAACTGGATGAAGACGTAGTCGCCGGGCTTGATCAGTTCCATCACCTTGTCCCAGCGCCGCTGGAAGCGGAAGCCCTTGGCGGTCTGGCCGGACTCGGCGTGGTTGGCCACCACGACGGGGAGCTGCAGCCAGCGGGTCAGGTGCTGGCCCCAGGTGCCGTAGGGCTCGGTGACCTGGTCCGTGACGGTAGAGTCGCCGAGCAGGAAGACGGTGAGGGCGTCGTCCATCGGGGCGATCTTGACGGCGCACACGCAGGGCAGCTCGTCGCTGAAGGTCAGCGTCAGCCGGTCGTCCCAGGTGTTGGTGACGGGCAGGTCCGTGGCCGGGTCCCACTCGCGGACGTCGAACTTGATGGCATTGCCCTTGGAGAGCGTGTTGTGGCGGACGTTGACCCCGAAGTCCAGGCGGACGGTCCCGCCTTCGGGCGTGCGCACGCGCTCCAGCATCAGCCGGCGTTCCTCCGCCTTGACGGTGGTGCAGGAATTGCCCCGGGTGTCGCCCAGGATCACGGTCACGCGGTAGTTGCCTTCCGCGAGGCGGACCGAGAACTTGAAGGGGGCGTCGGAGGTGATGAAGTCCGTGGTGATGGGGTCGGGATCGGAGTTGCGCGTGGCGCGCGTGGGCATCACGTCGAAGCCGTAGCCGCACGCGGCGTCATAGAGCATGTCGGGGGTAATGCCGATCCAGCCGTCGGCCACGGGGCCGGCGCCGAAGTCGAAACGCCAGGACTGCGCCCGGGCGGAGAGGGCCGACAGGACCATCAGGCCGCCGGCGAGCAGAAGATGCTTGGCAGACATAGCGCTAGTCGTTGAGTTCAAGACGGATGTAGTCGTAGAGGATGCCGGAGTTGAGCGAACCGGCGGGGACGGTGAGCGTGAGCTCGTTCCAGCCCTTCTTCAGCCGGCGGCCGTCGAAGCGGAAGTCCGTCTCGTACCAGATGCCGTGGGAGCCGTGGCGGGTGATGACCCCGTCCCGGGTCTGCTGCAGGGCTGCGGCGCCGGCACTGCGGCCGTTGACCGACACGTCGAGTGCGGGGGCCGCCGTGCCGCAGATGGCCAGGCGCAGGTCCGCCGTCGCGGACGCGGCGGGCGCCTTGTCCAGCTGGAAGCGGATGCGGTAGGGCGTGGCGCGCCCGGCGCCCATGATGCCGAAGAACGGCAGGACCCGCACGTCGGGATTGGTGTTGTGCGGGACGTGCAGGTAGGGCCATTCGCTGCGGAAATTGCTCTCCCCGACGGTGAAGGTCACGTCCTTGGGGAACTCCTTGGCGTATTTGAGGACCACTTCCGGATCGCGGAAGGCCGAACCCATCGCGAATTCGGCGCCGTTGCGGTTGGGGATGCCGATCTCGAAGACCTGGTGGCCTTCGCGCCGGGGCTTCCAGGCGATGCTGCCCAGGTCAAGCTCCCCGCCGGCCGGGACTTCGACGTCCGCCTTGGCGAATTCGCCCAGCACGCCGTCGGCAAAGGCCACGAGCGTGTAGCGGCCGGGGCGCACGCCCGTCAGCTTGAAGCTGCCGTCCGGGGCGCCCACCGTCCAGAACTGGTAGTGCTTGGCGTCGCGCTGCCAGAAGGAATCCGGGTCGGTGAGCCCGACGTGCAGGCGCTTGAGTTCCTTCGGTCCGGCCGGGTCGTCCAGCACCAGCGTGCCGCTGACGGTGCTGCGCTCGGCGGCCTTGGCGTAGGCGGGCGTGTCCACCCAGTCGTAGGGCCATCTGGCGGCCTCGGCCGCAGCCTCGTTGCGGGCGTCGGCGTAGATGGCGTCGTGGCCGGCGCCTTCGGTGAGGTAGATCACGAACGGGCCGATGACCTTCTCCCAGGCCTCACCCTCCTTGACCACGACCTCGGCGCCGCCGTAGTGGCTGCTGCGCCAGTAGTTGAGCACACAGGGCGCGGCGGCTTCGTTGGTGTCGCGGTGTCCCATGAACTCCACCTTGGTGGGACCGCCGCTCATATATTCCATCGAGGGGTTGAGGATGAAGCATCCGACATTGTCGGTCGTGCTGGACCAGCCGAAGGCGGGGTTCTCGGACTGCACGGCGGTGTAGACGTACTTGTCGCCGGCGAAGTGGTCCTTGGGGTAGTGGAAGTCCACGGCCTTGTCCACGCTCATCCAGTCGAAGGTGGGGGCGAGCTTGGCGCAGAATCGGGCTTCGCCGATGGCGGAGGCGGGGTAGCTCGCCGGGTGCGTGAAGATGCAGTAGGTGTAGACCTTGGCCGCACCGTCCTCGACGGCGTAGCGGATCTCCACGTCGGCGGCGAACTGGCCCTCCGGCGAGGCGCCCGGGCCCGTGCCCATCTTGCGGCCTTCGGAGATGCCCTTGACGGAGACCTCGGCGCGCTTGCGGCCGTTGCGGGCCGGGTTGATGGTCACGGTGGCGACGGCGTCGCGCGTGTCGCGCGGACCCATCGCGTCGTGCGACCAGAAGCCGTACTGGTGGTCGGTCATTCCGGGGTTGAGGCCGTGGGGATTGGCGCCCGGCGGGTCGAGGACGAGGTCGGGACGGCCTTCGGCGTCCATCCGGGTGGCCAGCATCTCCTGCCCTTTGTACTGCAGGGAGACCAGGTCTCCGGAGGCCTTGGCCACGACGGCGGTCACGAGGCCGTTGCCGAGCGTGTAGGTCTGGTCGTCTTCGGTGAGGGTGACATCCCCCCGGTTGCAGGAACAACAGAGGGCGGCGGCTGTCAGGAGGGTCGCAAGGACGTGGAGAACGGATTTTTTCATCGGTTGGGTGAAGCTCTAACGGTAATTGTACTTGCTAAGATACAAAGAAAGCGCGAGAAAACCTAATGCTCTTTCAGCCAGGAGATCAGCGGGATCTGGGTCTGCAGGGTCAGGCGGCCGTAGTCGTCGGGCTCGCGCAGCTCCAGCCGGACCGGCGCGCCGTCGGGGCCGGTGACGGCCGGGCCGATGCGGCAGGCGGCGCCCTCCCAGGCGTAGGCCGCCGCGGCGTGCTCCACGGCGCGGCGCACCGCCGCCGGGTCGGCGTCGCGGTCCATCGATGGCTGGACCACCAGCACGCCGCGCGGCGCGGTCAGTGCGATCAGGTCCTCGAAGTCATAGGGCAACCGCTCCTCGGCGCCCGCGAAGAAGCCCAGCCGGGGGAGCAGGCCGTGCAGGTGGCTGTAGCGCGTCATTCCGGACAGGCCGTCCGCGCCGGTGTCGCTGCGCATCGGCGTGAAGCCGCACACCGACACCACGTTGCGGATGCGTCCGTCCAGCGCGGCGGCATACAGGCCCACCGTGCCGCCCAGGGCGAAGCCCATCAGGCTGATCCGCTCGGGGTCTACCAGCGCGTCCCCGGAGAGCGCCGTCACGGCATCCTGCACGTCCGTGACCATCCGTCCGAGCCGCGACCACTGCGGATAGCGGTCGTAGAACGGTGCCGATTCGGCGCAGCGCGAGCCGAAGCCCGTCTGGTCGAAGGCCAGCACGGCGAAACCCTCCTTCACGAGGGCGGGGATGGGATGCGTGTCGGTATGATACACCCACATATACCCCAGCGGGAAATGATAGCCGTGCAGCCAGATGACGACCGGGAGCTTGGTGCCTTCCGGCGTGTCCGCGGGATAATAGAGGTCGCCGCGGATGCCGTCCGGACCGAAGCTGATACGCCGGGAGGCCATCCTCTCCGTGTCGGAGGCGAGCCAGCCGAACTCGGGGATCCCGCGGCTGATGACCCACGCGGGCACGTCCGGGCTGAGCTGCCCGGCGTTGTAGCGGCCCTGCAGGCTCTCGATGGGACCGGGAATCGTCCGGGGACCGAAGGCGAAGGCGCGTGGGGAGGAGGGGAGCACGGCCGGCCCCGTCCCGAGCATCTCCCGGACGGCCTGCAGGACCTCCGGTTTGCGCCGCTCCCAGTCCCGTTTGTTCCGGGCCAGGGGCGCGTCGGGCCGGTGCGCGGGGTAGTCCGCCGTGCGGACGGAGCGCCCCGCGGCCCAGGCCTTCCAGTCCCAGCCGAAGATCGGTTCGTATCGCCAGGGGCGCGTGGCGCGCCCGAACTGATAGTCGAGGAAATCCAGGCAGGCCTGCATGTCGTTGCCGCCGTGGAAGCCCGGAACGCGCAGCAGGCCCAGGCGGTCGGCGGCGCCGTAGCGCTCATAGACCGGCAGGGACGCGTCGTAGACGCGCTCCTGCGCCCAGCCGTTGGCCACCTCGTCGTTGAGGCCCCACTCCATCAGGACTGCACGCGGCGCGATCAGGTCCAGCAGCAGGTTGGCATCCACCGGCAGGCGGTCCTCCCGCCCGCTGAAGAAGCGCAGGTTCGGGATGAACCAGTCGGGGAACATCCGCGTGGTGCTCTCGATGCTCTCGCCGCCGCCCCGCTCCCCGGCGTAGCGCCAGGGCACGAAGCCGCCCACGCCGGTGCTCCCGGCCACGAGCGCGGCGATCCGCTCGTCGAGCGCGGCCGCGATCGCCGCCATCTTGCCGTCACGCGAATAGCCGTAGAGCGCGATGCGTTCCATATCGACCTCCGGCAGGGTCTCGAACCAGTCGAGCACGAGGGAGACCAGCCACGCACGGCGGGTCAGCGCCGAGAAGGTGTACTCCGGATAGACCTCGCGGATCTGCCGCCCGTCATCCTGGAAGTCGCTGCCCGCGAAGCCGGCGCTGATGTAGCCGCGCTGCAGCACCGTGTTGCCCAGACCGCCCAGGTTGGTGGAGAGCATCACGGGAAATTTCTGCCCGGGCGCGCCCTCGGGGATGGTCACGCTGGCGCGCACGCTGCCTTTCTCCTCCGGGCCGAACCACAGGCAGACCGTCAGGCTGCGCCAGCCCTCGCCGCGCGTCTCCTCCATCCGGTCCACGCGCGTGATGGCGGGCTTGGGCGGCATCGTGCCGAACTCGTACCGGATGAACAGGTCGCGGATCTCGGCGCGGCGCCGCTGCCAGTCCTCCTCGGTGACGACCGGACGGCCGTCCGCGAACGTGAAGGCGTCCGGGAGGAGGTTGGTGCGTGGAAGTGCTTCGAAATCAGGCGGAAGCGTCCCCGTGCGCCGCTGCCAGTCGTCGAAGGCAAGGCACTCCGGCAGGTTCTCCTGCATCCAGCGGAGGTAGTCCGTGGGGTTGCCTGCAAAGAGGGTGGCCGCCGCCAGCAGGGTGGAGGCGGCCAGGAGGATCAGGCGTCTCATATGCTTAACGTTTGGGCGTCCAGCCGTTCAGCACGAAGCCCGGGTCGCTGTAGCGGGCGATCAGCGCGGCGTCGCGCTTGGCGTCCAGCTGCCGGGAGTATTTGTGGCGCTTGGACACGTCCACGAGCTGGCCGCTGTCGGCGTCGCGGGTCTGGAATTCCAGCATCGTGGCGCTCTTCTCGCCGATGGCGCTCCAGCCGGCCGGGTTGAAGTGGCGCGTGGTGCAGTTGATCACCACGAATTCGGCGTCCGGGTAGGTGGTCGCACCGTTCCGGTTGGTCCGGCCGTAGTCGGCGGGCCGATTGGGCAGGCCCTCGAAGTGGCACTCCACGAACACGTCGCCGTGGGCCGGCTTGACGTTGCGTACCCAGGAGAAGGGACCGCCGTGGTTGAAGAACTTGCTGTGGTAGGCGAACAGGCTGCCGCGTCCGAGGATGGTGTCCCCGTCGCCGATCACCTCGCTGTCCTGCATATAGATGGTGCCGTTGGCCTGCAGCGCGTCGCCCGAGCCGATGACCCGCACGCGGTACAGGGCGATGCGCTCGCCGTGGAGCAGCAGGCCCTCGGCCTGGCCGAAGAGGTCGGTGGCGATGCAGATGTCCTCGAGGACGATGTCGTCGCAGTTGTCCAGCGCGAAGGCGGCCCGGCGGGACGGGAAGGTGCCCGGCCACTCGTTGGTCTTGAGCAGCAGCGGGTGCGGGTTGAAGACTTCGTTGTTGGCGTAGTGGACCTTGGTCTGGTCCATCCCGGCGCCGCGGATCACCACGTTGGTCTTGTTGCGGGCGTAGACGATCTCCTCATAGTCGCCCGGGGCCACGCTGATCCAGGTGGTGTCCTTGCAGAAGTCCGGGACGGCGTCCAGCGCGCCCTGGACCGTGTTGAAGTCGCCGCTGCCGTCGGCGGCCACGGTCAGGTGGCGCGCGTCGGCGGGCCCGGAGCCCTTGGTGGAGAACTTCCAGGCGCCTTTCTTCACGCCCTGGAACTCCCCGCACACGAGCACGCCCGGGTCGATGGTCACGTAATATTTGTGGCCGTACTCAAGCAGGTTGTTGTGGGGGTAGATGGTGGCCACGTTGTCGTGGATGATCACCGGATGGAAGCGGAAGCCGTCCGTGAAGCCGCCGATGATGGTCAGCTGCATGTCGCGCGGGGTCGGCTCCGCACCGCCCGAGGGCGTGCCCGGCAGCGTGTTCTTGTTGGTGGCCACGAAGTCGCGGCTGTAGTCGTACGGGGTCTTGATGTAGTCGCACTCGGGCCCGTAGGTGCGGCCCCGGGTCAGTCCGGCGGGCAGGCTCAGGTCGAGGCTGTCCACGCATTCGCCGCTCTTGGCGTCGAAGATGCGGATGAATCCGGACTCGCCGAGGGTGGGCGCTTCCGGGAAGGTGAGCACCAGGTGCGTGTCGGGATTGACCTCCGAGGCTCCCTTGGCGGGGAAATAAGAGACGGGGTCCTGGGCACAGGCGGCCAGCAGGGGGAGTGCTGCCAATAGATAACGCAGTTTCATAATATTTTGGTATTTACATCATTAACTTGGATGCGTCCTCGCCCCGTTCCAGCATCTGCCGGATCTGGGTCGAGGAGACGTCCACGACGGGGGCGTCGATCAGGCGGACCTTGTAGTCGGGGCATTCGGCGAGCAGCCGCTCCCGCAGGAGCGGGGCGTCGTAGCCCGTCCGCGGGTAGACGACCACGCCGAATTCGCGCAGGATCCGCGGCGCCTCCCGCCAATTGCGGAAATTCTCCAGGTTGTCGGCGCCGATCACCAGCGTGAACTCGTTGCCGGGTTCGCGCGCCTGAAGTGCCTCGAGGGTGCGGATGGTGTAGGTGGGCGCGGGCATCGTCAGCTCGATGTTGTCCACCCATACGTGCAGCCCGGGATGGCGCCGGACGGCCTCGATGGCCGCGCGGTAGCGCCGCTCGGCCGAGAGCGCCTTGTCGGCTTCCTTGAAGGGGTTCTGCGGGGAGATGACCAGGTAGACCCAGTCGAATTCGCGGGTCTGCGTGAGCCGCTCCATGATGGCCAGGTGGCCGATGTGGAGCGGGTCGAAGGAGCCGGAGTAGACGGCTATCCGCATAGGAAGGCGTCCACGATGGCCTCCGCTTGGGCGAAGGTGTCCTCCAACTTGTCGTTGACCAGCTCTACGTCGAACTTGCCGGAAGCGAATTCCAACTCCCAGGCGGCCTTGGCGAGCCGCTCGCAGATGGCTTCCTCGCTGTCGGTGCCGCGGCCGCGCAGGCGCTTCTCCAGCACCTCGAGGCTCGGCGGGACGATGAGCACGGAGCGGGCCGTGTCGCCGAAATACCGCTTGAGGCTGACCCCGCCCTTGACGTCCACGTCGAAGATGATGACGTGGCCCTTGGCCCAGATCCGGTCCACCTCGCTCTTGAGCGTGCCGTAGAAACGGTCTTCGTAGACCTCCTCATATTCGATGAAGGCATCTTCCGCGATCAACTCCCGGAAGCGGTCCGCGTCGATGAAATAATATTCCACGCCGTCCTGCTCCTGGCCGCGCGGGGCGCGGGAGGTGGCCGAGACGGAGAATTCGAATTCGGGGTGGATCTCCAGGAGGTGGTTCACCACGGTGCTTTTGCCGGCACCGGACGGCGCAGAAAAGATGAATACTTTACCTGACATTATGTGGTGTTTTCCACAAAAATAACTAATTTTGCACACTTTCGAGAACGTTAGTAACAAATCATACCCATTTTATGAAGGTTTCATTCAAAGATCTTGGCCTTGTGAACACCCGTGAGATGTTCGCGAAGGCTGTCAAGGGCGGCTATGCCATCCCTGCGTTCAACTTCAACAATATGGAGCAGCTCCAGGCCATCATCCAGGCCTCGGCCGAGACCAAGTCCCCGGTCATCCTGCAGGTCTCCAAGGGCGCCCGCAACTACGCCAACCAGACCCTGCTCCGCTACATGGCCCAGGGCGCTGTCGAGTACGCCAAGGAACTGGGCTGGAAGAAGCCCCAGATCGTCCTCCACCTGGACCACGGCGACAGCTACGAGCTCTGCAAGAGCTGCGTGGACTTCGGTTTCTCCTCCGTAATGATCGACGCCTCCTCCCTCCCTTACGAAGAGAATGTCAAGCTGACCCGCAAGGTCGTCAACTATGCGCACAAATATGACGTGACCGTCGAGGCCGAACTCGGCGTGCTCGCCGGTGTCGAGGACGAGGTCTCCTCCGAGGTCTCCCACTACACCAAGCCCGAGGAGGTCATCGACTTCGTCAAGAAGACCAAGTGCGACTCCCTCGCCATCTCCATCGGCACCTCCCATGGCGCATACAAGTTCACCCCGGAGCAGTGCACCCGCGACCCCAAGACCGGCCGTCTGGTCCCGCCGCCCCTCGCCTTCGACGTGCTGAAGGCCATCGAGAAGAAGCTCCCGGGCTTCCCGATCGTCCTCCACGGCTCCTCCTCCGTCCCGCAGGAGTACGTTGACATCATCAACGCCAATGGCGGCAAGCTCCCCGATGCCGTCGGTATCCCCGAGGAGCAGCTCCGCAAGGCCGCCAAGAGCGCCGTCTGCAAGATCAACATCGACTCCGACAGCCGTCTGGCTATGACCGCCGCCGTGCGCAAGCACTTCAACGAGTACCCTGCACACTTCGACCCGCGCCAGTACCTCAAGCCGGCCCGCGAGGAGATGAAGAAGATGTACATCCACAAGATCGTCAACGTGCTCGGCTCCAACGGCAAGGCCCGCTAGGCTCTTCACGGACACTTATGATTTGCCCCGGGGAAAACGCCCCGGGGCAAATCTGTAATATCCAATCAGTAAGCAGTTTGCGGAAACGCGTCAGAACAGGATCGACACGCCGATGCCGATCAGGACGAGCCCGCCGGCGATCTCGGCCCAGCGGCCCAGGCGCGCGCCGATGGCGCTGCCGCCGCGCAGGCCGGCGACCACGGACAGGGCCGTGATCACGAAGACGGATACCAGCAGCGGCAGGAAGCCGGCGAAGGACACGTCCTCCATCGACTGCGCCACGCCCACGGCCAGCGCGTCGATGCTCGTGGCCACGCCGCCCACCAGGACGTTGCGCCAGCCGTTGAGATCGCGCACTTCCTCCTCGCCCCGGACGCCCTCGAGCAGCATCGAGCCGCCCACATAGAGCAGCAGCAGGAATCCGATCCAGTGCGAGATGCGCTCCACCAGTCCCACGAACAGCGAGCCGAAGGCCCAGCCGGCCGCGAGCAACCCGGCCTGGATCACCGCGAAGGCGAGCGCGACGCCCAGCACGGGGCGCCAGCGCACGCTGCGCAGCGTCACGCCCGAACAGAGCGAGACGGCCAGGCAGTCCGCACACAGCGACGCCGCGATCAGGATGGACTCCAAAATGTTCATTTTCTTTGCAAAAACGCGCACAAAAGTACGGACAAAGCGCGACTTTTTCAATTATTATTTCTACTTTTGCGGGCTGACTTCTCCGTAATGTCAGCTATCCCGTAAGTTTAACCCCCTTCCGACAAGAGTGCCGGGACCAACCAAGGAAGGAAGCGATGATCAAGATTTTCTACAGACGAGACGGTGGTATTTCCGTCTGCCAGTCCGAAACGGAGTTTGCTGCTATCGGCAAAGAAAATGTCCTCTGGATAGACCTCCTGCAACCCACAGGAGAGCAGAAGAGGGCCGTTGAGACGTTCCTCGGCACGGAGATCCAGAGCCGGGCCGAAGCGGAGGAGATCGAGAGCTCCTCCCGTTTCTACGAAGAGGACGGCGTCATCTTCGCCAACACCAATTTCCTTTCCCCCGCCGACGACGAGATGCTGATGGATCCCGTGTCCTTCATCCTGTCCGAAGGGATCCTTACGACCGTGCGCGAGATTCCGCTGCGGTCCCTGGACACCCTCCAGCTCAAGATCCAGGCCCTGCCGGAGCAGTTCCCGGACGGCTTCACCACCTTCGTGGAGATCATGGACAAGCGCGTGGACCTCGACGCCGACATCGTGGAGCTGATCTCCAAAGACGTCTCGCAGTTCAGCAAGCGCATCAACCAGAAGGAAGATGTCAATGAGGAGTTCCTCCTGGATATCAACCAGTTGCAGGAGAATGCGATGGTCGTCCGCGAGAACATCGTGGACAAGCAGCGTCTCATCTCCAACATCCTCAAGAGCAAGCGCGGTCCCCGGGACCCGGAGCTGCGCGGGGACCTGAACATCATCCTGCAGGACATCGCCTCCCTGATCAACCACACCAACTTCACCTTCGAGCGTCTGGAGTATCTGCAGGACACGGTCCTGGGCATCATCAACCTCGACCAGAACAACATCATGAAGATCTTCACCTTCGTGTCGTTGCTGTTGATGCCTGCCACGCTCGTGGCCAGTTTCTACGGGATGAACGTGACGCTGCCCTTCGCGGAGAAATGGTGGGCCTGGCTGGTGATCTTCATCCTGATGGCCGTGCTGGCCGTCAGCATCTGGATCATCGTCCGCCGCAAGAAAATGCTCTGACCTAGGGTCGGAAGGGCTGCCGCGCGAGCAGGGAGCGGCCCAGGGTGAGGGAGTCGGCGTACTCGAGGTCGTCGCCGAAGCCCAGGCCGCGGGCGAGCGTCGACACCTTCACGCCCTTGTGCTCGATCTGCCGGTAGATATACAGAGAGGTCGTCTCTCCTTCCACGTCGCCACTCAATGCAAGAATGATTTCGATGCCGCCCGGGTTGAGGTCGCTCCCGCCGGGCAGGTCCTCCGTGGCGGCGTCTTCCGCGTGCATCCGGTCGATGCGCTCCACGAGTTCCCGGACCTTGATGTCGGAGGGCCCCACGCCGTCGATGGGGGAGATGATCCCGCCCAGGACGTGGTACACGCCGCGGTACTGCCCCGTGGCCTCGATGCTCATCACGTCGCGCACGCTCTCCACTACGCATATCGTGCGCGCGTCGCGCGTGCGGTCGGCACAGATCGAGCAGATGTCCGCGTCGGCGATCATCTGGCAGTTGCGGCAGTAGTGGACCTCGTCCGCGAGGCGGTTGACCGCGGCCGTGAAATGGTGGACGTTCTCGGCGGGCTGTCCCAGCAGGTGCAGCGCCAGGCGCAGGGCGCTGCGCGCGCCCACGCCCGGCAGCGAGCCGATGGCCTCGACGGCCTCGCGCAGGATCTGGGACGGATATTTCTCGTTGGAATACATTTTTTGCAAATCAGGTAGACAAAGGTAGTGAAAATCAGAATAATTTGCTAACTTTGCGCGCCCGAAATCCGGACCTGGTCCGGCGGGTACAGAACATAAAGTTTAACTACTAGTTTGTTTTTAATTTACACAAATGGAAGAAATTAAGAATGAAGTGCCTGTCGTGGAGGCTCCCGTGGCCCCCGCAGAGCAAAAAGAAACCAAGGCTTCCGGCCTGCGGATGAACGCATCCGTGGCTCCGGAGGACTTTGACTGGGATGCCTTCGAGGGCGGCGACGTCTACGGTGCCACCGACAAGAAGGCCATCGAGGACGCTTACGGCGCCACCCTCTCCAAGGTCGTCGAGAACGAAGTGGTCGAGGGCGAGGTCACTGCCGTCAACAAGCGCGAGGTCGTCGTGACCATCGGCGGCAAGAGCGAGGGCGTCATCCCCGTGTCCGAGTTCCGCTACGATCCCGACATCAAGGTCGGCGACAAGGTGGAAGTCTACGTCGAGTCCGCAGAGGACAAGAAAGGCCAGCTGGTGCTCTCCCACCGCAAGGCCCGCACCCTCAAGTCTTGGGATAGAGTCAACGATGCCTTCGAGAACGACGAGATCGTCAAGGGCTTCGTCAAGACCCGCACGAAGGGCGGTATGATCGTCGACGTGTTCGGCATCGAGGCCTTCCTGCCGGGCAGCCAGATCGACATCAAGCCGATCCGCGACTACGACCAGTTCGTCGGCCAGAACATCGACTGCAAGATCGTCAAGATCAACCAGGAGTTCCGCAACGTCGTCGTTTCCCACAAGGCCCTCCTCGAGGCCGAGCAGGAAGCCAAGCGCGCCGAGCTCATCAGCAAGCTGGAGAAGGGCCAGGTCCTCGAGGGCGTGGTCAAGAACATCACCAACTACGGCGTGTTCGTCGACCTCGGCGGCGTGGACGGTCTGATCCACATCACCGATCTGTCCTGGGGCCGCGTCAACCATCCCGAGGAGGTCGTCTCCCTGGATGAGAAGATCAAGGTCGTCGTGCTCGACTTCAACGAGCAGCAGAAGCGCATCGCGCTGGGTCTCAAGCAGCTCACCCCGCACCCTTGGGACAATCTCGACGAGAACCTCAAGGAGGGCGACAAGGTCAAGGGCAAGGTGATCCTGATCCAGGACTACGGCGCTTTCATCGAGATCGAGCCGGGTGTCGAGGGTCTCGTGCACGTGTCCGAGATGTCCTGGTCCCCGAGACTGCACTCCGCCCAGGAGTTCCTCAAGGTCGGCGACGAGGTGGAGGCCCAGGTGCTCTCCATCGACCGCGAGGCCCGCAAGATCTCCCTCGGTCTGAAGCAGCTCACCCCGAACCCTTGGGAGTCCATCCGCGAGAAATACCCTGTCGGCAGCAAGCAGAAGGCCACGGTCCGCAACATCACCAACTTCGGCGTCTTCGCCGAGCTGGAGGACGGCGTGGAGGGCCTCGTGCACATCAGCGACCTGAGCTGGAACAAGATCAAGCACCCGTCCGAGGTGGTCGCTCCCGGCGACGTGATCGACGTCCAGATCCTCGACTTCGACGAGCAGAACCACAAGTTGAGCCTGGGCCACAAGCAGCTCATCCCGAACCCTTGGGACGAGATCGAGGCCAAGTATCCGGTCGGTTCCACGCTCGAGGGTACCATCGCCAGCACCACCGACAAGGGCGCCTTCATCACCCTGGACGGTGAGGCCGAGGGCTTCGCGTTCACCCGCGAGCTCGTCAAGGAGGACGGCAAGCAGGCCGTCGCCGGCGAGACCCTGCCCTTCAAGGTGGTTGAGCTCCGCCGCTCCACCCGCCGCATCCTCCTCAGCCACCTGCGTACCTACCAGGAGGTCCGGGAGCGTGCCGCCGCCACGGAGGCCGAGAACACCAAGAAGGCCGTCAAGAAGGTCAATTCCAACATCGAGAAGGCGACCCTCGGCGACATCGACGCCCTGGCAGCCCTCAAGGAGAGACTCGAGAAAGGCGAGTAATCCACCCGATGAACCTCACACTCACGATAATGGGCACAGCTTCGGCTATGCCCATTTCTGATAGGAATCCAAGCGCCCAGGCCCTGGCCGTGCACGGACGCTTGTTCCTGTTGGATTGCGGGGAGGGCACGCAGCAGCAGATGCGGCGTGCCCACCTCTCATTCCTCAAGGTCGAGGCCATCTTCATCTCCCACATCCACGGCGACCACCTGTTCGGGCTCTTCGGGCTGTTGAACACGATGGCGATGTACGGCCGCACGGCACCCCTGTATGTCTACGGGCCGCAGGCCCTGGGGTCCGTGCTCAATTTCTACCGCAGTTTCTTCGCCGACGACGCGGCGTACGAGCTTGTCTTCCGGCAGGTGGACTGCCGGGAGCCGCAGCTCATCCACGACTCCAAGTGGGTGACCGTCACGGCCTTCCCGCTCCACCACAAGATCGAGTGCTACGGCTACCGCTTCGATGAGAAACTCACGGAGCGGCGCCTGCGCGAGAACCCCCAGGCACGGGCGAAGTCCTACGCCTACTGCTCCGACACGGCGCCCTTCGCTCAGCTGCCGGAGTGGGTGCGCGGGGTGGACCTGCTCTACCACGAGGCCACGTACCCGTGCGCGATGGCCGACAAGGCCGCCGCGCGCTGGCACTCCACTTCGGAGCAGGCCGCCCGCTGCGCCGCCGAGGCCGGCGCGGGCCGGCTGGTCATCGGCCACTACTCCTCCCGCATCAAGGATTTCGAGGCCCTGCTGCAGGAGTGCCGGGACGTCTTCCCGCAGACGGTGGCCGCGCAGGATGGAGATGTCTACGAAATTTAGTATATTCGCGGTGATGAAACGTCCATTGATCCTCGTAACGCTCCTGTGGTCCGTGCTCTGCGCGGGGCAGAATCCCCGCCAGGACTATATCGAGAAATATTCCGCCCTCGCCGTCAGCGAGATGCAGCGCTCCGGCGTGCCGGCCAGCATCACGCTGGCCCAGGCCATCGTGGAGTCGGGCGCCGGCCTGTCCCCGCTGGCCGTCCACGCCAACAACCACTTCGGCATCAAGTGCCACAACGACTGGCGGGGCGAGAAGTTCTACAAGGACGACGAGCAGGTCCAGGAATGCTTCCGCGTCTATGCCAGCGTGGAGGATTCCTACCGCGCGCACTCCGATTTCCTGCGGGCGCGCGACCGTTATAAGGATCTCTTCGAACTCGAGCCCACCGACTACAAGGGCTGGGCGCGGGGCCTGCGCCGGGCCGGCTATGCCACGGACCCAGCCTATGCCACCAAGCTGATCGACCTGATCGAGGACTTCCACCTGGACCGTTTCGACCGCGACGTGGTGGTGGAGGTGCCCACTCCCAAAGAGCTGGAGACGCCCCGGGAGGTGCCCGTGGAGTCGCTGCGCGGCGTGCGGTACAAGGAGTCCGTCAGCCTCTCACTGGTGCGCCCGGTCTATGAGCAGAACGGCGTGCGCTTCGTGCGCGCCATCGAGGGGGAGAGCTATTCCTCCATCGCGGAGGAGTACGACCTGTTCACGCGCGAGATCCTGCTCTACAACGACGTGGACAAGGACGAGATCCTGGATCCCGGCACGGTGGTCTATATCGCCCGCAAGAAGCCCCAGGCCGCCTACGGCATCGGCCGCTATGTCGTGGACCACGAAGGCGAGACCCTTTGGGAGATCTCCCAGCGCTTCGGCGTGCAGCTCCGCAAGCTCGAACTCTACAACATCTTCCGCGCCGGCGCCCCGCTGGAGCCCGGCGACACCGTGATCCTGCGCAAACTCAAGTTCTAGCTGATGGCTTCCAGCTCCGGGACGAACCCGCGCTGGATCATCGCGGCGAAATGGGTGGAGATCTCCTTCTCCGTGAAGCCCAGGTTCTTGCCGTAGTCGTAGACCAGGGACACCTCCTTCTGGCTGATCTCCCTGTCCGCCAGTGCGATCGCAATGAAATACTGGAGCATCGGCACCCGCATCCCGGGGTCCGACTCCAGGATGGCCGTGCTCGTCTCGGTGAAGACCTTGCCGACGTCCTGCCCCGCGATGTCCTCCAGGAAGGCCCGCGGGAAGATGGTCAGCGCGGACAGGCTGTCGAGGATCTGCTCGAGTTCCTTCGCGTTGATGTCCTCGTCCACGCCGGCGGCGATCAGTCCGCCGGCCGCGAAGAAGACGGCCATCTTCTCGTCCAGCGGGGAGTTGCCCAGCTTGGTCAGGATCTCGATGAGCGGCTTCATCCCGTCCTCCAGAGCCTTCTCGCCCGCGGCGTTTGCAAACAGGTGCAGGGCCTGCACGCGCACCGGATTGACGGGGTGCGAGGCCTGGCTGGTCCCCTTGTCGTGCAGGAAGTAGTCCAGGCGCTTGTTGTTCTGCTGGACCAGCACGTCCATCGCCACGTTCATCTTGCCGAGGTCCAGACCCGAAGCCAGCTTGTAGAGGGCGGTGATGCAGGCGTCCTCGTCCTCCGTGGCCATCAGCCCGTAGCGGTCGGCCACCAGCTCCGCCAGCTGGTCGTGCAGGCGGATCTTGAACTGCAGGGTCAGGGGGATGTTGGAGCAGTTCTGCGGGAAGACGAAGTGGATCAGGCGCTTGAGGGCGGTGTCCCGGTTGATCAGGTGTCCCAGTTCGTGACCGACCACGAAACGCAGCTCGCTCTCGCTCATCAGCCCGATGAGCGAGGAGTTGATGTTGACGATGTGCGGCTTGCCTTCCTGCTCCGCAGACACGGAGAAGGCGTTGACGGAGGCGTCTCCGGTGACATAGTAGTCCACCGGCTCCTTGAAGCCGAGCTTCTCCTGCACGCTGGTGCATAGCACGTAGAGGTCCTTGAGCAGGGACTCCTCGATCTTGAGACTGTGGCCCTCCATGATGTTACGCCAGTAGTCGTCGGAGCTCGACAGCTTGGCCGACGCGAGGATCTTCTCCACGACGGAGCCCTGCAGGGCTTTGTAGATCTGCTTGCCCAGTTGTTTCTCAAATGCGATGGAAGGGTCGAGGTGTCTCATATGGCCGGAGGTTGTGGATACACAAATATAGGAAAAAATGATTGTTCTCCCGCTTTTAACATTCTGCATACAATCTGTTCAAAGGGAAAAGTGAATCCACGGCAATTATGGTATATTTGCAGAAACAAGACAAACGAAATGAAGCGAATCCTCACTCTTTCCGCCGCCCTCCTGCTCGCCCTGTCCGCATACGCGCAGCAGGCCCTGTTCAGCGGCGCACAGGTCGAATCTCCTGTCATCAACGCCGACGGCACGGTGACCTTCCGCTACCGCGCCCCCAAGGCCGTCCGTGTCACGCTCTCCGGCGACTTCCTGCCCCCGCAGCAGCGCGAGGTCGAGATGAACGGCCGGAAGATGACCGTCGAGGCCGCTGCCGTGGCCGAGCTCCGGGAGGGTCAGAACGGCGTCTGGGAGTATACCACCCCCTTTGCCGTGGCTCCAGAGATGTATACCTATACTTTCAGTGTGGACGGCCTGCAGACCATCGACCCCAACAACGTGTTCGTCAACCGCGACATCGCCTCGCTGACCAGCGTGCTGCTGGTCCCGAAGACCGGTGAGCGCAGCGACCTCTACGCCATCCACCGTGTCCCGCACGGGACGGTCTCCAAGGTCTGGTATCCCAGCGCCACGGCGGGCTTCGACCGCCGCCTGACCGTCTACACGCCGGCCGGCTACGAAGAGAATCCCAAGGCGAAGTATCCCGTCCTGTACGTGCTGCACGGCATCGGTGGCGACGAGGATGCCTGGGTGACCCAGGGCCGGGCCACGCAGATCCTCGACAACCTGATCGCCCGCGGCCAGGCCAAGCCGATGATCGTCGTCTTCACCAACGGCAACATCTCCCAGGAGGCCGCCCCGCTGGAGAACTCCACCGGCTACGTCCGTCCGACGATGTCCCTGCCCCAGACGATGGAGGGCACCTTCGAGACCGCTTTCCCCGAGGTCGTGCGATTCATCGACAGCCACTACCGCACCGTCGCCAAGAAGCAGTCCCGCGCCATCTGCGGCCTGTCCATGGGCGGATTCCACACCCTCTACATCACCCTGAACAACCCGGATCTCTTCAACTACTCCGGCATGTTCTCCGCCGCCATCGGCACGGGCTCCGAGCAGACGGCCGCCCACAAGGAGGTCTACGAGAACGTCGACGGCAAACTGGCCGCCTATTTCTCCCGCAAGCCCGCCCTGCTGTGGATCGGCATCGGGAGCACCGACTTCCTGTACCAGTCCAACGCCGATTTCCGCAAGAAACTCGACGCTGCCGGCTACCCTTACGAATATATGGAGACCGACGGCGGCCACATCTGGCGCAACTGGCGCATCTACCTGAGCGAATTTATCCCCAAATTGTTTAAATAATGAAAAGGATCCTCACCCTTCTGGCGGCAGCCCTCGTGCTGGCCGCATCCCTGCAGGCGCAGGAACTCAACAATTTCTCCTTCGGCCGTCAGGCTCCCGTCATCTCTCCGGAGATCCAGGCTGACAGCGTGACCTTCCGCCTCAAGGCCGACTACGCCACCGTCGTCAAGCTCAGCGGCTCCTGGATGCCCAACCCTTATGGCGGTACCGTGGATATGACCCGTGGAGCGAACAACGTCTGGTCCGTCAAGCTCCCGCTCCCGCCGGCAGAGATCTACACCTACAATTTCGTGGTGGACGGCGTGTCCGTCAACGACCCGCAGAACGTGCTCGTGCAGCGCGACGGTACCCGCTACCTGTCGATGCTGCTCGTCCCCGGCGAGAAGACGCAGAACTACTTCGAAGCCAACCAGCACGGCACCGTGAGCCATCCCTGGTATGACAGCAAGATCCTCGGCATCTCCCGCCGCCTGACCGTCTACACCCCGTACGGCTACGAGAACAATCCCAAGAAGAAGTATCCGGTGCTCTACCTGCTGCACGGCGCCGGTGGCGACGAAGAGGCCTGGATCTCGATGGGCCGCACCGCCCAGATCCTGGACAACCTGATCGAGAAGGGTCTGGCCGAGCCGATGATCGTGGTGATGCCCAACGGCAACCCCGGCCAGCTGGCCGCCCGCACCCTCGGCATCGCCGAGAAGCAGATGGACCGCAACAATCCTGCGATGCGCGACGGCTACGTGCGCAGCCTCTGCGAGGAGATCGTCCCCTTCATCGAGAAGAATTTCCGGGCTATCCCCAAGCCGGCCTCCCGTGCCATCGCCGGTCTGTCGATGGGCGGCGGCCACACCATCTCCGCCTCCAACCTCTATCCGGAGTTGTTCGACTACATCTGCCCGCTCTCCGCAGCCGGCAGCGCCACGCCCGAGCAGGTCGCTGCGCTCAAGAAGGCCGGCGTGAAGCTCTACTTCCTGGCCTGCGGCAGCGCCGACTTCCTCTTCCAGGGCTCCCAGGCGCTGGACAAGACCCTCACCGAGCAGGGCCTCGACCACATCTACTTCGTCTCCGACGGTGGCCACACCTGGGCCAACTGGAGGCTCTATCTGAACACCTTCGCCCCGAAGCTGTTCAAATAGGTCCCGCTCCTGCGGATACGACAACGGCCTGCTGCATCGCGCAGCAGGCCGTTTCCGTATCTGCGGCAAACTAGCGGAAGAGGGTGGGGGCGAGGACCTGGAGGTCGGCGCGCCAGGTGGCCCAGCTGTGGCCGGCCTGGGCGTTCTCCTGGTAGTCGAAGTGCAGGCCCAGTCCCTGCAGGCAGTTGCGGGTGTTGATGCAGTTCTGGTAGGCGATGTCCGAAGGGCCGCCCTGGGTGAAGACAAAGGCTTTGTAGGATCTGTTGATCAGCTCGACTTTGTCTGCGATGCGCAGCCGGAGGGCCTCCTGGGCCGGGTCGACGCCCGGCTGCAGGCTGGACGAGAGCACCCAGGCATAGCGGAAGAGCTCCGGGTGTCCGAAGACGACCTCCATCGTCTCCATCCCGCCCATAGAAAGGCCCGCCACGGCGCGGCTCTCGGGTTTCGCGACCACGCGGTAGTTGGCCTCGACGAAGGGGATGATGTCCGTGAACATGTCCTGGGCGAAAGGCGGGACCTCGTTGGGTACGCCCTCGACGGTGCCGTTGGGCATCACCACGATCATCGGCACCATTTTGCCCTCGGCCAGCAGCTTGTCCAGGATCCAGCCGGCCGCACCGACGGTGGGCCAGGATGCATCATTGTCCCCGCCGCCGTGGATGAGATAGAGGACGGGCAGCTTCTGCTTCGAATTCTCATAGCCGGCGGGCGTCCAGACATGCATGCGGCGCATCCCGCCAAGGGTCCGGGAGTAATACCAGCGCTGGGCCAGAGCACCGTGGGGGATGTCACTGACATAGCTTTCCCCGACCGTCAGCAGGGCCGAGGTCTCGCCGGCCTGCGGCGATTTGGGATCCTGGACGCTGATGCCGTCCACGACGAAATGGTAGCGGAACACGCCCTCGCCGAGCCCTTCGCACACACCCTTCCAGACGCCGTTGGGCATCTCACGGAAGGTGACGGGGCTGCCCCAGGGGAGGTCTCCGGCCACGGAGACGGTGCGGGCCTTGGGCGCGTAGATCTGGAAGACGACCTTGCCGTCCGGCAGGACGACGGTCGAATGGAGCGTATCGGCCGGGGTGACCCGGCGCTGCCACTGTGCGGACAGCGGCAGTGTGCAGCCAAAGGCTGCCAGCAGTAAGAGGATTGTGATTCGTTTCATCATAACAGACGCGGGCCTAAGGCTCGAGCAGCGGGCCCATCGCGGAAGCGACGTGGCCGTCGTCATCGAGACGGAAGACCATATATTCCTGATTGTCTTTCGTAAACGGTTTCCAGACCCCGTCGCCGGCCCCGTTCGGATTGCCGTAACGGGCGAAACGGGTCCAGTAAGAGATCATCTGCTCGGCGAGGTCATAGTCGCCGGGGAGGAAAGGCCGCCAGCAGAAGCGAAGCGACTTGAACATATACCACAGCTCCGAGGAGTGGAAAGCGCCCTGGAGGACCTGCTCCCGGCCGTCCGTCGGCAGGCGGCGGGCGAACTGGTATGCATAGGCCGGAATCCCGGCCTTCTCACGCTCCAGGCAGAACCGGTCCACGCCCTGTGCGAGGATACCCATGTCATCGAGCGTGCTGCCGATCAGGTAGGGGACGTGGGCGATGCGGCCAGCCAGGGCCGCTTGCCGGAAGGTCTCGGGATAGGCATAGCTGTCCACGACCGGCGAAGATCCGGCGCGCAGGAACTGGCGCGTTTCGCGCATATAGCGCGTGCCCAGGGACATCAGTTCCTCAGGTGTGGCGGCACGCATCTTCTCAAGCGTGTCGTAGCCGCCCCAGTCCATCAGCGCCTTGCCGTCAGCCTCGCTGTCCTGCATCGGGCTGCCGCCCAGCGTGGGCGCGTCGGTCAGTCCGCCGCCGCTCTGGATGATGGCCCCGGCGATGAGGTCCTTGGACAAGGGGGAGGTGACGAGCGTCTGGACGCTCATGGCACCCGCACTCTGCCCCATGATGGTGATGTGGTCGGGGTCCCCGCCGAACTGGGCGATATTGGCTTTGACCCATTTCAGGGCGGTGATCTGGTCGAGCATGCCGTAGTTGCCGGACACGCCGTGGGGACTCTCGGCCGACAGGGCGGGGTGCGTCAGGAAACCCAGGATGCCGAGGCGGTAATTGAAGGTCACGAGCACCCCGCCGTGTGCGGCCCACTCCTCACCGTCCATCTCGGGTTCGAACCCCCAGCCGGCAGTGTAGCCTCCGCCGTGGATCCAGAGGGTCACGGGCAGTTTCTTTCCGGGCCGGCCTGCAGCGGGCGTCCAGACATTGAGATACAGGCAGTCCTCGCTGAATTCGGGATCGCCGTCAAAGAAGAACTCCGGGGTATAGCCTCCGGGAGTGTGTTTGGCCTGCCAGGCGGGATGGCCCCAGGTGTCGGCTGTCCGGACGCCTTCCCACGGGACGACGGGCTGTGGCTCCTTCCAGCGGAGATCGCCCACAGGAGGTGCGGCGAAAGGAATGCCGCGATAGACGGTCACGCCGGGTGTTTCCGTCGGCACACCCTGGACCCGTCCGCCCTCGACCTCGAGAATGGGGGTCCGGGCGGTGCAGGCGGCCAGCAAGCCGGCCGCGCAGAAGAGTAAAAGGAATCTGTTCATTGTTGGAGGAGTCCCAAAGCCAGCTGGGCCGTTGCGGCGACACCGCACACGGCCCAGACAAGCAAGGTATAGAAGAGTTTCTTCATATCAGAGGGTGACTTCGGCTTTCTGGCGGATGTCGTCGGAGGCGGCGCCGAGCAGCAGTTCAAGCCTGCCGTGCTCGAGGTCCCAGGCATTCTTGTCGACATTCCAGTAGCGGAGGTCGTCCACCGGGATCTCCAGGGTGACGGTGCGGGTCTCGCCCGGCTGCAGGCTCACGCGGCTGAAAGCCTTGAGTTCCTTGGCCGGCCACTCCACCGTGGCGTCGGGACGGCTGACATACAGCTGCACCACCTCGTCGGCAGCCATCTTGCCACCGTTGGTCAGCGGGAAGGAGACCTTGACGGACTTCTTGCCGGCAGCGGCCTTCATCTCACCATAGCTGAAATCCACATAGGAGAGGCCGTGGCCGAAGGCGTACATCGGCTTGACGTTCTTGGTGTCGAACCAGCGGTAGCCGACGAGCGCGCCCTCGGTGTACTTGGACACCGGCTTGGGCATCTTGGCCATCATCTCGGCAATCTCTTCGCGGGACATCCGGGTACGGTCCTGGCGGTACATCAGCGTGAACAGGTCGCCGCCCTGGGTCTTGTCCGGGAAATTGCCCATCGCGAAAGCGGGGGAATCCTCCAGCTTGGCGGGGAAGGTGAACGGCAGCTTGCCGGAAGGGGCGATGTCGCCGAAGAGCACTTCGGCCAGCGCGGTGCCGCCCTCGGTGCCGTTCCACCAGCCCTGGACGATGGCCGGGCTGACCGGCTCGAGTTCGCGCAGGTCGCACGGACCGCCGGAGATGAGCACGGTCACGAGTTTGGGATTGGCCTCGTAGAGGGCCTTGACCACCTCGTTCTGTCCGACCGGGAGGTCGATGTTGGCGCGGTCGCTGCCTTCGGTCTCGATGCTCTTGTTGGTGCCGCCGAAGAAGATCACGAGATCCGCCTCGCGGGCCAGCGCGACAGCCTCGGCGAGCAGGGCGGGATCGGCCGGCTCATCGATGGCCGCAGCCTCGAGCGGGTTGGGCGTGGCGGGGGCGGGACCCCAGCGGCGGCCCGGGAAGTTCTTGTAGCCAGGGGCGTAGAGCACCTGTACGGCATCGCCGGCGCGCTTGCGCAGGCCTTCCAGCGGAGTCACCTCGTAGAGGGCTTTGACACCGGCGCCCATGCCGCCGGACTGGGTCTTGAGGACGGCATTCTGGCCGATGACGGCGATCTTCTTCACCTCTTTCGCCAGCGGGAGCAGGCCGCCTTCGTTCTTGAGCAGGACGATGGATTTCTCCGCCACGCGGAGGGCGATCTGCTGGCACTCGGGCTGGGAGGTCATTTGGGTATTGGCCACGTTGTCGGGGATGGCCTCGATGGCGTAGCGGACGCGCAGGATCTGACGGACTTTCTCGTTGACGAGCTCCTCGGTCAGCGCACCGGCCTTGACGGAGTCGATGACCGGCTGGCCGAGGTAGTTGCTGCCCGTCATCTGGACGTTGAGGCCGTGGAGCATCGCGCCCATCGTGCTGTGGGTGCCGCCCCAGTCGGACACGGTGAAGCCCTTGAAGCCCCACTCGCCGCGGAGGATCTCGTTCAGCAGGTGCTCGTTCTCGGAGCAGTAGTCGCCGTTGACCTTGTTGTAGGCGGGCATCACGCTCATCGCGCCGCCCTCGCGCACGGCGCGCTCAAAGGGCTTGAGGTAGATCTCGCGCAGGGTGCGCTCGTCCACCTGGGCGTCCACGCTGCCGCGGTTGGTCTCCTGGTTGTTGACGGCGAAGTGCTTGATGCAGACGGCAGTACCCTGGTCCTGGACGCCCAGCGTGTAGCGCATGGAGAGGGCGGCGCTCAGGGCCGGATCCTCGCTCAGGTACTCATAGGTGCGGCCGCCAACGGGCAGGCGCTGGATGTTGACGGCCGGGCCGAGGATGACATCCTTGCCGCGCAGGCGGGCCTCGATGCCCATACCCTTGCCGTACTCATAGGCCAGGTCCTCGGACCAGGTGGCGGCGAGCGCCGACCCGGTGGGGAAGTAGGTGGCGGAGTCAAGCTGCCAGCCCGCGGACTGGAAGCCGTTGGGCACGCCCTCTTCGCGGATGCCGAAGGGACCGTCGGCATAGTGCATGTCGGCGATGCCGAGGCGCTCCACGCCGGCGGAAGACATGTTGGTCTTGCTGTGGAGCATCTCCACCTTCTCCTCGAGGGTCATCTGCGCGATGACCGCGTCGATCTTCTTGTCGTTGGCCGTCAGGCGGTCCTGAAGCGAGGCCGGCTGCGAGCAGGCGGCAAGCAAGGTGGCGCCAGTCAGGACGAGAATGGTTGTAAATCTTTGCATACGTTAAAGATAAGCTTTTTTTTCATTACTTCCATCCTTCGTTCTGGGTCAGACCGTCGGATTCCTTGTTCAGCTCGATGTAGGTGTAAGGGATCGGGAAGTACTTGAAGTTGATCTCGCCGGTGAACTCGGCCCAGCGGCGGGTGTTGGGATACAGCTCCTCGGCCGGGGCGTTGCTGCGGGCGGAGTACATGCCGTGGTCGTAGATGCGCTTCTTCCACTCCTCGGGCTTCATCCGCAGGAAGGTCGCCCAGCGGAACTCCTCATAGAGGAGCTCGCGGCCGCGCTCGTCCAGGATGGTGTCGATGGTGATGGTGGAGAAGGGGTTGGCGTGGGCACGCTCGCGGACCGCGTTGAGGGCGGCGGTGGCGCCGGCGGTGTCGCCGGAGCGGAGCAGGGCCTCGGCCAGCAGGAAGTAAGCCTCGGCGGAACGGGCGGCGTAGCGGGAGCGGTAGAAGTTCACGTACTTGCCGAACCAGCCGGCCGGCTGGGTCATGTCATAGTCCCAGACGCTGAACGGGGTCTCCTTGTACCAGATGGGGAAGAAGATGCCGGAGAGTTCCGGCGTGGAGTGGTCGATGTACTCCCAGCCCAGCTTCTGCTCGTAGAAGTCGCTGTTCTCGTCGCAGCAGAGGAACTTGGTGATGACGGTCACATCCTCGATGTAACGGAGGTCCTTGCCGAGGGAGTTGTTGTTGTGGGCGTTGTCCCACATCGTGTAGGATGCATACCAGGTCGGGGTGCTCTGGGCCCAGCCGGTACCGCCATGGGAGGCAGGGCTGACCTCTTCGCCGTACTTCTTGGAGAAGGCTTTCCAGGGGCCGGCGGCCACATCTTTGCTGGACTGGTTCTTATAAGGAGCCGCCCAGGTGTAGTCCTGGATGGCCGGAGTCAAGCCCAGGGTGCAGTTGCGGCGGCCGCCGTTGGCGTTGTAGGCGGCGTAGTTGGGGGCGGACACCATGATCCAGATAGCCTCGGTGTTCTGCGGGCTCACGATGTTCTGGGCCACGAACAGGTCGGACATCACATTGCCCTGCAGATACTCGTTGGGGATGCCGTTCTGGCTCCCGGAAGCACCGGGGATGCGGACGCCGAAGCGGCTCTTCATCAGCGGGTGGTGCTCCGTGACTTCCTTGGCATATTTGGCAGCTTCCGAGAAATACTGGTTGTTGCCGGACTCCACACCGTCGGCCAGCAGGGCCTCGGCGAGGTACATGGCGGCGGCACCTTTGCCGGCGCGGCCGTACTCGGAACGGACGTCCCAAGGCAGCACGTCGTAGGCCTGCTTGAGGTCAGCGATGGCTTTCTGGTAGGTCTCGCTGCGGGTGGCGCGGTTGTAGGCGAAGTTGGGGGTCTCGTCATATTCGACCACCAGGGGAACGCCTCCGAAGAGTTCTCCGAGACGGAGGTAGGACAGGCCGCGCAGGAAGGCGGCCTCAGCAGCCACGCGGCTCTTCTCGGCCTCGCTGGGCCAGCTCACCTCGTCTTTCTTGAGGTCGGCCAAGTTGGCGTAGGAGATCACCTTGTAGAACTTGTCCCAAAGGCTCTGGGGCAGGCTGGAGGTCGACGACCACGCCGCGGCGAAGTTGCTCATATGGGAGTTCACGCCGAGCTGGTACTTGTTGTCGGTCATATCGGTGCCGGTGGTGGTGTTGTAAGCCAGACCCTGGCCCCAGTCGTTGGGGAAGTAGAGCTCTTCGAACTCGTAGTAGCCGGTCAGGAGGGTGTTGACGACCTGGTCGCTGTTGTCGTAGGCGTTGGCGATGGTGATGAGCGCTTTGGGCTGCTCCTCCAGGAACAGTTTGTCGGACACGCAGGAGACGGCGGCACTGCCCAGGAGCACAACGCTGGCAAGACGGATGATATATTTCATGGTTTTCATATCTCGTTACGTCGTTAGAT
Organism: Bacteroidales bacterium; assembly: GCA_017428725.1. Lineage (GTDB taxonomy): Bacteria > Bacteroidota > Bacteroidia > Bacteroidales > UBA932 > Cryptobacteroides. The sequence goes on along the minus strand of JAFRQH010000003.1, from coordinate 51,843 downwards.
TAGAAGGTGACATTGAGACCGAGGGTGACGGTACGGGGCATGCCCACGCCGTCTCCGGAGCGGTTCTGGGGATCGGACAGCTTCCAGCCGGGAGCGATGAAGAAGAGGTTGCGGCCGCTCAGGGTCAGACGGGCGTTCTTCACGCCGATCTTCTGGCTGAGGGAGCTCAGGTTGTAGGTGAGGGAGATGTTCTGCAGGCGGACGTGTCCGAAGGGATTGTACACCTGGAACTTGCTCTCGTTCACGTTCGGGGCGGGATAGATCTCGCTCTTGCTTTCCTTGGTCCAGAACGGGATGTCATAGGCGGAGATGGCCGCCGTCGTGTCGAAGGTCGTGTAGGCGAAGGTGTTGTTGGCCTTGCCGTACATGCCGCCGCTGAAGATGCCCTGGAACAGGAAGTACATGGACCAGTCGCCGTAGCGGAGGGTGTTGCCCCAGGACAGGCGGAAGTTCTCGTCGCCGTAGCCCAGGATCTTGCGGTCCTCGGCGGCGGGGTTGATGGTCTGCGAGCCGTCGGCGGTGATGAAGTACGGACGTCCGGCGTATTCGCCGTCCTGGTAGATGCCACCGACCACGTAGCCGTAGATGACGCTCAGCGGATGGCCCAGGAACTGGCCCTTCACCACATCGTCCTGGCCGTCACCGTAGAGGTCGATGAGCTTGTTGCGGTTGAGCGAGAAGACGAAGTCGGAAGTCCAGTTGAACTTGCCGCGCTTGATGTTCTGGGTGGTGAGGTTGACCTCCACACCATAGTTGTCCACCTGGCCCATGGTATCGTCCTGGGTGGTGATACCGGCACCCATCACGGGGATCGGGCGGTTGGTGATCTGGTCGGTCGTCTTGGAGTAGTAGGTGTTCAGGTCCACGTGGATGCGGCCCTTGAGGACATCAGCCTCGAAGCCGGCGTTCCAGGACGTGGTGGTCTGCCAGCCCAGGTTCGGGTTGCCGAGCTTGTCGAGGCGCTGGCCCCAGTGGATTTTGCCACCGTAGTAGTTGGGGATGTTGCCGCCCTTGGCCAGGGCGATGGTGGACAGGGTGCCGTAAGGGGAGATGGTCTGGGCGCCGTTCTTGCCCCAGGAGGCCTTGAGCTTGAGGAAGTCGAGCCAGGTGATGCCCTTCATGAACGGCTCGTTGGAGATGGTCCAGGCAGCGCCCACGGCGGGGAAGTTGCCCCACTTCTTCTTGGAACCGAACACGGAGGAACCGTCCCTGCGGAAGGAAGCGTTGAAGTGGTAGGTGTCCTTGTAGGAATAGATCACGCGCGCGAGGTAGCCTACGTCGGTGTGCAGGCTGTAGCTGGCGTTCTGGATGCTCTTGTTGTCGGCGTTGGCCAGGCCGTACCAGCCGGTCAGGGTGTTGCCGGCGTTGACGAAACCGGTGCCGCTCTCACGCTCGCCGGTGGACATTGCGCTGTCGCGGGTGTACACCAGGGAGGCGCTCACGTAGTGCTGGCCGAAAGCGCGGGCGTAGGAGAGGATGTTGTCGATGACCCAGTTCTCGGTGAGCGAGTTGGAGATGGAGCCGTTGGCGTTGGAGAGGTTGTAGTAGGCCGGGGTCTGGCCGATGCCGTCCCAGTCGTTCGCGAGGAGCACCGGGGAGATGTCCTCGTGCTCGAAGCTGTAGTTCTTGGAGACGATCTTGGTGTAGGAGGCGTTCATCCGGTAGTTGAGTCCCTTGACCCAGGGGATGTTGACGCTCACATAGCCGCCCAGGTTGAGGTTGAAGCGGCGGTTGTCGCGCTCGCCGCCGTGCTGCGTGGCCCACAGAGGGTTCTGGGAGGAGGAGTTCACACCTTCAATATAATAGCGCAGGGTCTTGCCGTCCGGCAGATAGGGCTCGGCATAGGGGGACTGCTTGGCATAGGTGCTGGCCTGGATGTGGTCGTTCACGGTGTTGGTATAGGCCATGTTGGCACCGATCTCGATGAACTCGTTGATATGGGTGCTCAGGTTCATCGTGGCGTTGTTGCGGGCGAACTGGTTGCCCACCACGATACCGTACTGGTCGCTGTGGCCGATGGCTACGTAGTAGTTGGAGTTGGCCGTGCGGCCGCTGAAGTTGAGGTTGTAGTCGTGGGTGTGACCGGGACGCAGGACGAGCCCCAGCCAGTCGGTGGTCTTGCCGGCGTCATAGTTGGCCTTCTCCAGGAAGGACATCCAGGACACGTCCTTGAGGTTGTCGACACCCAGGCGCGCGTTGCGGTAGCGGATGTAGTTCTCGGGGGAGAGGAACTTCTGGTGGTAGGAGGGGCCGGACAGGGAGTGGTTGGTGGAGAAGTTGATGAGCGGCTTGCCCTCCTGGCCTTTCTTCAGGGTGATCATGATGACACCGTTGGCGGCCTTGGAACCGTAGGCGGCCAGGGAGGTCGCATCCTTGAGCACGCTCACGGACTCGATGGAGTTCTGGTCGATGTCCTCGATGTTGCCGGAGAAGATGACGCCGTTGACGACCAGCAGCGGAGCGGAGCTGGTGGAGGCGATGGAACGGCGTCCACGGACGAGGATGCTCGTGTTGCTGCCCACCGTGGCGGACTCGGCACCCAGGTTGACACCGGACAGACGGCCGCGGAGCACGTCGGCAAGGTTGTTCAGGCCGAGGTCGGCCACCGGGGAGTCGGACATCTTGAGGACGTCGACGGAGCCGGTGAAGTTCTTGGCGCGGGTCGTACCGTAACCGATGACGACCACATCGTCCAGGAGTTCCTGCGAGATCTCCAGGCGGACGGTCAGCTCGGTGCGGTCGCCGACGGCCACCTCCACCTCATCGTAGCCGATGCTGGAGATGACCAGGATGTCCGTGGGGGCGCAGGTGATGACGAATTTGCCGTCGATGTCGGTGGCGACACCGTTGGTCGTGCCTTTGATCATCACGGCGGCGCCGATCACGCCCTGGTCCGTGTCGTCAAGGACGGTGCCCTTGACGGTCTTGTTCTGTGCCAGGCCCGGCAGGCAGAGCGCGAGCGCGACGACCGCCGTGGCGAGACACTTGATTAAGTGTAATTTTTTCATCTTGATTTTTAGATTATTTGAGGTTATGTTGTTTGCAGTGTTTGGTACGTTGCAAATTTACGCAGGTGCGTTGGAAACGGGTTTGCACAAGCGAGCGGATGTTCAACCGGATGTTCAACGACACAACCGAAACGACAACGCCCTATTCAGAATGTTAAAATTGTGTATCTTTGTCCAGCGACTAACCAGCCACGTATGCGAAAACCGTTCTGTCTCCTTCTCCTGTTCGTCTTCCTGCCTCTCCGGGCGCAGCAATCCTCTGCGCTGCCCACGATGGAGAACCTGTCCAACCCGATGGTCAGCAGCCTGGCCGAAGATGTCTCCGGCGACATCTGGATCGGTACCGGCCGGGGACTCAACCGCTATAACGGCAGCGCATACACGGTATGGCTGCAGGACACCGGCGGTTTGCGGGATGACAACGTGCGGGTGCTTGCGTCCGAAGCGGATGGCAGTCTGTGGGTCGGTACGCGCTCGGGCCTGGGCGTGTTGCGCGGTGGCAGGGCGGACCCGTCCTGGACCGTGGATGCCCGGAACGTGTACAGCCTCGCGTCCTGGGACAGCGGCCACCTGCTGTTCTCCGCTGCAGGGGGGCTGTTCCTGGCGGACAAGCGGACGGCGGCGGTCCAGCCGGTTTTCCTGGACCCGCGTCTGCAGTATGTCCGTTTCACGCTGCTGCCGGACCGCCGGATTTGGTTGCAGAACCTGTCTTCTTCGGCGTTCACCATCCTGGATCCGGATTTCCGGATCCTCAGGCAGTTCTCCCTGCCCGAGCGGTCTGTCAACGGCGTGACCGCGGATGCGGACGGGTCCGTGTGGCTCAGTACATCCCGGGGGTTGCTGCATTATGCTTCCGACGGGCTTCCCAGCCCGGCGTCGGTTCCGGGGCCCCTAGCCGCCGGAACGGACGGACGCAACGTCCTGTTCATGGCCATCCGGGACGGAGACCGCTTCGTCGGCATCAGTGATGCCGGCATATTCCGCATAGGAGTGGACGGAGCGCTCCGGCAGGAATGGGAATACGAGACGCTGCCCGGTGCGCAGAGCTGCAGTTACCTGTTGACCCGGGACAATCTCTGGCTGAGCAAGGACGGACGCGGCCTGACCAACCTCTACCGGCACACGGATGAACACAGCCTCAAACTCCCGTCCAAGTATCCCTCGGACGCCCTCAATATGTTTTATGGGATCGGTGACGGCCAGTTGCTGATTATCACGAACAAGGGAATCTTCCGGCAGCGGATCGCCACCGGCGAGTCCGTGCGGGTCGACGGACCGGGCCTGGACGGGAACAGCCAGCTCGGCATCACGCTGCGGGACCGCCGTGGTGGCCTGTGGGTACAGCACGACTATGACGAATTGCGGCATTATGTCTTCGAAGGGGAGGACCGGCTGCGGCTCGACGCCTCCTGGCCGATCGAGCCGACGAGCTGCATCTGGGATGACCCCGCAGGCAGCGTCCTGCTGCTCCAGGAGGGGAGTATCCTCCGCTTCGGACCACAGGAGCCCCAGCCGGCACGCGAGCCGGCTTCCCCGCATCCTGAATTCTGGTTCTGCGGACAGTTCGCCTCCGGCAGGCCCTATTTCCTCGCCTATGATGATATCTGGCTGCGGGATACGGACGGCTCTTTCGTCGCGGCCGATACCGGCATTCCCGGCCCCTCCTGCGTCTGGGAAGACGCCGAAGGGGGCTGGTGGGTCGGCACCCGGCGTGACGGGATCTGGCATTACGATCCCCGGTCCGGGAGTGCGCGCCAGATCGACCTGAAGGCCCAGGATGTCGACCGCTGCATCAACTCCATCATCGGAGACCGGAATGGCAATGTCTGGGCTGCCGCCCGCTTCGACTTCATCCGCATCTCCGACGCCGGAGAGGACATCCGGATCTTCAAGAACCAGGACCCGTTCAGCGCGTCCAACAATACCAACAGCGCCGTCGTGACCGACAATGGTACCGTGCTGTTCGGTAACCGGGAGCGGATTTCTTTCATCATGCAGGGTATCCCCCAGCGCAATCCGGCGATTCCCATCTTCCTGGACGGGGTCACGGTCAACGGGCGGATGATTCCCTATGACCGTTCCGGCGTCCTGGAACTCGACCACCGCTCCCGGCAGTTGTCCTTCTTCTTCTCCGGGCGCAACTTCAACCCCGGGATCCACCCGATCTACCAGTTCCGCCTGGACGGTTATGACCCGGACAGGGTCTACGCCGGGCAGACCCTCCGCGCAGGCTACTCCCGCCTGAAGAGCGGCCACTATACTTTCCGTGCCCGGGTCCAGCAGTTGGATGGCATCTGGGGCGCCGACGAGCTGGCCGTTCCAGTCTGGATCAAGCCCTCACCCTGGCTGTCCTGGGTGGCCATCCTGATCTACGCCCTGCTGGGCCTTGCCCTGGTGGGCTTCGTGCTGCAGCAGATCATCAGGGACCGCACCAATCGGGAGCGGCTGGAGCTCTCCGAGCACGAGAAGAACCTGCTGGAACAGATCAGCCAGGAGCGGATGACCTTCTATACCGACGTTTCCCACGAGTTCCGTACTCCGCTGTCCCTGATCTACGGACCGGTCAAGGAGCTGGCCCAGTCGCCCAACCTGTCGGAAGGGGACCGCAAGCTGATCGGCATCATCGACCGCAACTCCGAGCGGATGATCCGCCTGACGGACCAGTTCCTGCATTTCAACCGGTCGCGTTCGAGCCGCGACGGCCTGTCCGTCCAGCGCACGGACCTGACGGTGCTCCTGCAGCAGATGCTCCGGAACTTCGAATATATGTTTGCGCAGAAGAACCTCCGCGTGACGGGCGACCTGCCCCGTGAACTGGTCGTCTTCTGCGACCGTGAGAAAGTCGAGCGCATCATCTTCAACCTGCTCAGCAATGCCGTCAAGTACACGCCGGAACACGGTGCGATCACGGTCCGTGCCGCGCTGGACGGCCCCCAGGCCCGTATCGAGGTGGCCGATACCGGTATCGGCATCGCGCCGGACAAGGCGGAGCAGATCTTCGGACGCTTCGAGCGTCTGGGCGAGCGGGTCGGCGGAGACCTGCCAACGGGCTTCGGCATCGGGCTCAACTATGCCCGGCACCTCGCCCTCGTCCACAAGGGAGACCTCTCGGTCCGGGCCAACGACCCCATCGGCTCCGTCTTCAGTTTCGTCTTCCCCTGGCAGCAGGAGAGTTACGCCGAGGATGCGGTATGGCACGATGAACAAAAAGGCCAGGAGGCCCAGGAGGCGTCTTCAGAGCCGTCGGATGCCGAGACCGCCGGTCCGGAAGAGCTGCCCAGGATCCTGGTGGTCGAAGACAATGCCGACATGCGGGAGTACATCCGCGGTTTCCTGTCCGGGGAGGCCCGCGTGATGCTGGCCGGCGACGGCGAGCAGGCGTGGAAGAGCATCCGGATCAGTGCGCCCGACCTGATCGTCAGCGATGTGATGATGCCCTACAAAGACGGTTACACGCTGTGCAAGGAGATCAAGAACGATCCCGAGTTCTGCCACATCCCCATCATCCTGCTGACGGCCAAGGCCGATATGGAGAACCAGCTCCACGGACTGGACCTCGGCGCCGACGGCTATGTGGGGAAGCCTTTCGACCCGGCCTACCTCAGTGCGCTCATCCGCAACCTGCTGGCCAACCGCCGGCGGCTGCAGGCGATGCTGGCCGACCGCACCTCCGGCTCACCGGAGCCGGAAGAGCAGCCCGAAGGCCTCTCGGCGTCGGACAGGGCTTTCCTGGATAAGTGTTACCGGATCGTCGACGAGCATCTGTCGGAGGAGGAGTTCGGCGTGACGGCGCTCTCCCTTGAGATCGGGATGAGCCGTACAAGCGTCTTCTCCAAGCTCAAGGCGCTGACGGGGCAGTCCCCGAACACGTTCATGACCAATTACCGCCTCAACCGGGCCATGGAACTGCTCAAGACCCGGGAGTACAATGTCAGCGAAGTCGGCTACAAGGTGGGATTCGGCACGCTGACCGGCTTCTCCCGTTCCTTCAAGAACAAGTTCGGCATCCCGCCCAGCGCGGTTTGACGCGCGGGGCGGGCACCCGCTATCTGTATTCTGCGACCCGCTCGTCGTCGATGACGCCGCTCCAGTTCATCCCGAACGCGAAGTCATAGGCGTGGTCGTCGCTGTCGATGTAGGGACGCATGTCGCGAGGGACGTCCTCGCACTGCTCCTCCACCGTGCGCATGTCCGCCGGCAGCTGCATCGGCAGCAGGCCGGACGGCTCGACGAGCCTGCCGACGAGCTCCAGCAGCACCTGGTTCTGCACGCCGAAATGGGCGAACAGCACGTCAGCGTAGGGCTCCAGCTCGGCGAGTACGGCCGGGCGGGAGAGCTGCACGCACACGACCACGGGCTTGTCGCCCATCGCCTTGCGGGTGTCGAGCACGAGGTCCAGCTCCGATTCGTTGGCGGTCACGACCGTCTTGTCCTTGTAGGAACGGTTGACGAAGGCCTCCTTGGGGTCGCCGCCGGCCAGTGATTCCGCCCGGGCGTACTCGGCCAGGTAGGGCCTGTACTGCAGCGAGATGGGGACATAGCCGTTGCCGCCGCGGGCGCGGTCGGCCACGTCGTAGCCGCTGCCGCCCCGCGGGCCCTGGATCAACACGAGGGCGACGTCCGCCTCGGCCGGGTCGTCCACCCAGGTGAAGTGCCGCTCCACGAGCTCTTTCTGGATGCCTTTCGGCGCGTAGACCTTGGTCGGCGCGGCTGCGCCCTCCAGCTGCTTGCTCGCGATGGACTGCAGGGTCGCATCGTGGTTCTTGAGCAGGACCACCGACTTGCGCTGCGCATCGTAGCCGGCTTCCATGTATTCGGGTTTGCCGACCACCTCGGCCGCCACGGCCGGGTCGGTGTAGGGGTTCTCGAACAGGCCGGTGCGGAAGGAGTTGAGCAGCAGGCGCACGGCGGAGCGCTCGAAGCGCTCGCGGGCGCTCTGTTCGCCGAACTCCGCGACCCACATCCGGTAGGCCTCCAGCACGGGGCCCTTGTCGTTGTTGCCGCCGAACTGGTCCACGCCGGCCTTGATGGCCTCATAGTGCCGCTGGGCCTCGGTCAGCGTCTCCACGCCCCAGCACTTGCCGTCGAAGGCCTCGATGGCGCGGTTGTCCTTGGTGATGTTCCAGTCCGTGCAGACGACTCCTTCGAAGCCCTGCTCCTTGCGCAGGAGCTCCCCGATGATGTACTCGCTGTAGTTGTTGCCGACATTGCGGCCCTGCGGGTCGATGCCGTAGGAGATGGTGTAGTAGGGCATCACGGCCGAGGCGGAGCCGGTCCCGCCGCCGACCTTGAAGGCGCCCTCGACGAAGGGGCGCATATGGGTCTGGAAATTGCCGCCGGGATACACGGCGTACTTGCCGTAGCTGTAGTGCGCATCCCGTCCGCCCTCCTCGGGGCCGCCGGACGGCCAGTGCTTGACCATCGCGTTGACGCTCTGCGCGCCCCAGCCGTCGCGCGCGCCCTCCGTGGTCTGGAAGCCCTCCACATAGGCGCGGGCCATCGCGATGTCCAGCTCGGGATCCTCGCCGAAAGTGCCGCTGAAGCGGCTCCAGCGGGGCTCCGTGGCGAGGTCGATCTGCGGGCTGAGCGCCGTGGCGATCCCAAGGGCGCGGTATTCCGACGAGGCGACCGTGCCGAAGCGGCGCACGATGTCGGGATCGAAGGTGGCGGCGAGGCCCAGCGAGGACGGCCAGAGCGAGATCTGCCCGCCGGCGCCGGCGTTGTACTCGGCCGTCGCGCGCGTCTCGTTGCGCGGGTCGGAACTGTTGTTGGCCGGGATACCCGGGCTGAGCCCCTCCACGAAGGCCTGCACGCGGTTGTTCCAGCGGGCGGCGACCGCCGGCGAGGCGACGCTGGTCACGAGCACGGCGCGCAGGTTGTCCTGTTCGAGGAACTGCCGCTGCCGGGCGGTGATGGTGTCGGCGGGCACGCCCTGGTGCCCGCTGTAGAGCATCAGGCCGGCGATCTGCTCGATGTCCAGCTGCGCGGCCAGGTCCTGCGCCCGCTTCAGGGCGGGCTGGCGCCAGTCTTCGTACACATCGAGCCGGCCGTTGCGGTTGAGGTCCTTGAAGACGTGTCCGCCGGCATGGATGAGCGGTGCGGAGGACACGCCGAGCTCCGGGCCGCGGCGCTGGGTGACCAGGCGATAGCCGTCGATTTCGGTTTCTTGCCATTGGGGGCCGCAGGCGCAGAGCAGCGCCAGGGCGAGGAAGGGGAGGATGCGGTGTCTCATCTCGGGTACAGGTTTTCCACGAAGGTAGCTTTTTTTCGCCAAAAAACGGTAACTTTGTCGCTCCTTGTCATGATGAAGAAAGCGACATATATCTGTCTGGCGCTGATCGTGCTCGCGGTCGGGGCCGTGCTCGGCTTCAGCTGGCTGCGGGACAACAAGCTGCCCAATTTCCGCAAGCAGGCGGAGATCTACGTCTACCCGGGGACCACGGCGGACGAGGTGCTGGAGCAGATCGCCGACAAGGCGCAGGTGCTCAGCCGCAAGAGCCTGGAGCGCTGCTTCAAGGCCAAGAAGGTGGCGGAGTTCCTCACGCCCGGACACTATACCGTCTCGCCCGGCAATCCCAGCGTCTACGTGGCCCGGATGCTCAACAACGGCTGGCAGTCGCCCGTGAAGCTCTCGCTGACCGGCAACCTCCGCATCAAGTCCAACATCGCCGCCAAGATCGCGAGCCAGCTCCTGCTGGACTCCGCGACCGTCCACCAGGCGCTCAACGACGAGCGGCTCCTGGCCGGTTACGGTTTCACGCCTCGCACCGTCTTCTCGCTGCTGATACCCGACACCTATGATATCTACTGGACCAGTACGATGGTGGATGTCCTGGACCGCCAGAAAGCGGCCTGGGATGCCTTCTGGACGCCCGACAACGATGCCAAGGCCCGGGCGCTGCGCCTGACCCGCCAGCAGGTCTCCACGCTCGCTTCCATCGTCAAAGGAGAGTCCAACCACGAGCCCGAGATGCCGCGGATCGCCGGTGTCTATCTCAACCGGCTGAAGGTCGGGATGCCCCTGCAGGCAGACCCGACCATCGCCTTCTGCTACGACTACCAGCTGAGCCGCATCCTCAACCGCCATCTGGCGGTGGACTCCGCCTACAATACCTACATCCACGCCGGGCTGCCCCCGGGGCCCATCTGTGTGCCCACCCGCGCCGCCCTGGAGGCGGTGCTGAACCCCGATTTCGGCGGCAGCTGGGGTGCCGGCAACTTCTACTTCTGCGCCAATCCCGACTTCTCCGGCACCCACGTCTTCGCCCGGACGCTCGCGGAGCACAACCGCAACGCCGCGGCCTTCCGCGCCGAGCTGGACCGCCGCAGCCGGAAGTAGCCCCTAGCGCAGCGTGAAGATGACGGGGAACTGGTAGGTGACGTTGACGGTGCGGTCGCGCTGCCGGCCCGGCTCCCAGCGCGGCGAGCTGGCCACGACCCGGAGGGCCTCCTTGTCCAGGGAAGGATCGACCCCGCGCAGGATCTTCACACCGCCCACGCTGCCGTCCTTCATCACCGTGAACTGCACGGTCACGCGCCCCTGCACGCCGTTCTCGCGTGCGAGTTCCGGGTAGACCACGTTCTGGGAGATCCACTGACTGAAGCGGTTGGCGTCGCCGCCCTGGAAAGTGGGCTTCTGCTCGACCAGCACGAAGGGGATGTCTTCTTCTTCGACCTCGTCCGGTACGACGTCCTCCCGGTAGTCATAGACCGGCACGTCCACCGGGTTGTCATCCAGGTTGAGGAGGACTTCGGTGGGGAGGTCGTCGTCCACGATCTCGATGGTTTCGAACGAGAGGTTCATCGCGGGAACTGCCGGCGGCTCCGGGGGAGTCTCCCGGGTGATGGGGATGAGCTCCTCCACGTCGACGACCTGGCCCGTGCCCTGCAGGACCGGGGCCTTGCGCGTGGCGGTGGAGTAGGAGAATGCACCGATGGTGAGGAGCAGGGCGGCGATGAGTCCGCCCTCCAGGAAGAGGACTCTCTTGTTCTCGAGAGACGCACGTTGGGTTTTCTTCGTTTCCATAACTTTGAGGGTTTTGGGTTGTCCGATGCAAAGTTACGGCCGCGAATCCCCGGAGACCAAATAATTACGCGCGGAAATAATCTCGCGAAGGATTTGTAAAATGCTGGTATTCAGTCGGTTATGAAGGTCGCGAGACCGAAAAAATCTCGCGTTTTGCAAGTTGCTGATTATCAGATGGTTGCAGAATTACTCCAAACAGGACAAAAGCAGCTCGCCGTCGGGGCAGGAGGCGTCGGCGATGCGCCCTTTGAGACGCCAGAGCCGGTTGCCCACCACGCCCTTCTCCTTGTCCATCAGCGTGGCCATCGCCGTGCGGCTGAACCCGGACGCCGCCAGCACGAAGAGCTTGACGTCGTCGCTCTTGCAGCCGGGCAGCTGCGCACGGAGCTTGGCTGCGGCGCCGTCGTGGGCGGCGTCGACGGCCTTCTCCAGGCGCGCGAGCACCTTGGGGTCGTCGCGCAGGCCCTCGACGGCCTGCCGCACCTCCCTGAGCAGGTTCTTCTGCAGCTTGTCCGTCCCTTCGAAGACATAGTACTGTTCGCACAGGCGTTCCAGGATCTCGTTGCGGTCGCTGGCGGTGCTCTTGAGCTTGCGTGAGGTGTCGGCCAGACGCAGGCGGAGCTCCTCGGCGATGCCGACGTAGCGCTCCGTCTCGGCGCGCTCCTCGGCGAGCGCCTTGTCGGCGGCCAGCCTGCGGGCGCGCAGGTACCACAGCAGCGTGCTCGCCACGGCGAGGGCCAGCATCAGCAGGGCCCAGAGGCCCATCCGGGCCGCGCGGAACCGCGCTTCGGCGACGGCCTGCCGGGCGGACAGGTAGTCGTCGTGGGCGAGGTTGACGGCGCTCTGCAGCGAGGAGATGTCCTCGGCGTTGCCGTAGGCCGTCACGCCCTCCAGGGCCCTGAGCGCCTGGGCGCTCCGCCCGGCCCGCGCCGCCACCTGGTATTCGCGGAAGCGCAGGCGCTCGCGGTCGGAGACCGTCTCCACGCGCAAGCGCGCCTGGGCGAGGCGGCGCTGCGCCTCGGCGTCGCGGCCCTGCAGCGCGGCGGCGTAGGCGAGTACGCCCAGGTCGGCGCTGCCCAGCGGGTAGTGCAACTCGCCGGTCACCCGGCCGAGCATCTCCTCGGCCAGTGCCGGGTCCGGCGGGGTCTTCTCCAGGGCCAGCGCGGCGTAGCTCTGCAGGCTGCGGACCTGCGTCAGGGTGTCGGACGCGGCTGCGGCGTCGGCCAGGACGGCCTGGAAAATGGTCTCCGCCTCGTCGTAGCGCTCGAAGTTGTACCAGGCCTGGCCGTACTCCAGCAGGGTCTGGCGGCGCTCTGCGGCGTCGCCGCTGCGGTCGAAGGCCCGGTAGGCGTCATAGAGGTAGCGAGCCGCGGTGACGTGCTCCAGGGAGGCGTTGTAGGTGTAGGCGAGCTGCTGGCAGACGAGCCCCTGGGCGCGGTCGTCCCGGAGCTCCCGGGCGGCGGCGAGGGCCTTCTCGAAGGACACGACGGCCCGGTGCAGGGCGCCGTCGGCATACTGGAGCCTGCCCAGGCGCAGCCAGGCGGCCAGCCTGTCTTCGCGCGAGCCCCGCTGTTCGGAATACTCCGCGGCCGCGGCGAGCGCATCCGCCTCCCCGTCCGGCACGAAACCGAACACGGCTTCCTGCGCACTGGTGAGCAGCAGCGTATAGGCTGCCTGCCGGCGGCTGCCCTGCAGCGACTCCCGCGGGATCCGCTCCAGGACCGCCAGGCTGCTGTCGGGCGCGGCCGCGAGCAGCGCCTCCGCGCGGCGCAGCTCCGCCCCCGGCCCCGCCGCGCAGGCGGCCAGGCCCAGGATCCCCGATATGATGGCAAGTCCCTTGTACATAATTCCTTATAAACGAAAAGAGGGAAGCGTCTCCGCCTCCCTCTTGTCGGGATGATCTGATTTGATAGCCCGCTTTTTTCATTCGTAACTCATTGATTTTCAATATGGCCACTCCGCAGAAATCGCGAGTTTTCGGCCAAATTTGACCCGATTTTGACCCGGTTCAAATAAGCACGATTTTCCCCGCGAGGAGTTCCTCCTGATCTCCCGATTCGTTAATCTTATACCATCTATAAATACACCCATAACATTGACGATTACCGTTCCCCAACATAGCAAAAACGTCCGCGCTGGATTCTTTCGGAATATATCCGACCTTCTTTTTATTCCAATAAATCGCCACCGCATTCCGATCAAACGCATTCCAGTCCTCGGCCTTCAGCAGCCCCTTGAATGAGCCGATATATTTAGGCGTCAGGCCTTGGTGATTTATCCCGGCGATTCGATACCCAGGATTGTCTTCTGTGCAAAACCTTTTCTCCCACGCCTCGAATTCCTTTTTATTGATATCGTTTAGAAAATCGCAAGTGTCACACTGCTGGATTGCGATATCTCTTTCAATCTTCGCGTACAGCGCCTCCGTTCCTTCATGATCACGCTGATGGTTTTCGAGCGCACGCTGATCATCGGAGCTTTTCTTTAAGAACGTGGCCGCTAAAACACAGGCCGCGATAACAATAACAAGTAAAAGAAACATATCACGAAAGTTTTGAAGTCAAGATAGCGATCGTGTCAATGAGCTGGCCCATCTGACGCTGATTTTCTTGCGCGTATGCCAAAAATTGCCCGGCACTAATCCCGCGCTCGTACTTAAAGTTTTGCGAATTAACTACACTATTTATGTTTCCTGAACCGCCCCCGGATTCCAAGAGCATAGAAACGTCCCATCCGCAATCATTGTTCAATAACTTTTCCAAATTGTCATCAGAGAGATCCGCCTTCCCTCTTGCGATGTTCGATATGGCGGATTCCGTGACACCCAAGTAGTTAGCAAGGTCAACCTGCTTCAAATGGTTTTTTCTTAAAAAATATTTATAGTCACGCATACCAAAAAAAACACAAAAAACTTGATTAACTCAATTAAGTTGATTATATTTGTAACGAATTAAAAACGGATAGCACAAAGATAAAAAACAAATCGTAATATGTTCGAGAATGAGAAACAGAAAAATCAACTTCTCCGCGGCTGCCTGGATGGCATTCGCGGGATTCCTCGGGGCCGTGCTGGCCGTCCGAGGCGTGAGGGCCCTTCTGGGCCATGCTCCCTTCGCATGGTGGCACCTGCCGACGCTGGCCGCCTGCATCTTCTTCGCAACGGAGGAACTGACTCCGGAATCGCGCGCATACCTGGCAGCGCTACTTCGACTGACGAGAATACAGGCCGCAAGATCATTCTCGAACATCGCACGGGCGGCTCGCGGCCTGGCCGCCCTTTTTGCTCCGCATCACCATCCCAAAATCCAGACGGAACCATGACACGCGACGAGATCCTGGCAGCTGCCGCCAGCTGCTTCAAGAGCTTCAAGGAATTCGAGCTCTCACTGCCTGAAGACAGGCAGCCCTACACGCCGATGAAGGAACTGATCCTGAAGGATTCCTCCTACAAAAGCATCTACGGCCCGGAGCTCATGGCCTTCCAGGAAGCGATTGGCCGCAAGGACGTCTTCATCGGCATGACGCCGGGAGAAGGCCGGTACTATATCAGCATCACCTGGTAGCCATGAAAGACCTCCTGCGAGAATACAGATTCCACCTTGACCGGATGCTCGACATGGCCACGATGATCGGAGCCAGCAAAGAGCAGATCTGCAACGACGTCGTCCTGATGATGGCACACCGCGCCGTCCCGGGCTTCCGGGACATCCGGATCCGCCGGGGGGGGGGTACGCTTCAGAACGGAAAGAGCCAAACCAATGAGAAAGGAATATGAAAGCAATCATCATCACAGACGAGCAGCGCGACGAGATCGCGCGCTGCATCCAGTACCGGATCACGAAGATCCGCGCAAAGCTCCGCTGGCAGGAGCGACACGAGCTGGCCGGGGGGGGGTAGAACCTAACCCGAACGCGCAGCGCATCTACGACGCCCGCGAACAACGCATCGAACGCCTGCAGCAGCTGCTGGCCATGATCGACCCGCGGGACAACCTGGCGCTCATAAACGAGACAGAAATTAACCTATAAGTTTATTTTGAAATGAAAAAGTTGACGAAAGACACCTTCAAGCCCGAAGACTTCACCTTTGTGGATCTCGGACTCCCTTCCGGACGGCTCTGGGCGAACGAGAACGCTCCCGGCCACTACACCCACGACGAAGCCGAGCAGGCCTTCGGCGAATTCCTGCCGAAAGGCTCCGCGATGGCCGAGCTCATCGAGGAATGCAAGATTGAATGGAACTACAAAGAACACGGCCTGGATATCACCGGTCCGAACGGAAATTCCATCTTCCTGCCAGCCTCCGGCTACATCTTCCCCGGCAAACGCTCCGTCTACGCCGATGACGAAATCGGCTACTACTGGACCCGTATGCGCTACGTGCCGAACTCCGAGTCGTTCGCCGGTAACTCGCAGACCAGCGCGCGGCGTCTGAGCTTCCGTTCCGGCGGCGTGTACCCGTTGAACTACACCGATCGCTCCTACGGTTTCTCCGTGCGCCCCTGCCGAGAATTTGTTTAATCCCTTAAACTCCCGCGGCTATTTCAAAGCCGCGGGATAAAACCACAGCCATGAGCACAGAATTGCAAAGCGTGATGCACCTGGTCGAGATCCGCCGCGCCGCGAAGGAGCTCATCCGCCAGGTTGACGAATATACGACGAACGCTGGATCCAGGTCGATGCTCCTGTCCGCCAAAAGCAAGCTGGCCCGAGTCATCGAGGACTCCATCAAGACACTACCATCAAATATCGAACAATGACAATAGAGAAAGTATTCAACAGCTGCACCCCGACGCAGCGCAGCAACATCATCGCCCGTCTCATGCTGAAGGGAACCTCGTACAGCACGGCCTTCAACTGGTGCACCGGCGGCCGCGCGCCGAAGCAGATCCTCCGCCCGACCGTGGTCGAGGTTATCAACGCGGAGACAGGAAAGGAATACTCCGAAGCGGAGCTCTGGCCGAACTCATAGCTATGGCCAGACTCATCATCCTGCAAGGCCCGCCGTGCTCCGGCAAGACAACCTGGGCCCGCGGCCAGGTCGCCGGCAAGACCGACCGCGTGATCGTGAGCCCGGACGAGATCCGTCACGCCCTGGGCGACTACTGGATCCCGCAGCGCGAGAAGCTGGTCGCGGACACGGAAGCCTTCCTGCTCGACCGCGCGCTGAAGATGGACTACACCGTGATCTCCGACGCCACGAACTTCGACGACAAACGCATCGCCTTCCTGCGCCAGATGGCCGAGAAGCACGATGCGCCCGTGGACGTCAAGACCCTGTACGTCGGCTACCGCGAAGCCGTCCGCCGCGATGCGAACGCCGACCGCCGCCATCACCTCGGAGAAGAGGCGATCCGGCAGTTCTACGAGCGCCGCTACGCCAAGCAGCTCGCCGAAGAACTGGCCAGTCCCGCCGCCCCCGCGCCCCCCGCAAGAACCGCAAGGCTGGTGACTGACGCGGAAGGAGAGCCGATCTGGATCCCGGACGCCGACGATGCCGACAACGTGAAGACGCTGTCGATGCTGCACTACAAGCCCTCCGACATCGCCCTGGTACTGGAGGTCCCGGAGAGCGAAATGCGCCGCCACATCGCCGACCCGAACAGCCCGATCTTCCGCGCCTACCATCAAGGCCGCCTGCAGAGCGAACAGGCCCTCCGGAGCCGTGTCACCGCCATCGCCGAATCCGGAGAGGAATGGGCCGTCCGCCAGGTCGCCAGCTGGGACCGCGAACGCCTCAAAGAAGAACTCGGATTCCAGAAATGATCCACCGCCATGCTTCTCGAAAAAGATCAACTCCAGGCGCCCTTCACGATGCCCCCGGTCCACATCGACGGACAGGAAGCGGATCCGCGCGAGCCCGTCGGCCCCACGGACCACCTGGGCTTCCCATTGCGCTACTCCTACCGGCGCGCCTTCTCCGAAATGGAGCTGCTGGACGCCTTCGGAGACGGGCAGATCCGCTTCGAGAAAGGCATGTGCCACAACTTCCTCACCCGGGGAGACGTCGATGCCCTGTCCTTCCTGAAGGCAGTGGTCCGCGCGCAGCGGGTCGGCGACTGCATCGTCTCCACCTGGTGCGTCGATATGAACGACGTCAAGCAGCTGCGGAAATGGCTCGACGATGGACGCATCGGCCACCTGCAGCTCTTCCTGGGCGAGATCTACGTCCACGGCCGCCACGGCTTCGAGGTCGGCGACTACCGCAAGGTCTTCGACGGCTGCGACAACGTCCGCCTGGTCGTGGCCCGCAACTACAGCAAGATCATGTGCGGCCGCGGCGAGACATTCGACTTCCTGATCCAGACGTCGGCCAACATCAACACCAACCCCCGCATCGAGAGCACCTGCCTGATCATCCCGCCGGACGAGTCCGCGGATGACATGTTCGCCTTCTACGCGGACTTTTTCAAGAACGTCAAAAACATCAAAGCGATATGATCTGCGAAGAGACACAGATACGCCTCACGCAGGCGGGCTTCCGGCTCCTTCGCCGTGCGACCGGCGAAGACTGCTACGTGATCCGCTACCGGGACCTCGACGTCATCACGCCGTCCCAGTGGCGCACGCTCGCATCATATAAGACAAAGACCGAGCGCGACGAAGCCTTCGCGAGAATAGTGAATTCGGACTTCTGGTCCATCGACGTGAATAACTACAGCCATGACAAAAGATAAATTCATCGAGCACGGCTTCAGCAAAGGCGAAGCCGTCCTCTACAAGGGACAGCCCGCAGAGGTCGTGAGCATCCACATCAACGCCCACGGCTGGAAACACCTGGTCGTGGCCTTCGGCGGCAGCGGCCGGCCTGGCCAGCATCACAACTACGCCGCCTGCGGGCCCGAAGACATCGAACTGACCGAGGAAAAAAAGATGTTATACTCCGTCCTGGAACAGCACGCCGACGGATCCTGGTGGTACCATCCGGGATACACCCGGCGGACGCGGGCGGAAGCGCAGCAGAAGGCGGACAGCTCCTTCTGGTGGGACCCCGAACGGCCCCGCCGGATCTTCGAGCACGAAGCTCCCTTCCCCCAGAATCACGCGATATACACAACAGACTTCGAGAACTTCGGCTTTGCGGGCCTAATCACCTGGACCAGATCAAACGGCTCAATCAGATAAAGGGGAAAAATGAATGACTACAGCATAACCAAAGAAGACGTCCTCGCCGCGACTGAAGGCGGCAAGGCCGTGATCCTGTATTTCTACCCGCAGAGCGCCGTCGGCTTCAGCGGCCGGCGCAATTTCCGCATCCGCGGCGACGACCGCAAGCCCAGCTGCACCGTCTCCCAGAAGAACGGCACCTGGTTCATCCAGGACAAAGGCGGCACGGACACGAAGGCCTACACGGCCATCACGCTCGTGCAGCGCGAGCTGAACCTGAAATTCCCGCAGGCCCTGGAATGGATCGCGCAGCAGTTCGCCCCGGACCTCCTGCGCGACCGCAGCGGACGCCCCGCCGGACGGCCGGAGCCCACGATGAAGCGGATGCCCCCGCAGGACGAGATCACCGTCCAGCTCCGCAAAGGCGGCAAGTTCACGCAGGCGGAGCTCGACATGCTCGGCTACAAGATCACGCAGGAGATCTGCGACCTCTTCTGCCTGAAGCCCGTGGATTCCTATATCACCCGGGCCAACGCCAAAGGCGACTCCTGGCAGATCGGCGCGACCGACGAATACCCGATCTACTACTACGACTACGACTCCTACGGCAAGCTCTACCAGCCGCTCGGCGAGCTGCGCTTCCTGTGGGTCGGCCAGAAGCCCGAAGGCCTGATCTCCGGCGAAGCGGAATTCCTGCAGCGCTACGAGAAAGCCTCCGGCACGGAGATCAACCCCTTTGTCGTCCCGGCCGATCCAGACGACGAAGACAGCGAAGAGCAGGACCTGACCTGGAAGGAGCTGATCATCTGCAGCGGACCCTCCGACGCCCTGAACGTCAGGCGCGCCGGATATCACGTCTGCTGGCTCAACAGCGAGACCGCAGACCTCACGCCGCACGAATACGCGACGCTCGGCAAGATCGCCAAGAAACTCTACATCCTCTACGACATCGACGACACCGGCATCAAGCAGATGCAGAAGATCGCCCTGGCTTTCCTCGACATCGCCATCATCCAGCTGCCCGCGGACCTGTCGCAGCTCCGCACGCGCAAAGGCGGCCAGTGCAAGGACGCGAAGGACTTCTTCGTGCACTACCGGCGCCCGGAACTCGGACCCGTGGACCAGATCTTCGACAATATGGTCAAGCTGGCCGGCGGACTGAAATTCTGGCAGGAAAAGCTCGACAAGAAGCGCACGCTGACCGGCTACGACATCAACAACTCACAGATGTATGGATTCCTGCAGGCCCTGGGCTTCTACACCATCGACGACCCCGGCAAGACGTTCACCTTCTGCCACGTCAAGGACAACCGCGTCGAGGTGATCCACCCGGACGAGATCAAATCCCGCTGCATGCACGAGCTGCAGAACTACCTGATCCAGCACCCGCAATACTACAGGCAGGCGCTGGCCAACTCCATCTTCCGGTCCAAGCAGATCAGCAAGGATTCCTTCGCCAACCTCCGGCGGATCCAGCCGGACTTCGACGCCTACACGGCCGACGCGGACTACTTCTTCTTCCGCAACGCCATCATCAAGGTGACGGCCGCCGGCATCGAGACCGTGAAGCCGTCTGACTGCCCGTATTTCGTCTATTCCGACAAGATCATTAACCACGACTTCAAGGCCGAGCAGCCCTTCTTCACGATCGACTACACACAGGAATATGCGGACGCACTCGCCCTGCTCGCGCGCTGCACCCCTCGGACCCCAGATTATCTCTCGCAGAAGAAGCAAGCTGACGCCGTGAAGGATACAAGGCGCTATCGCCTGGAGATCCACCGGCCGGACTTCGACTGGCTCCAGTTCGTCTATAACACCGGCCGCGTCTGGTGGCAGGAAGAGGAAGCCGGATACAAGCTGACCGATGACCAGGCCGCCGAACACGACCTGAACTTCATCGCGAAGGTCGCGATGCTCGGCTACATGCTCTCCAAGCACAAGGATGCCGCGAAACCGTATGGCGTCTATGCGATGGAGACCGAACAAGGGGACGAAGGGGAGCACCGCGGCGGTACCGGCAAGTCGATCCTGCTGGGATCCGTCGAGCAGCTGCGCCGCCAGGAGTACATCGACGGCCGCTCGCTGAAATCCGACAAGATGGAATTCATCCTCCAGAAGGTGAAGAAAGGATACACGGACACGATCTACATCGACGACCTCAATTCCAAGATCGACCTGCACTACTTCATGAACTGGATCACCGGCAAGATGGAGGTGAACGCCAAATATGCCGACAAAGTCACGCTCTCCTATGCCGACAGCCCGAAAGTCAGCTTCAGCTCGAACCACGCCATCACCAACTTCGACGGATCCATGAAGCGGCGCACCTGGTTCGCGGCCTTCTCGAACTACTACCACTCCGAGGATCCCGCCCAGGGACTGACGCACCGCTCTCCGGATATGGAATTCCACCGGACGCTCATCCAGGACTACGGCACCGAGGACATGAACCACTTCTACAACTTCATGTTCAACTGCCTGATCGTCTGGAAGAAATTCCGCGTCAGGATCCAGCCGTCGATGCGCTCCCTGGAACAGCGCAACCTGAAGAAGGCCATGACCCAGGAATTCCTCTACTGGGCCGAGGACTACTTCACCGAAGACAAGCTGAACCAGCTGCACGAGACGAAGAAGGTCTTCGACGAATACAAGACCACGCTGCCGAAGAGCCTGGCCGAGATGATGAAGACGCAGACCTTCAAGAAGCGCCTGCAGATGTTCTGCCAGTACAAGGACTGGATCTTCAATCCGCAGTGCCTGATGACCTCCGACACGGAGAAGCAGCGCAACGACATCCGCCGCAAGATCCTGGGCGAGGACCGCTACTACTTCTTCATCGACACGACGAAGAGCGAAGACCTCCCCGTCGGCGTCATCCTCTCCAGCGTCGATCAGCCCGATGGGGGAGCGGGGGACGGGTCTGGTACTGGACAGCCGGAGCCCTGGGAGAACGGACCCGCAGCAGCTGCCTCCGCGCCCCAGAGCGAAGCTGACGAAAAGCCGCTCTTCTGATGGAACCGCGCAAACTGGACCTGCGAATCTGGATCAGGGGCCGCTCGGAGCCGATATGGTGCTACGAGTCGCCTCCGGACGGTATGGTACTGGCCAGGAGCTCCGATCTCTACCGCGGAAGGGCCGTCCTCTACAAGGTGAGAATCGGGCCCGATGCCGGATCCTACTACACCGACTTCGTCAGGGAGACGACGCACCGCCAGCTGCTGCAGATGATATACGAAGGCTGGCCGGTCTATATCCAGCCAGGCCGCTGACAGCGTCACCTTATTATACGAGTCCCGGAACGCCCCGGGACTCGTTTTTATGCCCCGGGCCGGACTAATTTTTTTATACAACGAAAATTCCTCCTTTTTTCGCTGACGCATTGACGCACCCTTGTAAGAATATGATATACAATTAATTAAAGGCGTCAACTTTTCAAACAATTACTTGACCAAATGACTCTGACCGATTTTCAGCCAGAAATGTTGTTCAAAAAACTGACCCGATTGATAGTCAGCGAGTTACACGTGTTTCCGGGAAGACCCCCGGTCAAGCTCCGAAAAAGACACTTGACACGGAAAACCCCACTGATTATCAATCACTTGAATACCCTGCGTCAAAGCGTCAAAAAAATCGCGAAATTTTCGCGTCAGCATATTTTTCACTATATTCGTGGTGCGATTGCACGAGAATGACCTGTCAAACCTTTCAACCGGCGGACCATTACTTTTGCGATCGTGAAAAGTTCATCCACTGCTGATATCAAGGTCGGCGCGATCATCCACAACTGGGTCGTCGCCAACAACGGAGGCTCCGACGTGATCCGGCTCGACCGGCGCACGAACCTCTGGGGCATCGTCAAGCAGAATCTCGACACTCTTCCGAACGACTACCGCATCATCCAGGACCGCAGCGAATATATCGCCGTCGAGCTGCTGGACGTGCGGCAGCATAAGACGTACAACCGGGCCGCGGACCGCGAGATCTACATCAACGAGCTCTACCGCTGCTATATCTCCGAAGCCGGCCAGGCCGCCATTCGCCGCTACCTGGAAAACCAGATCCGCGCCGCCTTCCGCATCTATATGATCTCGCGCTACAGCGACGGCCAGGACGAGCAGATCCGCCACGCCATAGGCTCCTTCCTGTCGGACTTTGACCTGCCGATCAACAACCAGATCATCGCCCGCCTGTCGAAAGACTGGTACCGCTACCGTCACAAAAACACCGAAAAATACGAAATCCCGATCTTTTTTTAGTCTCCTTCACGTCCATAAAAATCGACCATTAAAATCAAGACTGATATGAAGTTAGGCGTCCGAAAAATCCGCTATATCCATCACACGAAAGTGGCCGACTACAGCTACCTCCCCGCCGGCTCGTCTTTCACCCTGAACAGCTTCCTGCTCGACACCCTCTCGGATCTGCCCTTCGTGCCGGAGACGGCCGAGATCTCCGAGAACTGGCCCTACGACGCCGAAGGAAAGCGCTCGGAATTCTCGCTCACGGCCGCACTCCGCGCAGGAAAAGACTCCTACCGGCCCATCCTCCAGGAGCTGACCGGCCGGAAATACATCTTCGAGGTCGAACTGATCTCCGGCGTGAAATACGTGATCGGCTCGAAGGAATTCCTGCCGACCTTCACCTGGACCGACGGCGTATCCGGTATCTCCAGCTCCGGATTCACCTTCAGAATCGAATGCAAGAGCCTTCACGGCGTGCTTTTGGACGTTCCCTCTGTCGCAAATCTCTAAAAACGGCGGATTTACCTTTGCTTGACAAAAGATTGAACGCATGAAACTTTCAAACCTGGCCCTCAATCTCCGGGGCCCCTGGATGATCAGCCCCGAGCAGGCGGCTGTGATGGCGCCTATCCTGCAGGGCGTGCTCCGGGGCTATATCACGGAATTCGACAAGGCCCCCGAACCCTACACCGTCAAATGTGACGGCCTGCTGGACGCTCCGGCCGGATCTCCCTCCGCCTTCGACGGGAAATCCGTGTACGTCACCTATCTCACCGGCACGATGCTGAAGCACGACAGCTGCGGCACGCCCGGCGCCCGCACCATCGGCAACAAGCTGCTGGAAGCCGACGCGGATCCCGAGATCATCGGCCACATCCTCGTCGCTGACTCCGGCGGCGGCTCCGCGAACGCCGTGGATGAGCTCGCTGACGCCATCACTCGCCTGCAGAAGCCGATCGTCGCCTACGTGGACGGCTGCGCCGCCTCCGCCTGCATCTACGCGATCTCCTACTGCAACCGGATCATCGCGCACAACCAGATGGATATCATCGGCTGCATCGGCACGATGATGGAGATCTCCGGCTTCCCGAAATACCAGAAGGATCCGGACGGCTTCGTCCGCGCCCGCATCTATGCCGACACCGCCGTCGATAAGAACGGCGCCTACGAGAAGGCCCTGGAAGGAAATTTCCAGGTGATCCGCGAAGAGCGCCTGAATCCCAGGAATGAGAAATTCATCCAGGATATGAAGGCGAACCGCCCGGACGCCCGCGACGATCAGCTGACAGGCCGCGACTACTATGCCCGCGACGTCGTCGGCACGCTGATCGACGCCATCGGAAGCTTCGACGATGCGCTGAAGGCCGTGATCGGCCTGGCCGCCGCCCAGCTGCCGACCGGCGAGCAGGAGACAATTTCAGAACAAACAACTGATATGGAAACGCAAAACAACTACCCGACCCTCGTCGCGATGCCTGCCTTTGAAGGCCAGGTATTCGACGCCGACGGATCCACGCATCTGCAGCCGAATCAGCTGGAGGCCGTGGAAGCCGCCCTCGCTGGCGCCTCCGGGCTCCAGGATTCCAACACCCAGCTCCAGGCAGATCTCGACGCCGCCCGCCAGACGATCTCCGAGCGCGATGCACGCATCGCCGAGCTGGAGACCTCTCTGAACGCCGCGATCGAGCGCGCGAACAACGCAGCCGCTACCCCCGGCGGCATCCAGGTGGACCACGCCCCCGAAGGCGAAGCCCAGGAGATCGCTCCTGCCGAGACCTTCGACGACGCGCTGAATGCCTGCCAGGACTTCCTCAAAGACTAACTTTCAAAATTCTTTCTCATTATGGAAATCGCAAGTCTTCTTGTTAATTCTTCCGCCAAGTTCCGCAAAGAGATCTTGGCGATGCCCGTCGCCGCCCTGATGACGACCGCCCTGGCGCACATGACCCTGCGCCGCGGCGTCGCCGGCGACGAGACCGTCGGAGCCGTCGGTTCCGGCGCTGAAGCCCGCCCTTACAAGACCGCGAAGGGTGCAACTGACACCGCCAGCATCAAGGCCCGCAAGCTCACGACTTACCTGGGCGACGTGCTGGAGGAATTCGACCCGTACCAGCTCTATACGACCGTCTATGGCGAGGCCGCGTCTGACAAGACCAAGCGCACCGACATGGAGATCGTCCGCGACCTGTCGATGGCGATGGGCAAGAGCGTGTCGAAGAAGCTCGCCGCCGCCCTGTTCGCCGCCGTCCGCAACGACAACGGCACGAACACCCTGGCCCTCTTCAACGGCTTCGACACAATCGCCGCTGCGGAGATCACCGCTGGCAACATCTCCGCCCTGAAGGGCAACTACATGGATGTCGCAGCCATCACCGCCGCCAACGTCGGTGACGTGCTGAAGAGCATCTATGACGGTGCTTCCGAAGAGCTCCAGGAGGCCGACAACCTCAAGATGTTCGTCCCGCGCAGCGTGAAGCTCCTGTACGATGAGTGGTTCCTCGCGCACTTCGGCGCCGTGAACTACAACAGCGCCTACGGCCGCAAGTGGCTGCACGGTACCGACGACCACTGCGAGATCGTCGCCCTCTCCGGCCAGAAGAACAGCCCGTACATCTACCTCACCACGAAGAACAACATGCTCGTCGGCTGCGATCAGGAATCCAACAAGGAGAAGGTCCTGGTCCGCGTCCCGGACAACCCGAAGGTCGTCCAGTTCTTCATGTGCTTCTTCTGGGGCGTCCAGTTCGAGATGATCGACGCCGAGTTCCTGATGGTCGCGAAGCCCGCGGCCGGCAGCGTCTCCGGCGAAACCGTGATCTCCGGCGACCAGCTCATCGAAGCTCCGGCCACCTCCGGCTACAACGACCGCACCTACTCCGCCTCCAACGGCGCGAACGTCTCTGCGGCCGTGATCACCGAAGGCGCCTCCTGGCTGACCGTCGCCGCCACCGGCAACAAGGTCCGCTTCACCCGCACCGCCTACGCCTACGACGCCACGAACACCGAGGCAACGCCTCGCCAGGCCACGGTCCGCATCTCCGCTGGCAACGGCCACCTCGACGTCGTCGTCAAGCAGGCGATGGCCACGGAATAAGTCTAACCCACAAATCCACCTGTTATGCTGCACGCAAATCTGGATTTTAACATTGGCGGTATCAATCCCTCGGGGATTGGTACCACCATTTATCGCGTCCGCAAGCGCTACATCAGCGCCTGGCCGACGATCGAGAACGACCCGGATAAGAACAACACGATCACCGAAAGTGACCTTGCGAAATACTCCGGCGACTTCGTGCTTGCAGAAGGAAAGTATTTCCAGAAGATCTACTCCACCCAGGGCAAAGGCTCCCTGTCTGCGGAGACGATCGGAGACACCGATTGCAAGATGTTCAACAACAAGCTTTCCTGCTCCTTCCCCGACCTGACCGCTGCCGCCCTCGGCTTCGCGAAGGCCTCCATCAACGACGACTACGTCTATCTCGCCAAGTCCGCCGGCCGCTGGCATGTGATCGGTTCCCCGGACTACCGCTCGACGACGGTTGCCACCCCGAACTCCGGCGACGCCGCCGGATCCACGAAGGGCATCGTCTTCGACGTGGAATGCCCGGACGTGAGCATGCTCCCGGTCTATGAAGGCGACGTCGCCCTCGAAGACGGCACCTTCGACTGCAGCACCGGCGTCTTCACCCCGGCCAGCTGATAGAAGAGATGGTCGAGCCGATCCACGAATACCTGCAACAGGCAAATCCGGACTTCGCGTCCGGATTTCGCCTGTTTTGCACGTATTCCCCGAACCAGTCCCTGATGTCGTTCATCGGCCGCAAGAAGGACATGCCGATGCTTCTCTATGAGCTGCGGAAAATCGACGAGTCCCCGGTCCACAAATACGTGAACCCGAACGCCGCCACAGATGAAGCCCGCTTCAACCGGTTCCCCGCCGCCCAGGCACCGGCCGCTGCAGCTCCGGAAGCGCCGCAGCGCCCCGAGATCATCTTCAAGACCTACGATGAGCGCCGCACCTCTCGCGCCGCCCTCCCGCCGGAGATGCAGAAGATCTACGACGAGACGACCGCGGAATACAAGGTCCGCCGCGCCCACCACGAGAAGATGAAAGCCGCCCGGACCGACAAGGACCGCGCCGAGCACCGCGCCGGCATCATCGCCGCACAGGAACGCATCGCCGCGGGCTGGAAACAGATCGACACCTTCCTCCTGGAGAAAGAGAAGGCCGCCCAGGCCACCTCCTTCAACGAGAAGAACTGCCGGTCGTACATCTCGAAGGCGCTCGCCTCGAAGACCATCTCCGACCGCGTCGCCAAAGGCGTGACCGCCCGCGTCCAGGCCCTCCTGGACCACGGATGCGTCATCTCCGAAGAGACACAGCAGCTGCTGCGAAAGCGGAAGCTCGTGTAATACAACAAATTTCCCCAACCTGTCCCAAGTACCCGTCGCACGATGGGTACTTTTGTTTTGTAAACGAAACGACATGCGAAAGGACACCGCCAACAACGACCTGATCGACGCCTTCTCCCGCGCCCTCGAAGACCCGACCGCCAAGCTGCCGGAACCCGAGCAGACGCGCCTCGAACGGATGAAGGCCGTCTTCGCCCGCTGGCTCGCGAACCCCCTGATCACCGATTCGATGATGCGCGACTACATCATCACCAATTTCGGCGTCGGCCGGATCCAGGCCTACCGCGACATCGCCCTGGTCAAGGTCCTCTTCGGCAACGCCCCGAAAGCCGACAAGGAATTCCAGCGGATGCGCGCGAACCGCCTGCTCGAACAGGCCAGCGCCGCCGCGCTCGCCGGAGAAGAGAAGCAGGCCAAAGCCCTGACGAAAATCGCCGAAGCCATCATCAAGGCCAACCAGCTCGACGAGCAGGACGGCGAAGACTACCCCTGGGACGAGATCGTCCCCCGCGACGAATCCTTCTCCGTGGATCCTGCCGTCATCGGCATCGAGAAGGTCCCGGACATCGAGAAGAAGGCGAGCCGCCTGCTCAAACAATACGAGCGGGAAATCGACGACACCATCGAGGATCAGTGATGAGCGAGAAGAAAGTCACATACCTGAACCGCGCCCAGCAGGAAGCGCTGGCCATCGCCGCGAACACCGAGGTCGATATCTGCAGCCGCCGCTGCGGAAAATCCTTCGGCATCGTCTCGCGCCGCATCAAACGCAACGTCCAGTTCATGCCGGGATCCACCGGCGCCTTCGTCGCCTCTTCCTTCAAGCAGGCACGCACGCGCACCCTGCCAGCCGCCCTGTCAGGCCTTCGCGAAGCCGGATTCATCGAAGGCATCCACTACGTCATCGGCAAACGCCCGCCGGAAAAGCTTGGATACGCCAAGCCCCTGATCCCGGTCCAGAACTTCGAGGACGTCGTGACCTTCTACAACGGCACCCAGATGATCATCATCTCCCAGGACGTCCGGATGAGCTCCAATTCCCTCACCCTGGACTGGATCATCGCTGACGAAGCGAAAGGCCTGGACTACGACAAACTCAAAGACGAGACCTTCCCGGCGAACGGCGGCACGATGCGCTACTTCTCCGGATGCCCCTGGCACCACTCCGTCCTCTTCGTCAGCGACATGCCCGTGCTGAAATCCGGCCGCTGGCTGCTGAACTACCGCGAGAAGGCCACCCCGGACGTCATCGAAGCGATCACCGGCCTGCTGCAGCTGCGCTGGACCCTGGTCCAGAGCGGCAAGGATGACCCAGAGCGCATGCAGCGCATCGCCACGCAGCTGTCACGCCTCCGCAAGATCGCCGTCCTGTATCGCGAATGGTCCATCTTCGAGAACATCGACGTCGTCGGCCTTCAGTATGTCAAGCAGATGAAACGCGACCTGCCCGCCCTGGTATTCCAGACGTCCATCCTGTCACGCCGCATCGAACGCCTGCAGGACGGCTTCTACTCCAACTTCCGCGACAGCCTGCACACCTACATCGCCAACAACAACACCCCGCTCCTGGACGCGGGCTTCGACGCCTCCGGCACCGACTACGGCTGCCTGCTGGACGCCGACCTGGACCTGAAGGCGCCGATCGCCATCGCCTTCGACTACAACGCCAACATCAACTGGCTCGTCGCCGGTCAGCGCGACGGATCCATCCTCCGGATCCTGAAATCCTTCTACGTCAAGTACACCCGCAAGCTGCGCGAGCTCGTGGACGACTTCTGCCACTACTACCGCGCCCAGCTGTGCAAGGAGGTGATCTTCTACTACGACTCCACGGCGCTCGGCTCCAACTACGCCGTCGCCGAGGATGACTTCAAGGCCGTAATCTGCGAACAGTTCGCCAAGCACGGCTGGACCGTGACCTCGCAGTTCATCGGCCGCCCCCTGGCCCACAACCTGAAGCACTCGATCATCAACGACGGATTCCGTGGCGGCAAAGACCTGATGCCGATGTTCAACAAGGAGAACAACGAAGCGCTCCTGGTCGCCATCTCCCTCGCCGAGGTCGATATCTCGCCGCTCGGCTTCCATAAACAGAAAGGCGGAGAAAAGCTCGCCGAGTCCGAAGACGACCCGCTCGAATACCGCACCGACGGCACCGACGCCTTCGACACCCTGTACCTGGGCAACATCCTCTATCCTTATTCCTCCGGCCTGTCCGGCATCGGATCCGCACTATGATGAGCACGTCCAGCAGAATCAGACCGCGTCAGCATATTACGCGAATTGCCGTTTCGGTTGCGAGCCGCCCGACAGGGCAGGGCTGGGGAGCAGGAAAGAAAATTTCCATCGGGAGCGCGGAAATGAACACCCCTTCCGCCCTGACAGACAAATTCTTGACCCTTTCACGCAGGAAACCGCCCGCCGCCCGTCCTGTCCTACTTTCCGGCTGCACCCGTTCATAAATTTGCTATCCGAAAACCCGAAGATATGATCAGTTCAAGCAAAATCTGCGAGCTCGCGAAGCTCAAAAAGGAGATATCCCTGAAATGGGTCGCCGAAACCGGCGAGATCATCTCCGTGGAGAAATGCGTGCCCACGTCCTTCCACGGGGAGGGCTCTACGTTCAACATCAAGATCCTGCCGTCCGGGGAGATCCGCAAGGTGAACCGCCTGACGGTGATCGAGATCAATGGAGAGGAGGTCGTGCTATGATGGAAGAGAAAACTATCCCCGCATTCGCCGGACACGAGGTTATCGAAGGCGTGCACTTCTTCCCGGAGATCGAAGCCGTCCTGGTGATGGACTCCGCGGAGGACTTCCGCGAGGACTACGACCTGACGCCGATCAGCGCCGGGAAATACAAAGTCATCCCCTGGGGACCTGACAACCTGCTGCCGAACAACGTCCTGTCGAAGATCGCGAAGAACGACATCGTCGCAGCGAACCTCAAATTCAACCGCGACGTCTGCTTCGGCCTGGGCCCGAAGCTCATCCGCGTGCTGGCCCGCAACAAGGGCAAGATCACGGACTACGAAGAGGTGACGGAAGGAAAGGAATTCGACTTCTTCGAGCGCAACGACATCCCGCTCTTCATCATGCAGCAGCTGACAGATATGAACACGTTCTACAACGCCTTCAGCGAGATGGCCTACGACCCCAAATCCACGGATATCGCGACCATCCGCCACCGCGAAGCCGTCTTCAGCCGCTGGGGCCAGATGAACGCCGCCGCCAGGATCAACTTCCACTACTACTGCTCCGGCTGGGACCGCACGCCCGGCAGCAAGGACTATCCGATCGTCTGCACCCGCGTGCTGGATGAATTCGACGCCGTGAAGGAGCTCCAGATGTACGCCGCGGACCGCCGCCGCCTGGTGTTCCCGGCCTACATGCCGTCCCCAGGCCGCCCGTACTACAGCCGCCCGGAATGGTACTCCATCTTCACCTCCGGCTGGTACGATCATTCCTGCATGGTGCCGAAGCTGAAGAAGGCGATCCTGAAGAACCAGCTCGGCGTCAAGTACATCATCTACGTCGCGCCGGAATACTTCGAGGACATCTTCAAGAAGGAGAGCATCGACCCGTCCGACCGCGCGAAGACGAAGGAGCGCATCGACAAGGAGAAGCAGGCCTTCTGCGAATACCTGTCCGGCGAAGACAACGCGAACAAGGCGATCATGACGCTTAAGAAGATGGTACCCACCGCATCCGGCACCGCAGAGAACAAATGGATCGAGATCGTCCCCGTCAAGAATGACCTGAAGGGAGGTGAATACATCGACGACACCGAATCCACCGCGAACATCATCTGCTACGCGATGGGAGTCCACTCCGCCCTGATCGGCGCCACGCCCGGCAAGAACTCCAACACGCTCGGCGGCTCCAACGCCCGCGAGCTCTACATGATGAAGCAGGCGCTGATGAAGCCGGTCGTCGATCGCTGCATGCGCTCGCTGAAAGTCATCAAGCAATACAACGGATGGGATCCGGACATCATGATTACGATCCCGGAATACATCTTCACCACGCTGGACCAGAATAAATCCGGCAAGGAGGAATCCACCAACACCAACGCCTGACACCTATGCTCGTAGCAAATTACAATGAGATGAAGGCCTTCCTGCCCGCCATCGAGATGAAGGCCGCCCCGTCCATCTTCTCGGACGCCCTCGATATCGCGCAGCAGGACCTGGTCGCCGAGATCATCGGCACCGACCTGGAGACGCAGCTGGAGACCCGGAGCAGCGCCGACGCCGCGCTGCTGAAGCTCTGCCAGCGCGTCATCTCTATCTCCGCCTTCCTGTCGAGCATCCCGGAACTCGACGTCGTGCTCACCGATGCCGGCTTCGGCGTCGTGAGCAACCAGGACCTCGCGCCCGCGTCGAAGGATCGCGTCCAGTCGCTGACCACGTCCCTGCAGCGCCGGCTCGACGAGAGCAAAGACCGGCTCGTGACCTTCCTGATGAAGACCGACACGTATTCCGGCTGGCGCGGTACCGAGGAATTCGCCCGCCTGTCCGACGGCCTGATACTCACCTTTGCGGACTTCCGCGACGTGGCCGTCTATAGCCCCGTCACCGCGGCGCTCTACCCGAAGACCTGGAGCGAATTCCTGCGCCTGAACGCCGCGCTGAACGTAGCGCTGATGTCGGACGTCGCCGCCTACATCTCGAAGGAATACGCCGCCGAGCTCCTGGAGAAGATCCGCGACGACGAGACGCTGCTGCCCGTCGAGATGAAGGTGCTGCACCTGGTGAAGATCGCCGTCGCCGCCATCGCCCTGGGCGACCGGGAGACCGGCCTGTCGCAGGCCATCAAGGCGATGACCGTGATGAAGGACAACCTGTCCGACTTCCCGACCTTCGCCGCCTCTTCCGCCGCGGCCGACATGACCAACGAGCACTCCGACACCCCTATTTTCAGCATGTTCTAATCATCGACCATAATGAAGAAAATCTCTGCTTTTTTCAAGAAGCTCTTCGGCCCCCGCGCCACCAAGATCAACCTGGAATACCCGATCAGCTGGGAGACGATGTCCCCGGAAGACTTCCGCCAGGTCTGCCACATCCTGTCGCTCCGCGGCCTCGACCGCGAGCGCGCCCTGTTCCTCTGCCTCTGCGCCCTGGCGCACATCCAGCCGGATGACCCGAGCAAGTATGACGCCCGCAAGATCATCGGCAAGATGCCATTCATCATCGACGGCAAGTCCTACATCATCGGCGCCGCCGACATCACCGAAGCCTGCAACCAGCTCGGCTTCATCTTCGACGGCATCGGCCTGCCGCCGTCCCCCTTCAAGCAGGTGGACCGCAAGCTCTTCGGCATCTCCTTCGACGCCTTCTACACCGCCGACTCATTCATCGCGCGCGCAGCCGCGGACCGCAACCCCGGCCACCTGAAGGAAGCCGTCAAGGTCCTGACGAACGGCTCCAAGCGCAAGCTCCTGGAATGGGAGCGCCAGGCCCTCGTGATCTGGTGGAACGGCGTGAAGGACTACCTGCAGAAGAGATATCCCTACGTCTTCCGCAAGGGCGAGAGCGTGACCGATAAGACGCAGGCCGAGATCCTGCAGGACCTGCTCGCCTGCATGAACGACAACCGCCCGCAGGAGAACGAGAAGATCCTGAAGACGGAAGTCCACTCCGTCCTCTATTCCCTCAATAAGCTCTACGAAAATGCTGTCAAAAACGTACCTCGATAGTGCGCTCGTCGGCGCCGTGGCAGGCATCACCGCCGCGGATCAGATCCTGGAGGCGAACGGCCTGGACGCCATCCTGGAGCTGGTGACGACGCTCCGCAGCGTCTCCTTTCCCGCGGTGATCCTGGAGGCGCGCAGCTCCGGGTCCATCCAGCTCGTCGAAGGGCCGCTCGACACCTACACGGAGTCCATCTGGGTGATGGGACAGCTGGGCCGCGGCGAGTCCGAAGCGCAGATCTACCGCGACACGATGGCGCTGATGCGCCTGGTGCTGGCGAAGCTGCTCGACGACGCGAAGAGCGGCCTCCATCCCGAGCTCGAAGGCTGGGACTGGACCCGCACAACCTACATGAAGCGCTACGGCGGCCAGAACGCCCGCGGATGGGAGATCGTCCTGACCTTCAAGGATCCGATCTCGCTGCTCTTACCTCAAAATGCCGGACAATAATGGCAAAACGCAGCAAGCTGGAAATCGCCCAGGCCTGGGCGGACATCACCATCGACCGCTGGAAGAAGCGGATGGAGGTGCTGGAGGTCGGCTCCACCGGCGAGCTGCTGAAATCCTTCACCGCGCACATCACCTCCGACGCCGCCGGAGATCCCGCGAAGATCACCTTCGCCTTCCTGTACTACGGCCGCTTCCCGGACATGGGAGTCGGCCGGAACGTGAAGCTCTCCGACACCCCCGACCCGACCGGCCGACGCAAGATCAAGCCCTGGTACTCCGAGACCTTCCGCATCGAGGTCGTCAAGCTCGGACGGATGATGGCCGCGCGCTTCGGCATAGAAGCAGCCGACGCGATCAGCGCCTTCCGCGACGTATCCTTTGAAACGGCAAAGAACGACACCGCATGGTATAACCTGCAAAACAGATAAGACATGGCACAGAACACCGTCTATACAGAATCCGTCGTCACCCTGAACAACCAGGAGGCCACCGCGCGCATCGACGAGCTGAAGCAGCACGCGCTGGAGCTCCGCAAGGAGATGGCGCGCCTCGCCCAGGAGAAAGGCATCAATACCAAAGAATTCAAGCAGGCGCAGAAGGAGCTGGTTGCCTGCGAGAAGGCGCAGCGCGACCTGAACGAATCCTCGAAGAAATTCGAGAAGGTGATCAACGACCTGAACGGATCATCGCTGAATCAGCTGCAGTCCGCACTCCGCAAACTGCAGCAGCAGTGGCGCAACGCGAAGCCGAATACACCGGAATTCGAGGCCTACTCCAAGAAGATCAAGGAGGTCCGCGCCCGCATGCGCGAGCTGGAAGGCCAGGGCCGCCAGACGCAGAAGCTCTTCGGCGGATTCTTCAGCAAGATCGGTTGGGCCGGCATCGTGACCGGCGCCATCGCCCTCTTCCGGAAATTCGCCAAAGACATGATCGCCCAGACGCAGGCGATCGGCGACAAATGGAAATACGAGACCGCTGGCTGGAAATCCGCCTACGGTTCCTTCGTCGCGGATCTCTCCACAGGCAAGGGCTGGAACGAGATGATCGACCGAATGAAGACCGCATACAAGGTCGGCAAGCAGGTCGCGCAGATGCTCGACGAGATGTTCGAGCGTAACAACTCCCTCTCCCTTCAGGAGTCCGAGATGAACCTGGAGGCCGAGAAGCAGCGCAAGCTGATGATGGATGCGACAAAGACCGCCCAGGAACGTCTCGCCGCCGCCGAGGAATACGACCGGATCCAGCAGCAGATCGCCCAGAACCGCAAGGACGTCGCCAAGCAGGAACTCGACGCCTACCAGCTGCAGCTGCAGGCGCGCACCAACCTATCCGACGCCGAGCTGGACGCCTTCGTCAAAGACTACAACTCGAACCTCGAACTCATCCAGCAGGCCAGAGACTATCAGGAGCAATACAAGGAGATGGAAACCCGGGTGAACAGCCTATACAACACCATGATCTCCGGCAACGGCTCCGCATACAACGCCTACAAGGAACGCTACGACCAGGCCGTCGCCGACTTCGAGACCTTCAAGCAGACGGCAGACCAGGCCGTCGTCTATTGGTCCGGCGTCGTGGATAAGTACAATCTTGGCAACGATGACATGGTCAAGAACTACGTCCAGGCCCGGCAGAAATTCATCGACGCAGACGTGAACTACGAGCGCGCCACGCAGCGCTCGAACCGCACCGCCGCGACACTCCGCAAGCAGCTGGCCGACGAAGGCGTCTCTGCCGCGAAGAAAGCCTACGACGAAGCCGTAAAGGCCTCCGACCTTCACTTCAAGGAGCTGGAAAACCAGGCGAAGGCAGCCTACGCCGCAGGCGAGATCTCCGAAACGGAATACCAGAACCGGCTGACCTCCCTGCAGGAAGCGTCCCTGAAAGACCGGCTCGCAATCGCCGAGAAATACAAGCAGTCCACGGTCGAGCTGACCTCGCAGCTGCTCGACCTGTCGATCAAAGAGGCGGAACAGATCCGCAAGGTCTTCGCAGACACCGAAGCCGAGGCGGCAAAAGCCGTCGCCGAACTGCTCGACGAGACCATCGACGGACTCGGCGATCTGCTGGACGAAGGCCTGGATGAATTCATCGACCGCTGGAACGAACTCCGCGACCAGGCGGACCAGATCCGCCGCGCGCTGGATCCGGCGACCGCCCTGAAGGAGGACATGGACGCGGAGCTGAAGGTCCTGGACGAAGCCCACAAGAACAACCTCATCGCGGAAGAGGACTACCAGAAGGCCCGCGCCGAACTCGTGAAGCGCTACCAGCAGGAGATCACCGCCGCGCAGCTCGCGCCCTACGCCGCCGGAATTGACGCCGCGCAGAAATCCCTGGACCAGATCAGCTCCTTCTTCGACGCCCTGCAGAGCGCAGCGGCCGCCCGCCTGGACGCGCAGATGGAAGCCGAGCTCACCGCGGCCGGAGACAACGCCGAGCAGCGCGAGCAGATCGAGGCCGACTACGAGCAGAAGAAACTCGACCTGCAGAAGCGCTACGCCAATATCAACATGGGCATCGAGATCGCGAAGACCGTCGCCTCCGGCGCCGCCGCTGTGGTCAAGGCCCTGGACGAGCTCGGGCCGATCGCCGGAGCAGTCGCCACCGGCGTGATCGCCGCGACGACCGCCGCCCAGGTCGCGACGATCATCGCCCAGCGCAACGCCATCATGAATTCATCCGTCTCCGGATCCGGGAGCGCGCAGGCTACCGTCGGCGAGCGCGTCGCCGGATTCTCCGAAGGCGGATTCACCGGCCGCCGCTCGAACGACTACGCCCCCGTCGGCATCGTGCACGCGAACGAATGGGTCGCGCCCGCGGCGATGGTCCGCGCCGACCCCGTCACCTTCGCCACGCTGGAAAACATCCGCCGCTCCGGCAGCTACCGCTCCGCCACACCCGGCTTCGCCAGCGGAGGAACCGTCGGTTCCGCACCGGCAGCACCCGTCAGCGGCGCGAACGCAGAAGAGATGCAGCTGATCCGCCAGACGCGCGACCTGCTGCAGCAGCTGCTCGACTCCCTGCCGCTGCCCGCATACGTCGTGCTGTCGCAGATGAACGCCGCCCAGGAACTTGACACGACCATCAAACAAATCGCCGGAAAATGAAACTCACCGTCCAGAAAGGAGAGCTGACGCTGCCGGAGAACTTCAGCTTCGAGATCGAGCAGAACTCCGCCTTCTTCTCGTCAGACGGAGCCGCCTCCGTCGCGGCGACGATCCCCGCGACCCCGGCCGATCAGGAGAAGCTGGGATTCCCGACGCGCACCGCCCGCCGGTACCGCTTCGCGAACCTCTATCCCGCGACCATCGAGAGCGGCGCCTTCCGCAAGAACGGCGTCCTGATCGTGACGTCCGCCACCCGCGACGCCATCACCTGCGCCGTCGCCCTGGAAGACTCGGAATTCTACAGCCAGCACAAGGACACGCCGCTGAAGCAGCTCTTCGCGCAGCGCGTCCTGACGACCTACTCCACGCCGGACGCCTGGTACGACTACTTCTTCGCGATCTACTCCGGCGCCACGGCATCCACCGTCTTCCGCCTCATCCCCGTCGCCGTCGGCGAGGCAGGTGACTACCAGGTGAACAACCGGCCCGTCATCCCGTCATCGGTATCCTCGGACACCATCTTCGCCCTGGAGAAGGACGTCCGCCTCGTGAAGGAAGGAGACGCCGACGTCTCCGTGCCGCAGGGCTACGGCATCGCGCCCTTCCTGCAGCTGTCCGCCTTCCTGGAGACGATGTTCGAGCTGTGCGGATATACCGTGCAGTCGAACTGCTTCCGCACGAACGCCGACCTGCAGCAGCTGATCCTGCTGCACAACTGCTCGGACGTGCTCTGCCTCGGCCAGGTCGATTTCTCCGACCTGGTACCGGGCTGCACCGTCAAGGACATCCTGGAATGGATCCGCCAGAAATTCCACGCGCAGATCGTCGTGAACCCTACGACAGCCACCGTTGATATCCTGCTGCTCGAAGACATCATCACGGCAGGCTATGACCTGGATCTTACCGGCCGCCTGCTCGACGGCATCACCCACACCTTCAACCGGTCCTCGCGCGTGATCCTCCGCCCGGACACGTCCCTGGAAGGCGCAGCGCCGGCCGCGGAGACGATGGAAGATCTGCTGAAGAAATACGGCGCCGTGACGGAGATCGCCGAGACCTCCGGCGACGACGATATGGGTCTGGTACTCCGCCGCGCCACCGGCGACTACTATGAACAGGGACCGTTCATCGGCAGCCGCCGCGTCGGCTCCAACTACTTCACCTACGACCGCCGGAACTCCGACGAATCCGAAGAGCAACCCTGGAGCGACCTCACGCCTCCGATGGTTTTCGTCGGGGGAGTCCTGATGCCGTACATCGGCGGACGCAAGCACCGGAACTCTTCCTACAACGGCAGCACCCGCGACGAAGACCAGGACATCATCATCGTCTCGTATGCCGGCAGATCCGCCGCCGTCGCCATCTCCAGCAGCGGCGTCTCCGGCGGAAACCCGCGCCGCCTCACGCCGCAGGAGACCGTCGCCGGGCACTACTTCTACGGCACGACGCAGAAATACGACAACACCGGCGCCCTCCGCTCCGGCGGCTATAACCTGAACGGACCGGAGATCTTCGAGCGCTTCTTCGCCCGCTACAACAAGATGCTCCGGAACAACCTCATCAAGGTCGAAGGCCGGTTCGACCTGACCGCCGCCGAGATCCTGCAGTACAATCTCTACAGCACGAAGCTCTTCCGCGGGCAGCTGCTGCTGCCGGTCGCGCTGCAGTACGAGGTCGGCCGCTCCGTGCGATGCCTGAAGGCCGCCTTCTACCTTTGCAAGGATTACGAAGACGGCGTCGATGACACGCCGACGGTCATCCCGGCCCCGTCCTTCCACTGGGTCCTCGACGAGTCCGAGGTCGCGGCCTTCCGCGCCAGCGTCCAGGCCGCATACCCGTCCCTGACCATCATCACCAAGTATTCCGACGAAGAGGACGTGCCGCAGGTCTTCCTGCCCGCGCCGACGGCCGCCGGGCAGAGCTCCGCGCCCATCGCCCGCACCGTACTCGCCGGATACAACCAGCAGGCCGCGCACAACGGCCGCTACACCTTCATCACCGTCGAAACGGCCACGGTGAACATCTACTTCACCGTGGCCGCGAACTGACTCCCGATGTCCTAAATCACCGCACCGCCCTACGTAAATTTGCACTATGGCCACCATCATCCAGACCCCGGACAGCATCAGCCTGCTGCGTAATATGAAGCGCCTCGTCGTCGAGAGCGCTTCCCCCGTCGTCATCGCCCTCCTTTCCGGCGAGAGCACGCTGTTTGAAGAGACCTACCACCCGGACACCGCGGACCGCATCTCCGTCGATCTGCAGGACCTGGTCGCGCCCTTCCTGAAGACCGTGCTCCCGTCCGCCGCGAACACCTACCAGCAGACCGGCGCCACCGGCCTCTTCTCCGTCACCGTGGACGGAGTCTCCGCGGGCTCCTTCCGCGTCGTGAACGGCGGCGTCCGCAAGCCGTCCGTCTCGATGACGAATTTCCTGAAGGCGAACTGGCTGACCTGGCAGCCGCAGATGAAGCGGACCACCTGGGACGCGCCCGAGATGCTGTCGTACTTCTTCGCCGTGGCGGCCGTAGTCAAGGCAAAATTCTACCTCAAAAGCGGCTCGTCGAAGACCATCACGATAGGATCCTACGACGCGAACACTTTCTGGACGTTCAATACCAGGATGAGCTATCTCTTCTCCCTGTCCGGCGAAGAGACCGCCGACCTGTACGGCTATGCCGACGTCTGGGTCGAGACCGCCCTGGGCGTGCAGCTGTCCTACGTGCAGCGCTACATCCACGACCCGAAGCAGGGAGACGAGCACTACTACCTCTGTGAGAACTCCCTGGGAGGCATCGACACCTTCATCTTTCGCGGCGCATGCACGCAGGGCACGGAGATCAACCACGCCTCCGCGGAGACCGATGACGCGAAGGTCGATGTCACCACGGACGCCGCCCGCCACTGGCAGCAGCAGACCGGCCACCTCGGCACCCGCTCCGCCCGCTGGGTCTTCGAGCTGCTGTCGAGCCGCCAGGCCTGGGCAATCCAGGACGGCAACGCCGAAGCCATCATCATCGACGCCGATGATATGAGCCTGTCCGACCACGAGAACCTGCACGCCCTGTCCTTCGGTTACAAGCTGGCCACGGAAGGACATCTGCAGAACTACTCGCGAACGGACGGAGAACTTCCGGAAATCCAGGTGCCCTCGCCATCCGGAGATATTTTTTTTTTGAGAGCCAGGCTGGCTGATTTCCCTGACGCCAGCCTGACAGGCGACCTGCTCTTCCTCGCGCAGTCACCCTTCACCGAGGACTGGAAGAAGGTGAGCCTGTCCGCCCTCGCCGAAGCCCTGGGCGAGATCATCTCCGAAGGCGGCTCTTCCTCCGGACTCTGGGAAGGCCACCATTTCGATGACTACATGAACCAACCCGTCCGGACCACGGACGACGTGCAATTCCACAAAGTCACGACCCCGCGCATCGAGTCGCCGTCCTTCAGCGAAGGCGTCCTCGGAGCGGGCTTCCGCATGTACGTGAACGAGCAGGGCCGCGCCGTCCTGGAGCTCGATGAGATTGACGTCCGCCGCTCGATGAAGGTCTTCGAGCTGATCATCCAGCAGATCAAGCACCAGGGAGGAATGGTCATCCAGTCCGCCGCGTCGATGGAATGCTCTTCCGTGGTCGAACTCACGGACGGATACAAATGCTACTTCGACACGAAGGACGGCCAGATCCCCAACGAATTCGTTGCAGGCGACCAGGCCCGCTGCCAGCGATTCAACCTCGGCACCACGACCGCCAAATACTACTGGCGGCTCGTGACGGCCGTCGGCGATGACTACATCATCCTGTCGAAGAGTGACTGCGACGCCGACAGCGACGCCCCGTCCGCCGGGGACAACATCGTCCAGCTGGGCAACCGCAACAACCTCTCCCGCCAGAGCGCGAAGGTGACGACCACCATCGACGGGAACTCCCCGCGCGACGACTACTACAAAGGGATAAACTCCTACGACCTGACCGGCAAGCTCATCACCACCGTCGGCGTGAAAGACGGGGAGGTCGGCATCTGGACCGCGAACGGATCCTTCTCCGGCCAGGTGACGATCACCGGCGGCTCCGGCCTGACGAACATCGCGGAATGGAACGACATGTCCTGGAACATCTCGTCCGCCTGGAGCGAAGCGCTGGCCGCCTCGACGGCCGCCGGTACCGCGCAGGGCACCGCGAACCAGGCGATCCTGGACGCGGCCACCGCACAGGCCGCCGCCGACGCCGCGCAGGCCGCCGCCACGGCCATCGGCACCAAGCTAACGAATTGGGCATCCGACGGCTACATCTCGCCCGTCGAGAAGGAAGCGCTCCGCCAACAGAAGGCGGACGTCTCGAAGGAATACACGGAGATCACCTCCCGCGCCGCGCGCTACAACGTCGGCTACTCCGCCTTCACCACGGCATACACCCTCGCGAACGCCGCCCTGACCAAATACACCGCGACGACGCCCGAGCTCATCGCCGTGGAGTCGGACTTCGACAACATCGCGGCTTACTACGACGCCCGCGCCACACTGCTCAACGCCGTGGCCATCGCGGAGAAAAACGCCACGGACACCGCGCAGCAGACCGCCGACAACGCCGCGACGGCCGCCAGCAACGCGCAGGGCTCCGCGGACCGCGCCCTGGCGAAGACCGCCGCCCTGGAAGCGCTCCTGGATCAGATCAACGACGACACCGTCCTGGACCTTACGGAGAAGAACGTCATCCGGACGCAGTGGATCACCATCAACGGCATCGAGGACCTGGGACGCACCGGCACGAAAGGCAGCTACGTCGCCACGAAGGCGCTCGCAGCCATCTACGGCAACATCGGCGCCAGCGAGGTCCTGACCTACAACGGCGTCGAGCTGACCTACAACGGGCAGCACCTGTACTACAACATCACCGGCCTGTCCGCTCTGGACGCCGCCTACCTCGCCCTCCGGGAATTCCTCCGCGGCGTCGGACTGAACGACCGGGAGCACGTCTTCACCGGCTTCGACCGCGCGCTCTTCGCCGCCCTGCTGACGGACTACAACGACGCCGAGATCAAGGCCATCGACAACGTGAACCGCGCCCTGTCCGCGCAGATGTCCGCCTTCCAGGATGCCGTCCAGCGCAACATCGATGAGATGCAGGACCAGCTCGACAATACCATCGAATATCACTTCGGTAATGGCGTGCCGACGACTTCCAACGCACCCGCCTCTTCCTGGAACACCGCCGAGCTGAAGCAATCGCACATCGGCGACGTGTACTACGACGACAACACCGGCTACGGCTACCGCTGGCAGGTGACGTCCGGCGGTACCTACTACTGGAAGCAGATGCCGGATGACGCTGCCGCGAAGGCCCTGGCCGCCGCC
Source organism: Bacteroidales bacterium (assembly GCA_017428725.1). GTDB lineage: Bacteria > Bacteroidota > Bacteroidia > Bacteroidales > UBA932 > Cryptobacteroides. The sequence continues at coordinate 10,444 of JAFRQH010000003.1, read as the reverse complement.
GCCAAAGCGCAGGACACCGCCGACGGCAAGCGCCGCGTCTTCCTGTCGCAGCCCGGGACCTCCGACGCCTACGATCCCGGCGACGTCTGGATGCACGCCACGATCGGCAGCTATAATGACGAGATGCTGGTCTGCCGGACCGCGAAGGAAGCAGGAGCGGCCTTCAGCCTGTCGCACTGGGGCACCGCGACGAAATACACCGACGACACCGTGGCGAACGCCGCCGCAGCTGCCGCCAGCAACGCGCAGCAGACCGCGAACAACGCATCGAACGCCGCGCAGCAGGCGCAGACCACAGCTGCAGCCGCGCAGACCACGGCGAACGCCGCGAAGACGCAGCTCGACAACTGGGCCGCCGACAGCAAGATCTCGCCCGTCGAGAAGGAAGCGCTCCGCCAGCAGAAGGCGGACGTCGTCTCCGAGCACACGGCCCTGGCCACCGAAGCAACGTCCTACGGCCTGTCCGTGACCGCCTTCAACGCTGCGTACACCGCCGCCATCACCGCCTTCAACAAGTACACCGCCGCGACGCCGGAGACCATCACCATCGAGAGCGACTACGCGGATATCGCCGCATACTATACCGCCCGCGCCACCATCGCGCAGGCCGTGGCCGAGAAGGCAAAGGAAGCCGCCGACGCCGCCGCCGGAGCAGCGGAGACCGCGCAGGCCGCCGCGGACGCCGCAGGTACCGCCGCCGCGGAAGCGAAGGAAGCCGCCGACGCCGTGGCCGCCGCCGTGGCGGGCATCGACCTGGACACGAAGCTCGACGAGGCGGAGAAGGCCGCGATCCGCGTGACGTGGACCGAGATCAACGGCATCCCGTCCACGGGATCCGCCGGGAAAGGCGGCACCTACCACGCCGCGAAGGTGACACTCGCGGAAGCCGGACGCGACGGCTTCCGGACCACGCTGACCTACAACGGAGTCGAGCTGACCTACAACGGCCAGCACCTGTACTACAACATCCTCGGCGAGAGCCGCCTGGACGCCGCCTACCTCGCCCTCCGCGAATACCTGAACGGCTGCCAGATCAACACGCCCGGCGCCTTCATCGGCTTCAGCCGTGACACCTACGCAGAGCTCGTCCGCGACTACCAGGTCGCCCTGAACCACGTACTGCAGATCCTGTCCGACGTCGCGCAGGCTGCCGCAGACGACGCTGCCGCCTCCGCAGCTGCCGCCGGTACTGCAGCAGCTGCCGCGCAGACCGCCGCCAACAACGCGCAGGCCGCCGCCGATGCGGCTGCGACTACAGCGTCGAACGCCCAGACCGCCATCAACACCTGGGCTTCCGACGGCTGGATCAGCCCCGTGGAGAAGACCGCGATGAAGCAGCAGCGCGACGATATCGCCGCGGAATACAACGCCATCCTGGACGAAGCGAACAAATACAGCATCGCCACATCCACCTTCACCTCGAAGAAGACCGACGCGCTCGCCGTCCTGGATCACTACATCGCCAATCCGACCGCCGCGACACAGATCAGCAGCAGCTACCCGCTGTCGAAGATTGCGGACTACTACACCGCCCGCACGACGATCCTGCAGAGCATCGCCACCGCGGCGAAGAAGGTCGCAACCGACGCCCAGGAGGACGCGGACGCCGCGCTGGACGCCATCGACGTCATCAACGCCGCCCTGGCGAAATTCGCATCCGACGGCTACATCTCGCCGACGGAAAAGCGCACGCTGCAGCAGGCCCTGCGCGACGAGTCCACGAACTACGCGGGCATCGTCGCCCAGGCCCAGCTCTACACCTCGAACGCGGCCATCAATGTGATCAACGACACGACGCTCACGAACGCCCTGTCGAATGCCCTGACCGATTTCATCGCGAAGTACAGCACGAACAGCGGAAACAACGCCTTCCGCAACGTCATCAACTACTACATCCAGGACACCGCCAGCCCGAACCACTCGACAACCTGGGCCTGGAGCGACAACGTGCCGGTCAGCAGCAGCTACCCGCTGTCCGCCATCACGAACTACTACGACGCCCGCGAAACGCTGGTGAAGAAGATCAACGAATGCGGAAAGGCCTACTCCGAGAAGTATTCCAAGAAATACACGGACGAAGAAGTCGCCGCGAAGATCTCCGCCGCCAGAACCGCGATCTCCCAGGAGATCACCAACTCATCCACCGGAGCCCTGAACAGCGCGAAGGACTACGCAGACGGAAAAGCCTCCGCGGCGTACAACGCCGCCGTCGCAGATCTCCAGGCCTTCGGCCAGACGATCATCTCCGGCGGATACATCAAGACGGATCTCATCAACGTCGGCGCTATCGCCAGCGACGCCGGATTTATCTCCAATCTGCGCGTGAAGCATCTGGACGGCGCCGACGGCACCTTCACCGGCACGCTGTCCGCCGCGACCGGATCCTTCTCCGGCGAGATCACCGCGACAAGAGGGACGATCGGCGGCTTTTCAATCGGAGAAAACACGCTCGGGACGAGTCCATCCGGCCAACCGACAGCAGGAGGATCATATCTACAGGAAGGCAAGCTGACACTCTTCTCACTATTCCAGCATACGTACTCCGGAACGCTCTATCTCGACACGAAGACAATCAAATTCGACGCGACGGAACGAAGCAATCTGCTTGTTGATATTTCCGCAAGCGTAGCGGACTCGGACGGATGGGAAGCGAATCTTGTTAGATTGAGCGTAAAACCGAGCAAATACGCAGTCGTCTGCAACAGCGGGATGTTCGCAGGGCTACGTCCGGCAATCAGGACCGCCTATAGCGGGAGCGCACTGGAAGACAATGACAACGTCATCATAATATCGAACGGAACCCTCTATCTACCGTCCTCGCCGAAGAAAGGCCAGATGTATATCATCTTCCACACCTCGTCCAGTTATCTGCTCATCTCCGGCAACGGGAAGACAATATGCAATATGAGCCACAGCGGCGGAAACGGATCAACAATGGAATCATCATCCGTCGAAACCATCCTCCTGCACTACGACGGCAGCTACTGGTACCTCGCATACATTTACAGATAATGCTAATATGAAGACAATCAATTTCAAGAAATTCGAGATGTTCGAGGACATCTCGCACAGCTCAAAGGTCGAAGTGGACGTCCGGAAGGAACTCGCGGACAACATCTACAAGGCGACCAACGGCATCGCGGCGCTGAACCTTGCGCTAAAGATCTACAGGTCCGAAGGGGCCATCGCATTCACTCCGGAGGAATTCGCCCTCCTGGAAGAATTCGCCAACACCGGCACGCCCCGCTTCATCGACTCCTTCCAGGCGAACGTCCACGATGACGGCGCAGACCAGAAATAATCACCTTAATACCTACAGATATGGCAGATGTAAAAGACATGACCGTTTATTCGGATCCCGCGCTTCTTCAGAACCGGCGCGTCATCCTGCACGATGCCAACGGCGACCCGCTCGCCTTTGATGCATCGAAGCTCGCATCCGTGGCGAAGGATCTGTCGATGTTCTCCGTCGATGGCACCTCCAGTATTCTCCGGAATACCGCCAATACCTACGTCGTCCGGACACCCGGTACGTACAAATTCCCCGTGGTTTACGGCAACGGCATCAAAAACGGAGCCACCAACGCTCCCGCCTACACGAACCTCGGCGGCTCTAACCAGGCGAATTTCGTGAACCACCTGAACGCCCTGATCACGTCGCCCTTCATCGAGAAGAACGCCAACTGCCAGCCCGCCGCCGCGCAGCTGCTCTGGCAGACGACCTCCGGGATGATCACCACCGTCTCGCTCGTCGAAGGCGGCGACTGCAAGTACATCCAGTTCACCGTGGCCAGCATCCCGGCGACCAACGGCGACGCCCTGCTCGTCGTCAAGGACTCCGGCGGAAATATCATGTGGTCCTGGCTAATCTGGTGCACCTCCGACTCCCTGGGCCCGGAGACGTTCAAGAATCACACGGACGTCGAATACCAGCTTATGTCCGAAAACCTCGGCGCGATCTGGAACACCGCCCGCACGAAGCAGTGGAACCCGCACTACCAGTGGGGACGCAAGGATCCGATGGCGCCGGTCGTCGGCGACGGCGCCCAGGCCACGCTCTACGACATCAACGGCAACGTCTATACCGGCTTCGGAGTCCGCGGTACCGACGGCGACGAGCTCGCCACGAAGACCGTCGCGGAAGCGATCAAGAACCCGCACCTCTTCTTTACCCGGTTCGACAGCACGTCGCACAACTGGAACAACCTCACGCGCTTCAACAATTTCTGGAACGCAGCGCTGAACGCCGACGGAGCCAATGACGACCAGGCCACGGCCGTGAAGACCATCTACGACCCCTGCCCGGTCGGCTATATGCTGCCCGCGGCGCGCGCCTTCACCGGCTTCACGTCCACCGGCGAAAACTCGTCGGATGCCACGACCTTCAACGTGGTCGGCTCCTTCGCCCAGGGCTGGAAATTCAAGCGCAACAGCGCCGACGCCCAGGGGAATTTCTTCCCCGCTTCCGGCTACCGCGCGAACGGCTCCGGCAGTCTGACGTACATGGGCTCGAACGGCTACTATTGGTCGTTCGCCGGTTACTCGCAGGCCTACGCGCGGTTTCTGGGCTTCGGTTCCGGCAGCGTGAGCCCGTTGGGCAACTACACTCGCTCCTACGGTTTCTCCGTGCGCCCCTGCCGAGAATTTGTTTAATCCCTTTAATTCCCCGCGGCTATTTCAAAGCCGCGGGGCTAAAAGATGACGCTGAAAATCAAGATAAAGAACTCCATCGTCCACGTCGGTGCCCTGGCGGAAGGATCCTTACTGCGAGATATCGCAGAATTCGACCTTGCCGACAAGACTCCGCTGGACTGCATGGACTTTATTCGCAAACTGAAGCAACGCTATGGAACCAAAAAGAAAAGATCAGCGGCCGCCGGTCTATAACGCGGCGCGGCAGCTGTACCAGCAGTTTGTCCGTAGCACGCAGAAATGCCCGATCAACGTCAAGCGCGGCAAGATCGCAGAAATCGAGCGCAAGATCCAGTCGATAATGGAGGACACGGCCTTCGCCGACGAACAGAAGGAGAACGCCCCCGTCCGCCTGGAGCGGATCGCCGCCGCGCTGAAGACGATGGACGAGGTCCGGATCTCGATCCGGATGGTCCACGATCTCCGGTATATCACGAAGAAAGGATTCGACGCCCTGACGAATAAGGAAGACAACGTCGTCCGGCAGCTGAAGGGCTGGCAACGATCCTCGCTGAAGAATGTGTAAAAACACGACATACGCTCCGGCATTCGGGCAGAAGCCCCGCGGTCGTGCGGTCATTCGCAACCGTCGGGGACCGTCCCGTCAAATTCAGTGGCCCACCCTCAAAGGAGCAGCTGTGCTCCGTAGGATATCGCAGATGGGGCTGTGCCTCTTGCTGGCCTCGGAAGTCTGCCTGGTCGTCGGCCTCGTGCCCCCGGCCTGGCATTCAACAAACGGACCACTCATCAACTTGGGCGCTTCCGGCTACCGCGCGAACGGCTCCGGCAGTCTGACGAACATGGGCTCGAACGGCAACTATTGGTCGTTCGCCGGTAACTCGCAGACCAACGCGCGGAATCTGAACTTCAATTCCGGCAACGTGAACCCGTTGAACAACAACAATCGCTCCAACGGTTTCTCCGTGCGCCCCTGCCGAGCATTTGACAATGCCGGACCGTATGTCTTTATCAACGCGATGAAATACAACTACGACGATATCCACCGGCTCGTTACCTTCGCCTACCTGGACGCGCGCAAGAATGAGCGCAACACGCCGGCGCAGCTGGAATTCGAGCTGGATCTGGAAACGAACCTCGCGGATCACGCGCGCGACCTCCTGGCGCGCCGCTGGTCCCCCGGCCCGATGGACTGGTTCGTGAATCTGGATCCGACGGTCCGCGAGATCTTCTGCCCGCGTAACTACGTGGACGGAATCACGAGCCACATCGTCATCAATCTCATCGCCTGGATCTTCGAGCGGTATTTCATCTACGACAGCTTCTCCTGCCGCCAGGGCAAAGGAACGCTCTTCGGCATCGAGCGCTTCGAGCATCACCTGCGGAGCGTCACGGACAACTACACCCGCGACGCCTTCGTTCTCAACCTGGATATCTCCGGATTCTTTATGTCGATATCCCGGCAGCGGCTCTACGGCATCATCTCCGGCACGCTGGCACGATTCCAGCGCCGCTTCCCGGACGCCATCGACTACGAATTCGCGGACTATCTCATCGAAGCTCTGGTCTTCCGCGATCCGCTGAAGGACTGCCGCTACCTGGGCAATCCGGCGCTCATCCAGCTGGTACCACCGAACAAAACGCTCCGCACCCGGCCGCCGGGCACCGGCGTGCCGATCGGCGACGTGAACAACCAGCTCAATGCCAACATCTACCTGGACGTCTTCGACTGGTACGTCAAGCGCACGCTCGCCGTCCGCAACTACTGCCGCTACGTCGATGACTCGCGCCTGCTCGACCGAGACTACAACCGGCTCCTGGAATACAAGGACCGCTGCGGCGAATTCCTGGACCGCGAGCTTGGACTGACGCTCCATCCCACGAAGACTACGATCACCAGCGCCTACGAGACCAACTACTTCCTCGGCGCTGCGATCCTTCCGTACCGGCGCTATGCCCAGGAACCCACGATCCGCCGCTTCCGGCAGTACGTCCGCGGCCTGGACGAGCTGCTGGCGAGCGGAGATGCGGACCTGGCCGGAGAGCTGTCGAAGATGAACTCGCGCCTCGGCTATCTGCAGCACTTCAGCGCCCGCAAGATCATCACTTCATCCCTGGACGCAGCGCCGCACGTTCGCGCCGCGTTTGACTTCACTTCCAACCTATCGAAAGCAATCATCAAAAAACCCAAAACAATATGAGGTACCTATTTTCCGAGCCGCGCCGCCTGGAAGCTCTGGCGAACGGCAAAACCCGCTGCTACTACGACGAAAGCATCTCCGAGGAATCCATCTCCGCGCCCGCAAGCCCTGATGCGGAAGGCGAGCAGGAGGAAGGCGGAGATTCACCGGCAACCGTGACCGTCTATTCCTACGCAGCCATCGACATCGAAGGCGAGATCGACAAAGGCCGCATCGTCGGCGCTCTGGTCCGCACCCGCTACAGCCAGGACGACGTCGAAGCGATCCTCCGCCACGTGATCGCCGGCGACGAAGGCGCGCAGGACGAATTCGACGCCTTCAACACGTTTGCAGAGGCCTGCAAGGCCGAAGCCAATAGGATCCTGGATATCCAGGAGCAACCGGCCGAATAATGTCCTAAATTTTCCGTTTCCGGGGGCCTAAATTAGTCCCCGGAAATTATCATTTATCATGAAACTGCTACGTCAACCATCCAACACACAGCTCTGGTTTGCCGTCGTTCTCGTCACCTTCGGGTGCGGCCTTCTGGTCTCCGGATTCATCGTCAGTCCGACTGGAGAGATTCACCCGTCCGTGCTCACCGCCTTCGGGGAGATTCTGACATTTGCCGGAGCTTTGATCGGAGTGGATTACTCTTACAGGAAGAAATTCCTGGACCGCGCCCGCTCAAACCAAGAATCAGAACCCGAAACACATGAAGAAGGATAACATCGACGCCATAGTCATCCACTGCAGCGCCACGCCGGAAGGAAAAGACGTCCGCGCCGCCGACATCGACAAGATACACCGCGCCCGCGGCTTCAAGATGATCGGCTACCACTACGTCATCGACCTGGACGGCAACATCGAGCAGGGACGCCCCCTGACGATGAACGGCGCCCACTGCGAGAAGCCCGGATTCTCCGGCCGGCCGTACAACTCCCACAGCATCGGCATCTGCTACATCGGCGGAGTCGCCAAAGACGGCAAGACGCCGAAAGACACCCGCACCGACGCCCAGAAGCTCGCCCTGCAGGCGCTCGTCGCCAATCTCACCATGCAATACCCGATCAGGGAGATCATCGGCCACCGCGACGCCAGCCCGGATCTGAACGGAGACGGAAAGATCAGCAAATGGGAATGGATGAAGGCCTGCCCGAGCTTCGAGGTGAAAGCGGAATTCCCCCTGGCCATCTGCGAATCGAAATCCAGCGAGAAATGATGCCGAAACAGATCGCAGCCATCTGCGTGCTGCTGGCCGTCGCCACGGGCTGCGGCCTTTGCAAACACATCCCGACCGAGGTGAACATCAAGGACAGCACGGTCGTGAACTACGTCGATTCGACCGTGATCAGCATCAAGGACAGCACGGTCTTCGTGCAGCTACCCGCGGAAGAGTCATCTGCAGTCCTGCCGGATGGATATCATTCACACGTCCAGACCTCCATCGCCGAGAGCGACGCCTGGGTCTCCGACGGCCTTCTTCACCACACCATCCGCAACCGCTCCGACTACCAGCTCCCCGTGGTCGTGCCGATCACCACCACCGCGACCGTGATCCGCCAGGACTCCGACCACACCGGCCTGACGCAGCGCACGGTCATCAAGGAGGTCGAACGCAAGCTGACCTGGTGGCAACGGTTCCGGATCGGATCCTTCTTCTGGCTTCTGGCCCTGGCCATCATCGGCTGGCGCAGAGAGCTCATGACACTGCTGACGAAAATCCTGATCAGATAAAGACATGGAAAGACTATCAGAACTGCAGCCGATCTTCATCGACACGCTGCCCGAGAACGCCGCCCTCGAACCCGGCAAGATCTATATCAGCCGCAAACACAACGTCGCCAAGCTGCTCTGCCCGGACGGCTGCGGCACCGTCTCCGTCCTGGACTTCGGCCGAGAAGGCTGGAAGCTGACGGAGAGCGACGGCAAGATCATGATCCACCCGTCAATCCTGGAGACAGCCTGCCCGAACCGCGCACACTACTACGTAACCTTCAACCGGATCCAGTGGCTATAATCCCACTACTACGATATTTCTGAAACTTTTTCATTGGGACCCTCCCGCGCCGCGACGGCCCGGGAGGTTTTCTTTGCCCGGCAGGATGTCGGCCGCCTTCAGCTCTTCGACAGCCTTCGCGCGCCGCTGCCCCAGGTAGATAGACGTGATCGCCACGCTGGAATGGTCCGCCTGCTGCTGGACCAGGTTGATCGGCACGCCGCTCGTGGCCATGTTCGTGATACCCGTATCCTTCAGGCTGTAGAGCTGCACTTCGTCCGGAAAGCCCAGCGCCGGCCGCACCTTCGCCGACCAGTACGCCGCGAATTTCCGTTGGTTCGCAGGATCCCGCGCCGGATGAAAATCATCCCCATCGCCGGAATTCTTCCCGAACAGGGCCCAGTCCTGATGCGACAGGTCCAGACGGCGCAGCGCCGGGACGATGGCGTCCGGAATGGTCCGGACCGAATCGTGGTCATTCTTCGCGATATCGCGGCCGACGAAGAGCAGCTGCCGGTCCAGCTGCAGATCCCGGCAGCGCAGCAGCGCGATCTCCTTCGGCCGGACAAAGCAGCAATAGCACAGCAGCACGACCGCCAGGAACTCCGGATTCTCATCCTGGAGCCAGGCGATCAGGCGCGCGAGCTCCGCCCCCGTCAGCATCCGCCGCCGCTTCTCCATCAGCCGCTTCGGCTTCCGGCGGATCCCCGCGAAGGGATTCCCGGCCAGGTAGCCTTTGTCGATGAGCCAGGCGTGCATCGCCAGCAGGAAGGCGAGATAGTTATTCCAGGTCCGCGGCGAGATGCCGTCCTTGCTGTCGAGATAGTCCATGAACGCCACGGCCGTCTCCTTCGACACGCAGCAGATCGGCCGGTCCTCTGCGAAGCCGTTCTCCTTCAGCCAGGCCGAGAACACCTTGATATACGACCGGTACGACGCGACGCTCTGCGCTTCCGCCTCCTTCGCCTTCGCGGTGAGGAAGGCATCGTAGGCCTGCGATACGCTGACCGATGACTTCGGAGCCGCGCCGTCGCGCAGCGGATTCCAGCCCAGGGCGAGCCGTTCGGAGAGGCTGGCCATGATCTCGCGCGCGACGCGCACGCGCTCGCGGACGGGATGAATATGGTTCACTTTGATGCGGATCCGGCGGAGCTTGCCGGTGGATGGATCCTTGACGTAATAGCGGATGACCCAGTCAGGATTCCCTTGCGTCAACTTTGGTGCCCGGTAATCTACGCCCGGGAGAGGTTTGAATAAAAACATTTTTTTTTCTTTGGGCGCGCCATCCAGAAGGGCCTGGACGGCGTCGCTCAAAGAAAAAATCTGACCCGGATTTGACCCGGTTGCTTGACTTTTATCCGGTAATCCGCTGATTTTGTGCGTTTTATCCGGATTTAGTCGGGATGATCTGACTCGAACAGACGACCCCTACGTCCCGAACGTAGTGCGCTAGCCAACTGCGCTACATCCCGATTTCTCGTTTCTCTTCGGCGTCGGCTTCGTTCAACTTCGTCGTTCAGTCGGTTACAACCTACAGGTTGCGCCCTCCCTCTCTCCTCGTTTCTCTCGCATCCATCCGAAGATAAACTTCGAAATAATTTTCAGTCTTGTCAAT
>JAFRQH010000039.1 GCA_017428725.1 Bacteroidales bacterium | reverse complement strand
TTCTCCGGCAAGGACCCCTCCAAGGTGGACCGCAGCGCCGCCTACGCCGCCCGCTACATCGCCAAGAACCTCGTGGCCGCCGGCGTGGCCGACGAATGCCTCGTGCAGGTGGCCTACGCCATCGGCGTAGCTGAGCCCGTGAGCCTCTTCATCGACACCTACGGCACGCGCCACGCCGGCGCCTCCGACGCGGAGATCGCGCAGACCGTGCGCGGGCTCTTCGACCTGCGCCCCGCCGCCATTATCCGCAAGTTCGGCCTCAAGAACCCGATCTACGAGCCCACGGCCGCCTACGGCCACATGGGCCGCAAGCCCTACGTCAAGGACGGCATCCAGTTCTTCGGCTGGGAGCTGCTGGACAGCGTGGACCGCATCAAACAGGCCTTCGCCCTATGACCTCCCGCAAGGACAAGAAGCCGCAGCAGGTGCGCATCACCAACAAGCGGGCGTCGTTCGACTACGAGTTCCTCGAGGAGTACGACGCCGGCATCGTGCTCGTGGGCACGGAGATCAAGTCCATCCGCGCCGGCAAGGCCTCCCTGCAGGACGCCTACTGCTACTTCTCCGGCGGGGAGCTCTACGTGCGCGGGATGAACATCGCCACCTACTTCTGGGCCTCGGCCTGGAGCAGCCACGAGCCCCTGCGCGACCGTAAGCTCCTGCTGACCCGGCGCGAGCTCAAACACCTCGCCCAGGCCGTCAAGACCAAGGGCCTGACGATCGTGGCGGTGCGCGCATACATCGCCGCCAACGGCTTCGCCAAGCTCCACATCGCCCTGGCGAAGGGCAAGAAGGAGTTCGACAAGCGCGCCACCATCAAGGAGAAGGACATCCGCCGCGAGATGGAGCGCGAATAATCCCCCGCCGACATGCCCCGCCTCAAGCACAGCATCCCCGCCGAACTGCCGCCCGCCGAGCAGTTGGACCTCGCACGGCTCCAGGCCGACTGCGCCTCGGGCGCGTGCGACCTGGTCGTCGTCCTGGGCCCCACGGCCTCCGGCAAGACCCGCTACGCCGTGGCGCTCGCCCGGCAGCTCGGAGGCGAGATCATCTCCGCCGACTCGCGCCAGGTCTACCGCGGGATGGACATCGGCACGGGCAAGGACCTCGCCGAGTACGGCACGGTCCCCTATCACCTCATCGACATCGCCCCGGCGGGGGCGCAGTACAACGTCTGGCAGTTCCAGCAGGACTTCGCCCGCGTCTGGGCCGACATCCGCGCCCGCGGCGCCGTGCCCGTGCTGTGCGGCGGCACTGGGATGTACATCAACGCCGTCACGCGCGGCTACGACTTCTCCGAGCGCACGCCGCTGAGCGCGGCGCGCCCGGAGGGCGCCGCGCCGCGCGCGGACCTGCCGCAGCACCCCTTCTTCATCGGCACGCTCGTGAGTCGCGAGGTGCGCAATGCGCGCATCGACGCCCGGCTCGATGCGCGCCTGCAGGAAGGGATGATCGACGAGATCCGGGGCCTGCTGGAGGGCGGAGTCCCGGCAGAGACGCTCATCTCCTACGGACTTGAATACAAATTCGTTACGCTATATCTGCAGGGGGTTCTCCCCTACGAAGAGATGCGGCGGCAGCTCGCCACCGCCATCCACCAGTTCGCCAAGCGCCAGATGACCTGGTTCCGCGGGATGGAACGCAGCGGCGTCCGCATCCACTGGGTGCAGGTGTGACAAAGGCGACCCATAATCACTTATCGGTCGCCTTCTCTGTGTAATATGTCGGTGCAGCTTACAGCGTCACCCCTTCGGGGAGCGTGAAGAATTCGTCCGCACTGTCCAAATCATAGTTGTAGTAATCAGGCAGGTAGTAAGAATCGACGATCAGGTACAGGGTGCCGTCCTCCACAAAACTATCGCCGGACTTGATCCATACATTGCCAACAGCAGCGTCCAACAGATATCCGGTATCGAAAGTGGCCGGCCAGACGATCTCACCGTCGACGACCGTAAACGTCCAGTCAACGCCCGATTCCCAGCAGTCGGGCAGGCTGATCCGGCGGATGAAGCCGGAAGACCTGCTCGTATGTACGGAGATCTCCCGGCTGGGGCGCAACATGCTGATGATCATGTCGATCCTGAACGACTGCTCGTCGCGGGGCATCCGCATCCACACGATCAAGGACAATTTTGACCTTAATAATAATATAAACTCCAAGATCATCGCCTTCGCGTTCGCGCTGGCGGCGGAGATCGAGCGAAACCTCATCTCACAGCGCACCAAGGAGGCCCTGGCGGACCGCAAGGCCGCCGGCGTGCGGCTCGGCCGGCCGCCGGGAAGCTGGAAAAAACGGGAAGAAGTGCTGCGTGACCTGCCGGTCATCCGCGCCAGAATCTCTGCCGGCGAGCACATGAAAGCCATCGCACGGGAGTACGGGATTCACCGGAATACGCTGATAAACTATTTGAAATCAGCCGATTAGGTTGATAATCGCGTTTTTGTCATTATTTTGATAGTTTCATTTATTAACCAAAAACGCTCGATTAGCTTTCAATCCTAAATATAAAAACTTGAAAACTCGCGAATAAATGCGAAAACGACACCATTTTCGCTCCGAGAATCAGTTGGTTGCGTGATTACAAATTTGGATTTGTGAAAAATAGTTCCGAAATTGCGGGCTGAATTTTTTCCAAGCCAGAAAAAATGCTCGATTATTTGTATACAATAATCGCTATTTTTTTGAGGAAATAAAAGGTTTAGTATAGTTTATTGTTTAATTAATCAAATGGCTTATGAGAAAAATTAAGCTCTTTCTTCTTATAGCTGTTTCCGCATTGTCGGCCGGTTTTGCCGCTCATGCTCAGAACATCACGGTCACGGGTGTCGTGACCGACGGAGCAGGCGACCCGGTCCCTGCGGCAGCTGTTATCGTGGATGGTTCCAAACAGGGTACCTCCGCCGACCTTGACGGAAAGTACTCCATCAGCGTCCCCGCCAACGGCACCCTGGTCTTCTCTTCCATCGGATTCGTGGAGCAGAAGGTTGCGGTGAACGGCCGGCGCGTCATCAACGTGGTCCTCGTTGAGGACACCACGATGCTGGACGAGACCATCGTCGTCGCTTTCGGTACTTCCACCAAGGAGTCCTTCACCGGATCGGCCAAGGTGGTGAAATCGGAAGAACTTGCCAAGGCGCAGGTGAGCGCCGTCACGTCCGCCCTTGCGGGTCAGGTCGCCGGCGTCCAGCTGGCGCAGTCCTCCGGTGCTCCGGGTTCCGCTCCGACCATCCGTATCCGCGGCTTCAGTTCCCTGAATGCCGGCAAGGAGCCGTTGTATATCGTCGACGGCGTGCCTTATGACGGCGCCATCGGCCGTATCAATCCCGCCGATGTCGAGAGTATGACCGTCCTCAAGGACGCAGCTTCCAACGCGCTCTACGGTGCCCGTGGCGCCAACGGTGTCATCATCATCACCACCAAGCGCAGCAAGTCCCACGATGCCGTGGTGACCGTCGACATCAAGCAGGGCGTCAACGTCAAGGCCCTGAAGGAATACGACTACATCACGAGCGTCCCCGGCTACTATGAGGCACACGCCCTCGCGCTCAACAATTACTACCGCCACGACAAGGGGATGTCCGCCCAGGCCGCGAACGTCGCGGTCAACAAGGTCATCACCGGCCACCAGAACTCCGGCGGCCTCGGATACCAGGTGTACACCGTCCCGGCCGGCGAGTATTTCATCGGTCTCAACGGCAAGGTGAACCCCAAGGCCACGCTCGGCAGGACGGTCACCGATCCCACCACCGGTGAGCAGTACTGGGTCACGCCCGACAACTGGAGCGACACCGCATACCGCACCGGCAACCGCCGGGAATACAACGTGAGCGTCGCAGCCGGATCCAACCGCTCCAACTTCTACGCTTCCGTGGGTTACCTCAAGAACGAAGGTATCACCGCGAATTCCGACCAGAGCCGTTTCTCCGGCCGTCTGAAGGCTGATTACCAGGCCAAGAGCTGGCTCAAGGTCTATGGCAACCTGGCCTACACCCGCTATGACAGCAATTCCCTGGGCAACAACGGTACTTCCAACTCCACCGCAAACATCTGGGCCTTCACTTCCCAGGTGGCTCCGATCTACCCGCTGTGGGTCCGTACCGCTGACAAGAAGGTGAAGCACGACCAGTGGGGCTTCGAGATGATGGACTACGGCGACGGCATGAACGGCGGCCTGTCCCGTCCTTTCATGACCAACGCCAACCCGCTGTTCGCCAACAGGGTGAATACCCGCCACACCGAGGGTAATGCCATCAACGCCTACGGCGCTGCCGACATCACCTTCCTCAAATACTTCAAGTTCACCTTCAACGCGAGCGAGAACATCGACGAGTACCGCTACACCTCCGTCCAGAATCCTTACTACGGACAGTTCGCTTCCTCGAAGGGTTCCGTGAGCAAGCAGCACGCCCGCTCGGCCGCGTTCAACACGCAGCAGATCCTGAACTACAACCAGAGCTTCGGCGAACTCAACGTCGGCTTGATGCTCGGCCACGAGTACTACAACCTCAAGAGCTACTCCCTGAGCGCCAGCAAGCAGAACATGTATTCCCAGGACAACAAGGAACTCGACGGTGCCGTCAAGGACAACTCCGCAGCCGGCTCCTCCATGGGCGAGTACAATGTCGAGGGTTACTTCTCCCGTGCACAGGCCGACTATCAGGGCAAGTATTTCGCCAGCGCTTCCTTCCGTCGTGACGCTTCCTCCCACTTCGCGGTTCCCCGCCGCTGGGGTAACTTCTGGAGCGTGGGTGGCGCCTGGATCATCAACAAGGAGGACTGGTTCGACGCTCCCTGGGTCGATATGCTCAAACTGAAGGCTTCCTATGGTAGCCAGGGCAACGATGACATCGGTTCCTACCAGTACACCGACACCTACACCATCGCTCCGTCCGCCGGCGAGGTCTCCGTGGCTTTCCAGCAGAAAGGTAATCCCAACATCACCTGGGAAACCAACACCAACTTCAACGCCGGTTTCGAGTTCACCCTCTTCAAGGGCGTCCTGGACGGCAGCTTCGAATTCTTCAACCGCAACACCACCGATATGCTCTTCTGGTTCACGACCGCCCCTTCCGTCGGTTATACCGGATACTACGACAATGTCGGTGACATGTACAACCGGGGCATCGAGTTCGCGCTCACCGGCAACATCATCAACACCAAGGATATGCAGCTGAGCGTCAACTTCAACGCCACCCATCTCCGCAACAAGATCACCCGCATCGCGGACGACCTGAAGACCCTCTCCGTGGACGGCGTCAGCGGCTACAACAGCGGCGGCTACTATATCGGCGAAGGCGTTCCCATCTACTCCCAGTACATCAAGCGGTATGCAGGTGTGGACAAGTCCACCGGCAAGTCCCTCTGGTACAAGAATGTCAAGGATGAGGAAGGCAACGTGACCGGCCAGGAGACCACCGACAACTGGTCGAATGCCGACTACCACATCGGCCCCAGCTCGATTCCTGACCTGTACGGCGGTTTCGGCATCAACTACGGTTTCAAGGGCTTCGACTTCTCCGTCAACTTCTCCTACCAGATCGGCGGCAAGATCTTCGACAACGGCTACCAGTCCCTGATGGGCTGTCCTATCTCCGGATCCACCGGATCCAACTACCACAAGGATCTGCTCAACGCCTGGTCCGAGACCAACGTGGATTCCAACATCCCCCGCTTCCAGTATGGTGACACCTATGCCAACGCCGGTTCCGACCGGTTCATCATCGATGCCAGCTACCTGAATATCGAGAACATCAACCTGGGTTACACCTTCCCCTCGAGATGGGTCGGCAAGATCGGTCTCTCTTCCCTGCGCCTGTATGCCGCCGTCGAGAACGTCGCTTACTGGTCCCGCAGACAGGGACTTGACCCCCGCACGTCCTTCTCCGGTGACTCCGCATACACGTCCTATCTCCCGATCAGGACCATTTCCGGTGGTGTTACCATCAAGTTCTAATCAAACACAGGAGGAAATCATATGAAAAGAATATTTGTTAAATTGCTCGTTCTCTCCCTTGCAGTTGCTCTCGGCAGCAGTTGCATCAAGGAAACCTTCCCGATGAGCGACACCGCCACCAAGGAACAGCTCGCATCTTCATCCTCTGCGCTTAACGCCATGGTCGGCGCCATTCCCGCCCAGATGGCTACGGGTTATCTGGTGTACGGACGTCAGACGTATGAAACCGATATGGCCTGGCCCGGCATCATGATCGCCCTGGATTCCGTCACCGGCATCATTGTGGACACCGGCGACTCCGGCTATGACTGGTACCAGTGCTACAGCAACCCCACCTATGGTCTTGGCCCCACCAGCTATGAGGCATATATCCCCTGGCGTACGATGTATATGTTCATCAAGAGCGCCAACGACGTCATCAGCGCCGTGGACGAGGAGAATGCTGACAAAGACCAGCTCAACAGCCTGGCCCAGGCCCTGGCATACCGTGCGCTGTTCTACTACACGCTGGCCAATATGTATGAGTACAAGGCTCCGACCGATCCTGCCGTCGCGGCTTCCTATAAGCCCGAGAACAATGTTACCGGGCTGACCGTCCCCCTCGTGACCGAGAAGACCACCCAGGAGGAAGCGAAAAGCAATCCGCGCGTCCCCGTGGCGGAGATGTACAAGTTCATCATGGACGACCTGGACAAGGCTGAGGAGTATATCAATGACACCAAGGGTGGCACCCTGCTTCCGAACCTTGGCGTCGTCTACGGACTCAAGGCCCGTGCGTACCTCAAGATGGGTGCTGACGGCGTGAGCGGCGCGTATGCCAAGGCGGTGGAATACGCCGACAAGGCCATCGCGCAGCAGGCCGGCTCTCCGCTGACCCAGGCCCAGTGGGAGAATCCGAAGACGGGATTCAACAACTTCGCCGCGAACAACAACTCCTGGATGTGGTATATCCAGTACTCCGCCGAGACCATCGGCAACCTGAACACTTTCGTCGCCCATATGAGCAGCGAGGAGACCTGGACGGGCTATGGTTGCGCGGTCGGACGCGGTATCTCCAAGGAGCTCTATGAGAGCATTCCTGACACCGACTTCCGCAAGCATTCCTGGATTGACCCGGGCAAGTACGCTTACTACGACTATCCCCGCAACCGTGACTTCTTCACCCACAAGAGCTCCAACCGTATCCTGCATCCGTACGCGGGCATCAAGTTCCGTCCTGCGCAGGGCGACTATGCGACCTACAAGGTCGGCGGTGCCAGCGAAGTTCCCATCATGCGTCTGGAAGAGATGTACTTCATCAAGGCCGAGGCGACCGCTCTGAACGGGAACGTGGCGGAAGCGAAGAGCATCCTCAACTCCCTCATCAAGACCCGTGACGCCTCTTATGACTGCAGCAACATTGCTGACAACTTCTTCCAGAGCGAAATCTACCGGCAGAAGGTGATCGAGTTCTGGGGAGAAGGCATCGTGTTCCACGACGCCAAGCGCATCGGAGCCGGTATGCACAACGGATACCCCGGCACCAACGTGCCCGGCGATTTCCGCCTCAACTGCACCGGTGTGTGCCCTGCCTGGAACTTTGTGATCCCCAAGACGGAAATCAATGGCAACCCCGCCCTTGATGGAAACAACAACCCGGATCCTACCGAGGCCCTTGAGCCGTGGGAAGAATAATTAAATAAAGGATAGAGCTTATGAAACAGATTAAGTATATATTTGCCCTCAGCGCGGCCGTCGCCCTTCTGGCTTCCTGTATGCAGAAGGCGGAGCCCTATGTGCCCGGCGAACCCGACCAGGCCAACAGCTACCGGATCTCTTTCCCCGAGCAGACGGTCACATCTTACGAAGTCGACCCCAACGATCCTGCGGCAAGCACCGTCACGATCACCGCTACGCGTAAAGTGACCAGCGGCAAGATCACCGTCCCCCTCGTGATCGAGCAGGTGCCATTCGACAAGGACTTCGCATTCGAGAACACGGAACTCGTGTTCGAGGACGGTCAGGAAACGGCCCAGTTCAAGGTGACGTTCACCAAGGCCGAGGTTGGTAAGGAATATACCTGCCACATTATGGTCGCCGATCCCAAGTATGCCTCGTTGTATTCATCGGAGGACACGCCCTTCATCTCCTTCACGTTCGTCAAGGTTGCGTGGGAGACGCTGGCCACCGGAACACTTGATTCCTGGTGGGCGGAAGGTGAAATTCCGGGGGTGACTTTGCAGCACTGTGTCACGTTCCCTGAGCGTTACCGCTTCGTCGACCCTTATAAAGATGGCTGGGACCTGTTGTTCACCACCTTTGGCGACGAGAAGACGGACAAAGAAGGAAAAGCCTATTTCAACTGCCGGGTTGCTCCTACTGAAACTTCTACGGTCTATGGCCCTTACGGAAATGTCACCATTAAGGATGTGGGATACTGGCAGGGTGATGATAAATACGCCGAGTTGAATATTTTCTATCCCGACAGCAAAGCAGTCACCCTCTATATCCAGTGGTCTGTCTCCTTGGGCAGCATTGGAGCTGGTCCAGAAGTTTTCACGCCCAATAACTAGGGAGTTTTTTCTCTGAAAGGGAGGGTGGACTTTTAAGAGTCCGCCCTCTTTTTTGTTCGGGCACCGCCGCGCAGGGTGCTTGTGCATATATATGAAAAATACGTATATTTGTTGGTTAAAATAACCGATTATGAAAAAGTTTTGGATAGCGCTTTCTGCCGCCCTCTGCCTCTGCCTGTACAGTTGCGAGAAGCCGCCGCTCAACAATACGGACCCCGACCCGGAGCCGGAGCCCGCCGTGACTCCGGTGGATCCGTCCGCCGAGGAAAAAGCGAATACCTACAAGTACGTCAATATCTTCGCCAGCAACTATATGGACATGTACTATCTCTGGAACAAGGAGATAGCGTCCGGCTTGAAATCGTGGAAAGAGACGGACGATCCGATCGAAAAAGTCCGGAAGATCCGCTACAAGGATTCCAAGGGCGATGACATCGACCGGTGGACGATGGTGACCGACGATTACGAGGGTTTCTTCGGAAGCATCTCCGGGACGCAGAAGACCTACGGATTCGATTGGGTCCCGGCGTGGTATACGAAGACGACGATCTGTGCCGTGGTCACCTATACCTATGCCGGCAGCCCGGCGCAGAAAGCCGGCCTGAAGCGTGGCGACCTCATCGTCACCGTGAACGGCCGGGAGATGACGGAGCAGAGCTATTCTTCCGTCTACCCGGCATTGATAAGCGGAGATACGGTGACGGTCGGTTTATCGGACGGGAGCTCAAAGACCATCACCGCCAAGACGATGTACGAGGATCCCGTGCTGCTCTCAAAGGTCTTCGACTGCGGGGCCAAGAAGGTCGGTTACCTGGTCTACACGAGTTTCACCCTGGATTCCTGCAAGGACCTGGTCGAAGTCTGCAAATCATTCAAGGCTGCGGGCGTGAGCGAGCTGATCCTCGACCTTCGCTACAACGGCGGCGGCTTCGTCATCACCGAACAGGTCCTGGCCTCGATGCTCGCCCCGGAGGCGGAGGTCACGGCCGGCAGCGTCCTGTCTACGGAAGTCTACAATGCCGACCTGACGAAGTATTACAAGCAGAGTGATGTGGACACGAACACCTATTTCTCCACGAAATTCAACCTGGGCTCCAAGGATAATCCGGACTGGCTCAGCACGGAGGGCGCCAACATCGGGCTGGACAAGCTCTACGCAATCGTCGACTCCGGCACCGCATCCGCTTCGGAGGCCGTCCTCTGCGACCTGTATCCCTATATGGACATCACCCTGGTCGGAGGGCAGACCCACGGCAAGTTCTGCAGCGGAATACCGCTCGAGGGAGAAGAGTTTTATATCGATTACGCCGACGTCCTGACCGAGCAGATGGGTGCGTCGTCCGTAGTCGCAGGTAAGAAATACGCCAAGAACTGGGGCCTCTACGTGATGATTTCGCGTTTCGCCGACAAGAACGGCGAGACCCGTTGCATGCCGAACGGCCTCACGCCGGACGTGGAGGTCGAAGACAGTCCGTGGGACGGCACCCAGCTTGGCAGCCCGAAGGAGACGATGCTCGCCGAGGCGCTCAAGCTCTGCGGCTACAAGGCTGCTGCGCCAGCCGCCCGTCGGAGCAGCCCGGTCCTGCAGTCGGGCAAGCGTCTGGAGGCGGAGCCACACCGCCCCGACTTCGGCCTGCGCATCCTGATGCCGGAGCAACTTCCGAATCGAAAAGACCGCTGACAGGCGCTGAAAGCCCTTAAAAAAGACAAAAATCCCCCAGGATTTATTCCCGGGGGATTTTTTTGTATATTTTGATTACGAATTGTTAGTTATATGTTGAGAAATTTTACTGAATATTATAAATAAAATTACGGAATGACGCACTTATTGCAGAAATACTTGATATTGTGACACTTACGGAATTAAAAACTGTTACAAATTGTTGGATTTCTGAAAAAAAGTTATGACCTTGCATTCCAAATTGTGCGACCAGCATTCATTTCACCCTTCAGACTGATCGCAAAAGGTAAGGTTAGTTATTGTTTAATCAAAATCATTGCTTATGAAAAAAGCGAAACTATTATTCAGCGCTTTGTTTGTGCTGTTGGCAGTAGCCGTGTCTGCCCAGGATATCCGGGTCACGGGTACCGTCAGGGATGCACAGACGGGTGAGAGCGTTCCGTTCGCTGCGATTGTGGTTAAGGGAACTTCCAGCGGCGTCTCTTCCGATGCTGATGGTAACTACTCGCTGACGGTATCTTCCCAGGCGACACTGGAATTCTCGTCCGTGGGTTACCAGACGCAGGACGTCGCCGTAGCAGGCAGGTCCATCATCAACGTCAATCTGGAGCCGGACTTCGAGTCCCTCGATGAGACCATCGTCGTCGCTTTCGGTACCACGACCAAGGAAGCCTTCACGGGTTCCGCCGCCGTCGTCCGCAGCGAGGATCTCCAGAGACGTGCCACGGCCAACGTGACCAACGCCCTGATCGGATCCGTCCCGGGTCTGCAGATCAAAGGCGCGTCCGGTGCCCCGGGTGCCAACAGCGGCAACATCAACGTCCGTGGTATCTCCTCCCTGAATGCTGAGACGAATCCGCTCGTCATCGTGGACGGAGCGCCGTATCCGGCCAGCCTTACGAACATCCCCCAGAGTGACATCGAGTCCGTCACCGTGCTGAAAGACGCCGCTTCTGCGGCCCTTTACGGAGCCCGTGGCGCCGCCGGCGTCATCCTTGTGACCACCAAGCGCAGCAAAGCCCGCGACGCAAGGGTCAACGTGGACATGCGCGTGGGCGTCAACACCCGCAGCGTGCAGGATTACGACATCATCAGGGACCCCGCCGAATTCTATGAGGCATACTACAATTTGACGTACAACTATTATACGTCCCGCGGCAGTTCCCCTGACGCGGCACACACCAGTGCCAACTCGCTTATGCTGTCACATCTCGGATACAATGTGTATACGATTCCTTCTGGCGAGACCTTGATCGGCAAGGACGGCAAGCTCAACCCGAATGCGAAACTCGGACGCGCGTACACCTTCAATGGGGAAACCTATTATATGAAGCCTGACGACTGGACCACCCTTGCATACAAACCGGCCGTCCGTCAGGAATACAACGTCTCCGTCAACGGCGGCACCGACCGGAGCAATTTCTATGCTTCCGTGAGCTACCTCAACGAGGACGGTATCATCGAATATTCCGGCTACCAGCGCCTGTCCGCCCGTCTCCGTGCGGACTATCAGGTCAAGAAATGGGTCAAGATCGGCGCCAATGTCGGCTTCACCCAGTCCGCACAGCAGTCCAACCCGAATATGGGTACGGGCTGGAGTTCCACCAACCTGATGTACTACACGACCTACATCGCCCCGATCTATCCGGTCTATGTCTGGGTCATGGGTCCCGACGGCAAGCCGGTCATCCGCACGGATGAGTTCGGCCACGAGCAGTACGACTACGGTGTGGCCGCCAGCAACTACGGCGCCGGCCGTGGCTTTATGCAGACCGGTAACCCGTTCGGTTCCAACCGTTACAACAAGACCTTCAACAACGGCAAGAACCTGACCGGCACCTTTACCGCGGACTTCGACATTACGGACTTCCTCAAGGCGACCATCCAGGAGACCATCAACTGGGGCAACACCCTGACGACGGGCTACGACAACCCGTATTACGGTCCGAAGGTCGGTGTCAACGGTGAGCTCACGAAGAGCGTGTCCAACAACGTCCGCTACAACCATCTCCAGACCCTCACGTATTATGATTCCTTCGGTCGGCACAACGTGAACGTGATCGCCGGACACGAGTATTATAAGACCAACGGAGCGAGCCAGAGCATCACCGCCCAGGGCGGTTTCTCCCCGGACATCCTCGAGGTCAACGCCTTTGCCAACGTCATGTACTCCGGCACCTCCTCGAATTCTTCCATTTACAATGTGGAGGGATACTTCTTGAGCGCCCAGTACGACTTTGACAAGAAGTACTACGCTTCCGCTTCCTTCCGCCGTGACGCATCTTCCCGCTTCGCCGTCAAGCATCGCTGGGGCAACTTCTGGTCCCTCGGTGGCGCCTGGATCATGAGCAAGGAGCCCTTCATGCAGGAGGCGACCTGGATCGACCAGCTCAAGCTCAAGGCTTCCATCGGCCAGCAGGGCAACGACGGCATCGGTGACTTCTCTTACATCGACACATACTCCCTGAGCCAGGCCTCGCCGATCACGATGTCCCCGAGTTTCCGCCGTATGGGTAACGAGAACATCACCTGGGAGACGACGACCAACTCCAACATCGGTCTCGAGTTCAGTCTCTTCAAGGGCCGCGTGTCCGGTGAATTCGACGCATATCTCAAGAAGACCACGAACCTGCTCTTCAGCATCTCCGTCCCTGAGTCCGCCGGTACCCGTTCCTACTATGGCAACGTCGGCGATATCGGCAACCGCGGTCTCGAACTCACCCTCAATTTCGTCCCGGTCCGTACCAAGATGGTCGAGTGGAACGTCGGACTCAACCTCGCCACCAACTACGCCTGGATCATCTCCCTGCCGGAGGACAAGCTCGGCGGAGAAGAGGGATACTATGAGAGCAGCTATTGGTGGACGCCGGGCGGTGTGATGCGTGACTATATGACCTATGAGTACGCCGGCTTCGATCCCCAGACCGGCAAGGCTCTCTACTGGTACGATGAGGACCTGAGCCCCGCTGGCGGCAAGGTGAGCGACAACGTGACCAACAAGCCGGGCAAGAAGCACTCCGGCAAGACCGACAACACCGGCCAGGCCTCCCGCTACACCCACGGTTCCATGCTCCCGCTCTTCTTCGGCGGTCTGCAGACCTCGCTCCGTGTCGGAGACTTCGACCTCAGCGCATCGTTCGACTACCAGGTCGGCGGCCGGATCACGGACAGCGTCTATCAGAAGCTGATGACCCCGACGGCCAAGAAGGGTGACGCCGGTTACAACTTCCACAAGGATATCTGGAAGTCCTGGTCCCCGACGAATACGAATACCAACATCCCGCGTTTCCAGTACGCAGACCAATACACGATGGCCGGCGACCGTGCCCTCACCAACGCCAGCTACATCAACTTCCAGTCCTTCTCCGTCGGCTACAACGTGCCGGTACGCAAACTCGGCATCGACAAGATCGTCAACCGCATCCGCGTCTATGCCGTCGGCGAGAACCTGGGTTACATCTCCGCCCGCAAGGGCTTCGACCCGCGTGCTTCATACTCCAGCACTTCTTCTACCAACACCTACTCCCCCGTCCGTAACATCTCGGGTGGCATTCAGATTACTTTCTAATTTGAGGAGGATATGATTATGAAACAGACATTCAAATACACCCTGATTGCTCTCTGCTCATTGACGTTTGCCGTCGGTTGCATTCAGGAGACCTTCCCGAACACGAACTATGTCACGATCGACCAGGCCCAGGTGCCTGGGGCGGCCGACCGCTTCATCGATGCCGTGACCACGCGTCTGTGCGGCTTCCCCACGGTGGGTGGCGGCACGGGTGCCAATGACTTCGGCTATCCGCGGACATTCATCGAGTGGGATTCGATGGGACAGGATTTCATCCAGCACAACGGCGCCAGCGGTTGGTTTGACAATTTCTATACCATCCGGAACCTCGGTCCGACCAGTGCATCTTCGCAGTACCCCTGGACCCTCCTTTACAAGGCCATCAAGGACTGCAACTCCGCCATCGCCAGCGTAGGTTCCGAGCCGACCGGCAGCCTCAAGCGCGGCCTCGGCATCGCCCTCTTCTACCGGGCTTACTTCTACCTGGATCTTGCCCAGATGTACGCCAACAAGCCCTACTACCTCGACAGCAAGGCCGAGACGGTCCCTTGGATTGACGAGACGATGGTGCTTGAGGATTACTACGAGAATCCCCGTTTGACGAGCGAGGCTCTGTTTACCAAGATCTTAGCAGACCTCGACAAGGCAGAAGAGTGTCTGGCAGGCGTGAAGCGTGCTGACAAATACACTCCGGACGTGTCCTGCGTCTATGGTGTCAAGGCCCGTGCCTATCTGCTGATGGGTAAATGGGCCGAGGCGAAGGATTACGCGAAGAAAGCACAGGATGGCTATACCATTATGGACAAAGAGACCTACACCAGCCGCGAGTATGGATTCAACACCCCGAATGAAGCCTGGATGCTCGGCCTGACTTTCAAGTCCGACAATCCCTGCATCCAGAACAACGATGCCGACTCCTGCTGGGGCTCCTGGATGTGTATGGAGATCAATCCTGTAACTTCCGGATGCGGCTATGGTTCCAACTATGGTTATCCTATGCAGATCGACCGCCATCTTTACGAGACCATCCCGGCGACCGATTTCCGCAAGAATTGCTTTGCTGATTTCGCCATCGATGAGATGTCCAAAGCGGATGCCCTGGAGGCCCTCAAGGCCTACACTGCGCATCCGGATTGGATCTATAGCAACAATGAAGGCAACGGCAACCCGAACGGCGGTACCAATTTCAAGTTCCGTCCTGCCGGAGGAGAAGAGGGCCGCAACAACCAGTACATCGGTTTCGTGATGGCTGTCCCGATGATGCGCGTCGAGGAGATGTATCTGATCGAGGCTGAGGCTGCGGGCCGCCTGAACGAGGCTGAGGGTATCGAACTGCTGACCACGTTCGCCAAGACCCGTGATGAAAACTATGTCTATGGCACACACAACGAGGCCTACTTCAACACTTCGACCAGTGCGTTCGTCAACGAAGTTTGGTGGCAGCGCCGGGTTGAGTTCTGGGGCGAAGGCTTGGCCACCAAGGACATCAAGCGTCTGCAGAAAGGCATCATCCGCAGTTACCCGGGCACCAACCACCCCGAGACGAACCGCTACAACAAGGAGACCACGCCTGAATGGATGAATCTCTGCATTGTCCAGACCGAGACCAACTACAACAGGGCCATCAACACCAACAACCCGGAGCCGCTCTATCCGACAACGGATTCTCCTGAGGTGGATCACTTCTAGACCACAAACAATAAACTATACGCCTTTGACGAAGGGCCCGGGATCCTCCCGGACCCTTTGTCTTTTACAACTGCGCTTTTATTATTACCTTTGGGTGTGAAAAGATTTCTACCCCTGATGATTCTGCTGGCGCTGGCAGGCTGCACCGTGCAGGACCTGCCGCAGGAGGGGCCTGCGGCGCCCTCACCAGTCCCGCAGACGGGCATCATTCCTGGCCAGGCCGTGGTGCTGGTCCGTGATGACCAGGCCGATTCCTTCGGCCTTGCGGACCTGGCCGGTCTCCCGGAGGAGCTGGGCATCCGATCCGCCGAGCGGGTCTTCGCCGATGCCGGGCCCTTCGAGGCGCGCCACCGTGCCGCAGGCTTGCACCGCTGGTACCGCATCTCCTTTGATCGCCGCGTGGGCGCCACCAAGGCCCAGGCGGACCTGGCTGGGGTCGACGGGATCGAAGCCGTCGAGATCCCGCGCCGCAAGGTCCGTCACAGCTATTTCAACGACAAATATGCCTACTATCAGTGGCACCTGCAGAACGACGGCACCCGGGGACAGAACTACCAGCGCGGGATCGACGTCAACGTCGAGCCCGTGTGGCGGAATTTCACGACCGGCAGCCGGGAAGTCGTCGTGGCCGTGATCGACGGCGGCGTGGACCTCGCCCACGAAGACTTGGGCGGGGTCGTCCTCACGCCCCGCGAAGGGACCCGCAACTTCCTCCCCGACTATGAGCCGGACCAGATCCCGGCCGACGAGCACGGCACGCACGTGGCCGGCATCATCGGCGCGGTCAACGACAATGGGATCGGCGTGAGCAGCATCGCCGGCGGATCGGGCGGCAAGGGCGGCGTGCGCGTGATGTCCTGCGTCATCTTCGGCGAGGATGACGACTCGGGCGGCAGCGGCGACGAAGACGCCGAGGCGCTCGTGTGGGCCGCCGACCACGGCGCCGTGATCGCCAACAACAGCTGGGGATACCTCTTTGACAGCGAGGCGGAGGCCGAGCAGGGAGCCCGCATCTTCCGGGAGCAGCCTTCCGCGCTCAAGAGCGCCATCGACTATTTCATCGACTACGCCGGCACGGACGAGTCCGGCCACCAGACCGGCCCGATGCGGGGCGGCCTGGTCCTGTTCGCCTCCGGCAATTCCGGCTGGGCGCACGATGCGCCCAGCGAATACGAACGCGTGGTGGCCGTGGGGGCTTTCGGCCCGGACGGCAAGATGCCGCGCTACTCCAACTACGGCCCCTGGGTGGATATCCTCGCTCCAGGCGGCTCGGACTCCGACGAGGAGTACGAAGAGTGGATCTTCAGCTGCGTGCCGGACAACATGCCGGGCTACGCCCCTTACGATTTCTTCTCCGGCACTTCGATGGCCTGTCCGAATGCCGCCGGGGTGGCGGCCCTGATCGTCTCGCACTTCGGCGGGCCGGGATTCACCAACGCAGACCTCAAGGAGCGGCTGCTCGGCGGCGCGCGTACCGGCGTGATCGACCAGCAGGGCCGTCCCAGCGGCGGCGGCAAGGTCGACGCCGCGGGCTCGTTCGACTACGTCCCCGACCCGGGCGACACCGGAGACATCACCATCACGACGGACTACACGGGAGACTACCGCTTCAAGTCCCACGAACAGGCCACCCTTACATACAAGATCCAGGGCAACGAACGCTCGAAGATCCCGGTCACGGTGGAGACCACCTGCCCGGCCGTCACGGCCAGCTGCAACCTGGCCCAGGCGCAGCTCTACATCGACGCCCTGCGGGCGGATCCGGGCATCTATACTGCGACCGTCAGGGTCGGCGACGCCGCGCACCGGCAGGTCTCCTTCACCATCCTGGAGAACCACGCCCCGCAGCTGGTCGGCAGGATCGGGGACCAGATCCTCAACGCCGCCTCGTCCTCGCTGCTCACCCTGGACCTGAACGATTATTTCACGGATCCGGACGGCGAAGTGCCCGGTTATGAGGTGGTTCTGGCCGACGAGGAACTGGCTGCCATGCGCCTGTCGGGCAGCACGCTCAGCTTCACCCCGCAGGGCTACGGTCTGTCGGAAGTGCGCGTCACGGCGCGGGATGCCCGTCGGGCGTCCGTCACCACGTCCTTCCGCCTGCTGGCGCGCAATGCCTACCAGGACCTGGACGTCTACCCCAACCCGGTCTCCGACTATCTGTATGTCCGCCCGGGCAAGGAGGCGCACACTTCAGCCACGCTCTACAGCCGCAGCGGCGCCCTGGTGCTCTCCACTTCCGCGAATGCGGGCCCCTTCAGACCGCTCCAGCTCGACGTCACCGCCCTCCCGGCCGGCACCTACACGCTGCAGGTGGTGTACGACGGCCAGCAGGAAGCCAAAACCATTGTGAAACTCTGACGCGATGAAAAGGACCACGACGATACTCCTCCTCCTGCTGCTGGCGCTGGGCGCGCGCGCCCAGACGCTGCCGCTGCTCTATAACCCCACGGATCCCCGCTCGATGGCGATGGGCGGCGCCGGCGTGGCGCTGGACGCCAACGCCTGGGCCGCGGACGCCAACCTGGCGGCGGCTGCCCTGTCGACGCAGACTTTCGCCGCGGGCGTGGCCTACGACTATTGGGCGCCCACGCCGCTGCCCGACCAGCGTGTGGCGATGGGTGGCTGGTACCGCTCCGGCGCGCTGGCCTTCGGCCTGTCGGGGCGCGGCAGCTTCGCCCGGCCCACCGAAGGCGCCGGG
>JAFRQH010000038.1 GCA_017428725.1 Bacteroidales bacterium | reverse complement strand
CGATGTCCCTTTGGGAATCGGGTGAATCTTCTGGCAGTGTTTCGCTTGGCCAACTGTTCCGTGGGGTCAATACCTTGGATGGAAGATCCTCTATCTCTATCGAGGATCTTGCCTATTTGACTTGCCGCGGAGGATGGCCAAGCGCAACAAAGAAGAAGACACGCAAAGCGGCTTTGACCATCGCCACTGAATACTATGAAGCTATCACGAGAACTGACATTTCCCGTGCAGACGGAGTCTCCCGTGACGAAGAGAGGGCAAAACGCATCATGCGCTCTTATGCTCGGCAACAGGGTTCTCAGGCTACCATTCCAACCATTCTGGCCGATATTTCCTCCAACGAACAGAATGGTATCAGCGACGAGACAATTGCTTCTTATGTAAAGGCTCTAAAGAAGATCTTCGTCATTGAAGATATGAAAGCCTGGAATCCCAATCTTCGGAGCAAAACGGCAATCCGAACGTCGGACACCCGATATTATACTGATCCGTCCATCGCCGTGGCTGCCCTGGGTGTTGGCCCTGATGATTTATTGAATGACCCGAATACTTTTGGACTCCTATTCGAGACGATGGCTGTCAGAGATTTGCGTGTATATGCAGATTCCTTGGGTGGAGATGTTTATCATTTCCGAGACAAGGAGGGGTTGGAATGTGATGCAGTCGTCCATTTAAGGAATGGATCCTATGGATTAGTGGAGATAAAGTTGGGAGGCGAGACACTGATAAAAGAAGGTGTGGCAACCTTGACCGAACTGGCGGGCAAGATTGACACAGAGAAAATGAAAGCACCATCCTTCCTGATGGTCTTGACAGGCATTGGCGAATATCCTTACCGCCGTTCTGAAGACGGAGTTTTTGTTGTTCCGATAGGATGTCTTAAAGATTGATTTAATATCTTATTTTTGTTGATTATAGATTGCTAACAACATCTACGCTACACCAATTAAGTTACAATTCTATGTTTGATCTTAACACCATTTTTGATGGATGGGGAACAGCACTATTAGTAGCTCTTCTCGGTCTTTTAGGGGGTGGTGGCTTGTATGCTTACAAGCATCGCGTTACACAAAAACAACGAGCTGGGAATCGTTCTTTGCAAAAACAAAGAATAAAAGGAAATACTAGAAGAATTAAACAAAGTCAAAAGGCTGGTGATGATTCCGAGCAAATACAGGAGGGATGATAATATGTCGTTATTAGGGGATAATACCAAACAAGTACAGGAAGCAGGTAATAATGCGGTACAAACACAAATCGGGCAGCAAGTCAATTACTATGGGGCTTCTCCTAGCGAAGTTGTCAAGATAGCGGCTTCTGTTTATACTGAGATGCATAGTCTAGCTTTACAGAATTATGCGGATATTGCCACAGCAATTGCTAAGGAGAGAGTCGATGCTCTCGGTGAAAACCTATTTCCGAGATTAGAGGGGATAGAAGGGGCAATGGAGCATTTTAAGGATCCTAAATTCCAGATACTCATTAAGGAAGCCCAGATTTCTGCTATACGAAGCGATAGAGACGAATACTTAAGGATGCTCAGTGAGCTTCTTGTTTGCCATATTGAAAAAGGAGATAACAGAAAGGTTAGTGCAGGTATTACTCGAGCAATTAGAATCGTCGATGAAGTAGATTCCGATTCTTTATGCGCATTAACAATAATATATACCCTTTTAAATATTTTCCCCGTAAGCGGATTTATAACGACTGGGTTGTCTGTTATGAATTCTCTATTTGATTCTCTCAAATTTACCTCGCTGCCAAAAGGGGATGAATGGATAGATAATCTAACTGTGTTAGGTGCTATTAATATACGGTCTGGGCGCTTTTATGACGTTAATAAAATCATCTCTGAGCGTTGGGATGGATATGTTTGTGCTGGAATCCCTTTTGATTCTGACAATTATCAAAAAGCATTAAGCATTTTATCCGAAAACGGTTTTGATGCAAGTGCTTTTGTTGACAATGAGTGTATGCCTGGATACAAACGCTTAAAAACAATAAGCAGAGGTAGATTACTACCTCAATTGCATCCTATTTTTGATTTATATGACAAAGATAAAGCATCTATTCACACTGCATCTAATAATTTTTTTAAATTATGGGATGAATACGAGACATTAAAAGAAATACGCGAATGGTTTGAAGGTATTCCAGTATTTTTTACGATAAACAGTGTTGGTAAAGCATTAGCTCAAACAAACGGGAAAAGATGCTACGTCGGTTTCCCTGATTTACTTCACTGATAGCATATAGGGATGGGATGTATTACAACTTATCAAACATGACGTATAGTGTCTTCGGATTTGAGGTGGTTTCACTTTCTTTTTCCTCCCTTTATTCAGAGCAATCGTCCGGACGTTGTGACGCTGTAATGCAGCTTGTATATTAGCTTGTAAAAAAGTCAACTATTTAATATTCAATAACAAAAGTGCTCCCGCTTGGGGCACGCAAGCCCGGCCATCCGGCCGGGCTTTTGCGTGCCCGGTTATCCATCGAGGGGCGTTCCCCTCGAGCTCCCCTGGTCGCTTCGCTCCGAATCTGCCCGAAATCGTGGCCAAGGTGTAACAAACCGTCTTATTTTCCGTTATATTAGCAGATTGATATCCACTATGAAGAGACATTTGCTTTTATTACTTCTGCTGGTTCCCCTTTGGGCCCCTGCCCAGACGGTGGACGCCCTGTTCGGGAAATACAAGACCGCGGAGAATGCCGTTTATGCCATCATCCCGCCCGAGACCTTGACCGAACATGAATTGTATCGGGGAAGCAAGGTCACCTTTGCCGAGTCCCTGGTGCTGGAGCGCGGCGAGGATATCGGCCTCGCCGATGACCTGAAGGCTCTGTCCGGATATGAGCAGATTGATATCAGGGCTCGTGCAAACATGGATTCGGGAGAGTCAAACATCTTTCTCGATGCGCTTTTAGACGAGGGCCTGGCCTGCTATGCCCGGACGCGGGGCAAACGCTATTCGGAGGTCCTGGCCGTCATCCCGTTGACCGGGATATGGACCCTGGTCCATATCAAAGGGCGGCTCCAGGAGTCCGTCCTGGCCATTTCCGCCCGCCAGACGGGAGTCTCCACCCTGGGACGATGAACTCCGCAGAGTTCAAGCGGCGTTTCGTACCTTATTACCAGGTCTTGTACCGGGTTGCCTTCCAGTTGACAGGCAACGCTCCGGATGCCGAAGACTTGCTGCACGATGCGTACTTGAAACTCTGGAAGAAGCGCGACCGGCTGGGCGATGCTGCGCTCAATGAGCGATACCTCGCCGCCGTAGTCAAGAACTGCCATATCGACAGACTGCGCGCGGGCAGGCAGGAGGTGCCCCTCGATCTCCAGGATCCCCCGGAATGTCCTGCCGACGATGGCCTGCCCGATTCCGGACAGCTCCGCGAACTGATGCGACTGGTGGACAAGCTCCCTGCACGCGAGCAGCAGCTCCTCAAAGCCCGTTTCCTCGAAGAAATCCCTTATGACCAACTGTCCCGGCAGACCGGCCTGACGGAAGTCAACCTCCGGCAGATCCTGTTCAGGGCCCGCAACAAACTGAAAAGACAATGGAAAAAGATCCACAGAACGAGATGATCCCCATCCCCGAAGGACTGGAGCGGCGTCTCCTCTCCTCCATCGACCGCTGGGACCGGCGCGAATGCCTGACAAAGGGCCTCGCCGGGGCGCTTGCCGCCGTCCTTCTGGCCGTCGGGCTCACCGCCCGCCTCGCCGCGCCGGCCGTTCAGCCAGCCCGGGACAGCTTCACGGATCCGCTCGCCGCCTACCAAGAGGCCGGCAAGGCCCTGGAATTACTGGTCGAGAACCTGGAACGCGGCCTGACGATCATTGATAACCCCACAGACAATGAATAAGAAGTTCCTCCTGATGCTTGTCCTGGCCTGCGGCGCCCTCGCCGCCCGGGCGCAGGTGCCGGATTTCGAGGCTCTGGCCAAGGACAAAAAGATCACGTACCTGTATATGTCCCGGGGTATTTTCTCCCTGGGAACCGTCAGCGTATCGCCACTTCCCGTTTCCGTGGATATGCAGCAGATCATACAAAAGCTGGATGCCCTCCAGGTCATCCGCGCAGATACCAAGCGGAGTTCGGACCGCGCAGAAGCCGCCGTGCGCCGGATTATCCGGCGAGGCGGCTACGCGCTGCTTATGCAGCTGGACGAGGACGGCAAGGCCGTGACGATACACCACGGGACGCACGACGGCGCCAAAGTCGTAATCCTGTGTTCGCGCGAAGGGCCGAAGTACGGAGTCATGGTCTTCTCCGGCGACTTCACCCTGGAGGATATGACCGGCCTGGTCAGGCAACGCTGACAAAATACCGCTATCTTTGGATCATCATAACTTTTTACCGAAGAGTCCTCCGCTTGCGTGTGGCTGGCCCCAATAAGTGTGTTTTTCGGGCCAACCCCGGGCATTGAGGTTAGGGGTGGACCTGATTTTGGCCCAAAACGGGGCCAGTCAGCCGTCGGCTGAAAAGAATGGACCCCGGTTTGTGCGATTGCGGGAAATGATGTACCTTCGAGGTGATGAAAGAGAAGTTCCGTTCCGTTGCCAACCGCCTGACTTGGCGCATCATCCTGTCGACGCTGCTGACGATGACCATCGTCTCCGGCCTGGTCTTCCTGTTTCAGTGTCTTGTCCCGGTCTCGTACTTCCTTCTCATTGACCATTACTGCCAAGTCCTCCCGCCGCATCATCTTCCGGATTCTGGCTGCGACATCATAGCCGAAGTCACGCGCCAGGTCCAGCGATGTGAAGCCATTGAATTCGAGTTCCCACAGGACTGACAGCTGGTCTATCACCTCCAGATAGGATTGGTCGTGCAGGAGCGAATTCTCCACCTTCAGCCAGAGATAGAGTTCATTTCCCTTGCTCGCATAGCGCTCGAAATAGATGTCACCAAGCCGCTTGTAGTCATCTGTGAAAAGGTGGAAATAATGCCGATGGAATCGCCCTTCTGCCCGGTACATACGGAAGTCCCCATAGCAGGAGTTGTCCGTCTGCTTCAGCCAACCAAGGAGTTCCGTTGGAGCCAGATAGCAGATGACGAGATTGTCGATGATGGTTCTCTCGAGATTACATGGCATCGGCAGTTAAGGGTTCGACATCATTATTTTCGTGGTCCTGAACCTTTTGGGGGACGCTGGACCAGTACTTCTTCATTCCTTGACTGATGTGCTGCTTGTGGTCATAGGATTTCGCTCTGCCTTTCATAGAGGCGCTGATTTTCTCTTTTACCCCGTCTGGGAGGTCTCTGTATTGTCTTTTGTATTCCACAATGATTGTGATTTACTTATAAATAGTAGGTTCGGTAAGAAAAGTAAAGGGAACATACCGATTTTAGTTACCCGGGGCCATCCAACACGCCGAACAGACCTAAACCTGCCAGACTTACTGACCGGGTACCCCGATAGAATGAGGGACGACCGTTCTGTAAGATGTTGAGAATAGGGAGGTAGGAGGCAGTGACGATTATATGCCTCGAAGATTATGACTCGACACTATTCCTTCCTTTCCGTGGCACAAGAAATCGTAGATAGGAAAGGATTCGTCGGGTCCGGAATGATGAACCTCAACGCCCAAATCTTCTCTAAATCTTCGAGCATCTGGTTCGAGAAAACCGCGGTGAAGGGCACGAAAGAAGCTCAGCAGACGCTGGGCTTCTTTCGTGCCCGGCGTGACGGAAAGCCTTGGGATTGTGGCGAAAAAGCATATCTTTGCGGTATGAAGCCACTGATAATCCTTTCACTGATGTTCTCCTTGCTGGGTTGCTCTCCCTTTGTCCGCTCCCAGGGCCACAATACCAGGCCCAAAGGGCCGGTCGTCTCCTATGAATACAGCTACAGCACGATGGTGCGGTATCCGGGCGAGTACTACCGCGTCGAGCGCGACGCGGACGGGCGGGTCTGCATCGCCTGGTCGAAGCAGCACAGTCCGGATATCACGGTGATCCGGGGTCCGGAGGACCTCCTCGACCGGGTGGCCGGCTTCGTGGCCAAGTACCGCCTGTACAGGCTGAAAACATCCTATCGCCCGCGGATGGAAATCCTGGACGGGGATATGTGGTATGCCGCCATCGGCTATGAGGAGGATTCCATCTACTCCGGAGGCTCCAATGCCTGGCCGCCGGAGAAGCAGTCGACGGGCATCGCCGCCATCAATGCGATGATCGGGGAGGTGATCGCCGCCTCTTCCGAGTCCGACATCATCGCCCGCCGGAGCCACGACGACCGCTAGACCGGCAGGGTCTTCTCCCGCAGCCAATCGGCGATCTCGCGGGGCAGGTGCGGGGAGAGGGTCTGGTAGACGTGTTCGTTGTAGTCGTTGAGCCACTTGATCTCGCTCTCGTCGAGCAGCCGCAGCTCCAGGGCCTCCGTGTCGAAATGGCAGAGCGTCAGCGGCTCGAAGGCGAGCCAGCGGCCGAACTCCGTCTCGCCGGCCCGGACGCATAGCAGCAGGTTCTCGTGGCGCACGCCGTGCTTGCCCTCGCGGTAGATGCCCGGCTCGTCGGAATTGATCATCCCGGGCTGCAGCGGCACGGCGTTGAGGTTCTGGCGGAACTCCTGCGGCCCCTCGTGCACGCCGAGGAACCACCCCACACCATGGCCCGTGCCGTGGCCGAAGTTGCGTTTGCTGCGCCAGAGCGGCGCACGGGCGAGCACGTCCAGCCGGCTGCCGGGCGTCCCCTCCGGGAAGACCGCCATCGCCAGGTCGATATGCCCCTTGAGCACGAGCGTGTAGTCCTCGCGTTCGAGCGCGGAGCAGCGCCCCATCGGGACCGTGCGCGTGATGTCGGTCGTGCCGCAGGTATACTGCCCGCCCGAGTCGCACAGATAGAGACCGCTGTCGCGGATCACCGGGGCGTACTGGTGCGGGGTCACGTAGTGGGGCAGGGCGGCGCCGGGGCCGTAGGCCGAGATGGTCGCGAAGCTGTCCCCACGGTAGTCGGGCAGGTCGGCGCGGAGCTGGCCGAGCTTGACGGCGGCGTCCCATTCGGTGATCTCGCGGCCGGCGGCGACGGACCGCTGCAGCCAGTACAGGAAACGCTCCATCGCCAGGCCGTCCTGCAGGTGTGCCTCGCGCATCCCCGCAATCTCCCGCGGGTTCTTGACGGACTTGCGCAGTCCCACGGGGCTGGTACCCACCTCCAGGGGGACGCCCGCGGCGACCAGGCTGCCGTAGAGCTGGTAATTGAGCGTGGCGGCGTCGACGAAGAGCCGCCCGCGGAACTCCGGTCCCAGGTAATCGATGTCGCCGTAGGGGAGCAGCCGCACCCCGTCGGCCTCCAGGATGCTGAAGGTGGCCTCGGTCTCGGGGTCCTCGACGCGCTCCTTGAGCACGTACCAGGACACATCCTCGAGGGTGACCAGCAGATAGCTGATGACCAGCGGATTGTATTCTATGTCGGAGGCCCGCACGTTAAGCGTCCAGGCGATTTCGTCGAGGGCGGTCAGCAGGATGCCCTCGCACCCCTGCTCCCGCAGGAAATCCCGGAGCCAGGCGAACTTCTCTGCGCGCGTCTGTCCGGGGTCCACCGTGAAGACGGGCGTCTGCGGCACGGCCGGCCGGTCCGTCCACAGGCGGCTCAGCAGGTCCGGGACGCTGATGACGGTCCCGGGCAGGGACTGGGCAAAATCCACGCTCACGCACAGCCCGTCCACGACCACGAGGCCGTCGGTACCGAACTGCTCCTCCAGCCACTGCGGGATGGGCACCTGCTCGGGTACACGCATCTTGTGGAGGACGACGCCCGTGCCGGCGAGCTGCTGCTCCGCCTGGATGAAGTAGCGCGTGTCGGTCCAGAGTCCGGCGTGGTCGAGGGTGACCACCAGGTCGCCGGCTTCGCCCGTGAATCCGGACAGCCATTCCACCTGTTTCCACCGCTCTGCGGGGTACTCGCTGCTGTGAGGGTCCGAGCCGGTGACGACCACGGCGTCCCAGCCCTTGGCGCGCATCAGGGCGCGCAGCATTTCGATACGTTCTGCCATATCACAAATATAATTATTATTTTTGCATAATATGAAGATAGGCACGTTGGACCTGGGGGAGCGCCCGCTGCTGCTCGCGCCGATGGAGGACGTCACGGACGTCTCTTTCCGCGTGCTCTGCCGCGAGCAGGGCGCGGACATGGTCTACACGGAGTTCGTCAATTCCGACGGGCTGGTCCGTGACGTGCCCCGGACCATCGCCAAGATGAAGACTCTCGAGGAGGAGGCGCCCGTGGGCATCCAGATCTACGGCCAGCATCCGGAAGCGATGGTCGAGGCGGCGCGGATGGCCGACCGCGCGGCCGAGCTCGCCGGCGGCCACGGCGCCGACCTGGTGGACATCAATTTCGGCTGCCCCGTCAGCAAGATCGCCGGCCGCGGCGCCGGTTCCGGGATGATGCGCGAGCCGGACAAGATGGTGGCCATCACCAAGGCCGTCGTGGAAGCGGTCGGCAAGCCCGTGAC
This sequence comes from Bacteroidales bacterium, assembly GCA_017428725.1. Taxonomy (GTDB): domain Bacteria; phylum Bacteroidota; class Bacteroidia; order Bacteroidales; family UBA932; genus Cryptobacteroides. The sequence goes on along the minus strand of JAFRQH010000038.1, from coordinate 30,730 downwards.
AGTCAAGACCCGCCTGGGCTGGGACGAGGGCAGCAAGATTATCGTGGAGCTGGCCGAGCGCCTGCAGGACGCCGGGATCCAGGCCCTCACGATCCACGGCCGCACCCGCTGCCAGATGTACAAAGGCGCCGCCGACTGGACCCTGATCGGCGCGGTCAAGGCCAATCCCCGGATGCACATCCCCATCATCGGCAACGGCGACATCACCGACGGTCCGTCGGCCCGCGAAGCCTTCGAACGCTACGGCGTGGACGGCATCATGATCGGCCGGGCGACGTACGGCCATCCCTGGATCTTCCGCGAGATCAAATACTTCCTGGAGCACGGCGAGCCGATGCCCGCGCCGTCCGTCTCCGAGAAGGTGGCGATCGCCCGCCGCCACCTCGCCCTTTCCCTTGCGTACAAAGGCGAGCCGCGCGGCATCTACGAGATGCGCCGCCACCTGTCCTGCTACTTCAAGGGCCTGCCCGACTTCAAGGAGACCCGGATGCGGATGGTGACGACCCTGGACGTGGCGGAACTGCACGAGATTCTGGATTCAATAGAACAGCGATATGATTGACAAGTACCTTCTCTTCCCGTATTATATGGTCCTCCGCCTGCGCGACCGCTACTACAGCCGCACCGGCCGCAAGGCCGCCGGCGCCGAGGTGCCTACGCTCTGCATCGGCAACGTCACGGTCGGCGGGACCGGCAAGACCCCCCACGTCGAGATGGTCCTCCGCCTGCTGCAGCAGCACGAGGAGTGGGGCGCCCGCAGCCTGGCCGTGCTGTCGCGCGGGTACGGACGCGACAGTACAGGGTTCCAGCAGGTGATCGCCTCCGGCAGTGCGGAGGCTTTCGGCGACGAGCCGCTCCAGATCAAGAAGAAGTTCCCGGGCGTGACGGTGGCCGTGGACGAGAACCGCGTCGAAGGCTGTGACCTGCTGGTGCATCCCGACAAGCTCGCGGGACGCAAGTACGCCAAGAAATGCTGGAACCGGGATTTCCCGCCCGCGGAATACATCATCCTGGACGACGCCTTCCAGTACCGCAAGCTCAAGGCCACGCGCAGCGTCGTGCTGGTGGACTGGAGCCGCCCCGTCCACAAGGATCTGCTCCTGCCGCTGGGCCGCCTGCGCGACCTGCCGGAGCGCATCTACGACGCGGATGCCGTCATCATCACGAAGTGTCCCGCCCAGATGGACGTCTTCGAGAAGGTCAAGTTCGTGGAGCAGATGGGCTTCACCGACTTCCTGCCCTCGGCCTGCGAGGCCACGGCCCCGAACGGCCGGCGCCTGCTGGTCCTCTTCACCAGCATCCACTATGGCGATATCAAGGGGGTCTATTCCACCTCCGAGCCCCGTTTCTCCTATGCCAAGAAGGTGGCGCTCGTGACCGGCATCGCCTCGGACGGGCCGCTGCGCGCCTACCTGAGCGACACCTACAAGATCGTCAAGCGCTTCTCATTCCCGGACCACCACCGCTACACGTGGAAGGACATCAACCGCCTGCAGGAGCTGGTGGACAAGAATCCCACGCTGGCCATCGCCACCACGGAGAAGGATGCCCAGCGCTTGTTGGATTATACGGGAATGCCCGAGAGCCTGCGTGAGCGGCTCTTCTACGTACCGATCACGGTGGACTTCCTCTCCGACGAGGAGCGGGAAGCCTTCACCGAGTTCATCGCGGGGGTGTAGGGGGCGTCCGGACTAGACGGTCAGGATCTCCTTTTCCTTGGCGGAGACGATCTCGTCGACCTTCTTGACGTTCTTGTCCGTAATCTTCTGGACCTCGGCCTCGGCCTCTTTCTCGGTGTCCTCGGACATACCCTCGTTCTTCTGGGCTTTCTTGAGGAGCTCGATGCCGTCGCGGCGGGCGTTGCGCACCACGACCTTGGCATTCTCGCCGGCTCCCTTGGCCTTCTTGATGAGGTCGCGGCGGCGCTCCTCGGTCAGGGCCGGGACGGTGCAGCGGATGATCTCGCCGTTGTTGTGCGGGGTCAGTCCGAGGTTGGCGTCCAGGATGGCCTTCTCGATCTTGGGGATGAGGTTGCGCTCCCAGGGCTGCAGGGCGAGGGTCTTGACGTCCGGTGCGGAGATGGATGCCACCTGGTGCAGCGGAGTGGCCGTGCCGTAGTAGTCGATGGTCACGTTGTTGAATATGGCGGGATTGGCCTTGCCGACACGGTAGGTCTTGAGGTCTTCTTCGAGGAAGATCAGGGCTTCCTGCATCTTGGAGTCAGTCTGCTCCAGGATTTCCTTGGCTCTTTCAGTTAACATATGCGGTTTTTGATTATTAAGCGTGTACGATCGTGCCGACCGGTTCCCCGTTCAACAGGCGTGCCAGGTTGCCGTCCTGCTCGACGTTGAAGACGATGATGGGCACGGGGCCCTGCTCGCACAGGGCGAAGGCGGTCATATCCATCACTTTGAGCTTGTCTGCGATGGCCTTGGCAAAGGTCAGCTCCGTATAGCGCGTCGCGGTGGGGTCCTTCTCGGGGTCGGCGGTGTAGACGCCGTCCACGCGCGTCCCCTTGAGGAGGGCGTCGGCGCCGATCTCCAGGGCGCGCAGTGCAGCGCCGCTGTCGGTGGTGAAGAACGGGTTGCCCGTCCCGCCGGCGATGAGCGCGACGCCGCCCCGCTCCAGCAGGGCCACGGCGTCCTCCTTGCGGTAATAATGGGCTACGGGGGCCATCGGGGTGGCGGTGAACACCTCGGCCTCGACGCCCAAGCTGCGGATCGCGCCGGCGATGGCGAGCGAGTTGATCACGGTCGCGAGCATCCCCATCCGGTCGCCGGTGATGCGGTCGAAGCCCTTGCCCACGCCCTGCAGGCCGCGGAAAATGTTGCCGCCGCCGTTGACCACGGCTACCTGGTGGCCGGCCTTGACGGCTTCCACGATCTCACGGGCATAACGGACAAGGTATTTCTCGTCGATTCCCTTGCCTGCGGGGCCGCCCAGGCTCTCACCGCTCAGTTTCAGCAATACTCTCATGGTTTCGTGCCTTTCAATGGAGAACAAAAATATTCGAAAATTATGAAACTTGCAAGATTCGGGCTATATTTGCAGTCTAGACCAGATAAAACCAAACACGATGTTCATCTTCAATTCTTCCATCGGCAAGAAATTCATCCAGGCGGTCAGCGGCGCCTTCCTGATCATCTTCCTGCTCCTGCACGGGGTTATCAATTTCTTCTCCGTGATCGACACGTTCACGGGCAAGTTCGGGATGGCCGCCGCGGACGAAGCCCTGTTCAGCAAGGGGGACGGCCTGTTCAAGCTCGGCTGCGACTTCATGTCCACGCCCGTGATCTCCATCATGGTCCCGGTCCTTGCGCTCGGTTTCCTGGTCCACATCCTCTATGGATGCTGGCTGACCTACGAGAACATCAAGGCCCGCGGCGGATGGAAGCGTTATGAGGTGGCCAGCAAAGCCGCCACGGACTCCTGGTCCGCCAAGAACATGCTCGTGCTGGGCGTCGTGATCCTCGGCCTGCTCGCTTTCCACCTGTCCCATTTCTGGGCCAAGATGCAGCTCCCCGAGATGTTCGGCATCGGCACGTACGAGAACAATCCTTACTGCCTGCTGGTCGCGACCTTCGGCCAGTGGTGGGTCCTCGCCTTCTACCTCGTGTGGTTCGCCGCCATCTGGTTTCACCTCGTACACGGCTTCTGGAGCATGTTCCAGACCGTGGGTTGGAGCGGCAAGACCTGGTTCAAGCGCGTCAAGGTGATCGGCGTGATCGTCGCCACCCTCATCGTGCTGCTCTTCGTGCTGACGGCCCTCAACGGCTTCTACCAGGCCCACTGGGGCTGGGGCGCCACGCTTGCGTAGCGCAGATTTTGTTTTTTCAGAATAAATCCTTACCTTTGCGACCCCTATTTTGTGTAGGGATCGCAATTTTTATTAACTAATTAAAGATCAAGACAGTGGACACACAAAGCTACAAGACTGTTTCGCTTAACAAAGCGACTGTTGACAAGAAGTGGGTTGTCATTGACGCGACTGATCTCGCTCTTGGTCGTCTCGCTTCCCGCGTGGCGCTTGTCCTCCGTGGCAAGACCAAACCGGGTTATACTCCGCACGTTGACTGTGGTGACAACGTCATCGTCGTCAATGCGGAGAAAGTCGCCCTCAGCGGCAAGAAGATGACCGACCGGGTCTACACCCGCTACACCGGATACCCCGGCGGACAGCGGTTCACGACCCCGAAGGAGATCCTCGAGAAGCAGCCCACCGAACTCGTCAGGAGAGCAGTGAAGGGTATGCTCCCCAAGACCCGTCTTGGTGCCGACCTCCTCGGCAACCTGTTCATCTACGCAGGTCCGGAGCACCCGCACCAGGCCCAGAACCCTCAAGTTATCAAGTTGGACGAAATTTAAACAGAGCAAATGGAACAAACACACGCCCTTGGAAGACGTAAAGCAGCCGTCGCTCGCGTTTATCTCGCTCCCGGCGCAGGCAATGTCACGGTCAACGGCCGTCCCCTCGAGAACTACTTCGCCCTCGAGTCCCTCCGTTACATCGTGAACCAGCCGTTCGAAGTTACCGGCACGCAGGGTCAGTTTGACGTGAAGGTCACCATCGTCGGTGGTGGCATCAAAGGTCAGGCTGAGGCCATCCGTCTCGGTATCGCCCGCGCTCTCAGCGAGCTGGACCGTGAAGCTTACCGTTCTGCGCTCAAGGCCGCCGGTTTCCTCACCCGCGATGCACGCGAGGTCGAGCGCAAGAAGCCGGGCCAGCCGGGTGCACGCCGCCGCTTCCAGTTCAGTAAACGTTAGTTACTGCCCGTTTTACGGCACAGCCGCGGTTCTAAACTTCCGGTGTCCGTGAGGACCGAGACGGGAAGTTGCCGCGCTGCGGAAAAGGTTGGAGACCGGACCAGGCTCCGCTACTCCGCCTTGATGAAAAGAGACCCCGCAAGGGGACAGTTACAAAAACAAAACACACAGACAAACAAATGTCACGCACAAATTTCCAGGAATTGCTTGATGCAGGTGTTCACTTCGGCCACCTGGCCCGTAAGTGGAACCCCAAGATGGCGCCGTACATCTTCGACCAGAAGAACGGCATCCACATCATCGACCTGCACAAGACCATCGGCAAGATCGATGAGGCTGCCGAGGAGATGAAACAGCTGGCCAAGTCCGGCCGCAAGATCCTCTTCGTCGCCACCAAGAAGCAGGCCAAGGACCTCGTCAAGGAGAAGGCCACCGCTGTCAACATGCCCTCCATCACCGAGCGCTGGGCCGGCGGTATGCTGACCAACTTCCCGACGATCCGCAAGGCCGTCAAGAAGATGTCCACCATCGACAAGATGAAAGAGGACGGCACCTTCGAGAAACTCGCCAAGCGCGAGCGTCTGCAGGTCGACCGTCAGCGCGCGAAGCTCGAGAAAAACCTCGGCTCCATCCGCGACATGAGCCGCCTTCCCTCCGCCCTGTTCGTCATCGACGTGCAGAAGGAAGCCAACGCCGTCAAGGAGGCCAACCGCCTCAACATCCCGGTATTCGCAATGGTTGATACTTGTTGCGATCCCACCCCTATTGATTATGTGATACCGGCCAACGACGACGCCACGAAGTCCATCGAGTGCATCGTGAACGTCCTCTGCGCAGCGATCCAGGAGGGCCTTGAGGAGCGTAAGCTCGAGAAGGACAAGGAGGCTGCCGAGGAGGTGGTTGAGGAGGCTGCAAAGCCCGCCGCCCGCAAGCTCCGCGCCCGCAAGGGCACCCGCGACGCCGAAGAGAAGGCAGAAGCGGCCGAATAATCGTTCCATTGATATAAAGCAAGAAACATTATGGCTATTACTGCAGCAGATGTAATGAAACTCCGGAAGATGACCTCTGCCGGTATGATGGACTGCAAGAAGGCCCTCGAGGAAGCCGAAGGCGACTTCCAGAAGGCCGTGGGCATCATCCGTGAGAAGGGCAAGCTCGTGGCCGCCAAGCGTGCGGACCGCGAGACTTCCGAGGGTGCGGTCAAGGCCCGCGTGGCCGGCAGCAAGGCGATTCTCGTCTGCCTCGGCTGCGAGACCGACTTCGTGTCCCGCAACTCCGATTTCCAGAATCTCGCCAACGCGATCGCCGACGTGGCCATCGCGAACTGCCCGGCCGACCTTGAGGGCCTGAAGGCCTGCAAGATGGCTGACGGCTACACCGTCGCCGAGGCCGTGGAGGCCCAGACCGGCAAGACCGGCGAGAAGCACGTGCTCGCTTACTACGCGCTCGTGGAGGCTCCCTTCGTGGTCGAGTACATCCACACGCTCAACGGCAAGCTCGGCGCCCTCGTGGGCTTCAACAAGGAAGTCCCCGCCGACCTCGCCAAGGGTGTCGTGATGCAGGTCGCATCCATGAACCCGGTCTCCATCTCTCCGGCAGACTGCCCGGCCGAGGTGCTTGAGAACGAGAAGAAGGTCGCCGTCGAGAAGACGAAGGAAGAGCAGGTCCAGAAGGCCGTCGACGCCGCCCTCAAGAAGGCCGGCATCAACCCCGCCCACGTGGACAGCGAGGACCACATCGAGTCCAACACCGCCAAGGGTTGGATCACGCCCGAGCAGGCCGACAAGGCCCGCGAGATCATCAAGACCGTCGGTGCCGAGAAGGCCGCGAACCTCCCCGCCCAGATGGTCGAGAACATCGCCAACGGCCGTGTCCAGAAGTTCCTCAAGGAGAACACCCTGACCGAGCAGGAGTACCAGATGGCCGACGACAAGAAGACCGTCGCCCAGGCGATCGCCGCCGTGGACAAGGACGCCAAGGTCGTCGCATTCAAGCGCTTCTCCCTGAACGACTAAAAATCCCATTGATTTATGCAGGAATGGCTCGCCAAGTGCGGGCCATTTTTGTTATCTTTGCATCCGTATGAATCTGAAGAGTCTGGCGAAGGATACCGCCCTGTACGGGCTGGTGAGCATCGTAGGCAGGTTCCTGAATTACCTGCTGGTGCCGGTCCATACCTACTACATTCCCGTGGAGAGCGGCGGCTACGGCATCGTGTCCAACCTGTATGCCTACACTGCGCTGTTCCTGGCCCTGCTGACCTTCGGGATGGAGACGACCCTGTTCCGCTTTGCCAACAAGCCCGGGGCGGACGACAAGATGGTCTACAGCAACGCCCTCCGGATGGTGGGTGGCGTGGGGCTGGGATTCCTGGCGCTGGTCTTCCTGCTGCTGAAGCCGATCTCCGGCGCCATGGGCTATGAGGCGCATCCGGAGTATATCGGCATGTTTGCGCTGATCACGGCGCAGGACGCCTTCCAGGCCGTGATGTTCAGCCGCCTGCGGCAGCAGCGCCGGCCTCTCCGCTTCGTGTTCCTGAAGTTGGCTTTCATCATCCCCAGCGTCCTGCTGAACCTCTTCATCTTCCTGGTGATGCCGAAGATACCGGCATTACAGGCATTCTTCCAGCAGTTCAATTACGGCGTGGGCCTGATTTTCGTGGCGAACCTGCTCTGCACGACGGTGGTGTCATTCCTGTTCATCCCGGAAATCCGGGGGATCGGTTACGGCTTCGACAAGGGCCTGGCGAAGGAGATGCTGGGCTATTCCTGGCCGCTGCTGATCCTGGGCCTGGTGGGCGTGCTCAACCAGGTGTCGGACAAGATCCTCCTCCCGAAACTGATGCCGGGCGAAGAGGGAATGGTGCAGCTGGGCATCTACGGCGCCTGCGTCAAGCTGGCGATGGTGATGGCCCTGCTCACGCAGGCCTTCCGCTATGCCTACGAACCCATTGTCTTCGCTGACAACAAGGACCGGAACAGCCCGGCGACGCTTGCCGACGGGACCAAATACTTCATCATTTTCACCCTGCTGGCCTTCCTCGCGGTCATGATCTACCTGCCGCTGTTGCAGCACTTCATCGGCGGGGACTACCGGGAAGGGCTTGGCGTCATCCCGATCGTGATGATGGCGGAGATCTTCATGGGCGTGTACTTCAACCTTTCCTTCTGGTACAAACTCACGGACCAGAACTGGTGGGGTGCCATCATCAGCGCCATCGGCGTGGCCGTGATGATCGCAATCAACGTCCTCTTCGTGCCGAAGATTGGCTACTGGGCCTGCGCCTGGGGCGGCTTCGCCGGCTACGGCATCCCGATGCTGATCAGCTATTTCCTCGGGCAGAAGAAATATCCCATCCCGTATGACCTCGTGGGCATCGGCAAGTTCGTCCTGGTCGCGGGCGCGGTCTTCGCGCTGTACTGGTTCTGGCTGCGCACGCTCCCCGCGTGGCTGCAGATGGCCCTCGGGACGGTCCTGATGGTGCCGTACGCCCTGCTGGCCTGGAAAGAAATCAAATCATCAAAAGCCATATGAAACATTTCCTGACAATCACCCTCTGCTGCCTCGGCGCTGCGGCGCTGCTGGCCGGTTGTGCCAACAATCCCGAGAAGAAGGCCGCCAAGGAGGCCGCCAAGGCTGCGGCCGACTCCGTGGCAGCGGCGGAACAAACCCAGAGAACCATGGACAAAATCGCCAAACTGCCGGCCGAGCCGGTCTTCGACATCATCACCTCGATGGGTGTCATCAAGGTCAAACTCTATGCTGACACGCCTAAGCACCGCGAGAACTTTGCCAAGCTGGCCCTGGAGAAATACTACGACGGGACGCTCTTCCACCGTGTCATCTCCGGCTTCATGATCCAGGGCGGCGATCCGCTGACCAAGGATGCCGCCAACAAGGCCCGCTTCGGCACGGGTGGCCCGAATTACACGGTCCCCGCCGAGTTCGTGCCGGCCCACACCCATATCAAGGGCGCCCTGGCCGCCGCGCGCCGCGGCGACGCCGTCAACCCTTACAAGGAATCCTCCGGCTCCCAGTTCTACCTGGTGCAGGGAGATGCCCACTTCCTGGACGGCGAGTACACCGTGTTCGGCGAGACCATCCAGGGCCTGGACGTGATCGACAAGATTGCGGCCGTACAGACGGACGCCCGCGACTGCCCCGTGCAGGATGTCAAAATTGTTACAATTAAGCTTGCAGAATAGCTGCTGCTGGCACAGAAATTGCTATAAAAACGCTTGAATAGTTTTTTCATAGGTTTAATTTTAGGTTAGAATTGCGTAATGGTCTCGCTGGGAAGCGAGACCATTATTATTTGTATCTTTGCGGTATGAAAATCCTCTTCATCCACGGCCTGGCATCGTCCGGCGCATACAAGATGGCCGATTCGCTGCGGATCCTGCTCAAGCCCTGCGAGGTGGTCGCGCCCGACGTGCCCATCGAGCCGGCGGCGGCGCTCTCGCTCCTGGAGCGCCTGTGCGCCGAGGAGGATCCCGACCTGGTGGTCGGGCTCTCGCTCGGCGGCTTCTGGGCCCAGAAGCTGCGCGGCCGCCGCAAGATCCTTGTGAACCCCGACCTGCACCCCTCCCGGCTGCTGCGTACGATGGTGGGGGAGGTGAAGTACCTCTCGCCCCGCCGGGACGGGGCGGAATCCTTCCTGCTCACGGAGGAGATCTGTGCGGGCTATGAGTCGCTGGAGCGGACGGAGTTCGACGGCCTCACGCCCGAGGAGGTCTTCCTGACCACCGGCATGTTCGCCGACAGCGACGAGATGGTGCACTGCGGGCCGGAATTCGAGCTTCATTACCCGGGGCGTCGCGTGGATTATCCGGGCAGACATCTGCCGGTTTTTCCGGAACTAAAACGTTATCTTGTCCCATTGGTGCGTTAGTATTCTTTCCCGTTTCCGTGGGGATTCATTATTTTGTCATATTTGCGTTTTGAGAAATGTGCGGAAATCGTTAATTTTGAAAGTTATAATCATTTCCCCATGGAGAAAGTGACCGTACTGCCCCCCGAGAAGCTCATCAACGGCTGGATTGATCCGAAGTATCTCCCCGAAGGCAAGGACAAATATTACCTGCGCAACCGGCAGGTCCGCAAGCCGCGCGGCGGCTGGCGGCATCTCACCAGCGACGAGATCGAGCGCCTGGTCAAGAACGACAACACGGCCGCCAGTTGGGATACCATCTATGTGACGGACGAGTTCCGCCCCCAGATGCTGAAGAACAACAAATTCTATGGTACGGTCCGCATCGGCCGTGTGTCCGAGAACGGACTTCAGTTCCACGACTTGCGCCTTCCTATCGGCATCTCCAACTCCTCGATCCACTCCTGCGATATCGGTGATGACTGTGCGATCCACAACGTCCACTATCTCAGCCACTATATCATCGGCGCCCGCTGTATGCTTTTCAACATCGAGGAGATGTGCACCACGGACCATTCCAAGTTCGGCAACGGCATCATCAAGGATGGGGAACCGGAGAGTGTCCGGGTGTCGATCGAGGTGATGAACGAGACCGGCTGCCGGGCGGTTTATCCTTTCGACGGGATGACCACGGCCGACGCCTATCTCTGGGCGAAATACATCGATGATGCCCCGCTGCAGGAGCGGCTCCGCGAGATGACCCAGGCCTCCGTGGACAGCCACCGCGGCTACTACGGAACCGTCGGCGAGGGATGCGTGATCAAGAATTCTTCCATCCTCAAGGATGCCAAGATCGGTCCCGCCTGCTACATCAAGGGCGCCAGCAAACTCAAGAACATCACGATCAATTCTTCCGAGAAGGAGCCGTCCCAGATTGGCGAGAACGTCATCATGGTCAACGGCATCATGGGTTTCGGAAGCCGTGTCTTCTACTCCTGTACAGCCATCCGTTTCGTGATCGGCAACAACAGCGCCCTCAAATTCGGCGCCCGCCTGATCAATTCCATCCTTGGCGACAACAGCACGATTTCCTGTTGCGAAGTGCTGCATAACCTGATTTTCCCGGCACACGAGCAGCACCACAACAACTCCTTCCTCATCGCCGCCTGCGTCAAGGGCCAGAGCAATATGGCCGCCGGCGCCACGATCGGCTCCAACCACAACAGCCGCACCAACGACAATGAGGTGGAGGCGGGCCGCGGCTTCTGGCCGGGCCTGTGTACCAGCATCAAGCATTCCAGCAAGTTCGCCAGCTATACGCTGCTCGCCAAGGCCGACTATCCGGCCGAGCTGAACATCCCCCTGCCGTTCTCCCTGCTCAGCAACAACGCCAAGGAGGACCGGCTGGAGATTTCGCCGGCTTTCTGGTGGAGCCACAACATGTATGCGCTCGCGCGCAACAACTGGAAATACAAGACCCGCGACAAGCGGATCACCAAGACGCAAAACATTGAATTCGATACCTTTGCCCCCGACAGTATGGAGGAGGTCATCCAAGCCCGCGCCCTGCTCGAGCTCTGGACGGCCAAGGCGTGGTATCGCAAGGAGAATAAACCCATCGACCAACTCAAAGACGAGCAGTTGCGGGCTAAGGGCCGCGAATTGCTCGACGGAGACTCCAAAATCGTAGACGCCCTTGAGATTCTCGGCGAAGGCATGGAGAAGAGCCACCGGAACGTGCTCATCCATAAGGCCTGGCGGGCATACCACGCTTATGGCGACATGCTGGTGCATTACGCCATGATGAATGCGATGGATTACCTGGAGGCCAACCCTGGAGAGACGCTCACTTCCCTGTCGGCATTCCTCAAGAGCCGTCGTCAACGCGAGTGGGTCAATCTGGGCGGACAGCTGATGATGGCGAGTGAATTCGACCGCCTCCGCGCCGATATCCGGAGCGGCAAGCTGGCTTCCTGGAAGGATATCCACAAGCGCTACAATGACATCTGGAGGAGATACCCCGTCGACAAATTGCGCCACGCCTATCTCTCGCTTTGCTGTCTGCTGGGAGTCGACCGACTGGACGCAGCGGCCTGGAACCGGGCCATAGCTGAGGAAGAGCGCATCCAGCGTTTCATCTGTGACGAGGTATACCTCACCCGCAAGAAAGATTACGAAAACCCTTTCCGCCAGGCCACCTACCGCAACGCCGAGGAGATGACCGCCGCGATCGGGGAGCTGGAAGACAACAGTTTCGTCCGGCAGATCCGCAAGGAGACCGAGACCAACCTAAAGCGCCTCGCTGAACTGCGCCAGCGCATTTAACTGATAATTATCTTTAGCATGAACCTGAAAGAAAACAAGTACGCCCAGTATTATCTGGTGCAGGAGATGATGGGGACCGTGCCCACCGTGGCCAAGTTCGACCCCGATTGCTCCAAGTTCGTCGCGGACTCCGTCCGCAAGACCGGCAAGATCCTCTTCTCCGGCGAGGGCTCTTCCCGCCTGCTGCCCGCCAAGAACAGCCGCCGCGTGGCGATGACCTGGGGTCTGGATGTCAATGTCCAGATCGAGGGGTCCCACCAGGCCGAGGGTTATGACCTGAGCAAGTACACCGTCCTGATCGACTCCAACTCCGGCCGCACCAAGGAAGCCTTGATGCTCGCCAAGAAGCTCCAGGCCGAAGGCCACAAGGATACGTTCGCGCTGAGCGCCAATCCCGACACCCCGATCCGCCAGGCCTGCGTGGACGGCCACGTCCTTGGCTGCGGTTGGGAGGAAGCGGTCGCCGCCACCAAGAGCGTGATCGAGCAGGGCCTGTTCTGCGAGTCCATCTTCTGGCACCTGGCCGGCAAGGATATGAAGACCGTCCTGAAGGGTCTTCCCGAGAAGCTCGAGACCGCGCTGACCCTGCCGGTCCCCTCCGAGATCGTGGAGTGGGTCAAGGGCGCCCATACCATCTACTTCAGCGGCTACAACGACGGCGTGGCCGAGGAGCTCACGCTCAAGACCAACGAGATCACCCGCCGCAAGAGCGATTTCCTGGAGGGCACCTACGCCGTCCACGGCATCGAGGAAGTGATGCAGGAAGGCGACATCGTGTTCCTGGTGAACCCGATCGAGAGCGAGTACGACAAGTTCCTGACCGTCTTCAAGGGCGCCGGTGTGCACGTCGTGGCCATCGACACCAAGCAGACCCCGTTCGAGCGGACGATCCTCGTCCCGGATGCCGGTGCGATGCAGCCTTACGTCTATCTCTGCGCCGGCTGGAACATCCTCGTGGAGGTGGCCAGCAGCGACGGCATCAACCTCGACAAGCCCGAGCGCGCCCGCAAGGTCGGCAACGAGATGTAGTCGGAGGGGCGAGCGTATGCGGTTTCTGACGAACCCTTCGACCGACCCCTGGTACAATATGTCGTTCGACGAGTACTGCCTGGAGCAGTATTTGTCGGACGACGATTATTTCTATCTCTGGCGCAACCGCCCGTCCGTGATCATCGGGCTCAACCAGAATGCCTACAGCGAGGTCAACCTTGCTTACCTCGAGTCCCACGGCATCCGGCTGGCACGCCGGGTGACCGGCGGCGGCGCCGTCTACCACGACCTCCAGAACCTCAACTACACCTTCATCGGCAAGGAGGTGACTCCGCAGCCGATGGTGGAGGCGCTTCGCAGCCTTGGCGTGCCGGCCGAGCTGACAGGCCGCAACGACATCTTCGTGGAGGGCCGCAAGGTTTCGGGCTACGCCCGGCGTGTCTGGCACGACCGGCAGATTGTCCACGGCACGCTGATGTACGACGTGGACCTGGACACGCTGTCCCGTGTGCTCGATGTACCCGGCTCCAAGATGGAGGCCAAGGGCATCGCCTCGGTTCACAGCCGTGTGGCCAATCTCAAGGATTACCTGCCGCAGTTCGCTTCGCTGGACGAGGTGCAGGCGGCCCTGCACGGGATCCTGGCGGCCGGGGACGGCGAGCTCCCTTTCGGGGAGGAGCGCCGTGCCGCCGTCCAGCGGATCGCCGACGGGAAATTCTCCACCTGGGAGTGGCTCTACGGTCGCTCGCGCGAGGCGGACATCGTCCGCTCCGGCTCCCTCCCGTGCGGCACGGTTGAGGTGCGGCTGAGCCTCGACCGCGGCTGCCTGACCGCCGTCGGATTCGGCGGCGACTTCCTCGGCGGCCTGCCCGCCGGGCAGCTGGAGCAGCGCCTGGTGGGCCTGCGCTTCGAGCGCGAGGCGCTCCTGGCTGCGCTCGAAGCCGCCGACCCGGGACGCTACTTCGACGGGGTCAGCGCCGGGATGCTTGCGGACCTGATATTCCCATCGTAGCGACATTGAAATGGAATCCCGGGAAAACTTGTTGCAATAATTGTTAACTTTGTACCCGGAAAATAGGATGATATGAAACAACTCAACACGAAACTGATGCATCCGGCGGAGCAACTCGCGCTCATCATCGGCCGGATCTACCGCAGCGGCCTCACGACGACCTCCGGCGGCAACCTCTCCATCATGGACGAGAACGGCGACATGTGGATCACCCCGGCCGGTATCGACAAGGGCTCCCTGACCGCCAAGGACATCATGTGCGTCAAGGCCGACGGCACCATCGTCGGACCGCACCGCCCGTCCTCCGAATATCCCTTCCACAAGGCGATCTACAAGATCCGCCCCAAGATGCACGCGGTCATCCACGCGCATCCCCCGGGACTCGTGACTTTCAGCATCGTGCACCAGATTCCCGACACGAGCATCCTCCCGCAGGCCCGCAACGTCTGCGGCCCGATCGGCTTCGCACCCTATGACGTGCCGGGCAGCGCCGCCCTGGGCGAGAAGATCGCCGGCGAGTTCAAGAAGAATCCCGACTACAAGGCTGTGATCATGGAGAACCACGGCGTGGTGCTCTGCGGCGAGGACATCGCCGACGCCTACCAGCGTTTCGAGACCCTCGAGCTCTGCGCCCGCACGATCCTCAATGCCAAGACCCTGGGCGAGCCGCACTACCTCACCGAGGAGGAGTTGCTCTTCCACGAGAACCATCTGATCGGCGACTACCAGCATTTCATGAACGTCGAGCACCCGTCCGACGAGCGCGCCATCCGTTCCGAGATCGTCCGCCTGGTTCGTCGCGCCTGCAACCAGAAGCTGATGAGCAGTTCCTACGGTACCGTCTCGATGCGCTGGCGCGGCAACGACTTCCTCATCACGCCTCCGGGCATCCAGCGCTGGGACATCGACGAGGAGGACATCGTCCAGATCAAGGACGGGATGGCCGAAGCCGGCAAGACCCCGAGCCACGCCACGGCCCTCCACTATGAGATCTACCGTCGCAACCCCAAGGTCAATGCGATCATCCTCACGCAGTGCCCGTCCCTGATGGGTTACTGCACCACGGACGCCGAGTTTAACGTCCGCACCATCCCGGAGAGCTGGATCTTCCTGCAGGACGTGCCGAAATTCGAGTTCGGCGCCCACTCCACGGATCCGGGCCGGGTGGCCGAGGTCTTCAAGAACCGTCCTTGCGCGATGCTCGCCAACGACTCCGTGGTCGTGGCCTCCGACAGCCTGATCAATGCCTTCGACCGCCTCGAGGTGGCCGAGTTCGCCGCCAAGTCGCTGATCCTCGCCACGCCCGTCGGCAAGCTCCACCCGATCACCGACAAGGAAGTCGAAGACCTCCGCGTCGCCTTCCACGTCGGGGAGTAACCGCAGCTGGGTTTGACCCGGCTGTCATTTCGGGCTTGACCCGGAATCTGATAATCAATCAATTACGAATCAACCTTCGGAAAATTCTCCGAAGGTTGATTCGTAAATCGCTGATAATCAATGCCGCCTAGATCCGCGGCTTGCGGACAATGCGGATGACCAGCGAGAGCAGATAAACCAGCAGACCGTAGATGATCGGGATCGTGCTGACTTTGAGTCCGCCGAATACAACCCCGGGACTGATGACTCCTCCTGTCTGATACAGGGCGTCAAAGGCGCGGTATAGACCGAACAACAGGGAGAGGAGGGCGACGACCGGAGCTGCAAGTCCGATTTCCTTGACCCAGCGGGGTGCCTTCCAGGCCGCAAAGAGCAGAGCGACCAGCAGGATGGTAATCAGACTCATCCACAAGGTACCCCCTTGCGAGAAGAGGTCCGGAAGGGACGATGTTTGCGGCTCGGCGGCCTGAAGCGCTTCCGGCGGTGCCTGGAACGAATCGGGAAGAGCCTGCAGGGGAACAGAAAGGAGCGATTTCAGAATCATGGCATAATGAGGTTTGGGGTTAATCCTTTTCTGATGCAAAGGTAAGCAGCTTTCCCCGGATGCGAAAGGCAGAATCTCCCTGTGAAGCCGTCGAATCCCCCTGTCCGTCACTGAGAGCGTGGAGGATAGCGGAATTATCCTTATTTTTGTCCTGACATGAAGAAAGCACTCTGCCAAGCCGGATATTACGCCGCTGCCATAATCCTGGTGGCCATGATTCTGTTGAGTTTCGGTTATGCTTTCAGCGAAGCGCTTTTTGTCGGGACGGCTTTCCTGCCCGGCGCGTTGGTAGCCCGGTGGCTCTATCCGAAGATATCGTATGAGCGACGCGGTGAAGGGATCCGGGACTGCCTGTTCGTAACGCTGGGCATCCTGGCTGCGGAACTGTTGTTTGTCCTGCTTGTGCACTATTTCATCCGGCGTTTCAGGACCGGCCCCAGTGCCGCCTATGTGCCGGATGTGGCGGGTGCACTGCTCAATCCGGTGTTCATCGCCCTGATCCTGCTGGTCCTGGTGGCAGGCGACCTCTGGTTGTCACGGCTGCTTGAGCGTGTTTGGCCGACCTCAGAGCAGCCGCTGCGCTTCATCTCCGACCGACGGGAGATTACCCTCCGGCCCTCCGAAATACGTTACATCGAATCCAACGACGACGAAGTCTGGCTCCACGCTACGGAAGGACGCCGCTTCCGCAACAAGACCGGGATATCCCAATGGGAGGCGTTGCTGGGAGAAGGTTTCCTGCGAATCCACCGTTCCTACCTGATAAACCGGGCGTTTGTCACCGGTTCTTCTCTGGAGGAAGTCTTCCTTGCGGAGACAACCCTGCCCGTGTCCCGGAAATACCGGGACCGGGTTCGCTCTTTGCTGAATATTCAATGAGCGCGTATCATAATTCGCAGAAAATGTGTAATTTCGCGAAAACCAGTTTATCCATTTATGAGAAAAGCGTTTTCCTATTTGGCGATTTGTGCCGTTTCGGCACTGATGGCCTCCTGCGCACCCAAGCCGGGCAGCCTGGAGATTTCCTTCAATTATAACAAGCAGGTCGGTCCCGGCTCCAACCAATATGCCGTCTGGGTCGAGAACGCCCAGGGGGAGGTCGTCAAGACCCTCTTCGTCACGGAGTTCACGGCCAAGGGCCGCAGCCGCGACGGCTCCAAGCCGCAGCGCGGCTACACCTACCGCACCTCCTGCGTCCCGACCTGGGTCAAGCACGTGGATGCCGAGAATCTGACCGATGAGCAGATGGACGCCTTCACCGGCGCCACGCCCGCCGAGAGCGGAGTCCAGATTTTCACCTGGGACTTCACCGACCAGGGCGGCAAGCCTGTCGCCAAGGGCACCTACCGCTTCTTCGTCGAGGCCACTTACAGCGGCGCCAGCGTGGTGACGCACTGCGGCGAAGTCACCTTCGGCGCCCCCGCAGCCGACCTGCCGGTCGAGACCGCTTACATCGAGAAGTCCGAGGACCGCATCGACATGATCACGGACGTCAAGGCCCGGAAACTCTAAGTCACTCCCCGTTTCCGGAATCCCTGATCTGATAATTAATAACTTACGGAATAACCTTCGGAGATTTCTCCGAAGGTTATTCCGTATCTCTTTGATAATCAGAAATGCGAAAGACGTGATGAAAAAAAAGCAGAGGGGGTACGGACTAAGTTTTGTGATTTCTTTGCATATGGTCAGGAGTATAGTTCTATATTTGAAAAATGACTGCGTGCAGAAGAAACAGTATCTATGGATACGACCATGTATACCAGATCACACTGGATCGGGGGATTTGCTTTTATACATCAGCGGATTGCCTCGTCTGGTTCACACTGTTCTGTATCCTGGCCCGGAGGTACAAGATCCGTATCCTGTCGGTCTGTATCATGCTTAATCATTATCATATCCAGTTACGGGCTCCCTCCGCACAGGCGCTCTCTTCTTTCATGCGGGATTTGACGGCGCAATTCACCCGGATGTATAACCGCCGATACGGTTTGTCCGGACGCTTGTTCCTAGGTCAGTTCCGGAATGAGGCAGACGCTTCACCGGAAGAAATTACCAAGTTCATACACGCCCCATTTTAGTATACTTGATAATCAATGGATTATGAAACAACCTTCGGAGACTTCTCCGAAGGTTGTTTCATAAGTGATTGATTATGAGATTCCCGGTCAAGCCGGGAATGACGCTATGCAATCCGGAATCCCGCTACAGCTCGTCGGCGTGGGCGAGGAGGTACTTCTCGGCCTCGGCGTTCCACAGGCCCTTGTGGGCCTTGCAGAGGCGGTCGAGTTCGTCGTAGACGGGCTTGCCGACCTTGCCGAAATCCGCGATGGCCGTCAGCGGCATCGTCACGTGGGTGTAGATGAGCTTCTTGCCACCCGGGATGTCCGGGAGGTTCAGCGTCGTCTCAACCACGGCGTTGAGGCCGCCGACGTGGGTCACCAGGCCGGCCGGGTCCATACCCAGGCCCATATAGTGGAGGGCTTCCTTCATGTCATCGGTGTTGCCGCCGGAGGTGCCGACCACGTGGGTGGAGTTGTAGTGGACGTTGTAGAAGTTGAACGGGGCCTTGAACGGAGCCTTGCCGGGACCGGCGAAGAAGTTCAGGCAGCCGTCGAACGCGAGGATGTCGTCGGCCTGCTCCACGACCGGGGCCACCGGGGCGAAGCAGAAGACATCGTCATAGCCGGTGCCGCCGGCGATGCCCTTGAGGAGCTCCACCGGGTTCTCCACGGCCGTGTTGACGTAGTGCAGCTCGATGCCGCGGCTCTTGGCGAACTCCACGGTGTAGAGCGAAGCGGCGCGGTCGAGGCGCTCCTGGTTGATGTCAGTCACGACCAGCAGCGAGGGGCGCATGTCGTCGCGGTGCAGGACATAGTTGATGGCGGCGAGGCCCATCGGGCCCACGCTGGCGAGCAGCGCCATCTTGCCGCCCTGCTTGATCTCCATGTCGTGCACATACTTGCCGGGATGGGTGTGGTAGTTGGCGTGCATGGCGCCGATGACACAGCTCAGCGGCTCGCTCAGCGAGGCGGGGTAGAAAGCCTCTCCCTTGTAGGGCAGCAGGCAGCCCTGCTCCATCACTTCGGCCGGGATCACCACGTAGGTGGCGTCACCGCCGATGTATTTGTAGGAATACCCGGGGGCGCTGTAGATGCCCACGGGGCCGCCTTCGTAGGTGAGGGCCGGCTGGATGGAGAACTTGTCGCCGGGCTTGAACTCGCCCTGCCACTTCGCACCGACTTCGACGATCTCGCCGGCGAACTCGTGGCCGATGATGGTCGGGTTCTCGGCGACGTCGTTGGGGACGCGCTTGTGGGACGCGCCCTGGTGGGCGGCCTTGTACGAGGACATACAGATGCTGTCGCTGACCACCTTGGCCAGGATCTCGTTTTCCTTGATCTGCGGGAGCTCGAATTCCTCGAGTCTCAGGTCATTCACGCCATAGAGGCGTACTGCTTTGGTTTTCATCAACTTATTGAGTTAATAGGTTATTTGCTCTTGTCGGGGGCTGCGGGTGTGCCCGGCAGCGGTTTGTAGTTCTTGAGCTCACCCTTGAGGTAGTCGACCGCCTTCTCGAGCTGGGCGTCCTTGCCGAGCCAGTCCTCGAAGGGGTTGATGTCCACGACGATGTCGGGATCCACGCCGTGGCCTTCGATGATCCACTCACCGTCGGTGGAGTAGGAGGTGAAGAACGGCGTGCGCATGTCCTGCCCGTCCACGAACTGGCGCGAACCGGAGATGCCCACGATGCCGCCCCAGCTGCGCGTACCGATCAGCGGGCCCAGGCCCAGCTGGCGGAAGCCGTACGGGAAGAGGTCGCCGTCGGAGGAGGAGTACTTGTCGATCAGACAGACCTTGGGGCCGTAGAAGGCCTCGTTGGGCACGGTGCGGTTGCCGCCGTTGCGGTACATGTTCATCCGGTAGACCTCGCGCTGCAGGCGCTCCAGGATCATCGGAGATACGTTTCCGCCGCCGTTCATACGGTCGTCGATGATAAGGGCCTTCTTGTCCAACTGCGTGTAGTAGAGCTTGGTGAACATATCCAGGCCTTCGGTGCTCATGTCGGGGATGTGGATGTAGCCGATCTCGCCGTTGGAGAGCTTGTCCACCTTCTCGATGTTGTTCTGGACCCACTCGTAGTAGGCGAGCTGGACCTCGTCGGCGACGGGCTTGACATAGACGGTGCGGGCGCCGCTGCCGTTGGCGTTGGCGGAAATCTTCAGGGAGACGGTCTTGCCGGCCTTGCCGATGAGGGCCTGGCCCGGGTCGAGGAGGTCCTTGGCAGGCGTGCCGTTGACCTCGACGATGAATTCACCGACCTTGGCGTCCACGCCCGGGGTGCGGAGCGGGCAGCGCAGGGTCTCGTCCCAATCGGCGCCGCGCCAGATCTTCTCGATCTTGAACGCGCCGGTGCGGCGGTCCTTGCTGTACTGCGCGCCGAGCAGGCCCGTGGCAATGCGCGGGATGGCCGGGCTCTCGCCGGAGGTGATGTAGGCGTGGCCGATGTTCAGCTCGCCGATCAGCTCGCCGATCAGGTAGGTCAGGTCGTCGCGGTGCTTGACGTACGGGAGCATCTGGCCATATTTCTCACGCATATGGTTCCAGTCCACTCCGTGCATGTTCTCGACATAGAAGTTGTCGCGGGTGATGCGCCAGCTCTCGTCGTAGATCTGGGCCCATTCGGCTTCGTGGTCGATCATCATGTCGATCTCGCCCACGGGCACGGAGCCGCCGCGGCCGGCAGGACCGCCGAAGTTGACGACCTTGTACTGGCCGCCGTCGCGCACGAGGGCCTTCTTGGCGTCAGCCGTGAGGGCGAGCGGGGAAGTGGGGACGTCCGAGGTCTGGAGGGTCTTGAGGTCGAGGGCCTTGATGCCGGCACCGCCGGCCGCGCCACGCGGTCCGCCGGCGGCCATGCCACCGCCGCCGAAGCCGTTGTAGTACAGCTTGTCGCCGTCGGCGAGGATGAGGCGGTAGCGGCCGGCATCCAGCGGCAGCGCCGTGATGCGCTGCGCCAGCCCGTCAACGTCTACCTTGCATAAGGGGGCTCCGCCCCCTGCAACCCCCTGCGGCCTTGAACCCCTTTCCGACTTCGTCTGAGACGAAGTCCCGGGGCCGGCCGGTCGGCTGGTGCCGACCTCGCTGCGCTCAACGTTACCCGCGGCACTGGCGACATACTCGTCATTGCCCAGGACCATCGGGTTGGGCGTGTCCTTGGCGAGCGGCAGCACGAAGACGTAGTCGGAGACATTGTAGGCGGCGTTCCACTCCACGGCGGAGTACTGCGAACGGAACTCGCGCGAAGAGGTGAAGAAGAGGTACTTGCCGTCACGGGAGAAGAGCGGGCTGCCGGCGTCATACCAGCGGTCCGTGACCTGGTAGCTCTTGCGGGCCTTGAGGTCGAAGAGGTAGATCCCGCTCATGAAGTTGGGAAGCGTCTCGGTGTAGGCCGCCCAGGTGCCGTCCGGCGAGAGGGTGAAGGAACGGATGGCAGAGCGCTCGCCCACGAGGATGCGGGTGAGAGCCTTGCTGTCCACGTCGAGCTCGCAGACATCCCAGTGCAGGGTGCTGAAATAGAGCTTCTTGCCGTCCGGGCTCCATTGCAGGCCGGACGGATAGCCCTCCTTGAAGGAGGTCAGGCAGGTCGCTTCCGTCATCTTGTCGGCGGGAGCGCAGTAGACTTCGTATTCGCCGGAGGCGTCGGAGAGCCAGGCGATGCGGGAGCCGTCCGGGCTCCACACGGCCTCGCGCTCGTGGGACTGCGGCGAGCGGGAGATGTTGACCACCGGACCGCGCTCGGCCGGCAGCGAGAAGATGTCGCCGCGCACCACGGCCAGCAGGCGCTTGCCGTCGGGAGACAGGCTGAAGCCGCTGGGGTTGAGCCCGGTGCTGCGGTACTCGGTGCGGCTCCAGACATCGTCGGCGGCGAGTTGGATGCTGACCTTCTCGGTTGCACCGCGCTTGACGTCATACTTGTAGATGTAGCCGCCGTTCTCGAAGACGACGAAGCCGTCGGCGGAGTGGGCGGGGAACTTGCAGTCGTACTCGGTGAAGTCGGTGACCTTGCGGGACTGCTTGCTGCGGGTGTCGTAGACGAAGAGGTTCATCGTCCGGTCGCGGTCGGAGAGGTAGTAGATCTCGTTTCCGATCCACATCGGGAAGATGTCCTGGGCGTCATTGTCCGTGATCTTCTCCAGCTTGGTGGTGCCGACGGTGTGGATCCAGATATCGTCCGCCTGGCCGCCCCGGTAGTACTTCCAGGTACGGAACTCGCGGAACATCCGGTTCATCGCCAGCTGCCGCCCGTCCGGGGAATAGGAGCAGAAGCCGCCTTCGGTCGTGGGGATGAACTCCGGCAGGCCGCCGTCCACGCTCACCTTGCAGAGCTGGGCGCGCAGGCCGCTGAAGCACCACTGCTTGCTGCGGTAGACGATCTGCTTGCCGTCGGGGGTCCAGCCCATCACGATGTTGTTGGGACCCATCCGCTCGCCGACCTTGTCGCGGCTCACCAGGGCGCTGTAGGTGAGGCGCTTGGGCTCGCCGCCCGTGATGGGGATGGTGTAGACCTCGGTGTTGCCGTCGTACTGGGCCGTGAAAGCCACGGTCTTGCCGTCCGGGGAGATCTTCGGGAAACACTCGTATCCGACGTCGGAGGTGAGCTTGACTGCGCGGCCACCATTGATGTCCACGCTGTAGAGATCGCCTGCATAGCAGAAGACGATCTTGCCGCCGCCTACGGCGGGGAAGCGCAACAGGCGCGCTTCGTCCGCCGCCGGGGCTGCAAGGAGCGGCAGGGCCGCAACCAATGAAATAACGGCAAGAAGGATCCGTTTCATACTAACTAAGAATACTAACGGTTAATAACATGTTACGAGAGCATCACCTGGCCGCCCGTCACGGGAATCGCCTGGCCGGTCTCGCCGGTCTGGTCGATGGCGTAGAGGATGGCCTTGGTCACGTCTTCGGGGTTGCAACCCTTGCGCATCGGCACCTGGCCCAGGTAGTAGTCCTTGACGTCCTGGACGGTCTTGGCGCCGGGGACCTTGCCTGCGGCGAGGTACTGCACGAACAGGCCGTTGACCGGATTGCTCCAGAGCGGTCCGTCGTAGAAGTTGCCCGGGCAGATGGAGTTGACCTTGACGCGGAAGGGAGCCAGCTCGAGGGCGAAGCTCTGCGTGAGGCCGATGCCGCCGAACTTGCCGCCGGCATAGGCGAAGTTGGCCTTGGAGCCGCGCAGACCGCTCTTGGAGTTGACCTGCACGATGTCGGCGAAGTACTCCGGGTCGAGCGCGGTCTGGATCTTCATCACGTGGCTGGCCACCTTGGCGCAGAAGAAGTAGGCCTTGTAGTTGATGTTCGTCACGAACTCGAAGTTCTCGGGGGTCATCGCCTCCAGGCCGCCTGCGCGGAGCACGCCGGCGTTGGACACGAACACGTCGAGGGCGCCGAAGTTGAGGACCGTCTCGCGGATCAGGCCGCGCAGGCTATCCATGTCGGCGACGTTGGTCTTGACGAAGATGGCGCGGTTGTTCTTGGCGATCTCATTGAAAGAAGCGGCGGTCTGCTCTCCAACGGCCTCGTTGAGGTCGGCGACCACGATGTTGGCGCCTTCCTTCATCAGGCAGCGGGCGATGCCCTCGCCGAAGCCCTGGGCGGCACCCGTCACGATGATGGTCTTGCCCTCCACGCGGCCGCGCGAAGCGCCTGCGGCCACCTTGCGGCGGTAGTTCTCCACCTCCCAGTTGTCGATGAAAGCGATCTGGCGGGCGGTCATCGGGTGCTCTCCGCCGAAGGACTGCGCGTACCATGCGATCTTCATCGCGTCGTAGAAGACGTCGGTGATGATCTGCGCATTCTTGGCGTTGTCGCCCACGGCCACGAGCCCCACGCCCTTGATGAGCAGGACCTTGGGTGTATGGCCGCGCTTCTCCACATAGGCTTCGATCTTCTTCTCGGCCTGGGCGGCGAGCTTCTCGCACGGTTCGTCGAGATAGATGTACTCGGACTTGCAGTACACGATGCCGTCCGGGGTGAAGGGGGACAGGACGGCACCGGCGGCCGCCCGGCTCGCGATGAAGCCGTCGATCAGCGCATTGTTGGTGACCTTGAGGGTCTTGAGGCCGCGGCCGCCGCGGGACAGGATCTGGCGGATGGCCGGGATGGTCTCGCTGACGCAGTCGCAAACGGGAGCGGGCCCCTCGGGCACGGCACGCACCTCCTTCTCCAGGGTGGAGAGGACGCAGTCATAGACCTTCTCGATCTCGGCGGTGGTGTCGGCACCCACGAAGATACCGTGGTTCTGCAGGAAGATCACCTGCGGCTCGTGGCCGCGGGCCTTCTTGTAGTCGGCCACCTTGTCGTACACCTTCTTGAAAAGGGTGTAGCCGGGATCGGTGTAGGGGATGTAGAGGGCGTCCGGGAAGAGCTGCGCGCAGCGCTCTGCGGCGTCCTTGGCGCACATCAGTCCGCCCACGAGGGTCGGGTGCAGGTGCACGATGTAGGCGGCCTCCAGGCAGTTGTGCATGGAGGTTTCGACGGACGGGCGGCGGCCCCGCGTGATGCAAGCGGCGGCGAGGTCGTTCTTGACCTGGTCCTCGCGCTCGGCGGTGTCGGCGCTGTATTTCTTCTCGCCCATCGGATTCAGCAGGGCGCGGTCGAGCACGGCGAAGCCGTCCTCGGTAATGGTGGCGAGGGCGTGGCCGCTGGCCTTGACCCAGAGACGGTCGGCCGTCTTGTAGGACGTGTTGCCGCCGCCGGCGATCACGAAGCGGTCGTCTGCGCCGTATTTCCGTGAAATGGCTATGAGGTCTTCGATTTCTTTCATTATTCGCTGACAGTTTTGGTGATGAGGGCGTCGCCCTCTTCGATGGTCTTGAGACCAGCCTGGTGTGCGGCCACGGTGCAGGCGCCGCGGTAATTGATCTCCTTGAGCTTGGCGGAGAGGTCCGCTGCGTCGCGGGTGCGGAGCTTGATGGGCTCCAGGGCCGGGGTGTTGTGCTCGGAACCGAAGGTGACGGTGAAGCCCTCGTCCTCCAGGTAGCCGGCGTACTGCTCCAGCACGGCCGTGGTGTTGCGGGTGGTGATGAATTCGACGGAGCGGAAGCCGCGCTTCTTGAGCGTGTCGGCGGCCTTCATCAGGTCCCCCTCGAAGTCGGTGAAATTGCCCTTGGCATCGTCCGCGAGGAACGGGTAGGTGGGGATGCCGCCTGCCGCCTCGATGATGCGCTGGACCGTCTCCATCGGCAGGAAGGCCTTGGGGTCCTCGGGCACGAAGGCCGCGCCGCCCGCCTTGAGCAGGTTGCCGCGGATCTCGTTCTCGACGGCCGCCGCGTTGGCGGGGTCGCTCTTGAGGGGCTTGCCGAAGATCTGCTCGTAGAGGGCGCGCTTGCACTTCTCGCAGCCCGGGCGGGCGTCGACCGCCAGGCGCAGGGCCTTGGCGAGATGGCGCTCGCGGATGGAGCCGCGGGTGAGCGTGTCGCGCACCTCGGAGAAGGAGATGTTGAAGCCGGCCTTGACGGCGTCCAGGTGCGCATTGAGCTTGGCGCACATCTTCTCCACCTGGGCGTTGGACTCGGCCTTGACGGCCGCGAGCTCGGCGGCTTCCCGGCCCGTCAGGATGACGGGATAGGCGAGGCCCTTACCGCTCAGGTACGTACGGCCCGGGTTGTTGGGGTCGTTGACGCGCACCCCGGCGGCCTGGTCCTCGACATTCAGGGAGATGAACTCGATGCCGAAAAGGGGGAAGAGGTGGCGCTTGCCACACTCTTCACTCCATTCGCGGTATCCGTCCATCGAGTAGAAATCATTGATTCCCACCACCTTCACCCCCTCCTCAGCTGCCATGTCGAGCGCCTGGCGGACGCCGTCGAAGGCGCTGAAGGAGTAGGGGGTGTGGAGATGGGCGTTGACGTCGAAGGTCTTCATACGCTAGACACCTTTCTTGGCGCGGATGATGGCCTGTGCGTCGGTCTGGTTGCTCACGGGGACGTAGTCCTTGAGCGGGACGATCCGCTCGTTGATCGCGTCGAGGAACCACTCCGGCTGCGGGAAGAAGGCCTCCTCCAGCTCGTGGCAAGGGGTGATCCAGTTGCGGGAACCGAGCACCACGGGGGCGGCGTCGAGGTAGTCGAAGGCCAGCTCCGTGATGTTGGCTGCGAGGTCGTTGAGGAAGCTGCCGCGGGCGCTGGCGTCGCCGGCGATGATGATGCGGCCGGTCTTCTTGACGGACTCGAGCACCTTGTCGTAGTTGAACGGCACTAGGGAGCGGGCGTCGATGACCTCCGCCTCCATGCCGTACTTCTCCTTGAGGATGTCGGCGGCCTTGAGGGCGCGGTAGAGCGTGGCGCCGATGGTCAGGAAGGTGACGTCCTTGCCTGCGCGCTTGACGTCGGGCTCGCCGATGGGAATCTCATAATATTCGGCCGGCACGCCGCCCTCGTGGAACTGCTCGCCGATGCCGTAGAGACGCTGGCTCTCGAAGAAGATGACCGGGTCGGTGCCCTGCAGGGCGCTGTTCATCAGACCCTTGGCATCGTACGGGGTGACGGGGAAGACCACCTTGAGGCCCGGGATGTGGGTGCAGAGGGAAGTCCAGTCCTGGGAGTGCTGGGCGCCGTATTTGGAACCCACGCTCACGCGCACGACCACCGGCATCTTGAGGATGTTGCCGGACATCGCCTGCCACTTCGGCAGCTGGTTGAAGATCTCGTCGCCGCAGCAGCCGAGGAAGTCGCAGTACATGATCTCGGGGATCACGCGGCCGCCGCACATGGCGTAACCGATGGCCGTGCCGATGATGGCGGCCTCGGCGATCGGGGAGTTGAACAGGCGGTGGTAAGGCAGGGCCTCGGTGAGTCCGCGGTACACGGCGAAGGCGCCGCCCCACTCGCGGTTCTCCTCGCCGTAGGCGACCAGCGAGGCGTCCTTGTAGAAGCGGTCCACGATGGCCTCGAACACGCCGTCGCGGAAGTTGTACATCTTCATGCTGCTGACGGGCTTGCCCTCGGCATCCTTGTAGAAGCGGGTCTTGCCGGCGATCTGCTTGACGCGCGGGTTCTCCTCCATCGGCATCAGCACGTCGGGCTTGGCGTCGCTCAGGGAGTCGATGCTCTGGTTGGAGAACATCATGTCGCCGAGCATCTCGTTGTCCTTGACGAGGTCCATGCGCGGGGACACCTTCTCGTCGATGGCGAGCTTGTAGCAGTCGAAGATCACGTCCTTCACTTCCTTCTGGATGGCGTCGAGCGCAGCCTGGTCGGCCAGGCCGGCCTCGATGAGCCGCTTGCCGTAGGCGACGATGCAGTCCTCGGCCTCCCAGGCGGCGATTTCCTCCTTGGTGCGGTACGAAGACTGGTCGCTCGGGGAGTGGCCGCTGTAGCGGTAGGTCACCACGTCGAGCAGTGCCGGGCCTTCCTTCTTCTCGAGGAGGGCCTTCTTGCGGCGGAAGGCGTCGATGACGGCGAGGGGATCATAGCCGTTGACACGCTCGGCGTGCCAGGCCTCCGGGTTGAAGCCGGCGCCCAGGCGGGCCGGGAAGCTGTATCCCATCGTCTCGCCCTTGGTCTGGCCGCCCATCGCGTACTGGTTGTCCATCACGTTGATCAGCACAGGCAGGCCGCCCTTCATGTCGCCCTCCCAGAGGGTGTTGAACTGGTCCATCGACGCGAAGGTCATACCCTCGAGGACCGGGCCGCGGGCCATGGCGCCGTCACCGAGGTTGGCGACGACGATGCCCTTCTTGCGGTTGACTTTCTTGTAGAGTGCGGCGCCCACGGCGATGGAGCCGGAGCCGCCCACGATGGCGTTGTTGGGATAGATGCCGAACGGGGTGAAGAAGGTGTGCATCGATCCGCCCAGGCCCTTGTTGAAGCCGGTGGTGCGGGCGAAGATCTCGGCCATCGCACCGTAGAGCAGGAAGCGGATGCCGAGCTCCTTGGTCGTGCCCTTGAAGCCGGTCTTGGCCACGGCCACGGTGGCGCCGTCCCAGAACTCGTTCATCACCTTCTCGAGCTCGTCGTCCGGGAGGATCTGGATGGAACGGAGGCCCTTGGCGAGGATCTCGCCGTGGGAGCGGTGGGAGCCGAAGATGAAGTCGTCGGTGTCCAGGGTGTAGGCCATACCGACCGCGGCGGCCTCCTGGCCGGCGGAGAGGTGCGCAGGGCCCGGGTTGTTGTATTCCACGCCGTTGTATCCGCCGGTGGTCTTGACGAGGTTGAGCATCGTCTCGAACTCGCGGATCACGAACATGTCGTGGTAGATGCGCAGGAGGTCTTCCTTGGTGAAGTTGCCTTCCTTGAGTTCATCCTTGATGGTCTTCTTGTACTGCATCACGGGAATCTTGGGGAGCACGATTTCGTGCTCTTCCGGACGCAGGGTCACATTGGGATCGATGTAAAGTGATTTAGGCATATTGTTGTGAATTTATTGGTTACTTGAGTGAAAAGGCGGTTTCTTTGATGATTTCGGACACGGTCGGGTGCGGGAAGACGACCTGCTTGAGCTGCTCGAGGGTCATCTCGCCCTCGATGGCGATGCAGGCGGCGGCCAGGATCTCGGAGCAGGGGTTGCCCAGCATATGGACGCCGAGCACCTCGCGGTATTTCTTGCCGACGATGATCTTGCAGATGCCCTCGCCGCCTTCGTTCTCGGCGACGAAGCGGCCGGAGTAGGCCATCGGGAGCTTCACCACGGTGTAGTCGATGCCCTGGGCCTTGGCCTCGCCCTCGGTCAGGCCCACACCGGCGACCTCAGGGTTGGTGTAGACGACGCCCGGGATGGCGTTGTAGCGCATCCGGTCCGGTTTGCCGAGGATGTTGTTGACGGCCACCTCGCCCTCGCGGGAGGCGGTGTGGGCGAGCATCGAGAAGCCCGTCACGTCGCCGGCGGCCCACACGCCCGGGATGTTGGTGCGCATCTTCTCGTCGACCTTGATGCCGACCGGGCGTCCGGCCTTGTTGAGCGTCATGTCCACGCCCAGGGTCTCCAGGCCGAAGCCCTGGAGGTTGGCGCGGCGGCCCACGGAGACGAGGATCTTGTCACCGGACACGCGGCAGACCTTGCCGTCCGGGTCCTCGTAGACCACGGTGTTGCCCTCGATGCCGGTCACCTTGCAGCGCAGGCAGAAGTTGATGCCGCGCTTGGCGTAGATGCCCTGGAGCATCGTGGAGATCTCGTCGTCGAGCGGGCCGAGGATCTTCGGCAGCATCTCCACGACGGTCACCTTGGTGCCGAGGGTGCTGTAGAATGCGGCGAACTCCATGCCGATCACGCCGCCGCCGATCACCACGAGTTCCTTGGGCTGCTCCTTGAGCGCGAGGATCTCACGGTTGGTAACAATCACGTCGCCGGCATCCTTCAGACCCGGGAACGGCGGCACGACGGCCTCGGAGCCCGTACAGATGAGCAGGTTGCGGGCCATATAATCCGCGCCTGCGGCGCTGACGGTGATGCCCTCGGCGCTGCGGCCCTTGATCGTGGCGGTGTCGGTGACGACCTCGACCTTGAAGCCCTTCATCGCGGCCTTGATGCCGCCGACGAGCTTGCGGACCACCTTGTCCTTGCGGGAGACGAACTCTTCGTATTTGTAGGCGGGATCCTTGACGTAGACGCCGTAGTGGTCGCCCTGGACGGCGTAGTTGTATACCTTGGCGCTGTAGAGGAGGGTCTTGGTGGGGATGCAGCCTTCGTTGAGGCACACGCCGCCGAGGGCCCGCTTCTCGAACAGGACGACTTTGAGGCCGGCCGCGCCGGCACGCTCTGCGGCCACATAACCACCGGGACCGCCGCCGATAATCGCTAAATCGTACATATTCATTGCTGTATTAGAATTCCACTTCGAGGTTCTCGATCTCCACGGCCACCTGCTTGAGGAAGCGGGTCGCCTCGCCACCGTCGATGGCGCGGTGGTCATAGGTCAGGGACAGGCCCATATACGGCACGAAGGCGTAGACTCCGCCGCCGAGGTCCTTCGGACGCGGGACGATGGTGCCGACGCCGAGGATGGCGCTCTGCGGGACGTTGATGATCGGGGTGAACCACTCCACGCCGAAGCCGCCGAGGTTGGAGACCGTGAAGGACGCAGCCTCGCTGGCGAGCAGGTCGGGGTTGATGCTGCCCTTCTTGCAGTCCTCGGCCACCTTCTTGAGGCTCTTGCTTAGGCCGCAGATGTTGAGGTTCTCGGCACCCTTGACGCAGGGGACCATCAGGCCGCGCTCGGTGTCGACCGCGCAGCCCAGGTTGACGGTGTTGAAGATGCGCATCGCATCGCCCAGGCAGTGGGAATTGACGTTCGGGAACTTCTTGAGGGCCTTGATGACGGCGTAGCAGACGAAGTCGTTGATGGTGATGTTGGCATCGATCCTGCCCTCCTCGAGGGCCTTCTTGGCCTTCTTGCGCAGGGCCTGGATCTTGCGGGCGTCCGCACCGAGCATGTGGGTGAGCTGGGCGGAGTTCTGCAGGGAGTTGTACATGCTCTTGGCGATGAGCTTGCGCATGTTGGACATCTTCTCGACCTTGAACTCCTCGCCTTCGCCGGCGATGTCGGTGTGGTTGGCCTGCCATACCTTGAGGTCGGAGCCCTTGACCATCCCGTCGAGGCCGGTGCCGCGGGCGGGGGCTTCGAAGCCGCCGGCTGCGGCCATCGCCTTGGCCAGGCCGCTCTTCGGAGCGCCTGCGGCGGCGATCACGTCGCGCTCGATGATGCGTCCGTGGGGGCCGGAACCGGCCACCTGGGCGGTGTCGACGCCCTTCTCCTGGGCGAGCTTGCGGGCGCGCGGCGACACGGGGGCGCCGGCGACCACGGGGCCGGCTGCGGGGGCCTCGGCGGCTGCCGGGGCGGCAGGTGCGGCCT